>CAZPSH010000016.1:0-65751 GCA_964589625.1 uncultured Thermoanaerobaculia bacterium
GGGACAGTCACCTATTTTTTCGCCAACACGGGTTCGGATTCCCGCCCGGCCGATCCGCGTCGACCAAGATTCTTCAGGGGCACGTGCTGGTCGTGTCGATCAGGCTGTTCCCGCACAGGCCCGAGGCGCTCGTGCTCCGCTGGCTCTCCACGCCGCCGATCCGCTTGAGCCCCCAGGAACTCTCCATGGGGCCCGAGTCCCCCACGATGATCCAGAAGGTGTTCCCCGAGGGCGGGGTCCAGGAGGAGCCGCTGGCGATGCCGCATACGGCGTCGGTCCAGGCGTAGGTGGAGACGCTTGAAAGGGGACCGTAGTAGAGGTTGTAGGAGGGGGCCGGGCACGTCGTCGAGTCAAAGGTCACCGTGATGTCCGAGCCGGATTTGACGCCGCGTGCGGGCGTCGTGCCTCCGCGGCCGTCGGGCGCCGGGGTGACGGAGCAGGTCTGGATGGTCACAGCGTGGCCCGCCGAGGTGCCCGAGCATCCCGAGCCGTTGGTGTAGGAGACCGTGTAGGTGCCGCTCTCCGTGGCCGTGAAACCGGCGCTGTTCGTTCCCACGGGGCTCCCGTCCTTCCGCCACTGGTACGAGGACATCCCGCCCTCGGTGCTCAGCGCCACCGTCGTGGCCGGGCAGGTGTTGGTGGAATCTCCCGTGATCGTGGGGGTGGCGGGCAAGTAGGCGTCGGTGCCCGAGACCGTGGACGTGGACGCCTCCTCGCCGCAGGTGTTGATGTACTTCACCGAATACTCGTAGGCGGTGTTGTTCGTGCCGCCCGCGTCCACCCAGGAGGTGGCGCCGTAGGCGATGAAGCCCGAGGCGTCGGTGGTGTCTCGAAAGACGCGATAGCCCCGATCTAGGCTGGAAAGGCCCTCGTCCCCCCAGGCCGTGGGATCGGCCGCCCAGGTGATCCGGACGCCTTCGTCGGCGCAGAACCCGTTCTCGTCCGCGGCGGATGGGTTCGACAGTCCCGTGGGAACTGAACAACAAGCCTTGGCGGAGCAGGATCCGCCGCTCTCCCAGACGGCCACGTTCACGTCGTCCACCATCCAGTAGTACCCGTAGCGGCCCAAATACCGGAAGCGAATGCGGACATTGGACTGGCCCGCGGCCAGAGCGCGGAGATCCAAGAATACGGGAACGGACTCGCCGGGATCGGCCTCCGGCGGGAACCCCCCTGCGGGAGGATTCCCCACGCTCACGCGCCAGGCCTCCGCCGTTTGCCACGTGGATCCCCCATCGGTGCTCACGTCCACGAACGCCGATTCCTCGTGACCGGTTTGGACCGCCCAGAGAAAAGAACGGAAGGTCAGGTCCACGTAAGTGGCGTCTCTGCAATCCACGGACGGCGAGACCAGGCTATCCTCCTGAATTCCCAGGTCCCCGAAGTAGTCCGAATCCAGGATCTCCACGTACCCACTCATGCCCTCGGGGAGGGGGCGCCCGCCCGGATTGTCGGTGGTCCAGGTGTCGCTCACGTCTCCCCCATCTTCAAGGGTCCAGCCCGTCGGGGGATCCCCGTCGGAGAAGTCCTCCTCGAGAAGAAGAGGCGCCGTGGAACCCACCGGAATGACAAAAGTCTCCTGCCAGGACCCCTGGTCGCAAGTCATCGCTACCGTGAAGGACATACGCGTGCCGCAGGGAACCTCCCGGCCGATGTCGACGGTGAACGAGGCATCCTCCGGCTGGAAAAACAGGGTCGTATCGTAGGCCTCCACCGTCTCGAGCGAAACAGAGGAGGGGGTGACGGTCACCCCGGAGGTGGTGGTGGAAACCGCAACCTGCGCGGTGGTGGCATCCGCTCCTCCCCGGTTTAGAACTCGCAGGGTCAGATCGAGGGTCTCCCCCGGTCCGGCCACCCCGTCACCGGAACCGGGATTCCACTCGCAGGAGTCGCTCCACCAATGGGAAGCGAGCTCCAGCCGGGCGCAATCCAGCGTGAACAGGTGATAGGAGCCGCTATCGTCCTCCGTGGTCGCTCCGTCCTGGTTGCTGGAAGTGACCGAGAAGAGGTACGTGTCGCAGGGCAGATCCGTGAGCGTGATGGAATGATGCGTTTCCGCTTCCTCTACTTCTACGTAGGAGCCCAGCGCGCGGGTGGGACCGAAATCCACCCGGCTGTCGGCTTCCACGTCGGTGTCCCACGTAATCAGGACGCTGTTGGTGTTAGGCGCGGATTGCAGGTTGGTGATGACCGGCGCGGCGGCCCTTGCCCCCAAGGGCCAACCCAGCGCGAGAAGCGAACCCACCGTCACCCATAGCCCCGCCCTGGTACCCCATCTTTCTGCCCTACCCATGGACACCCCTCCCCCGCCCCGCCGGGGCGACTCGAAGGTGCTGCGCAGGCATAACATAGGACGAATTCAGCCCCCCCGCCAGCCCTGTGGACAGGGAATCCCGGGGGCATTGAAACGGGGAGGCCCCGAAAGGCCGCCCTCGGATCTTGGTTTCTGCAGGCCTCCCGCGAAATGTTCCTCCGACCGACCTTCCCTACGGTATTCCGTCGCAGTAAGAATCGGCGGTCCGGGTGGCGCCCTCCGAGGTGGATCCCAGGGAGCCCTCGGCGCCCGTCCCGTTGTCCGCCGTGACGAGGAAGTACAGCACCGCCGGGGTGGAGGTGAGGCCTGCCTCCACATTCACGTCGCCCACCTGGAGGAGCTCTCCCGCGTCGGTCCAGGAGGACCAGAGGCAGTCCTTCTTGCCGACGGCGGCGTCGGTCACCTGGAAGGCCGTGGTCACCGGCGAGGAGGACACGTACAGCTGGTAGTGGTAGGCCCCCACGTCTTCGAACTCGAGATCCACGAGGTCCCCGTCTTTCGCCGCCTTGAGGTGGTGGGAGGCGTCGTCGGAAACCTCCGCGGGGGGCAAGCAGAAGGACCAGGTGACGGACGTGGCGGAGGTGTCCTCGGTGTAGCCCGTGCAGCCGTACCCGGTGACCCGGCAGGTGTAGGCGTGGGTGACGCCCGAGGAGAAGACCGGACCATACGTGGAGGCTGTGGCGCCGGAAACGGGGGAGCCGTCCTCGGTCCACTGGTAGGAGAGAGGAGCCGTGCCCCCCGTGGGGGTGGCCGTGAGGGTCACCGGCACCCCCAGGCAGGGGGACAGGGGGCCGTCGGGGGTCACCGACACGGCGGAGGGGTTGGTGCAGGCGCAGCCGTCCTTCTCGTTGATGAGGATCCGGATGTCGTCCACGTACCAGCCTTCGGTCCCCGTGCAACCCGACCAACAGGTGTAGGTGTACACCACGAACTTGAACCGGAACTGGGCGGCCCCGGAGTAGGCGCTCAGGGGCACGGCCAGTTCGCCCCAGCTCAGGTCCCCCGCGTCGAGGTAGAAGGACTCGTTTCGCACCCAGGTTGTCCCCCCGTCGGTGGAGATCCACACCCGGGCCCGGCTGTACCCGGGGCAGGGGATGGCCGCGGCGTGCCAGAAGCGAAGTTCCTTGAGGACGATTCCCGGGGGAACCGTGATGTTGGGACTCACCCAGGATTCCTCTGGGTCCGTGTAGCAGACGTCGGGGGAGGCCTCTGGCGTGTGGTAGCTGTGGGTGGCGCTGTGGGCCCGGTCCGTGGACCAGATCCAGTCCCCGTGGCCGAGGGCCGTCGCGCAGGCGCTCACGCTCCGGGCCGTGGTCCCCGCCCAGCCATTGGGGTAGGCCTCGGCGTCGTCGGAGAGGAGGAGGTCCTTGTCCGTGGCCTTGGCGAAGGTCCCCGAAACGGGGGAGATGTTGCCCCCTGTGAGGGTATAGGCGAAGGTGATGCTCCGGTCGGCGTACCCCGCCGGATCGCAGGCAAGCGTCACAAGGAAGCTGCGCTGGGCCGTGGCCCCTGCCGCGATGTCCCCGAGAAGGACGGTGGGGTTGGCGAGGGTCACGGCGGAGGCCGGGATGTCGCTGTCGGCGGCCACCCCCAGGGTGAGGGTTACTGCCGTAGCGGTCTGACCCGCGCAGGAGGAGTTGAGGGCTTGCACCGTCAGGGTGACGGTCTCGCTGTTGTCGATGTAGCCGTCACCGTCGCCCGAGAGGTCCAGCACGGTGCTGCCGGCGTAGTCCACGTGGGGACCGGAGACGGAGCCGTACACGTACCCGATGCTCGATGTCTCGGCCCCGATGCAGCGCACGTCGAGCAGGCCCGAGGCGGTCTCGTTGTTGAGCGCGTTGTTCGGGTCCGTCGAGGACGTGAATTCGGAGGCCCCGTCCTCGTAGGAAAAGGCGGCCCCCGCCGTGGTCGAATTGAGGCCGTCGGCGGTGGTCGTGTTCCACCCCTTGCGCTCCACGTTGGCGGCGTAGGGAGGGTCGTCGCGGAACCCGTTCACGTCCCGGTGCCAGACGAGGAGACCGAATTCCGGCAGGTAGGGCTCGTAGTAGCCGACGGGCGCGCGGTTCTCCAGGACGAACCACTCGCTGGAGTCGTTGGGGCAGACGGCCCGGTGCATGACGTTGGACTTCGATGTCCCGGAGAGGGCGTCGATGCGGTAGGCGCCCGTGTGGTGGATCCCCGCGGAGTAGAGGTCCGTCACGTCTCCGGTGAAGATCCAGCCGAAGCTGTCCGCGGCGTCCTGCAATTCGATGTCGAACTTGAGGGGCGTCCCCACGTGGGAGGGGTTCGTGCCCGACTTGACCCCGTTGTAGGAGCCGTTGTCCATGAGGTCCCACTCGCCCGCCACGGTGGCGTCGTAGTCGTAGTCGTAGAGGTCGGGACCGCCGAGTGTATGAAAGCCCTCGTGGGCGTAGACCCCCACGCCGAACCACTTGTCCGTGACGGCAGGCGGGCTCACGCCCCGGTTGAGGGCCGGCTCGAACTCGGGGTTGATGGAATACGTGTGGCCGCTGGGAACGCTTTTTCCGTCCACGGTGACGGCCGTGTCGATGGCCCACTGGTGGGACCAGATGTGGTTCAGGGGATCGGTGACCCCGTCGCAGGAGTCCCCGTAGTGCTCCTGGCCCTCCCGGGCGTGGATCACGAAAATCATGAGTTCCGCATCGCTGATGGTCCCGCTGTTGTCGGTGTCGTACCGCGCGTAATCCACGTCGGGTTCGGCGGCCTGGATGGCCCATTCGATGAGGTCCCTGATGTTCCGGACGGAATCTGAATAGCAGAACTTCCCCTGCTGGCGATCCTCCCCCCAGTAGGCCATGGTCTGGGGGTTGATGTACCAGCCGTCGTTGACCACGGTACCCGAGCCGGCCCCGTTCCGGGCCACCGTCACGTCCCACTGGAACTGCCCGTAGGAGACCTCGTCGTAGTAATGGTTCAGTCCGCCCGGGATGGTGGGGTCCCCGAAGAGGTCCTGCCAGGCGGAGGCGTCGTTGGAGCGGCCCGGGATGGGCTCGTAGCCGGGCTCACCGACCATGGGCGTGTTTGGACCCGTGGTGTGGCGGCTCGCCGTGTCGGCGAAGTCCACGAGGATCACGAGGACCGGGAGGGTCAGGGGTGTCGGGTTCACGGCCAGAGGTTCCCCGCCGGCCATGGAGGGCATTCGGTCCGCCCGCGTTCCGAAGCCGCACTCCAGGAAGCGCCGCTTGACCGAGCCGTCGTTTTCCGGGCGCATGGGAGTTTTCAAACCCGCGTAGTCGATGCGCGGGCGAACGTGCCGGGGCCAGCCCTCGGGCACCGCGTCCCGCCCCGCCCGCAGGCGGGAGGGAGACAGGGCCTCAAGGCCCCCCGACGCCGGATCGGCGTACGCCCAGAAGCCTTCCCCATCCCGAACCAGGGTGTAGCCGTCCTCGGATTCGAAGAAGCACAGGCGCTCGTCCCCCACCATGCGGACCACCACGGCCGTCCCGTCGGGCTGGAACCGCACGTGGGGCTTGGGATAGGCCTTCACCGCCCAGGCCGCCACCGGCGCCAGAAGGGCACCCGAAACCGCCACCGCAAACGCCACACTGCGCAGGAACGAGGATTTGATGCAAAAAGACCGGCCACGCTCCTTCGGACGCACGTTTCCCATGACACCCTCCCACTTGTAGCCTATTTGCGGGAACGGGGCGGAACGTCACGGGGGATTCTCTGGCTGGGGATCGCTCCCAACGGGGGTGTGGACGCGAAGAAGAAAGAGGCGGGCCAATGCCCGCCCCTCTTCTCCGGTGCTGGACCGACCAGAGCCCTACGGGCAGGTGCTCGCCGTGCTCTTGGCCGTGAAGCCGCACTGATTGGAGGCGGCGGGGTGGCGCTCGTTACCGGCCGAATCCCTGCCCCAGGAACTCTCCATCGCGGAGGCGTCCGAACCGACGAGGACCCACCAGACGAAATCCTCTCCCTCTGGGATGGCCGGGGCTGACCAGCTGTAGCTTCCCGTCGTCCCCATGCCGCAGGAGCTCCCCGAAAGGGAATAGGAGGGAAGGCCGCTTTCCGTTCCCCAGTACACGTTGTAGTCGGGGCTGGCGCAGGTGGAGACGTCCCAGGAAAGGTCCACCGTACTCCCGTCCTGAGACGTCTTGGCGGCCCTCGTGGCCGTTCCGCTCACCCAGAGCCCATCGGGCACGGGTTTGACCGACGTGATGCTCCCGGACGTCGAACAGGGGGTGTTCGTCTGCACGTGCGAGACGACGACGTCGTCCACGTACCAACCCTCTTCGGTCAAAAATCCATCCGTCGAGAAGTTCCACCGGATCAGAACCGTCTGTCCATTGTAGGCCGAAAGCGTCACGCTGTACTGCGTCCAGGTGAGGTTCGTGCCCGTGTAGCAGGGGAGGTTGTTGGCGTATCCGCACGCGTCGCTCGTGTTTCGAAAGGTGTCCGGATAGGCGGGCGCCGGCGTCAGCTGGGTCCAACTTGAGCCCCCATCGTTGGACACCTCCACGACGCCGCCGTCGTAACGGCTTTCGATGTCGTAGACCGTCCAATACGTCATGCGGGACAGTTGTCCCGCCGTGAGGGCCAGGGGAGGGGTCCGAAGCGCGCCGCAGGAGCCGTCGGCGTACCCAGAGTGGTACGAGTTGGTGCCCTCGTGGACGCGAGCCGTGGAGGTGTTCCAGGTTCCGGTAAGGGTCATGGCCGGATCGCCCGACTCCGCGCCCGCCTGCCATGTGGCGTCCCCGACGCTCCCCATGGGCACTGCGGATCGCTGGACGAGATTCGAGTCTTCGACCCCGTTGGCATCATCCACAGCCCTCACCACGAAGTAGTAGGTCGTCCCGCTTACGAGGCCCATGGCGTCGTGGAAAGACGTGCCCAGGACCCCTCGTGCCACCAAGTTGCCGGGCCCCGGGATGAAACCCGAGTCGGTGGACCTGTAAATGTTGAAGGTGATCTCCCCCCCGCACTGGGCGACCGCCGCTCCCCATTCGAGATCCAGAGAACAGGGGGACGACGCGCCGGCGGTGATGGAAGACAACCCCGCAAACGTGGGGGAAAGCGTGCAGGTCCCCTCGGCCGTCTCCGAAGCGCAGGAACTCTGGGCCGACTGGCAGCGGCCCGTCGCATCCACACCCACGACGTGATACGCGTAGGAGGTTCCCCCCGACACCGCCGTGTCCGAATAGGAGGTCGACGTGAGGCCTTCGGCCAAGAGTGTCCAAACCAACGGCGCGGGCGAGCAGGTGGAGCCCTGTGCCCGATACAGGCTGTACGTGGAGGCGGCTGGCGAACCTCCCGCCCAGGTCAGGTCGATCCGGTTGTCTCCGTTCGCGATGGCCTGGAGCGAGGAGGGCGCCCCCGGTTCCTCGCATCCGCACTCGTCGAAGCGGAAGGAGGCCACCCGGGTGGCGCTGCTCCCGGACTCCATGTATTCGGAGAAGAACCAGAAGGTGCACTCGTCCACGGGATCAACGCCTATGCCCGCATAGTCGCCCCATCGGTCGTACGTCGTCTGGGAGGAGACTCCGTCGATGATCCGATGCTCGTAGTGGGGCATGGTTCCCAGGGGGTCGGTGCTGATCCGACCCGAATAATAGAGAGACGGGTAGTAGGGCGTGCTGCTTCCCGTTCGGGTGTACCCCACGGCGATGTTGCCGCTTCCATCCATGGCGGCGCTCGCAACGGACCGATGCACCCCCGCTTCGCCTCCCAGGGTTCCCTCCTGATAGAGGTACCAGGAGGATCCTTCCTTGCGGAGTTCGAACCACCGAACCGCCGCGTGATCCGTTCCGTCCACGTCCACCGCGAAGGCACCCACAAGCGTCTCGTGGGTGCCGAAGTTCCTGTATTGCAGGGGAAAGTGGAGCGGCTCCCGAATGGGGTCGATGGCCTGCGTCGTTCCCGGCTGGGGCATGCAGTCCCAATTCCCCGACGTCCCGCAGAGAGTGTGGTCCCAGTCCGCCATCTGGATGCTGGGCAGCTGCGTAACAAGGGAATTGGCGGGCGCCGCCCAATCCACGAAGAGCTCCCGCATCTCCATGAGATCGCACCCTGCACACGTCCCTCCGTGGATCTCCGTGTCCACGGGGCGCAAAAAGAGGCCCCTGGCCCCGGAGGGCGGAGGATCAGGGCCCTCGTGGCCCGCGGGGAGAAAGAGCTGGAAGCCCCACCCCGCCAGATCTGGGAGCGAGAACTTCTGCATCGTCGCCGGTTGGCCCGCCAGCATCTTGGAGCGTTCCATCGCGAACACGTCGCGCGTCGTGGTCGTACCCGCATTCACGCCCACCAGGTACGCTCCGTCGTCGTAGGCCCCGTCCCCATCCTCGTCCAAGGGCCAGACACCGTACTTGGGATAGTCCGGCACGCTCGAATACCCCGCGTTGAATGTGTAGGCGTACCATGCGCCCGTCGGGTCAGGGGTCTGGGATACGTACACGCAGAAGTAGCTTCCCGTGCCGGAAAATTCGCTGATCACCCATCGGTCGGCCAATTGGTCGTAGAGAATGACTGGGTCGCAATAGCCGTTGTTGCAGGGAGCGGTCAAGGAGAGGCTCTCCATGGTAAAGGAGGTGTCAAATACGCCGTTCTTGTCGAAGACCCAAACCGTTGAGTTTGCGGCGTTCACGCCTTGGACGACGTGATCCGGCCCGACGTCCCCCGTGCAGTCCGGGGGATAGGATCCGTAATCCGCCCCCTCCACGTTGACGATCGGCGTGTCGAAGGCACTTGGTGCCGGAATGGGAGCCCGGCGCTGCAATTCCACGAGGGGGTCCTCGACGGGAGGAACCAGGACCTCCGGCCCCAGGAAGCCCTGCTCGTCTCTACGCTTCATCTCCAGTCCGTACAATCCGTCGACCGGAGCCAAGGGTGGAAGGTCTCTGACGCGGGGGCTGAGGGTGGGAAACACCGGGCCCACCACCTGGGTTGCCCCCGAAATCCGGTCCTGCGCCCAGCCCGGCAGGACCGGATCAAGGAAGAGAAAAACGAACATCAAGATCGCGAGGCGCCTCATAGGATCCTCCCCGTCCCCATTCTAAAGGTTTCGTCTCTCCCGCAGAAGCCGAGACGCGCTTTGAACGAACTTGTTCCCCGATTGAGTCAAACCGATGATCGTATCCGCGTCCAGGGGTTCCAGGAGGGATTCCGTCAAGGCGAGGACATCCACCTCCGCGTACTGACGCCGGATGCTCTCCGCGCCAGAAACCGCCTCACCCTGGAAGGCCTCCAATTTCCCAGGCCTCCGCCCCCACAGGGTGCGGTCCAGAAGGACCTTCCCGGAATGGTCCGAAACGCGCAGGGTCAGCACCTGCACGTAGGCACGCCCCCGGGGGGGAGGGTAAGCGGTGGTCCCTTCCCGCGAATACCTTATGTCCTGCCAGCGGCTTCGATAGGAGACCTCCAATGGGCCCAGGACCTCCTCCAGGAGTGGGTCCGCCAGCATTCGTTGGAGGGGCACGAGCCTTGAAGACGATTCGCACCCTTCTCGAAGATCCAGGATTCTTCTCGCCGCAAGCTCCGGATGGACCGGACCAGCGGGATCCGCCATCCACTTCCGTAAAAGGCCCGCATCCTCGATTCGGGAGAGCGCGGCGGCCCTTACGCCCGGATCTGGATCGGTCCGGACCCTGGCCTCAAGGACCCTGGGGTCCGAGCATTCAGACACGCCCTCGATTCGTCTCGACGGATCGGCCTGCCGATCCAGCCATTCGCCCAGGCCGCCGGTTTCCACCAATCGTCTGATGGCGGCGACGCGGACCTCCTCATCCGGATCTTTTGATGCAACCCGGCTCAGCCACTCCGAGTTCCCAAGCCGGACCACCGCTTCCCTCCGGACCATCCAGTCCGCATCCCATTCGGATGCCTGCCCGATGAGCTTTTCGTCGCTGATTCGACGCAGAGCCGCAAGCCGAACGATTGGGCTGGCATCCCGGGACAAGACAAGGGCAAGGGACTCCCTCGATAGGAGCCTGCTCGCGGCGATGGCACGGACACCGGGAGACGGATCGGAAATGGCGGCCACCCGAAAGAGACTCTGGTCCTCATCCACATGAAGGAGAGCGGCCGAACGGACCTCCGGGGCAGGATCGTAGCGGGCGGCCGTGGCAAGGATCCCCTGCTCCCGGATGCGCTGGACGGCGGCCACTCTCACCTGGGGGGCGGCATCTTTCCCAAGGATATCCAAGAGGGACTTGGCGTCGGCGATCCGGGAGACAGCCCGCGCACGGACCTTCGGATCTGCATCCTTGGAAGCGATTTCCAGGAGGAGGTCCAACCCATCGACTTGCCCCACGGCCGCGGCCCGAACGGCCGCGTCGGAGTCCGTTCGAGCCAGCCTAGCCAGGATTTCTGAAGATCGCAGGCCCTCCGCCGCCGCGGCCCGAACGAGCGAGTCCTCGTCCACCAGGGCCACCGAAGCGAGGAACTCTTGGTCGCCGATCCGACGCACCGCTTCCCTGCGAACGATTGCGCTTTCATCCTTCCGGACCAGGTTCTTCAGGACCGCCTCCGTTGGGCCAAGTTCCACGGCCAGACGTCGAATCTCCTCATCGGGGTGGGCGCCGGCCACGGAATCCAGCGCGCCCAATTCTCGAAGTCGCCGCAGCGCGATGATTCTGGTCTCCCGGTCCCTGCCGCCATCCAGGAGTTCCTCGAGAAGAACGGGATCCGACAACCTGGCGATGGCGATCATCCTGGGCCGGGACTCCTCCTCGAGGAGAATCGCAAGCCGGAGGAAGGATGGGTTTGAAAGGCCCTTTACCGCGGCTTGTCGAACCTCCACCTCCGGATCCGAAACCGCCACATGAAAGCGGACTTCCTCCCGGGCGAGCCTCTCCGCCGCATTCCGGCGGACCACCCAATCGGAATCTTCAAGGGCCGTCCGCTCCAGGATGGCCTGATCCTGGACGCGGTCAATCGCCTCGGCCCTGAGGAACCAATCGCACGCCCGGAGGACATCCTCCAGGAAGACCGGATCATGGAGGCGTCGGATGGCCTCCATCCTTGCCCCTTTGCTCGACGCGCACCGTACGACGCGCCAGAGATCCTCCTGATTCTTAAGCTGCAGGACGGCGCCCACGGCATTCATGTCGTCCGTTTCGTACACGGCAGTGGAAAGGAGGGGCGAGGAGGAACCGTCGGGAACCACGTCTCCCCCGCGGTCAGCGGTACGCGATCCGATCACGGGTGGAGGCTTCACCTTCTCACAGGGCTCCGTCGCTTGCGACCCTGCTCCCCCGGCGAGCATCAGCCCTATTCCCCAGGCCATCTGCAGGGACAGCACGGAACGGGCGGCCCCGCCCTCCCAGCACGACCGAGCCTTTCGGTTTTTCATCCCTCCGCCTGCCCTCTTAGACCCTTGCCCCGACTCGTCTGGACTTGCTCCCGTGTACCCGGCCGTGGGCGGCTCAAACGGGAAACGGCGATCCGCCCGCAGGAACTACATCTTAACAGCCTTCCTGGCGTGAGGCCTGGTTCGCACCCTCCTCGCGGAATCTCCCCACCCTTCTAAAGGGACGGGGCGGGCCGGAGCCCGCCCCGCCGAGATCCGATGCGGGTTCGCCCCTATTTGTCGCAGTAAGCGTCTGCCGTGCGCGTCGTCCCGGAGGAGTTCACCCCCAGCGTGCCCTCCGTCCCGAAGCCGTTGTCCGCCGTCACCAGGAAGTACAGCACCTGCGTGCTTCCCGTGATCCCGCTCTCCAGGTCCACCAGCGACATCCGCAGCATCCCCGGCTCCGCGTCCACCGTCCATCCCGCCCACGCGCAGTCCCGCTTCCCGTACGCCGCGTCCGCCACCTGGAACGCCGAGGTGTTCGGGCTGTTCGACACGTATACCTGGTAGTGGCTCGCCGTCACGTCCTCGAAGACGATGTCCGTCGCGCTCCCGTTCTTGTACGCCTTCAGATGATGGTTCGCGCTCCCCGACACCTCCCCCGCCATGCAGGGCGAGATCGTCACGGCGTGGCCCGCCGAGGTGCCCGAGCATCCCGAGCCGTTGGAGTAGGAGACCGTGTAGGTGCCCGACGCGGCGGCCGTGTGCGTCGCACTATCGCTCCCCACCGGGCTCCCGTCCTGGTACCACTGGTACCCCGTCATCCCCGCCTCGGTGCTCAGCTCCACCGTCGAAGTCGGGCACGCGTTGGACGAGGGACCCGAAATCGCCGGCGCCGGCGTGGCGTCATCATCCGAGGCCGACGCCCCCGCCGTCTCCGCCTCCAGCCCGCACGCGTTCTTGTACCGCACGCTGTAGGTGTAGCTCACGCCCGGCAACGCCGTGGCGTCCGTCACCGACGTGGTCCCGTAGGCCACGTCCGCCTGAAGGACGCTCCCGTCCCGCAGGACGTCGTAGGTCCTCGTCCCCGACGCATCGCCCCACGCCCCCGGGTCCGCCGGCCAGCTCACCCCGATGCCGTCGGCCGCGCACGCGCTCAGGTCCGCCGCGCTCACGCTCCCCACCGACGACGGCGCCGCGCACGACGTGCACGTGCTGCCCGTCACCACGGAGAGTTCCACGTCGTCGATCAACATGTTGTTTCCTAACGCGCTAGTCGCCAGGAACCCCATCCCGATGGTCTGCCCCGCGTACGCAAGCACGTCTACACTGACCTGGGCCCACCCCGTTGTTCCGTCGTAACGGCCAACAGCTGTTCCTACGTTGGTCCAGATGCTTCCGTCACTCGAAACCTGAGCTTGAATCGTGTCATTTCGCAAGCTGTCGCTGGTATCGTGGTACATCCAGAACGTCAGGGTGGCGGAGGTGGCTCCCGCTGGGATGGCAAAGCCCTGGAAGGTACCCCCGGGCGCCCAGAAGAGCCGCGCCGCGTTCCCCGCCGCGCACGTGTTCGAATTGAAGTACGCCAGGGCGATTCCTGCATGAGGCGTCGCCGTGGGACGGGTCGTGGTGCTGGCCACATACCAGGTCCCCGCCGTTCCCGAAACCTGCTGCATGTACCATTTGACCTCGAAGCCATCGGTATACAGGGTCCCCGCGTTGGTGGTCAGGGCAAGGTCGTCTACGTACATATTGTTGCCGTAGTCGCTCGTGGCCAGGATCCCCAGGTAGACCGTCTGTCCGATATAAGAGGATAGCTCTATCGTGACTTGGGCCCACCCCGTGGTTCCGTCGTACCGGTGCTGCAGTGTTCCCGCGTTGCTCCAGGTGCTCCCATTCGTGGAGACTTGTGCCTGTATCGTATCGTCATAGCTCGAATAGTCGGTGTCGTGGTACATCCAGAAAGTCAGCGTCGCCGTGGAGGCCGAGGCGGGAATCTCGATCGCCTGCGACTGATAGAGGCGGGTCGCATCGCCGCTACCGGCGGAGAAGGAGTTGAACCGGCACATCCATGTTCCGCCGTGCGGCGAAGCCGTCGGATAGGTGCCGGCGGTGGTCAGGTTCCACGCACCCGACGTCCCGCTAACTTGGCTCGAGGACCACCCGTTGTCGATCCCATTACGCAAGAGCGTTACATTTGTCGGCGTTCCCGGCGCGGCACCGTGCTCGGTCGCGTTCGTGTCCTCCAGCCCGTTGAGCGTCTCCACCGCCCGCACCACGTAGTAGTACGTCGTCCCGCTCTGGACGCTCGCGTCCGTCCACGTCGTCCCCGTCAGGCCGCTTTCCACCTGATTCGCGGGCCCTGGCGTGAAGCCGCTCACCGTGTCCCGGTACACGTTGTAGGTCACGCCCCCGCCGCACGACGAGGCCGCCGCGTTCCAGGTCAGCTGCAGGGAGCAGGTGGCCCCCGACACCGCCGTCACCGACGAAAGGCCCGAGAAGGCCGGCGGGTTGATGCACGGTGCCGCCGGCGTCGTCGCCTCCGCGCAGGCACTGTACGACGACTCGCACACTCCCGACACCGCCGTCACCACGTAGGCGTACGTCGTGCTTCCGCTCGCCGTCCCGTCGCTGTAGGTGGTGGCCGCCACGGGACCGCCCGTCGTCAGCTTCGTGTACGCCCCCTGCGGGCACGTACCCGTCGCGCGGTACACGTGGTAGGCGCCCGCCCCGCCCACGGGGCCCCAGCTCAGGTCCACGTTGTTGTAGGCTGTGGCCGCCGCCGAAAGTCCCGGCGGCGTCCCCGGCGCCCCGTTTGCGTCCGTCCCCGCCGTCGCGTTCGACCAGGGCCCGGTGCAGGACGCGCTCCGTCCCCGCGCCGCATACGTGTGCGAGGCCGAATCTCCCGGAGCGTACACGTAGGGAGTCGTCACTCCCGAAACCGTCGTCGTCCCGTCCACCAGCAGGTCGTACGCCGTCGCACCCGCCACCGTGTGCCACGTGACCTGCACCCCACTCAGCGCGCACGCGCTCACGTCCGCCACCAGCGGGGCCGCCGGCGCCAACAGGCCGTTCACGTCCGTCCCCGCCGTCGCGCCCGACCACGCCCCCGTGCAGGAGGCCGTCCGGGCCCGAACGGCGTACGTGTGCGAATTGGAGTCCCCCGGCTCATGGAGGTGCGGGCTCGTCACCCCCGACACCGTCGTCGTCCCGTCGATCAGAAGATCGTAGGCCGTCGCCCCCGAGACCGCTCCCCAGGAAACGTTCACGCCCGTCAAGGCGCAGGCATCCGCGTCCGTCACCGTCGGCGCCGAGGGCGTTCCCGGCGTTTCGTTCGCATCTGCGTAGCTCTGGGAGCTGGAATTGGTTGTACAGGTGCTCACCACCGCCTGGACGACGTAACTGTGGGAGGACGTGTCCCCCGGGTTGTACAGCGCCCCGGAGGCGTACCCCGTCACCGCCACCGACCCGTCCCTCAGCAGGTTGTGGCTCGTCGCCCCAGAACCCGCCGTGTACGAAACCCGGATTCCGCTCTGCGCGCACCCTGACTCGTCGGCAAACCCCGTGATCTCCGGCGCGCCGGGGTCCGTGCACGAGGTGCCGGTGGTGCACGTGTTGAACCCCGTGATCTGGACATCGTCGATGGCGGCTTCGATGAGGCCTCCGACGGCGGTCCCGTCGGCCGCGCGAACCCGGATGCGCATGGTCGCTGTCAGCGCGACGTAGTTCTCGAGTTGGAACGTGACGTTCGTCCAAGCGTTGTTGCCGGTCACCGCATCCGACAACGATTCGAGCTGGACCCACGTGGACCCGCCGTTGTTGGACACCTCCAGGTAGTAGTAGTCACCTGAATCGTCGTTGGTGTATTCGTTGAGGAACCACCGCCACAGCGAGAGCGTCGCCGAGGCGTATCCCGATATGTCGATGAGGGGAGAGGTCGCGATGACCTCCCCTCCGTCCACGTCGTTCGTCCCCGCGGCCCCCGCCGGGTTTTCTGCCGTGTACAGGCAGTTCACGCCGGGGGAAGCGGTGTGGTCGTCCTCCGGTTGGGATGGCTCACTCAGGTTCCCGGTCGTCCCGACGGGATCGCCGATCACGAAATCTCCCGTCGCGGCGGCGGGGGAACCCTTCGCAAAGGTCCACCCGAGGTTTCCGCCCTCGAAGGTGTCCGAGAAGAGCGTCGCGGAGCCCCCCGTTGGCATCCCGGACCGTTCCACGAGGTTTCCGTCCTCAAGGCCGTTCGCCGAATCGCACGCGCGGACCACGTAATAATAGGTCGTGCCGCTCGTGAGCCCGACGGAGTCGGTGTAGGAAGTCCCGGACCACCCCGCGTAAACGCGGTTAGAGAGGCTCGGAGTGAATCCGCTCGTTTCCGAGCGATACACGTTGTACGTGACGGTCCCTCCGCACCCGGAGGATCCGGCCGACCAGGAGAGCTCCAGGGTGCAGGTCGCGCTCTGGGGGTTCGTGACGGAGGCGAGGCCCCCGAAGGCGGGAGGCAGGGTGCACGCCCCCGTGGCCGTGGCTTGGGCGCAGGAGGATTGCAGGGATTCGCATCCACCCGTGGAGTCGACGGCGGACACGCGGTAGGAATACGTCGTTCCCCCGCTCACCGTGGAGTCTAAGTATGGGGAGGTCGTGAGTCCCGAAGCGACAACCGAGAAGGCCCCTGGGGCGGCGCACGTCCCCACGGCGCGGTACACCTTGTACGTGGCGCCCGCCGGGCTCCCGGCGCTCCAGGGGATGCTCAATTGGTTGTCGCCCGGAACCGTGACCGTGCCAATGGTCGGCGTCCCCGGCGTGGTACAGGGAGCCGGCGTCACCGTTACACAATTGCTCATGGGGCCCACGCAGGCGTCGCTGGAGCCGATGGCCTGCACGCGGTAGTAGTAGGTCACGCCGTTGGACAAGGGTGTGTCGGTGTAGGAGGTGGAGGGAGCCGTGACGGTCCCCACCTTCGTGTAACCCGCGTCGCACCCCGTCTCGTTGCGGTAGACGTAGTACCTGACGGCGCCGGAGACCGTGCCCCAGCTGAGGGAGGCCTGGGTGTTGCCGGCCGTCCCCGACAGCACCGGGGCATCCAAGTCGGGGCAGCAGTTGGTCTGGTCCGTGTTGACCACCGTGGTGCACGCGATCTTGTGGCGGTTGAATGCAGTGAAAATGGCGCTGGCGTGGGGCGTGCCGTTGCTGAGGTCGCCGTCACAATCGTCCACGACCCGGAAAGTTGTGAAGTAGTTCGATACCGAGCAACCATTCGCTGTGGTGACCGAGGGGCAGTCGTAAGCCTTGCCCGATGTGGTTCGGCTTGCATACCACAAGCGGTCCATCAGCTGCCAGGCCGTCACCGAATCCAAGCCCCATGCGGTCAAATCCCGAACAGGCAGGTCCCACATGGCCTCGGATGAAACGAGGGACTCGCAGTGGCCTTCGCGTCCGCATGGGCCGGCATACGTCGGGTAGCTGGAGCAGGCAAAGGTCGTGCAACCGGTGCACGTGTTACTGGTCAGGTCCTCTGGGAAGTGAGGCGAGTGCGAGGAATGCATGTTCCAATCGATTTGACGAATCCCTGCGCAGCTGATGCATGCGTCTCCGTACCCGGAACAGTTTGCGCCGCTCAGATAGAACCCGTTGCCGACGCAAGATCCATGGGTCTGAAGAACCCCAGAGAAGTCGCCATAGGTCTCTCCCGTGCCTTTGTCTCCTGCCGGCGAACCGTCGTTGGAATCCAGCCCGTGGGCCCATTCGTGGAGGGAGACGCCAGGCAACTCACCGGTATTGCCGTAGGAGGAGTCACCCACACAGAAGTTTACATTGGTTCCATCCCACCAGGCGTTTCCAGGACAGTAGCTGCTGTCCGCACTGGTCAGGTTGGTCTTGTCCAATAACTGTCCCAGAAGCCACGCATTCGAAGGGAGGTACGTCAATGCCTTAATCTTGACCAACGTCACGTTGTAGTATTGCGTCCTTGCCGCATGGGTGTTTCCCAATCCCCCCACTCCCGGCGTCGTGCAGTTGGTCCCCGTGCTTGAGCCGAAATCCACATCGCCTGTCGTTGTCGACAGGCTGATCGCGCCACACTTATCCTGGATTCGAACGTATTTCCCGTTCAGTGTGGACGTCGCAGAGAGACCTGAGAAAATCCCGGCGGCGTCGGCGTAGTTGTTGGGGGAGGCCAGGCCCGTGTCCGCATAAGGGAAGGACCGGTCCGATTCGGGGACGGGGCGATCGCCGGGATACGCCCCTCCGTGGATGCTGCCATATCGGTTCGCGTCCGCGAATTCGAGGATTTCCCCTGAGTGCGCGTCGACCCGCGCGCGCCAAGTTCCGGTGGAGCCGCTTCTCCGGAATGCGATTTCCAGAGCGAGGCGATACGCAATCCCTTTTCCGGCGATCACCTTACTTCCAGCGAGGGTTTCCGGCATGGAGGTCGGAACTACGACCAGCCGCCCCGGTTCGATCATCTCGTCATCCGGCGAAGGCCCGCCGATGAACCCGAACAGGATCTGCCAGGCGGTTTCGGCGGTGATGGCGGGGGCGGGGTCCAGTCCGCGGATGGCCTCGGGATTCACGAACTCCTGCCCCACCTGAACCAAATTGCCGTGGTTGAGACGAAAGATGACGTGGGCCTTTTCCACGGGGATCCCGTGGTACGTCCACTGAAAATTTAAAAAATAGAGGTAGTCGAGGACGGGGCCCGAGCCCTCTTCCACCAAAACAAGTTCATCGGGCTTCACACCGAAAAGGTCCGGATAGGCCACGAGGAAATCCAGGGCACGGCCCGCCACCACCGCCACCGGAACATCCCGCCCCTCCATGTACGCTGGCAGCCCCACGTCGTCACCGCGAAGCCTGTTGGCCGTACCTGGGATCCACGGGATTCCCCGGCCTTCCATGTGCGCGGGCCGTCCCGTCACCCGGTCGAAGAGCATGATCCACCGACCGCCGCGGTCGGTGAGGAAGCGGTCCCAGTCCCCTAGGACCGGCGCGAGGGCCTCGATCTCCGCACGGGAGGCTCCGGCTCGGTATTCGTCCACGGAAACCGTTTGGGAGGTGATCCAGGTCTCGGGCTTCGCGAAGGACAGGGAGTCCAGGACATCCTTGTCCTCCTTTACCACCTGCGCCGTCGCGGCCAGGGGCAGGAGAGTCGCCAATCCGAGACCCAGAAGAAACCGCACCCCCCGCCGCGCCACCCAGCTTCTGACCATAAGATCCTCCCGCGCCTGAAGAAAACCACCCTCGGCCACACCCCCCGGCCGTCCAACCAGGTACTACGTTCACATACGCCCGTGTTAACTCCCACCCCCGCAGGAGGTAATTCAAGGAAGAATCTATTCATCTCGGAGGTTCTTGTCAAGCAAAAGGCGCCCGAATGTATACTCGGTTATCAGTGTCTTGGGGGGTGTGCCCCGCCAGCTTCTCTGCCCTCGTGGTTCGAAAGGCTCCCGGAGGAGATCTCGTTACCGGAGGCACGCCCAACCCGGCCCCCTCCCCGACTCCCAATGAAAGCGGGGCGGGCCGAAGCCCGCCCCGATGGCTGGAACCGATGGGCCCTGACGGGACCCCTGGGGCCGCCTTCCTAGGGCTGGGGGAATCCCCCCGGCCCGGGAAGGAGAATGGCGTAGGCGCCGCGGCCGTACGTGAAGGCCGTGAGGGTGGTGCTGGCGTAGGGGGCGGAGGCCGGCCCGCGGTCCACGGTCAGGTACTGGATGACCGTGTTCGGCAGCCCCTCCTGGAAGCGGTACCAGACGGGGGAGGCGGCGGAGACGTCGTTGGTGAAATAGAAACCCATTTCGGTGCCCACGAAGGCCTGGACCGGGTTGTTGGGGTTGATCACGATGGAGTTGGCGGGCACATCGGGGAGGTTCCCCGTCTTGTCGGTCCAGGTCCAGGCCCCGCCCGAGTTGGTGCAGAGAAAAACGTGGCCCGGAGTCGTGGGGGTGTTGGGGTTGAAGCCGCCCACGGCGGCGTAGACCTTGTATTCCGTCGTCGGATCGAAGGCCACGCCCATGACGGCCCGGTTGGGCAGGACCGCGTTGCCTCCCGTGAGGTCGGTCCACTTGGACTTCTTGTTGGCCTTGCAGGCGAAGGAGGAGGTGTTGGCCGCGGCCAGCGTGCAGTTGGCCCCCTTGAAGGCCGTGTTGCTCCACCGCACGCTCCCATCGTCGGAGCCGACGACCACGGCCTTGGGGTTGGACAGGGCGATGTCCAGGGTGATAAGGCTTCCCTGGCCCTTGGTGAGGTCCTTCTTCGTCAGCCGTGTCCAGACCCCGCCCCCGTCCACGCTGGCGTAGGGCCGGTGGGAGCCGTAGACGAGGTTCTTGCAGGCCGTCGTGTCCCCGTGAAAGACGTCCATCTTGAAGGGCGCGCTCCATCCGTTCCGGTCCGCCGACCACTTTGTGCCCAGGCGGCTGTAGTACCCCGAAGCCCCTTCGGTGGAGCGGTACATGCCCCCGTAGTAGACCTCGTAGAGCCAGTTCCCCGCCGTGAGGGTCCCGCCGATGGGGTCGAAGGCCGTGAAGAAACCGTCTCCGCCGGCACCGCGCGCCTGCCACGTGAGGTCGGAATTGGAGCTGTCCCAGCTCGCCGTGCCGTTGTCCTGGGACCCGGCGAAGAAGTACTGGACGGCCCCGCCCGCCAGGTCGGCGCCGGTCTGCCCGGCGTACCACTGGATCGCGCCCACGTCCTCGTTGAGGTCGGTGAAGCCCCCCGCCGTTCCGTCGGCGGCGTACATCCCGCCGTCGCTTCCGAAGAGGAAGAGGGAGGACGGTCCCGTGCCGGAGACCCACTCGGCCCCGTGCTGATCCGGGTGGAGGGAGCCGTAGCTCGGGCAGCCCAGGCTGTACACGTTGCTGAGGTTCGTCAGGGCCATGGAGGTGTACGTGGAATCCACGGAGGCCTTGTAGAGGTCCACTCGGCCGATGTACAGGGTCTTGTCGTCGCCGGGGTCCGCCAGGAGGAAGAGGTTGTACCAGTCCTGCCCCTCTCCGCTTGGGATGTTGTAGCAGTCCCGGTAGTTCGTGTCGGCGCTCCCCGCGAGCATGCGCCAGGTCTGGCCTTGGTCCGTCGTCACCCAGGTGCCCAGGGCGTTGGTCTGGGAGGCGCTCTGGACCTGGGCGTAGAGGACGAGGTCGCCCGAGGCGTTCCCCCTCGAGGAAGCCAGGCGGATGCGCCCCAGGTCCGTCGCGTCGTTGGTTCCGTTTCCGGTCCCCGCCGGCCACCCGTTGGCCGAGAGGGTGAGGGTCGGGCAGCCCGAATCGGGGACCACGCCCTTGTAGACCCCGTTGTTTCCGTTGTAGGCCGAGGAGGTGAAGCCTACGGCCACGTACGCCGTGGTGGGGACGGTGGACGGGTCGAGGACGATGCCGCTGATTCGGTTGAGAGCGCCGATGGGTTGGTCCAGGTTCAGGGGATCCGTGGGATTGGCGCCGAAGGGGCAGCGGGTCCAGGTGAGCCCCGCGTCGTGGCTGATGAAGAGGTCGAAGCGCGTCCCCACGAGAACGTTGTCGCTGTTGTTCGGGTCCACCTGGATGACGCCGATGTTCTGGTTGGCGAAGCGCGGCGTGAGGGCGGCGAAGGGCGTGAAGACGTCGGCGCCCAGCTGGGTCCAGGTGAGCCCGCCGTCGGTCGTTTTCATGACGCCCTGGCCGAACTGGTCGTAGGCGTCGAAATCGCCGGTGCCCACGTAGACCGTGTCCGGATCGTTGGGGTCGATTTCGATGGCGCCCACCGCCTGGGTCACGAAGTCGAAGCCCTCCCAAAGCGGCGTCCAGTCCGTGTCGGGACCACAGCAGTTCTGGGTCTTCCAGAGCCCGCCCGTGGCCGCTCCGGCGTAGGCCGCGATGGCGCCCGGGCTGTTTACCGTGCGGGGGTCCACGGCGATGGCGTTGAAGCGCCCTGTGACCCGGCCGTAGGTGTACCCGTCGGTCTGGGTCGACATGTCCATGGGGGAGGGGCCCACCGGCGTCCAGGCGTCGGAGCCGATGGTCACGCCCTGGGTCCGGGCGGGCCGGTTCGCCCCCGCCGCGGGCCACCGGGCCTCGGGGACCTTCTCCTTCACCCAGCGCGCCGCCGCTTCCATGGCGCCGGTGGGGATGGTGGTGCCGGGATAGGTCATGAGGTGCCAGCGCCAGGCGCCGTGGCTCTTGACCGCGGAGCCCTCCACCTCGAGGGCCGAGCCCGCGGGCGGAAGGTACTTGGGCTTGGGCGACGGCTTGGACGCCGCCTGGGGCGCTTTCTTCCCGGTGGGGGGTGCCGCCGCCGGTAAGGCCACGGCGCCGAGGAGGCAGGCGGCGGTCAGCAGCACCGTGAGGGGGCGCGAAGGGGTTCGACGCTCATTTCTGTCCGACATGGCTTCTCTCTCCCGCCGGCGAGCCGGCTTTGCACTGTTGCGATGCCCCGCGGCATCGGATTTCCACCCCGCACAAGGGACGGGGTCCGGCAGCAGGGACGGCTTCTCAGCCGCCCTCGGGCCGGTAGGTCAACACGGGGTTCCGGGCCGCCGCCACCTCGTCGAGACGCCTGCGGAAGGCCTCGTGGGGCGCCCGCTTGACGAACTCCGGGTCCTTTCGCGCCTCGTCCAGGATCGCCTTCACGGCCTCCACGAAGCGGTCCATCTCCTCCACCGGCTCGGTCTCCGTGGGCTCAACCATGAGCGCCCCGTGGACGATGAGCGGGAAGTACACGGTGGGGGGGTGGAAGCCGTAGTCGATGAGGCGCTTGGCCAGGTCCATGGTGGTGATGCCCCCGGGGAGGCCCTTGTCGCAAAAGACCACCTCGTGGAGCGTGGGGCCGTCGAAGCCCAGGGGCAGGTGCTCCCCGAGACGGGCCCGAAGGTAATTGGCGTTGAGCACGGCCATCTGGGAGGCCCGCTTCAGACCCTCCCCGCCCATGGTTTCGATGTAGCACAGCGCCCGGACGAGGATCAGGAAGTTCCCGAAGAAGGCGTGGACCTTTCCGATGCTCTTGGGCCGGTCCCAGTCCCAGCGGAAGCCCTCCTTCGCCCGGGCCAGGACCGGTCTGGGCAGGAAGGGCTCCAGGTGGACCTTGCAGGCCACGGGCCCCGCGCCCGGACCCCCGCCTCCGTGGGGGGTGGAAAAGGTCTTGTGGAGGTTGATGTGCATGACGTCGGCGCCCCAGTCCCCGGGACGCGTGATGCCCATGAGGGCGTTGAGGTTGGCCCCGTCCACGTAGACCTGGCCGCCCTTTTCGTGAAGGATGCGGCAGATCTCGTCGATCTGCTTTTCGAAGATGCCCAGGGTGTTGGGCACGGTGAGCATGATGGCCGCCACGTCGGGGGCCATGCGCGCCTTGAGGGACGAGAGATCCACGCAGCCGTCCGGCCCGCTCTTGATCTCCTCCACGCGGTAGCCCGCCATGTGGGAGGTGGCGGGGTTCGTTCCGTGGGCCGAGTCGGGGATCAGAACCACCTGCCGGGCGTCCCCCCTGTCCTCGTGGTAGGCCCGGATCAACTGCATGCCCGTGAATTCGCCCTGGGCCCCCGCCGAGGGCTGGAGGGTGCAGACGTCCATGCCCGACACGGCGCAGAGCGCCCGTTCCAGCGTGTGGAGGATCTCCAACGCCCCCTGGGCCGAGGCGTCGTCCTGCATGGGATGGAGGCCCGCCAGACCTTCGAATCGGGAGACGTCCTCGTTGAGTTTGGGGTTGTACTTCATGGTGCAGGAGCCCAGCGGGTAGAGGCCGTAGTCCACCGCGTAGTTCATCAGGGACAGCCGGGTGAAATGCCGGACCACGTCCACCTCGCTCAGCTCGGGCAGGCGCGCGGGAGGCTCGGGGCGAAGGAGATCCCCAAAGAGCGCCTCGGCGTCGGCCGTGGGGACCTCCTTGGTGCACAGGCAGACCCCCAGGCGGCCGGGTTTGTCCTTTTCGAAGAGGAGGGGTTCCTCGATGAAGCGGCTCATGAGAGGCCTCCCAGGAGGTCGGCGAGCTTCTCGGAGGCCTCCTTCGGCGTCTGCTCGGTGGCGCAGAGGAGGTAGCCGTTGGACAGTTCCGGGTAGTGGGCCGAAAGGTCAAGCCCACCCACGATGTGGGCTTTGAGGGCCTCGGCGTTGGCCCGCGACGGGGCGACCTTCAACCCCACCGCGAACTCGTTGAAGGTGGGGGCCGAGAAGAGAGGCCGGATGCCCCGCTCCGCGAGGCGCGCCTTGAGGTGCTCGGCCTTGCTCAGGTTTCTCAGGGCGAGTTCGCGGAGGTTCCGCCGGCCCATGAGGGCGAGGTAGATGACCGCCGCGAGCATGCAGAGTCCCTGGTTGGTGCAGATGTTGGAGGTGGCCTTCTCGCGGCGGATGTGCTGTTCCCGCGTCGTCAGCGTGAGGACGAAGCCCCGGCGCCCGTCGGCGTCCCGGGTCTCTCCCACCAGGCGGCCGGGCATCTGCCTCATGTGGGCCTTGCGGGCGGCGAGGAAGCCGAGGTTCGGGCCTCCGTACCCCAGGGGGAGACCGAAGGAGCGGGCCTCGCCGCAAACCACGTCGGCCCCCGCGGCGCCGGGGGGCTGGATCAGCGCGAGGGCCAGGGCTTCGCAGACCACACCCACGAGCAGCGGGCGCTTGGGGCCCGCCGGGAGGGACGCGGAGACGGCCTCGAAATCCTCCACCACGCCGAAGAAATTGGGCTGGCCCACGAGGAGGCAGCACGCTTCCTCCACGCCCGCCCCGGTGAGGGACGGGAGGTCGATCCGGCCGTCGGGCCCGTAAGGCACCTCGGCCACGTCGAGGTCCAGGTGCTTGAGGTAGGTCCGGATCACTTCGCGGTAGGCGGGGTGGAGGGACCTCGCCACCAGGACTCTGCGCCCCTTGTGGACCCTGGCGGCCAGAAGGGCCGCCTCGGCGGCGGCGGAGGCCCCGTCGTAAAGAGAGGCGTTGCAGACGTCGGTCCCGCAGAGGTCGGCCATCATGGTCTGAAACTCGAAGATGGCCTGGAGGGTGCCCTGGGCCAGTTCGGGCTGGTACGGCGTGTAGGCCGTGTAAAACTCGCTCCTCGAAAGGAGGTGGCCCACCGGCGCGGGGACGAAGTGGTGGTAGGCGCCCGCGCCCAGGAAGCCCGGCCGGCACGTGAGGGAGTGGTTCCGGGACGACCGGGTGACGAAGCGCTCCCTCAGGTCGCATTCGGGCAGGGCCGTGGGCATGTCCAGGGGGGCCTTCAGCCTCAGGGGCTCCGGGACGGAGGCGAAGAGGTCCTCCACCTGGGACACGCCGGCGGCGGAGAGCATGATCCGGAGGTCCTCCGGGCTCTGCGGAAGGTAACGCATGGATACTCCTCAGTGGTCCGCTTCGGCGACGTACTTCCCGTAGGCCTCGGCGTCCATCAGGCCGCCGATCTCGGCGGCGTCGGAGAGGGCGATCTTGACGATCCACCCCTCCCCGTACGGGTCCTGGTTCAGGAGTTCGGGGTGGTCCTTCAGCGCATCGTTGGCCACCGAGACCGTTCCGGATACCGGCGCGTTGAGCTCCGAGACGGCCTTCACGCTCTCCACGCTGCCCATGGGGCTCCCCGCCGTGACGGCCGCTCCGGCCTCGGGCGCCTCGACGAAGACGATGTCGCCGAGTTCGTGCTGGGCGAAGTCCGTCACGCCCACCACGGCCTCTCCACCGCTCGCTCGAACCCACTCGTGGGTCTTGGTGTACTTCAGGTCTCCCGGCACGTTCATTGGCACCTCCGGAGCCCGGGCGCCTTTCTCCGAAGGACCCGGGCCTCACCTCGCCATCATTCCGCTCTAAGAACCTCGCCAGCCCGAGCTAGCGGCTTCTCTTGTAGAAAGGCTTCGGAACGACGCGCGCGGCCAGCCGCCTGCCCCGCACGTCCACCTCGAAGGGCGTCTCCGGGGCCGCGAGGTCCACGGGCAAGTACGCCATCCCGACGGACTTCTTCAGGAAGGGCGCCTGTGTCCCGCTCGTCACGTGGCCCACCTTCTCCCCGCCCTTGTAGCAGTCGTACCCGTGCCGGGGGATCCCCCGGTCCATCAGTTCGAAGCCGACGAGTTTCCTTCGAACCCCCTCGGCCTTCTGGCGCTCGAGGACCTCCCGGCCGTTGAAGGCAGGCTTGCTCAGCTTAAGGATCCATCCCAGGTCCGCCTCCAGGACCGTCGTCGTGTCGTCGATGTCGTTCCCGTACAGGGCCATGGCGGCCTCCAGGCGCAGGGTATCCCGCGCCCCCAGGCCCGCCGGCTGAAGCCCTTCCTCACGGCCTTCCTTCAGGAGGACGCGCCAGAGCTCCGGGGCCCTGGCCGGAGACAGGTAGACCTCGAAGCCGTCCTCCCCCGTGTAGCCCGTTCGCGCCAGGAGGCAGCGCTCGCCGAGCACTGTCCCGTAGGTGAACCAGTAGTACTTCACCGCCGAGAGGTCGGCGTCGGGAACGAGCCTTTGGAGGATGGCCACGGCCCGCGGGCCCTGGATGGCGATCTGGGCGGTCTGCGGGCTCCGATTGGTGACGGCGGCGTCGAAGCCGGAGGCCTCTTTGAGGATCCAGGCATGGTCCTTGGGCTCGTTGGCCGCATTGACCACCAGCAGGTAGCGGTCCTCGGCGACCTTGTGGACCAGCAGGTCGTCCACGAAGGTGCCTTCCTTCGTGAGCAGGCCGCTGTACTGGATCTGGTTCAGCCCCAGCTTGGAGGCGTCGTTGCTGCACAGGTGCTGGACGAGGTCCAGGGCCTGCCTCCCCTCGATCCAGATCTCTCCCATGTGGCTCACGTCGAAGAGGCCGGCCCGGGTCCGGACGGCCTCGTGCTCCTCGAGGATCGACGTGTACTGAACGGGCATGTCCCAGCCCCCGAAGTCCACCATCCGGGCGCCCAGGGTTCGGTGCTCCTCGTTCAGGGGGGTGCGCTTCACGCTGTCCATGGGTCCCCTCCGTAAGCCGCTTATTCTAGGCCCCGTTCGGCACAGCGTCAAACGAAATCCCGCGCCGGCCCGCGCCCCTGGGTGAGACCCCGTGGCGGCCGGAATCCCTCCGGCCCGAAGGCCCTAATCGGCGGCTTCGTACAGGGTCCTGCGCTTGCGGGGGGTGAATCCCGCGTCGGCGATGAGCCGACGCAGTTCCTCCTCGTTGGTCCGGTTTCGGCACCCCGCCGACGCCACCACGTTCTCCTCGATCATGATGGAGCCCATGTCGTTGGCCCCGAACCGGAGGGCCACCTGCCCCATCTTCAGCCCCTGGGTGACCCAGGAGGCCTGGACGTTGTCGAAGTTGTCGAGGAAGAGACGGGAGAGGGCCACCACCCTCAGGTAATCCACTCCCGTGGCGGGGGCTTCCTGGAGGGGGGTGTCCGGTCCGGGCTGGAAGGTCCACGGGATGAAAGCCGTGAAGCCGCCGGTCTCGTCCTGGAGATCTCGCAGGTGGGACAGGTGGATCAGGATGTCCCGCGGGGACTCGATGGAACCGAACATCATGGTGGCCGTCGTGCGCAGTCCCTGGCGGTGCGCCTCCCGCATGACCGCGAGCCATTCCTCCACCGTGGCCTTGCCCCCCGCCATGTCCTCCCGCACCGCGTCCGAGAGGATCTCGGCCCCGCCGCCGGGAATGCTCATGAGTCCCGCCGCCTTGAGCCGCGCCACCACCTCTTCGAGCGGCAGGCCGAAACGCTTGGCGAAAAAGGTGAGTTCCGGGGGGGAGAAGGCGTGGATGTGAATCCCCGGGAAGCGCTCCCGGATGGCGCCCAGCATTTCCTCGTAAAAGGAAAAAGGCAGGGTCGGGTGGTGCCCTCCCTGGAGGAGGATCCCCGTGCCGCCCAGCTCCTCCGTTTCCCGGATCTTCTGAAGGATGGCCTCGATGGACAGGACGTAGCCCTCCGGGTCCTCCGGCTTCCGGTAGAAGGCGCAGAAGGCGCACCGCGCCACGCACACGTTCGTGTAGTTGATGTTCCGATCCACGATGTAGGTGGCCACGCCGTCCGGATGACGCCGCTCCCGGGCCCCGTCGGCCGCGGCCCCCAGGTCGAGCAGGGGCGCGCTTTCCAGCAGGACCAGGCCCTCGTCCAGGGACAGCCGCTGCCCCGCGAAAGCCTTCTCCAGCGCCCGGCTCGCGTCATTCCCCGCCATGCGGCTCTCCCCACTTGGAGGGCGGGGGCTCCTCGCCCAGGACCTCGCGGGAAAAACGGGCCAGTGCCGCCCGTTCTTCCCGGCCGAGGGTGAAGGACAACTGCCGGGTCAGGTAGTGGCGGATGCGCGACGGGGAAAGGTCCAGGGCCACGGCGTGGCGGGCCACGATGTCGTCGAGGCAGGCCAGGCCCAGGGCGCACGAGGACGCCAGGACCTCCCGGACCTCGTCCGTGCAGACCTCCCTCCGCCCCGCCCAGACGGCGAAGACGAAGGGCAATCCGGTGCGCGCCTTCCACAGGGAGGCCAGGTCGAGGGCCGGGAGCCGCCCGAGGGCGCCGGGGAGACGCAGGGCGCGGTCCCCGATCACCAGGGCGGCCTCGCCGGGGCCGAGTCGATCCGGGGCGCTTCCCTCCTCGAACGACACCCCCTCCGGAAGGGCTTCCTGGAGGAGGAGGCGAAGGAGAGCCTGGGAGGTCCGGCTCGCCGGATCGAGGAAGACCCTCCGCACGGAGGCGAGCTCGCCGCCCAGGACGAGAAGGACCGATCCCGCCTCGTCGGGCGCCACCACGCCCAGGGGGGCGGCCAGGGTCAGCCAGGGCTCCCGCAGAAAGACCACCGAGGGCACGAGGCCCAGGTCCGCCTCGCCCTTGAGGAGGCGGTCGGCGCAGCGCGAGGGCACGTCGAAGGTGACGTCCCATCCCTCGGGAGCGCGGCCCTCCGAGAGGCCCCACGTGAGGGGGGCCGAATTGAGGAACCCCACCGCGGAAACCCTCATGGCGCCGCGGCGCTCCGGACCCGCCGCCAGAGGTGGTACAGGGCCATGTGGGACGAGAACTCCAGGACCGAAAGCCGGTCCAGGGGGAGGTAGACCTTGTGCGCCCACTCCCCCTCGGGCGTGCCCACCGCGATCCAGACGGTTCCGGCGGGCTTTTCCGGGCTCCCCCCGCCGGGGCCCGCCACGCCGGTGGTCGCCGCCGCGCAGGCGGCGCCGAAGCGCGCCCTAACCCCCCGCGCCATGGCGCGCGCCGTTTCCTCGCTCACGGCGCCAAACCGCTGAAGAATCTCCGGCGCCACCCCCAGGAGCGAGGACTTGGCCTCGTTGTCGTAGGCCGTGACCGAGCCGAGGAAGTACCTCGATGCCCCGGGGACGGAAACGACCTTGTGGGCCAGGAGGCCCCCGGTGCAGGACTCGGCCGCCGCCAGGGTCCAGCCCCGTCGGAGCAGGGCCTCCCCGAGGGCCGCCTCCAGGGAGGTTCCGTCCAGACTCACGAGGTGGCCCTTCCAACCCTCGGTGAAGGCACGCCTCGCCTCGGCCTCCAGGTTCGCCGCCGATTCGGCGGGAGGGGAGGTGATCGTCAAGGCCACCCGGAGGATCCCCAAGTGGGGCAGGATGGACGCGGAGACGCCCCGCCTTCCGTACCACGGCGCCAGGACCGGCTCCGCCGCCGCCTCGGGAAGGCCCGCCAGGACGGCCCGCACGGTGCGCACCTGAGGCCGCTCCGGAAAGGCCTCCTTCAGCCCTGGAAGGACGCGGCTTTCCAGCATCTCCCGGAATTCGGCCGGCACGCCGGGAAGGAGGATGAGGTGCGCCTTCCCGCGCTTCAGGCGGCAACCGCAGGCCAGCCCACGGGCGTTGGGGATCGCTTCGGAGCCCTCCACGACGAGGGCCTGGCGGCGGTTCACAGGATCCAGCGCCCGGCCGCGGGAGGCGAGCCGCCGGGTCAGTTCCTCCGCCCAGGCCGCGTCCTCCACGATCCCGACGCCGAGGGCCCGGGCGGCCCCCTCCCTCGTCAGGTCGTCCCCGGTGGGTCCGAGGCCCCCGGAGGCGAGGACCGCGTCGCAGGTTTCGAGGGCCCCCGCGAGGGCCGCCGCGATGGTTTCCACGCGGTCCTCCACGCGCGAGACGAGGCCGAGGGTGAACCCCGCCTCCCTGAGGCGCGCGGCGGCGAGGGCCCCGTTGGAATCCCCCCGGGCGGGATCCGTCATCTCCGATCCGATGGCGAAAAAGGCGGCCGTAGGCATGGGGGTCTCCCGGCGGCTCCGGCTTCAGCCGCCCGCCGGCGTGGCGCCCAGGTAGTCCAAGTGGCCGTTGGATTCGAGGAGTTCCGCCAGGGCGTCCATGACCCGCTCCGACAGTTCCTCGGGCCTCAGGCGGGCGAGTCCGGTCAAGGGCTTGCCCACGTAGAGGGTCACCCGGCCGGGTTTGGGGATCGTCTGGCCCACCGGATAGGCCTCCCGTGTGCCCGCGATGGCCACGGGGAGGATGGGGACCTGGGCGCGAACCGCGAGCAGGCCGAGGCCCGGCTGCCCCGGGAGCAGTTTCCCGGTGCCCGATCGCCGGCCTTCGGGAAAAATGGCCACGACGCTCCCCCCCTTCAGGAGAGAAAGGGCCTTCTTGATGGGCGCGAGCTGGAAGGCCGCCCCGGTCTGCACCGGGATCACGTCCATGAGCCGGGAGAAGAGGTGGACCACGGGCTTTCGGAACTGCTCCTCGGCCATGATGAACCAGAGGCGCCGCCGCAGGAACGCTCCCAGGACCAGGGGGTCCGCGAAGGAGGCGTGGTTGGCGGCGACGAGGACGCCCCCCCGGGCCGGCAGGTTCTCCCCGCCGATGACCCGGACCCGGAAGTAGGGACGGAGAAGGGCGCCGAAGGCTCCTTTGGCGGTGGCGTAGGCGGCGGCTTTGAGGGCGTGTTTCAGGCTCATGATCGGCGGTCGCTCCGGGCCTCGTAGCCTATCCCAGGCCCGGCCCGATGGCAACCCCGTCCCGCCGCGGTCCCAAATCGGCCCGCCGCCGTGTAGAATGCCGGTGGCGGCATACCGTGTGCGGCATCTGTGGAGAGGTGGCCTTCGGAGGCGGCGCGGACCCCGAGCGGGTCCGGGCTATGGCGCGCGCCCTCGGGCACCGGGGACCCGACGGCGAGGGGCTCTGGTCCTCTCCGGACGCAGCCCTGGGCCACCGGCGCCTGGCCATCATCGACCTGTCCGACGCCGCCTCCCAGCCCATGGCCAGTCCCGACGGCCGGTACCGAATCGTCTTCAACGGGGAGATCTACAACTTCCTGGACGTGAGGGCCGAACTGGAATCGCTGGGAGAGCGCTTCTCCACCCGCTCTGACACGGAAGTCCTCCTCAGAGCCCTCACCGTGTGGGGCCTGCCGGGGCTCCAGAAGATCAACGGCATGTGGGGCTTCGCCCTCTGGGACGAGCGGGAGCGCTCGCTCCTCTTGAGCCGGGACAGGGTGGGCGTGAAGCCGCTCTACTGGGTTCGCACGCCCCGGGGCATCGCTTTCGCCTCCGAGATTCCCCCCCTGCTTCTCCATCCGGCCGTGGGCCGCGAGATCCATCCGGCCGCCCTCGCGGAGCAGGTGGCCTGCCGCTACGTCCTCGCCCCACGGACCCTCTTGAAGGACGTGAAGAAGCTCCCCCCCGGACACGTCCTCTCGATCTCCGAGGGGGGCGTCCGGCTCTTCCCCTACTGGCGCCTGCCGCTCGGAGAGGCCGGGGACGGCGCCACTGGAGACGGCGCCTCGGCCCTGGCGCGGTTCGGGGAATGCTTCGAGGCCTCGGTCCGGCGCCAGCTTATCGCCGACGTTCCCGTGGGCGTCCTGCTCTCCGGCGGCGTGGATTCGTCCGCCCTGGCGGCCGCCGTGAGGCGCTGCGGCCAGGAGAAGCTGTCCACCTTCACGGTGGCCTTCGCCGGCAAGGGCGCCTACGACGAAAGGCAGTGGGCCCGGGCCGTCGCTTCCACCCTCCACGCCGACCACCACGAACTCGTCATCACCCCCGAGGCCTTCGCGGAGAGCCTGGAAGGGGTGCTCGCGCGGCTCGACGATCCCGTGGCCGACTCGGCCGTCCTGCCCCTGTACCACGTGTGCTCCCTCGCGGCCCGCCACGTGAAGGTCCTCCTGTCGGGCCAGGGTGCCGACGAGATCCTCGGCGGATACCACCTGGAGCGGGTCCTCAAGCAGATCCGGGCCATCGTCCTCCTGAGGGGAATCCCCGGCGCCCGCCTCGCCGCGCGGGCCATCGCCCGGCGCGACCCAAAGCGAGGGTATCTCCTTCGATGGGAGGAACTGCGGAACGCCGCCCCCGGGCAGATCCCCGGCCGCATCCGCTACGATCTCACCCTACCCCTGGAGGAGGCGCGGGTGCGAAGCCTTCTCATCGATCCGCCCCCGCCGCCCTATGACCGCACCCTCGACGCCTTCTACATGGAGGTTCCGCCTCACAGGGGGCCACTGGACGCCATGCTCTCGGTCCTCGTGAAGGGGTGGCTCGCCGACAACCTCCTCAACCACTCGGACCGCATGTCCATGGCCCACTCGCTGGAGATGCGCGTCCCCTTCCTGGACGGGCCCCTGGTGGATTTCGCCTTCGCCCTCCCCGAGTCCATGAAGGTCCGCGGCTCGGTCACCAAGTACATCCTCAAGCGCTACGCCGTGGAGGCGGGGGTCCCGCGCCAGGTGGCCTACCGGAGGAAGAAGGGCTTTCCCGTCCCTTGGGGGGCCTGGGTGAGAGGCCCCCTGCGAGAACGCGTGCGGGGCATCCTGGAGAACTCGACCTGGATGCGGACCCACTTCCGCCCCGAAGGGATCCGCGCCGCCTTCGAAGAGCACCAGCGAGGCGCCGAGCACGATCTGCTGCTCTGGAACCTCGTGGTCCTCGCCCACTGGGGCGAGCGGATGGGACTGGCATAGGGCGGAATCGGGAGATCAACGGCCTCGAAAAAGGGGAAATCCGCGCCGCGGGGGGGAAGGCGGAATGGTTCCAAGCACGCCTCCCGGACCGGGGGGCCGAAACCTTCGACGCGCACCTGCGTATGAGCCCGCAGAGGAGGTGCAAGATGAACCCCGCGACCCTTCGGAAAGCCATCCTGACGGTACTCCTGGCGGCCCTTGTCCTGGCCACGGCCGCCCCCGCCGTGGCGGGCGGAGACCCGCTTGTCCAGATCCGCGTCCAGGGTGACGGGGAGCAGGCCCTCATCGAGGTCCCCATGAAGGTCCTGGAATTCCTGGACAAGAACCAGGTGGGGAAGGAGTTCCACGCCTGCCGCATGCACGGCCAGGACGTCACCCTGTCCCTCGGAGACGTGATGAAGGCCCTGAAGCAGGCCGGGGCCGGCGGCGAGACCGTCCTCATGACCATCGAGGAAGAGGGGAAGAAGCGCAGCGTGACCGTGGGCTTCGCCGACGAAAAGTCTCTTCGCCCCGGCAAGGCGCCCACCCAGGTGGTCCTCTCGTTCCGCGGCGAGAAGGGCGGCCGCGAGCCCAAGGACGTCAAGATCAGCGTCCCCCTCGCCACCGTGGAGGCCATCTTCCAGGGCGTCAAGATCGAAAAGAAGGGAGACGACCAGGCCGGGCTCATGATCCGCCAGCTCGTCCCCTTCGCGCGGGACGTGGGTACGGGCCTTCTGGCCCGCGTCGTGTCCGACGACGGCGAAGTCTCCATTGTTCTCGAATAGAATTCTCGTTGCGAAGGAAAAGGGGCGGCCGGCGGCCGCCCCTTTTCCGTTTCCGCGAGCCTCCCTGTTTCAGACCTTGGTCTTGAAGTCCTTCCCGACCCAGCCCTTGGCCAGAAGGAGAAGGAGCGTCGAGCAGATGGCAATGCAGCCGAAGATGAGCCACATCTTCTGGGGCCCGGCGGTGCCCTGGGCCGGATCGAATCCGGCCGGACAGTACTTCTCGATCATCCAACCCGAGTAGAGGGCGGGCACGAGCACCTTGGTGAGGAACCAGGGAAGCTGGGCCACGCCCATGTATTCGCCTGTTCTGCCCTCCGGCGCGATCTCGGCGGCGTACTGGAGGAACCGCGGCTGCCACATGGCCTCGCCGATGGTCATTACCACGAGGTACCCGAAGAGGGTCCAGAAGTTCGTTCCGAAGGCCAGGAAGAAGGCCGGAACCGCCATGACAAAGGTCCCGATGATCATCATGGTATAGACCTTGCGCTTGTACGTCAGGGCCGTGATGATCGGGACCGCAAGGAAGATCAGAAGCGGGTTGAAGTTCGACGCGATCTCGAACTTCTCCCCGATCCAGCCCGTGTAGCAGCGCGAGACGTACTGGGGAAGGATGAGCCAGTTGTAGGTGAAGAGCGTCTGCACGGGGATGAGGGCAAAGATGAAGAAGGCGAACTTCAGGTCCGTCAAGGGGTGTGTCTTCAGCCAGTTCACGAAGGAGAAGGGCGGCTTCGGCGCCGTTTCGTCGGCCGGCGCCTCCCCCCGGTCCACCCGGGCCTTTGCCGCGGCCTCCTTCACGACGGTCCGGGACAGGATGAAGAAGGTCAGCAGAAGGGAGACGAGGGTGAAGCCCGCGTAGACCCAGAAGGCCCCGTTGATGCCCCAGCCGAGGTACGTCTCGTCCCGGATGAGGAAGGCGAAGGTGGGCAGGTAGCCCCCCAGGTTCATGAGGGCGTAGAGCATGGCGAAGCCCATGGCGGCGGTCTTTTCGTTCGTGAACTTGCGCACTGCCGCGTAGGCCGCCGGTTGGTACATGCCGTAGCCCACCACCACGAGGAGGATCCCTCCCAGCGTGGCCAGGTGGATGCCTCCCCAGAGGCCGGGCTGGAGGCCCAGGAGGGGCGCTCCGGCGATGACGAGCCGGCCGCACAACATCGCTACGAAGGCGAGCACGAGGGCGAGCCTCACGCCGTAGCGGTCCGCCACGAAGCCCAGGAAGAACATGGCGATGGTGATGCCCGCCGTCTGGACCATCACCATCCGGTGGGACCAGACGTCGGCGTGGGGGACGCCTGCGAAGACGAAATCCGAAAAGTAAATGGCGAGGTAGCCGAGGATCCCGAAGTACACCATGCCTTCGAGGAGGTAGGGCAGGTTCACTCCCCAGAGCGCCCTCGGAGCGTGGACGAGATCCACGAAGGGCTGTGTGATCTCCTTTAGCGGCGACGGTTTCGCATCGGTTTGGCTCTCCACGGCGGACCCTCCTTCCACGGGTGGGTACTGTATCATGAGGTGTCCAAAGGAGACGTTGGCCCCCCCACCCGGCAGACCTCGCGCGGAATCTTCGAAGGGAGCGCGGCGTTGGTGCCGGGTGGGGTGAAGGCCGGCCCCAAGGAGGCGCTAAGGATGTTGTTGAAAACGCTCGTCGCCATTCTGGCTCTGGTTCTCGTGGGGGGCGCCCTCCTCTATTCGCGCCTGGACGTCCGCGCCTCGGACAAGGCCGCCGTGGGCCCCCGGACCGAAGCCACCGTCTACGGGTTCACCCTTCCCCTGAACGACGGGACGCCGAAGGCCCTCAAGGACTACGAGGGCAGGGTCCTGCTCATCGTGAACACGGCCTCCAAGTGCGGCTTCACGCCCCAATACGAGGGCCTGGAGAAGCTCTACGAGACCTACAAGGACAAGGGCTTCGTGGTCCTCGCCTTCCCCTCCAACGACTTTCTCGGCCAGGAGCCCGGGAGCGATGCCGAGATCGCCCAGTTCTGCCGACTGAACTACGGCGTCACCTTTCCCGTTTTCGCCAAATCGCGAGTGAAAGGAAAGGACATGAACCCGCTCTACCGCTTCCTTGCGGAGCAGTCCGGCTTCGACGGGGACATCTCCTGGAACTTCAACAAGTTCCTCGTGGACCGGAAGGGAAGGGTCGTGGCCCGCTTCGGCTCCCGCACCGCCCCCCAGGACGAAGAACTCGTCAAGGCCGTCGAGGGTGCCCTGGCATCGGCGTCCTGATGGGAGGACGGGAGACGTGAAACGGGAGACGGGACAAGGTTCCGAAAGTCCCCGAGTCCCTATCTTCTTCGCCGGAGTTCGAAGGTGAGCCTCTCGGGCCGAAAGGCCCAAACCGCCCCCTGGTCGTCGGTGAGGAGGGCCTCCTCGTTGACGAAGGCGAGATCCTGAACCGCCCCCCGAAACTCCACCCAGGCTTCCCGCTCCCCCGAATAGGCGAAGGCCCGGGTCCCCCGCGAGAGGGCCAGGGCCGTGCCGCCCTCGATCTTCACCTCCTGAAGAGGCTCCCTCAAGGGGACGAAGCGGCCGGTGCGAGAGTCGTACAGGAGGGCGTTCGTTCCCGGCGGTCCGTAGAAGACCGCTAGGCGCTCGCCCAGAGCGCACTGCGTGAAATCCGAGGGGTCGCTCGTCCATACTCCCCGCGACGCGTCGTAGACCGTCGTCTTCACGTGCTCGCCGAAAAAGGCCGCCAGCCGCCCCGAAAGGGCCACCTGACACGCCGCCAGAACGGGCGTTTGCCAGCGCCCCGAAAGGGCATCGTAGATCCCCGGGCGCCCCGGCCCGCCGTAGCCTACGGCCAAGTTCTCGCTGACCGCGCCCCGGAAATACCGGTCGAACTGGGGCACCCAGGCGTGGCGTCCCAGGTCGTACACCGCGCTGCCCGGGGCGTTGGGCCCGTAGGCCAGGAGGAGACGGCTCCCCGCCGCCGCGAGGGGGTAGTCCCCCGCCGCCGCGACCCACCTCTTGTTCTGCGGGTCGTAGACCTCCAGCCGGCCCTCCCGATGGGCCCACGCCAGGGTGGACCCCACCGGCTCGTACACCCTCGCCTCGCGGCGATCCCCCTCCAGCACCACCGGCCCGTCCTGGCTCTGGTTCGCCTGGCCGAAGGCCGGCCACAGCGCCGAGAGAAGGGCCGCCACGGCCATCGCCAGGATTCGAATCTCTTTCACGGCTCACCTCCCCCGCCAAGGGTATCCCTGAAATTTTGGCGCCTGCTGTGTGGATTTCGAACCCTCACCGCGTGAAGCGAAAGGTCACCGATTCCTTGCCGTCGGCGTTCACTACCGTCAGCGTCACAGCCTCGCCCTTGGGCACAAGGGCCTTGAGGCCGGATCCCGAGGCCGTGAGGCGCGTCCGGTTGTTCCTGTCCTTCCCCTTGAATTGGGTATGGGGAACCGAAAGCCCATTAACCCGGATTGCCGCTCCCGCCTGGAAGTTCCAGCCGACGATCTTCAGCCGGAAGGGGTCCCGAAGGACTTTCACCGACTGTATCCCTGGCCACGATTCGCCGCAGACTATCTCTGATCGCTGGAACTCTGTCCAGTTTTCCCCTTCATTCGTGGTCCACTCGGAGGACCAGACGTAGGGATCGTCCTCCTCTTGAACATCATCCACCTCGACCATGGTGAAGTTCTCATCCTCCCATGTGAAAGGCAGGCTGGTGTGGCTAGGCGGGTAGCACGCGGCGGGGAGGGAAAAATCCGAATTCCAGCGAAGAAGGTATTGTAGATCGGCAGTTGAGAAATCGCGAAAGGTCACAACTCCACCGTCCATCGGGACCACAGCGAGATCGATGGGATAAACGGATCCGTCCGGCCCGTACGTGACGCTCCGGACCACGCTTCCGTCCTGCGGGCTCACCATTAAGAACCAGGGGCCCGAATAGAGAGGCTCACAACGATAGTACCACAGGTCCAGAAGGACTTTTCCGTTCATGGTGATATGAGCCGAATAGGGGTAGTCTAATGATCCCTCAACACAGCGTTGGTCGAGCCAGATTCTCTTCTGCCACCGAATGGTCCCGTCTGAGTTTAGACATAGAACGACAACCCGGTCGTTAGAGGATTGGCCTTGGGGGATGTGACCCGAGATGAGAACCAGCCCACCGTCAGGAAGAGCCGATAGCTTTAGAGACTCTTGATAGCTTCCAGAGAAGCTAAGTCGGTCATAGGCCTTCGCCCACTGTAGGTGCCCTTCGGCACTCATTTTAAAAACAAAGGTACCGTGAATTCCATCCTGATTGTAGCTGCCCCCCTCTCGAAACCCGAGGAAGACGAAGCCTCCATCGCTCGTGGGCTTGATCGCAACCGTCGAGTAGTTGAATGATAAAGGGACGCCTTGCGTGAAGAGAATCCTGGCCCAGTGAATTTGTCCAGTTTTTGGATCTAGGGCCATCAGCGACCCCGAGTCATGCCCAGCAGAAACGATGCTTGCTCCATCTGCGGCAAAGGCCCGAAAGAGGTCAGATTCTCCCAGAAGCCACTCCTTCTCAACCTCTCCCTGGGCATCGCAGAGAAAGCCCCACAGGGCAGGCCCGCCGATTGCGTAATTATATGCCGCCGCAAAAAAGGACCCGTCGGCGAGGGGGGTCAGCGAATAGTAGTAGGCGTTTTGGGCGTACTTGCGTAGCCAGAGGAGGTTTCCGTGGGCGTCGAAGCGCCGTATCTTCAGGCCCTCAAGCGTACAAACATCGAAGAAGCCTCCTTGAAGGTCTGGAACGCATTCCCAGGTTTTCCAACTGGTTCCGTCCCCCCTACCCAATGGGTCGGTGTAGGACCGCACCCAGGCCTCTCCAGAGGCGGAGCTGGGTAGCGCCCACAAGATGCAAGAGAGGAGAATCCACACATTCCGGTTCATTTTCGTCCCTCGAGGAAAGGAGCCCGGCCCCCCGGCAGGGAGAGGGCCGGGCTTTTTTTTTCAGTGGTACAGATTCACGTTGCGCGTCTCCACCGTACCGTAGCCCCCAAGGGAAACTGTGACTGGAAAGTTGACGCTTGCGTTGTACTGGCCTCCCCCGGTGTAATTTCCAGTGAGAAACACCCGGACAAGTGCGCGGCCTTGGCTATCCGTACCGCCATCTTCCGTGCGGCTGGAAAGCGTGAAATTCCCGCAAGATCCCTGGACCGGCTGACAAGGCCCTATTTCGACGCTGACGTTTCCATATTCTCCCGGACCCACTCGAAGGGCCTCGACAAAGTGCTCGTCGCCGTTGGCCGGGAAACTGAGTGCGCACGAAAGGCCCTGGGTGAGGCACGATGTAGACCCGGATCCCGAAGCAAATGACGAGTTCACGTCAAATGGAACTCCCTGCCGGCTCGGGAAATCTGGCTGCAAGTCCTCCTTGAGAGAGAGGTACGGAAGGACCATGGGGGAAGGTCCATGCACCGGAGCCCAGGCTTTGAAGCGGCTCCCCCAGGAGGCGGGATCTGGGTTTTCCCACGTAGGGGAAACCCATCCACTTTTGTCCCAGTTGGCAGGCCCGTCGAAATACCTGATATTCGCGATTCGATATAATCCCGTTCCGTGGAAGGTCAATCGGTTGCTGGCCCCTGACAGGGGCCTTATGGCAATGTCGTACGGGTTTCCCTGGCCATCGAGGTCGTAGCCCACGCTGTTGACGGGGCCGTACTCCGAACCCGGTGCAAAAGACGGGGGTGCAGGCGGTGGCTGGAACTGAATTGCATTCAATAAGACCCCAGCGTACTTTTCATGCTTCCAGGAAAACTCGCGCCAGTCTCCCGATTCCTCGTAGCGGATGTTGTCTGGATTGAGAACCACAAGACCGCCGGCTTGAACAATCCCGTTCTCTCGAATGGTAATGCAGGGTGTGGATTCGAGACACAAGGCCGGGGCGCCATCTCCCGTCCACTCTGAAGAAAGGGGCATGCCGCAGGTCGATGCCCAGAGATCGTTGCGTCGCACACGGACCCTCTTTTTGTACTCCTGTGAGGGTGAGCCACCGTACTGAGGGATGCTGGAGGATCGGGCGGCGAAGATGAAGGGGCGCACGAAATCTTCTGTAGACCGATCTCCGCAGGAAGAGAGGTTCTTTCGCCACTTTCGAAAGAGCCCCAGGCCCTGAGCCTGAACGGAAAAGAAGTCTCCGCCAAGGAGGGAGGGTTGGAAAGCGGACTGGAGTTGCACGGTGCCTATCGGATCTGGAAAACCGTAGTAGAAACCCGATTCCATCCAATAATTCACGCTCCAAGTGCAGTCATAAGGAGGAGACCAGACCTTCTTGCCGTCGCTGGCCTTGACCTTGATGAATGCGCTACCCAGATAGTTTTTGTCCCCTGGAGCGTCGGGGACGGTGCATCGAAGAACACCCGTCTTGGAAGTGGCGTCGTACGATTCCCTAACCAGATTCGCCGCAGCGGCCAGCTTGGTCGAAGTGGGGATCTTGAACTTCACCTTCACGCTTTCCCATTCGGCTTGGGTGAAACCCCGCACGGTGACCTTTACTTCACGATGGGCGCCTTGGCCGCAATTGCAGGTGTTTGGGAAATCCCGGTTCGGGGCCATGGTGACGAAGGAGAGGCCCACCGAGTTCTGTTGGGGGATATCGCCCTCCTCATCGGGCAGGGTGTCCGGCGGCTCCACAGGCAACAACATCGTCCCGCCGGACGTCGTGAGCGACACGTCATCGAGTTCCAGGAAGGCTCTGGAGGCGCCAGGAGCCCCTTCTACCGCCAACCGGAGCCAGTAGTCCTCCCCGGTCTTCAGGCCCTTTTCCTCCGGCAAGAAGCTGGCGGCAACTCGCTCCCAATCTGAACCTGAGGGCTTTGCCGTAAGCAAGGGAAGTTCTAACGCACTCCCGCTTTCGATGAGCGAGACCCGCAAGCCCGACGGGGACAGCGCCCCCTTTCCACCTCTTCGCACGAACAGGCTCAGCGTCACCCAAGACGGTCCAGAGGCCCGAGCCCCTATAAACTGCTCCAGCGTATCCATTGCCTGCGGAGTCATCCCCAGGCGGGCGAATCCGTTCCCTGTGTGACCCGTGGCGCCTTCCTGTTCCATCACCAAGGGGTATCCCCCAGCTGGCTCCGCCTCCCAGGAGAGCGTCCAGCCCTCTTCAAAGGACCCACCTCGTATTAGGTCTTGTGCGCTGGGTGAATATCCTCCAGCAATGAAGACCGAGAACCCAAGGATCCACGTCCAGATTCGAAACCCCGTGCCCAAACCTGTGTGATTCTTCATTCCAGATCCCCCGCGATCTTGAAGCGACCCAGCCGATGACTGTCCTCAGAGACCCGACACTGCGGTCACTGGGGGCAGGGGACGAGACTGCTCACAAGGAAGTTCACGCCTCCAGGAGAGAAGGGGCCAGGGCACATTGGGGTGGACCTGAAGCGGTCGGTCGGTCGGTCGGTCGCTCGCAATGACCGTGCCATCATCCCTCTCCCCGGATCGGCCTGGGGAATCCCCCCACGCTCGCTCGGCCTTATGTCGCTCTTATACCTCCGGTCGGGAAGCAAGTAAAGGCCCGGCGAATACCCAACTTCCGCGATTGAATCGGCACTTCCTGCAGGAAAGACGATCCTTCACAGGGAACACAAGTTTTCTCCTAAGCGGGGAGGGTCCAATCCTTCCTCGCGCCATGGGCAGAGCCCGTGGCGCTTCACCCCACCCTTGACGCCCCCTCGCCTTTGGCTGGAGGCCCCTATCCCGGATCAGGTGAAGCAGAAATCAGCCGAAACTCCGGGCTCTTTTGCATTTGGGGCGCACCGCCACATTTTATTGTGAGATTGGGGGAATGGGGTGGTTCTTAGCGCCGGGTACCCCTCTGCATTTCGCCCTGCAAATCCGACGGCCGTCCCTGTTGATGCACCATCCGGCCGTAGTCGCGGGAGTAGCCGAGGACGCGGGCGGTGTAGGCGCGGGTCTCGGCGTAGGGGATCATGGCGACGAAGTCCTCCTCGCAGGTGGGGTCCCAGGCCTTCATCCAGCGGGCCACCACGTCTTCTCCGGCGTTGTAGGCGGCCACGGCCCCGGCGGTGGGAAAGCGCCTCAGGAGGAGGGCCAGGTAGCGGATGCCGAGGGCGGCGTTCGCGGCCGGATCGTAGAGGTCCCCCGGGGTCTCCCCATTCCGGATCAGGCGCAGGGCCGTCTCGGGCATGACCTGCATGAGGCCGCGGGCCCCCGCCGGGGACAAGGCGGCCTCGTCGAACCCGCTCTCCTGGAGCATGACGGCCAGGACGAGGGGGGCAGGGACTCCCTCGGCTTCCGCGAGGGGGCGGATCTTCCCGAGGAGAGGGGCGGGGTAGATGGCTTCCAGGGCCGAATCCGGAAGGGCCCAGGGGCCCGAGACCCCCGGAGCCGCCTTTTCGAGGGCCGAGGCGGCGGCGGCGCGACGCCCGGCGCGCCCGCACAGGAGGGCGTAGGTGAGGGCGACGTGGGGAGACCGGCTTCCGGCCTTCCGGTAGAGGGCCAAGAAGGCGTCGGCGGCGTCGGACTCCAGGCCCGCCCGGTCCAGGGCGCGGGCCAGGGAAGACTCCTCCCCGCCGGCGGCCTCCGTCCAGGGCTCCGGAAGAGCCAGGGGCGGAGACGGCGGAGGGGCCTCACCCCGCTCCCTCAGGCGGCGCAGGGCCGATGCCCGCCAGTACCCCACCGGGGCCGCGGCCAAGCTCAGGAGGGCCTCGCCTTCCACCTCCGGTCGTCCCGCCCGCCCCGCCGCGGAGGCCAGGCCCCACAGCGCGCCGGGCCGGTGGACGCCGGCCCGGGGATCCTCGACGACGGAGCGGAAGAGGGAGAGGGACTCCTCCCACCGGCCGAGCTGGTGCAGGGCCCATCCCCGGCGGAGGCAGGCGGCGAGGACGAGGGCGTCTCCTCCGCCCAGGGAGTCGAGGCGCGCCCACGCCTCCTGCGCCTCCTCGAAGTTTCCCGCGGCGTAGGCCGAAACGGCCCAGGCGTTCAGGGCTTCGGCGTGGAGCCCCTCGTGGTCCTTTCCGGGGATCTCCAGAAGGGCTCGACATCGCTCCGCGACGGCCCCGTGGTCCCCCTCCCGAAGAAGGGCCCACGCCGCTTTCAGCCGGGCCCGGAGGGCGGCTTCCGTGTTTCCCCGGGCAATGGCCAGGGCGTCCGCCGCCTGGACCGTCTCGGCGTTGCGCCGCAGGGCGTACAGGACCTCCACGCGCAGGAGGGCGGCCCCCTCTCCCGAGGCGCCCTCGAAGGCCTTGGCGGGGAGGGCTTGGAGGAGGTCCCAGGCATCCTCCCGGCGGCCCGCACGGAGGAATCTCCGGGCCAGGACCAGCGTCTGGTCGGCGCCGCGGGGCGGCGGCGCAAAACGCCCCTCTTGGGCCAGCCGGTTCAGCAGGAGCCCTGCCTCGCGCCCGAGGACGCAGTCGGGCCGCAGGTAGAGATCCCTCAGACTCCCCCCCGCCTCCCTCCACCGCCCCAATTGAAGGAGCCCTTGGGTCCTCTCCCATCGAGCCTTGTCCCGGGCGGCGCCGTGCGAGAGGGCCGCCAGCCGTGACAGGGTTTCCAGCCGGGGCGTGAGCTGGCCCTGGGCCTTCTGTGCCCGGGCCAGGAGCCTCAAAGCCCGAAGCCGGAGGCTTGGAAGGGGCGATCCCGCCAGTCGGGCCGCAAGCCCCTCGGCCTCCTTCGCCTGTCCCAGGTCCAGGAGGGCCTGAGCGAGAAGAAGACGGCCGTAGGGAGCCAGGGGCCCCGCGGAGTCGGCGGTCTCCCTGAGCGGGTCCAATGCCGAGCCCGGCTCCCCGGCCAGAAGGGCCATCCTGCCGTAGGCCAGGGCGGCCGTCTTGTCCGGCCCGGCGGGAGAGGCCGCCCAGGCGTGGCGAAAGGCGGCCAAGGCCTCGGGCCACAGGCCCCGTCGGCGCAAGGATGCGGCCTCGTCCAGGATCTGGGCCTGAGCCGAATCCGAGGTCGAGGGGGGCGGAGTGGCGGCGCTCCCGATGGAAAGCCCCAGGCACAGCAAAACCCCCGGGAGGAGGGAAGCGACCCTTCTCCCGGGGGCTCGGGGTGAGGCGTGCCCGCCGGCGGCCCTTGGGCCGCGGGCGTCAGAAGGCGACTTCCCAGACCGACTGGTCGTTGGTCTTGATGGCCAGAGACTGGGCGTAGACCTGGGGCACGGCCCGGTGCATGAAGCAGGCCGTCGCCTGGATCTTGTTGTGGTAGAACTTGGCGTCGCCGTTCTCCTTCAGGAAGGCATGGTAGGCCTTCTTGTCGGTGGCGTCCACGTCCTTCTCGCGAAGGATGGCTTTGAGCTTCTTGCCCGCCACGGCCGCCTGTTCGAGGAGGAGGGCGCCGGCGAAGACGTGGCCCATCATGTCGAGGATGCCGCAGGCGTTGGGGAGCAGGACGAGGGGCGCGTCCATGCGCTTGCCCAGGTCGGCGAGGATGCCGCTCAGCTCTTTCACGGCGTTGGCGAGGTGGATGGCGGAGGCCCCCAGCTCCGTGTCCGTCACGTACTCCTGGGCCGTCTCCTGGACCTTCTGGAGGAAGGCCTTCACGAGGGCGCCGTTCTCCATCTTCATCTTGCGGAAGCAGAGGTCGAGGGCCTGGATGCCATTCGTGCCCTCGTAGATGGGCGCGATGCGGGCGTCGCGGAGGTACTGCTCCGCCGGGTACTCCATGGTGTAGCCGTAGCCGCCGTAGCACTGGAGGGCCATGTCGGTCATCCGCACGCCCCAGTCCGTGCACCAGCCCTTGCAGATGGGGGTGAGAAGCTCCACCCAGCCCTGGGCCGTCTTCTTGGCTTCGCCCTCGGAAACGTGGGCGAGGTCAAGCTGGCAGGCGGTGAAGGAGACCAGAGCCCGCATACCGTGGACGTAGGCCATCTGGGTGAGGAGCATTCGCCTCACGTCCGGGTGCTCGACGATGGGGACCTGGGGGCCCTCCGGGGAACGATCCTTGAAGTGCTTGCCCTGGAGGCGCTCCTGGGCGAAGGAGAGGGCGTGCTGATAGGCGGCCGACGCCAGGGCCATGCCCTGGACGCCCACTTCGTAGCGCGCCGCGTTCATCATCTGGAACATGAGGGACATGCCCTCCTGCTCCTTGCCGAGGAGGAAGCCCTCGCACCCGTCGTTGGCCCCGAAGACCATGGAGCAGGTGGGGGAACCGTGGATGCCCAGCTTGTGCTCGATGTTGCTCACGGCCACGTCGTTGAACTCGCCCTGGCTCCCGTCGGGGTTCACGCGGAATTTGGGCACGATGAAGAGGGAAAGCCCCTTCGTTCCCGGAGGGGCCTCCGGCGTCCGGGCGAGGACGGCGTGGATGATGTTGGGGGTCACGTCCTGATCGCCCGACGTGATGAAGATTTTCTCTCCTGAGATCATGTAGCGGCCGTCGGGGGTCTTCACGGCCTTCGTGCGGGAGGCGCCCACGTCGGAGCCCGCGCCCGGTTCGGTGAGGCACATGGTCCCGCCCCACTTTCCGGCGTAGAGCTTCTCGCAGAAGAGGCCCTTCATTTCGTCGGTGCCGAAGCTCTCGATGAGGTGGCCCGTGCCCCGGCCGAGGAGCATGGTGAGGGCGAGGGAGGGATTGGCGCCCACCATGAACTCGAAGATACCCGTGCCCACGGACTCGGGCAGGCCCATCCCGCCGTACTCCTGGTTGGCGGAGGCGCCGATCCAGCCGGCCTCGGAGATGGTCTTGTACGCCTTGTGGAAGGAGGGCGGCAGGAGCACCTTTCCGTCCACGAATTTCGCGCCCACCCGGTCGCCGTCGGCGTTGGTGGGACCCATCTCGTTCTGGACGACCTTGAGGGCCTCCTCGAGGATCATCTCCAGATCGGACCGCTCGAAGCCGCTGAACTCCTCCGCCTTGAGGATCTTGTTCAGGGGCAACCACTCGAACAGGTTGAACTTCACGTCTCTGAGGTCGTCCTTGTAATCCATCGCTCACGCCTCCTTTTGAAAACACCCGTCCGGCGGCCGCCGGCGCCCCGAGGATCCGATCCTTATGATTCCGCCTTTCCCAAGGGTTCCTGAGCCTCCATTGTCTTCCTCTCAAAGGGGCTTGACAAGGGGAACGGGGACCCCTGCATACGAAAGTAAGTAAATACTCACGAAAAAGCAAGTCCCCCTGGCGGGCCCCGTCGAGAAACCGACCCGGTTACGTTCTGGGGGGCCCTGCATCATTGATCCCCTGAGCGCCCGGCATCACCGGGCCCCTTTCGAGGAGATTGCCCCATGGAACTCACCGTTACCTTCCCAGGAGGAAAGCGCGTGGACGCCCAGTTCCTCCAACACACCATCCGAACCGACCAGTCCGTCGAATCGGGCGGGGAGGGATCCGCCCCCGAGCCCTTTCTGCTCTTCCTGTCCTCCATCGCCACCTGCGCGGGCATCTACGTCCTCTCTTTCTGCCGAAGCCGGGGGCTGCCCACAGAGTCCCTCTCCCTGACGCAGACCGCGGATTTCCACCCCGCGACGGGCCGGCTCGAGAGGGTGGGCCTCGATATCCGCGTCCCACCTGAATTCCCGGAGAAGTACCGCGGAGCCCTCGTGCGCGCCGCGGACATGTGCGCCGTCAAGAAGGCACTCCAGGACCCGCCCGCCTTTGAGGTCCGAACCTCGGCCTCCTGACCGCCCCCCCTCCCCGTGGTATCCTCGACCCCTCGGGGTCCCCTTCCCCTTCGGGAAGCGGGGCCCCGGGATTCCTTTTCCGGAGGACCGCCATGATCGCCCGAACCGCCCTCGTCGCCCTCACCGCCACCTTCGTCCTCGCCGCCCCCTTTGCCGCCCCTCCCCCCAAGGACCGGGGCCAGTACCGACCCGCCGTGAAGGATCCCGTCCTCAAGGAACTGGAGGAGGCGAACGCCGCGGCGGACGAGGCCTCCGCGAAGGCCACGAGCGACATCCTCGAGGTCCGGGACCTGGAAAAGAAGGCGAGGGAGGCATCGCGGCGCGATTTCCGCGTGGACTTGTCCGGACTGAGACGTCCCCGGGGACCGGAAGATTTTTCCGCTCGGGCATGGACCTTTCCGCCGGTGGCCCAGTACCTCACGGGAACCTGCTGGTCCTTCGCGACGACCTCCTTTTTCGAGTCCGAAATCAAGCGGTTGTCGGGCCGCGAGATCAAGCTTTCGGAGCTCTGGTCCGTCTACCACGAGTACCTGGACAAGGCCAGGCGCCACGTCGCCACCCGGGGCCGCTCGGTCTTCGAGGAGGGATCCGAATCGGAGGCCATCCCCCGGCTATGGAAGACCTACGGCGTCGTTCCCGAGTCGGCCTACCGGGGCGTCCTCGCTTCGGACGGGCGCCACAACCACGCCCGCATGATGGAGGAGATGAAGGCCTACTTCGCCTACTGCGAGGCCAACAATTTCTGGGACGAGAACCAGGTCCTTTCCGCCGTCCGCGGAATCCTGGACAAGCACCTGGGACGCCCGCCCGAGAGGTTCGACTATGAGGGACGCTCCCACACTCCCCAATCCTTCCTGAAGGATGTGGCGGCTCTCGACATGGACGCTTACGCCAGCTTCGTCTCCACCTCCGCGCATCCCTTTTTCACTCTCTGCGAGCTGGACGCCGAGGACAATTGGTGGCGGGCCGATACCTACGTGAACCTCCCCCTCGACGAGTGGTACGCCCTTCTCGTCCGCGCGGCGGAGGCGGGCTCCACGGTGGCCATCGGCGGCGACACCAGCGAGCCGGGGTACGACGGCTGGAACAAGGTGGCCGTGGTCCCCTCCTTCGACGTGGCCCCGGGGTACCTCGACCAGGATGCCCGGGAGATGCGCATGGCCGAGGGCTCCACCACGGACGACCACGGGATCCACCTCGTCGGGTACACCCGACGGGACGGGGCCGACTGGTTCCTGATCAAGGACTCGGCGCGCGCCGCCCGGAAGGCCCCGCCCGAGGGCTGGCTTTTCTACCGGGGCGACTACGTGAAGCTCAAGATGCTCTCCTACATGCTCCACCGGGACTTCGCCAAGGACGTGCTGGCCAAGGTGCAGCGGCGGGATTCCGGGATGCCGAAATGAGGGGATTCCGAAAGAAGGGGAGGCCGCGCTCGGGCGGCTCCCCTTCGATGTTCCGATGGGCCCTCCCCTCCGCCTGATCCGATCCCCCCCCGATTTTGGCTTCGTTTGACACGCCCCGACGGGCGCTCCGATAATGGCCCCCGAAGACAGGGGGTGCATTCATGGACGTGGAGCTGTTCGCCAACCACATTCTTGGAGAGTCGGTCTCCGCCACCGTAGCGGGGTCCGTTTTAAAGGCCCTTCCCGCCGAAGGAAACCCCGAAGTCCGCCTCGTCCACCGCCTGCCCGCCGCCGTCGCGGAGACGCCCGAGGCCGAGCGGGTGGTCCTGAAGAATGCCCGGGACTGGGGCAAGGTGCGCGACCTGAGGGCCCTCAACCTCCTGGAAGCGGGGCGCGAGGGCAAGACCTCCCTCTATGCCGTCACGGAGTACCACCAGGGGCGCCTGCTCAGCGACATCCTGGACCGCCTCCGCCACGAAGGGCTCCCCCTCGCACCGGACCAGGCCGTCTACCTGGCGGAACGCACAGCCGGAGCCCTTCTCTCCCTCGCCGAACAAGGGATAACGGCCGGCGGGCTGTCGCCGGACCGCGTCTCGGTGAGCTTCGAAGGCGAGGTCAAGCTCCTCCCCACCCTGCTCAAGGACCTCCAGACCACGCCGCTCCTCAAGGATCCCGCCTTCGACGCCTACTGGCGATATCTTCCGCCCGCCCAGGCGGGCGGGAAGAGCGCCAAGGCCGCCGCGGACATCTACTCGGTGGGGGCCTTGCTCTTCGAGTTCCTCTGCCGGGAACCCTTCCGCCCCGCACTCTCCGAGCCCTTCGATCCGGCCTCCCGCCTCGAGGAGGGCCGCCGGGGCCTGGACGGCGCCGATCCACTCCCCGACAACCTTCATCGCATTCTGAAGGGAAGCCTCCTTCAGGACGGCCCCGAGGCCTACGGGGACCTCAAGGTTCTGAAGGCGGACCTGGACCAGCTGATCACCTCCGGAGAGTACAGCCCCACGACCTTCAACATCGCCTTCCTTATGCACTCCCTGTACCGCGGCGAAGACGAAGCCGAGGATTCGGCCGACAAGGCCTTCGCCGCCTTAGACCGGGCTCCCTTTCGACGGGAGGAGGCGCCGCCGCCTGCCCCCGTGCCTGCCGCCGCCTCTGCCGCCTCCGAGCCGAAGGATTTTCCGTCCTCCTTCACGCTCCCGTCTGAGGAGCCGGCGGAAAGCCCCCTCGCGTCCCGAAAGAACCTCCTCGTCGCCGCGGGAATCGCCGCCGTCGCCGTCCTGCTCGCCCTGGTACTCTTTCTCGTTCTGAGGCCCAAGGGTCCCTCCGAAGAGCAGATCCGGGCCCAGCAGCAGATGGCCGACCTGGAAAAGGAGCGGGCCCAATTCAAGGCCCAGCAGGAGGAGATGGCCGCCAAGCTGAAGGCCCTGGAGGACGAGAAAGCCGCCCTCCAGCAGCAGGTCACCAAGGCCACCACGGCGGACGAGAAGGTGCGGGCCCAAAAGGCCCTGGAGGAAACCCAGAACCGCCTCAAGGCCCAGCAGGAAGAACAGAAGCGCCTGGCCGCCGAAAAGGTCATGCCGGCCGAGCCGACTCCGGCGGCTTCCGCCCCGTCCGAAGCTTCCGGTCCTGCGGAAAGCGCCCCTCCGACGGCCGAAGCCGCCCTCGGCTCCGCCCTGGAGGCCCCCTCGGAGTCCGCGCCGGCCCCACCGCCGGCCGCAAAAGTACAGGCGGGCGACTTCGTGGAACTCTGGGCCGTGGACATCAAGCCCAAGCAGACCAACCAACTCCAGTTGGACGTCACGAGCCCCGCCCGCCAGAATCGGCTGACGGGGACCTTCTACGTGGAGGTGAGCGTGAACGAATCGGGCGTCGTCACCGACGCCAAGGTCGTCCGCGGACCCGTGCCCGACTACGGCATGAACGACGCCTGTCGGCGGGCGAGCATGAAGCTCCGCTACTCCCCCGCCCTCAAGGACGGAGTCCCCGTGAAGACCAAGGTCACGTTTCCGATCGTGATGAAGTAAGCGAGTTCGACCGGACGGCGCGCACGCTCGGGCGCCGTTTCCAACGGGCCCCTTCCCTCAGGTGCCCGGCGCGTGTCTTCGAAAAAAGGACGGGAGGCCCGAAGACCTCCCGTCTTGTCTTCGTCAAGGGCGCGCCGGTCAGCGCGTGAAGGCGGCGCTGTTGGAGATCCCTCCGTCGGGGTTGACCACCGTGATCAGGACGGGCACCCCCTTCGGCAACATGGCCTTTAGCAGGTTCCCTCCCTTGACCAGGACCATGTTGCTGCCCTTGTAGACGGTCAGGGGCGCATTCGCGCCGTTGATCTTCACGACGCACCCGGTTTGGAGGCCGCTCCCGTAGACCTTGAGGCGGAAGGGGTTTTGAAGGGCCTGGACCCGGCCGTCGAGGACGGGGTTGCCCAGCGTGATCGAGACCGTCTCGGACACAGCCGAGCGCCCGAGGCTGTCGAACACCATGGCGTACACGCTGAAGGTCCCGTTGAGGCCGGCGCTGTTCCAGACCAACCCGTAGCTGGGGCCCGTGAAGGAAGAGCCAAGGAGCGCGCCGTTCACGAAGTAATCCACCCGCGTGACCGCCACGTCGTCGTACACCACGCTTTGCAGGTTGACGGTGCCGCCGTAGAAGCCGCCGTCCGCGGGGGACACGAGGCGGATGCTGGGGGCCTCGAGGACGGTGACGGTCAAGTGGGAGTCGGTGGCCGAGTAGGTCGTTCCGCAGGCATCCTCCGCCGTGACGGTGAGGGAGACCGTGTAGACCCCGACGGAGTCGTAGATGTGCTGGGGCGTAGAGGAGTTGGCCGTCGTTCCGTCGCCGAAATCCCACGCGTACGTGAAGGGCGGTGAGGCGCCCGAAACGCTGCTCGTGAAGTTCACGGCCAGGGGCGGGAAGCCCTGAATCGTGCTGGCCCCCGTGGCGACGGCCAGGTGGAGGGGCGCCACGACCACCACGTCCACTTTGGTGGAGCCCGTGCTCCCGAGGGAGTCCTCCACCGTCACGGTGACCTCGTAGGTTCCCGCCGAGATGAAGTTGTGGCAGGGCTTCTCGTCGATGCTGTTGGTGCCGTCGTCGAAATCCCAGTAGTAGGTGTAGGGAGGAACTCCACCCGCGGGAGTTCCCTCAAAGCAGACCGAGAGGGGCGCCGTGCCGCAGGAGAGGTCGCTCGTGGCCGCCACCGCCACGGCGCCGTAGGCCGTGATCCCAAGGGTGGAAGTAACGCTGTGCCCACAACTGTCCTCCACCGTGAGGCTCAGCGTGTAATCGCCCGGATCGACCCAGGTATGCTGGTCGTGGTCCGCCACGCTGTGGGGCTCCATGTCGCCGAAGTCCCAGTCGTAGGTGTAGGGAGGCAACCCGCCCGTGACCACGCTGGAGACGTTGGAGGTGAGTGGGGCCGGCCCGGCGACCGTCGTGGACGCGATGGCCACTTCCAGGGTCGGCACCGTCTGGATCTGCACCGTTCCCGTCCCGGTTCGGCCCAGGGAGTCGGTCACCGTCACCGTGGCAGTGAAGGTCCCCACCGTCAGGTAGCTGTGGCTCGGGTTGGCGATGGTGTCCCCCGGCGTTCCGTCCCCGAAATTCCACGAGTAGGTGTACGGCGGCAGGCCGCCCTCGGCCGAGGCGTCGAAAATCACGTTCAGCGGCGCGTATCCGCACGCCCGGTTCGCCGTCGCCGTCACCACGATGGGATAGACGGCGACGGGAATGGGTGTGGCCGTGGCGGTGGCCGGCGGAACGCAGCTGTCGGTCACGGTGAGAACCGCCGTGTAGCTGCCCGGGTCCGCGTAGGTGTGCAGGACGTTGCCCGACGTCGCCGTCTCTCCGTCGCCGAAGTCCCACGAGTAGTTGTAAGGCCCCGTGCCTCCCGTGACGGAACTCGTGAAGAACACGGTGAAGGGGGCGAATCCGTCGGTGCGGCTCGCCGAGGAGGTGACGGCGAGGGGCGGCGTGATGATGACCTGGATGTGGTCGTCCGTGTAGGTGTTGCTCAGGGCGTCGGTCACGGTCATGGCCACGGTGTAGGTCCCCGCCGTCGTGAACACGTGGCAGGGAGCCTGCCCGGCCACCACCGCCGTGCCGTCTCCGAAGTTCCAGGAGTACGTGTACGGGGCCATGCCGCCCTGGGCCGTACCGGTGAAGCAGACCTCCGTGTTGGGGGGGCCGCACGTGCGCGTGGCCGTGGCGTTGCCCGTCACGTTGAGCTGGGTCACCGTGACGACGATGTGGGTGTCGGTCACCACGCTGGTGGGGTCGCACGCGTCGGTCACGGTGAGCGTCACGTAATAGATGCCCGGCAGATTGTAGGCGTGCTGGGTGGCCCAGTCGTAACAGTGGTCCGAGCCGTCCCCGAAGTCCCAGTCGTAGAAATAGGGAGGCACGCCTCCCGAGACGTTTCCGCACCCGTCATTGAACTGTACGAGAAGCGGCGCCGGACCGCTCGTCACGTCGGCGCAGATGTTCACCGCCAGCTCCTGGGTGGAGATGAGGATGGCCCCGATCGCCGTATCGCCGTTGGTGTCCGTGATGGACACACCCACGATGTACTGCGTATCGGGCGTCATGAAGGCGTGACAGGGCAGGGGGTCATCGAAGTTCGGCGTCGGGTAGGTCCCGTCCCCGAAATCCCAGTTGTACGACCACGGGATGGCCTCCGGATCGAGGTCCGGGGAGGTCGCCTCGAAGCAGACGTTGAGGGGGGCCGGCCCACAGGTTTGGTTGGCCGTGATCTCGGCCTCCAGGGGTTGAGCCGCCGCCGGCAGGGACACCGCGCCCAGGACTACCGCAGCGAGCAAAAGCCCCGCCGCCCCAGAGAGTTCACGGATCCTCACACCGAGAAGGCCGCCGCCGCGTACGCGCGGGGAGCCCGACCGCCAATGGGTCCCGATCATGCCCGCCTCCTTCGCTTCCCCGCGCCTCGCGCGCGAGATCGCCGCTTCGAGCGGGAATTCTCCAGAAAACACAAACCGCTCGAATCGAATCCCTAAACTACAATTAGCAAATTACAACCCTCCGAATCCGGAGTCAAGTAACCCCGACGGGGAAGGGGCAAACCACGCCCGAGGTTGCTTACATGAAACGTTATTGAAACGCTCGGCCTCCATGGACCCTGCTTGAAGCAGGAGCCTGCTACACTGGATCCGCCATGCGTTCCGCCGACGCCCCTCCTTCGGACCTACACACCCTTCGCTTTCGTTGGAGGGAGGGGGGCGATCCCTTCGAGGACCTGGCTCTCGAGGACATTCTCCTCGAGGAGGGAAGCCGGGGGGCCGTGCTCTGGACCTACGCTTGGTCGAAACCCGTCCTCGTTCTCGGGTACGCCCAGCCGTCCTCGGAAGTGGACCCCGCCCCGTGTCTGCGCCTGGGCGTCCCGATCCTGCGGCGGATCACGGGCGGCTCGGCCGTGCTTCACGAAGGGGGACGCTCCGTTTCCCTTTCCCTGGCTCTCCCCGCGGACCACCTCTGGGCCCGGGGCATCCACACTCTTTACGGAGCATTCGTCTCCGCCGTCGCCGAGGCCCTCGAAGGTCTCGGGGCCGAGGTCCGGCCGTGGAGGCCCGGTGACGGAACGCCGCGGCGGCGTTCGCCCATCTGCTTCGAGGACCACCGGGGCGAGACCCTTCTGGCAGGAGGGAGAAAGGTCCTCGGCTGCGCCCAAACCCGGCGCCGCCGGGCCGTCCTGGTCCACGGGGCACTTCTCTTCGATTTGAACGTCCCCTTCCAGGCCCGCGTCTTCGATGTGGAGCCCGGCAGGATCCTGGCCGCCATGGGCCCCCTCCCGGCGCGGCCGGGTTTGGGCCCGGCCACCGCCGCCCGCGCCGTGTGCCGCTCGCTCGCGATGGCCCTCGGCGTCCCCGCCGTGGAGGAGGCCCCTCCCGAACTCACCCCCGCGCTTTCGGCCCGGCGCGGGGATCCAAAATGGGCGATCTCTCCGCAACCGACCGCCCCCTGATTCCTACACCGAGGCTCTCCCACGGGCTCGGGCAAACGGCAAGGAGTTTGCTTAGGTGAGGGGGGCCCGTTACGCTCTACTCGGGACAGCCCACGGTTCGGACGCAAGGCGCGGCGCCAAGGAGATCCGCATGCCCAAACGCACGATTTACGAGGCCGTCACGGAGCGGTTGGAGATCCTCGACAAGGACGGCAAGGCCGACAAGGCCCTCGTTCCCCGCCTTTCGGACGAGCAGTTCCGCACCCTGTACCGAAACATGGTCTGGATGCGCCGCTTCGACGAGAAGGCGCTCAACCTCCAGCGGCAAGGACGGCTCGGCACCTACGGGTCCCTCCGGGGCCAGGAGGCCGCCCAGGCGGGCCTCGCGCTGGCTATGGAGGAGGGGGATTGGATGGTGCCCTCCTTCCGCGAACACGGCATCATGATGCTCCGGGGGATCCCCGGCCATCTGATTTACGCCCTCTGGAAAGGCGACGAGCGCGGCTCGCGCTTCCCTGAGGGAACGCGGTGCCTCCCGCCCGCCATCCCTGTGGGGAGCCAGCTCCTGCACGCCGTGGGCGTGGGTCTCGCCCTGAAGTTGCGAGGTGAGGACGCCGTGGCGGTGGGTTTCGCGGGGGACGGCGCCTCCTCCGAGGGGGACTTTCACGAGGCCTTGAACTTCGCCGGTGTCTTCCGCCCCAAGGCCGTGTTCTACATCCAGAACAACCAGTGGGCCATCTCCGTCCCGTTCAAGCAGCAGACGGCCGCCGGCTCCATCGCCCAGCGGGCCCACGGGTACGGCATCCCCGGGATTCAAGTGGACGGAAACGACGTCCTGGCCTGCTACGCGGCGGCGAAGGAGGCCCTTGACCGGGCGCGCTCCGGGGAGGGGGTCACGCTCATCGAGGCCCACACCTACCGCATGGAGAACCACACCACCGCCGACGACGCCAAGAAGTATCGGCCTCCCGAGGAACTGGAATACTGGTCCCAGAGGGACCCCGTGGCCCGCATGAGGGTTTTTCTCGAGTCAAGGAAGCTCTGGAGCGAGGCCGAGGAGGCCTCCTTCCTCGAGGAGGCCTCCGCCCGCGTGGAGCGGGACGTGGAAGCCCTCGAGGCCATGCCCCCGCCTCACCCCTCGGAGATCTTCGACCACATGTACTCCGAACTGCCCTGGAACCTCGTCGAGCAGCGGGAGGCGCTCCTGAACGAGGTGGGACGATGACCGCGAAGACCTCCGAAAGCCGGGCGCACTCGGCCTTGTACGCCGTCGCGGAGCCCGCCGAGCGCCTCACCCTGGCCCAGGCCCTCAACCAGGCCCTTCGTCAGGAGATGGAGCGGGACCCGTCGGTCCTCGTTCTCGGCGAAGACGTGGGCAGGGACGGCGGCGTCTTCCGCGTCACCGAAGGACTCCTCGACGCCTTCGGCCCCGACCGGGTCATGGACACGCCTCTGGCCGAAAGCGGCATCGTGGGCATGGCCCTCGGCCTCGCGGCGGCTGGATTCCGCCCCGTGGCCGAGATCCAGTTCATGGGCTTCATGTACCCCGCCGTGAACCAGCTCTTCGCCCACGTGGCAAGGTACCGGAACCGGTCCCGGGGCCTCTTCCACCTTCCCCTGGTGGTGCGGATGCCCTACGGGGGCGGCATCCACCCCCCCGAGCACCACTCCGAATCCTACGAATCCCTCCTGTTGAATACGCCCGGCCTCAAGGTCGTGGTGCCGAGCAACCCCGCCGACGCCAAGGGGCTGCTACTATCGGCCATCCGCCACGAGGACCCCGTGGTCTACCTGGAGCCCAAGCGCATCTATCGCGCCTTCCGGGAAGAGGTCCCGACGGCCGCCGTACCGATTCCTTTGGGCAAGGCGCGCGTCGCCCGGGAGGGGAAGGACGTCACGATCATCGCGTGGGGCTCCATGGTCCGGCAGGCCCTGGAGGCCCACGAGGCGCTCGGGCGCGAGGGGGTGTCCGCCGAGGTGCTGGACCTCAGGACCCTCAATCCCCTGGATCTCGACGCCCTTCTGCAGTCCGTGGAGAAGACGGGGCGCGCCGTGGTGGTTCACGAGGCGCCCCGCAACTCCGGCTTCGGAGCCGAAATCGCCGCCCTTCTCCAGGAGAGGGCTCTCCTGAGTTTGCTGGCGCCGGTGCAGCGGGTAGCGGGCTTCGACACGGTCTTTCCGCTTTCGCTCCTGGAGGCCCACTACCTTCCCCACCGGGAGCGCGTCGCGGCCGCCGTGCGAAAGACGCTCGAATTCTGAGGGGAGGGTTCATGGTCTTCGAGTTCAAGTTCCCGGACGTCGGAGAGGGGATCCACGAGGGGCGCATCGTGGAGTGGCTCGTGAAGGTGGGCGATTCCCTGAAGGTGGACCAGCCCTTCGTCAAGGTGGAGACCGACAAGGCCGTGGTGGACCTCCCCTCCCCCAGGGCGGGCACGGTTCTCGAACTTCGCTTCCAAAAAGGCGACGCGATCCACGTAGGGGACGTGATCGCCGTGTTCGGCGCAGAAGGAGAAACCGCGATTCCCGCGCCGGCCCTCCCGGCGTCGGTTTCGGCCGTTGCGGCACCTGACGCCCGCACCGCTTCCGCGCCGCCGCCCTCCGCCCCTCGGCCGGGACGCATCCTCGCCACGCCCCACACCCGCGCCTTGGCGCGGAAACTGGGCGTGGACCTTGCATCGGTTCCGGCGACGGGCCGAAACGGCCGGGTCACCGATGAGGACGTGCGGGGCTTCGCCGATGCCCCCCCCGGGTCCGCCTCCGCACTGCGCGTCAGCGTGGACGGGGTGGAGTACGCCCCGGCTCCCGACCGCGACGAACCCCAGGGGTCGGCGGGCGCAGATCCCTACGGGCCGGTGGAGCGAACGCCGGTCTCCCACCTGAGAAAGGTCATCGCCCAGGCCATGGTCCTCTCCAAGCGCACCGCGGCCCACGTGACCCACGTGGACGAAGCGGACGTGACGGATCTCGTGGCCCTGTACGGCCGCCTCAAGCCCCTGGCCGAGGCCGACGGCGTCAAGCTCTCCCTCACCGCTTTCTTCGTGAAGGCCCTGGCCTCCATGCTCAAGGCCCACCCGCTCCTCAACGCCTCCTTCGACGAAACCCGGGGGGAGATCGTCTTCAAGCGGTACGTCCACATGGGGGTGGCCGTGGATACCTCCGAGGGGCTCATCGTCCCCGTGGTCCGCGACGCGGACCGGAAGGACCTCCTCACGGTGGCCCGGGAGATCGCCGACCTAGCCGCCCGGGCGAGGGAGCGCCGCCTCTCCCTCGACGAACTCAAAGGGGCTTCCTTCACCCTCACCAACATCGGCCCCGTGGGGGGACTCCTCGCCACGCCCATCATTCACCAGCCCGAACTGGCCATTGCCGCCTTCTTCGCCGTGAAGGACCGCCCCGCTGTCCATGAAGGGCAGGTCGCCGTGCGGAAGATGATGAACGTGGCCCTCTCCTTCGATCACCGGATCATTGACGGGGCCGAGGGCGCGCGCGCCGCGTCGGTCCTCGTGAAGCGTCTCGAGAATCCCGAATACATGCTCTTGAGGGGGTGACGTCATGGTCGTGGGATCCTTTGCCAAAGGCTGTCAGGTGGCCGTCGTGGGGGCCGGACCGGGGGGATACCTGGCCGCCATCCGGCTGGCGCAGCTGAAGAAGGACGTGGTGCTCATCGAGGCGGAAAAACGCCTCGGCGGCATCTGCCTCAACGAGGGCTGCATCCCCAGCAAGGCCCTCATCCACGCCGCCGACTTCCTCGCCGAGGCCGGGGAGGCCCACAAGATGGGCATCTTGGTTGAGGCCAAGGGGGTGGACATGGGCCGCCTGGTGGCCTGGAAGGACGGCGTCGTCCAGAAGCTCACGGGGGGCGTGAAGTTCCTCGCGGAGAAGAACGGCGCCGAAGTCCTCACGGGCCGCGCAAGATTCACCAGTGACCGCACCCTCGAGGTCCAGACCGACCAGGGACCTCAAGTGGTCCAATTCGAGCAGGCCGTCATCGCCACCGGGTCCGTTCCCTTTTCCCTGCCGGGCTTCGAGGTGGACGGCGAGACCGTCATCGGGTCGAAGGAAGCGCTATCCCTCTCGGAGGTCCCCCGGCGCCTCGTCGTCATCGGTGGGGGCTACATCGGATTGGAGCTGGGCAGCGTTTACCGTAAGCTCGGGGCGGAGGTGGAGGTCGTGGAGTTCTTCCCTGAACTCCTCCTTCAGCACGATCCAGAAGTCCGCGAGGTTCTCACCCGGAGGCTCACGGCCCTCGGCGTGGGACTCCACCTGGGCCACAAGGCCATGCGTCTCGAAAGGGGCGCCCCCTCCAGAGTCGTGGTTCAGGACAAAGAGGGAAGGGAGACCCTCCTCGAGGCCGACAAGGTCCTCGTCTCCGTGGGGCGCGTGCCGTCGGTCCAGGGGCTCGGCCTCGACGCCGCCGGCGTCAGGCAAGACGCCAAGGGCTTCATCCAGGTGAACGCGCGAATGGAAACCAGCGCGCACGGAATTTACGCCATCGGGGACGTGGTGGGAGGACCGCTCCTGGCCCACAAGGCCTACCGCGAGGCCAAGGTGGCCGCGGAGGTCATCGCCGGTGAGCCGTCGGCCTTCGACAACGTGGTCATCCCCGCCGTCATCTACACGGACCCCGAGATCGCCTGGGCCGGGCTGTCGGAGCAGGAGGCCGTCGAGAAGGGCCACCGCGTCGTGACGGGCACCTTCCCCTTCAAGGCCTCGGGGCGCGCCATGACCCTCAACGCCACGGAGGGCTTCGTCAAGACGGTCGCCGACGCCGACACGAAGCGCATCCTCGGCGTCCACATCGTGGGCGCCGACGCCAGCGAGATGATTTCCGAGGCCGCCCTCGCCATCGAGATGGGAGCCTTCCTCGACGACCTGAGCCAGACCATCCATCCCCACCCCACTCTCAGCGAAGGCCTCCTCGAATCCGTGGAGGCCGCCCTCGGCGCCGCCATTCACGTCCTGAACAAGTGAGGCGGACGGAGGAGAAGGCGGGCGGAGGACCCAGCGCCGGGCCCGGAGGGGGAACATCCCACCCACCGGACTCGGTCCCGCTCCCGGCCCTTCCTTGGGTTCCTCGCCGTCCATCTCCTTGCTATACTCCCCCCTCATGTGCGGCGTGGCTGGAGTATTCGGGGACGAGAAGGCGGTGACGCTCTGCTGCGAAGCGCTCTTCGCGCAGCAGCACCGGGGGCAGGACTCGTGCGGCCTGGCCTCCTTCGCGGAGGGCGGCCTCGTCCGCCACCGCGGGATGGGTCTCGTTCGGGAGGTGCTGACGCCCGACGTCCTGGCCTCCCTCGCCGGATCGTCCGCCATCGGTCACGTGCGCTACCCCACCCAGGGCGCCGCGACGCTGGATAACGCCCAGCCCCATCTCTTCCTGGAAGACGGAAAGCCGCGCTTCGCCCTCGCGAGCAACGGGGACATCACCAACCTGACGGCCCTGAGGGCCATGCTAACCGAGCGGGGCATGGCGCTCCAGGGGACCAACGACGCCGAGGTCATCGCGGCCTGCATCGGCGTGTGGGCCTTTGCCGACGGCCTCGGGCTGGAAGAGGCCATCCGCGAGTGGATGCGCCAGGGCCACGGCGCCTATTCGACGCTCCTGCTCACCCCGGACAAGCTGTACGCCTTCCGGGATCCCCACGGCTTCCGGCCGCTGAGCCTGGGGGAGCGCGAGGGCGCCGTCCTCCTCGCCTCCGAAACCGTCGCCTTCGACGTCCTGCGCGGGACCTTCCTCGAGGAGGTCCCGCCCGGCGCCCTGTACCGCTGGGACGCGGGCGGGCTGGTTCGGCTCGAAGGCGCCTCCCCGTGCGGCCCCCACCACTGCATTTTCGAGCACATTTACTTCGCCCGACCCGACAGCCGAGCCTTTTCCGAACGCATCTTCGAGGTGCGGCGTCGGATCGGCGAGGAGCTGGCCAACGGGGATCCCGTCGAGGCCGACGTGGTCGTCCCCATCCCCGATTCCTCCAACTACATCGGCCTCGCCTACGCCCATGCCAAGGGCCTCCCCTTCGCCCTCGGGCTCGTGCGGAACCACTACATCGGCCGATCCTTCATCTCGCCCGACCAGGTCATGCGGGACGACGCCGTGCGCCTCAAGTTCAACCCCCTGCCCGGGTTCTTCGAGGGGCGGCGCGTGGTCCTCGTGGACGACTCCATCGTTCGGGGAACCACGATCCGGAAACTCGTGCGGATGATGCGCGAAAACGGGGCGAGGGAGGTCCACCTTCGGATCGGATCCCCGCCGATCCGTTTTTCCTGCTACTACGGCATCGACACGCCCGTGCGCGAGCGCCTCGCCGCCGCCTTCCGGTCACCCGAGGAGGTGGCCGAATCCCTCGGCGCCGACAGCCTCCGCTACCTGCCCATGGAAGGCCTGCGCCGCGCCGTTTCCTCCCCGGACCACTACTGCTACGCCTGCTTCACGGGGGACTATCCCGAGGGCTGCAAGGCCGAAGGGGACACCGTCTCGGGGGGATGATCGGCGGGCAAGCCTCGAGGGGGGCGCCGTGCCGACGGCGCGGTCCCCACTCAAGGAGTCGACAAAACAACCCACGCGCCGGTTTCAGGCGTGCGCGCCCCGTCCTCAATCCGTCCTTACGGCGTCGCCATCAGCCCCTTGAGGGACGCCCAGTCCACGCCTTCGAGGAGCTTGCGCGCGCGGACTTTGTCGGCCTTGATGCGGACGAAGACGTTCTGCACCGACGTCCCGGGAGCCCCGGGCTTGTGGGAGGGGCGCATCAGGGTCCCCCAGCTCTCTTTGGCCAGCGTCCAGGCGCCGAGAAAGGCGACGGTGGTGCCTTCCCGCCAGGCATCGCTGACGAACTCCCCCTCCTCGATCCGGTAGACCGTGGCGCCCTGGACCGGCGCCTCCCGGACCGAACCCTCCGGGATCGTCTCCTCGCGGCTGTTGATCACCAGGAGCACCTCCGCCTCGGCGTCCTTCGCCGCGTTCTTCCGGGCCACGCTCTGGAAGGCCTTGTTCTGGGCCTCCCCGATGGCCCTCAGCTTCTGGCCCACGGCTTCCATTTCCTTCTGGATGCGCTGAACCTCGGCCGTGTCGTTCTTGTTGATGGCCGCGGCGAACTTCTCCCCGAGAGCGTTCATCCGGTCCATGAGGGCCTCCTGTTCCTCGCCGGGGCCCTGGGAGACCAGGGGGGTGCTCTCCTCGAGTAAACGGCTCTGCGCCTGCCGGCGGCGGGCCTGGTCCTGCCAGGCGATGAAGCACCGCACCTCCATAGGATGCCGGGCCGCGCCCGCGGAGACCTGGTCGAAGGGCTCCCGCTCGGACCTTTCCGTCACGGCCCAGCCGGCCGGACCGGGCGGGAGCGCCGCGCAGACCACGCCTTCGGCCTTCTTCAGAAAGGCCCGCTCCGCCGCCGTGGCAGGGCGCATGTCCCCGTCGGCCCAAGTCGTGAGTGCCGCCGCCGCTCCCAGCGCAAGGATCAGCCATCTCTTCACGTTCGCCCCCTAGGGTTCGATTCCGCCGCGCCCGCGGCGGACGGCTCACTTTACCGCGCCGGCGCCTCCTTGGAAAGCGCCGTGCTAGAATCCGCGGAAGTGGAGGCCCCGTATGGAATACCGGCACACGCAGGTGGGACGTCTCCTCCTGGCCTTCACGGTGGCGATGGCGTGCCTTGTGCCCGCCCTGCTGTTCCTCGAGGAGTTCCGAGCCGATCCGGCGGCGCGGGTCGCCCTCTCCGTGGCGCCCGCGGGCCTGTTGATCGCGGGGGCCGTTTTCTCCTTCCTCACGGTGACGGTGGACCGGGAGGCCCTCGTCCTCCGCTTCGGACTGGGGGCATGGAGCCGCCGCGTCCCGCTTTCCGATGTAGAGCGGGCCGAGGTCCGGCGCGTTCCATGGGTCTGGGGCTACGGCATCCGGCTGGCGCCGAAGGGCTGGCTCTACCGCGTGGCTGGCCTCGACGCCGTGGACCTCACCCTCCGGAGCGGCCGCCACGTCTACGTGGGAACCGACGAGCCCGAGGCCCTCTTGAGCGCCCTCCGCTCCTTCGGAGTTGCCGCCTCTTAGTTCTTGTCCGCCTTGCCTACCCTGACCTTGCGGGCCATGGCCTTGACCTCCCGCGCGAAGGCCTTCTTGAAGGCCTTGGGGGCCAAGACCTCCACGTGGCTTCCGTACTGAAGGACCCAGCGCAGGACCCCGCCCAGCCCGCTCGTCTCGAAGGAGAGGTCCACGCCTCCGGAGGGCGCGTCGGAGATTTGCTGGGTTGGATGCCAGACGCGCTCGCGGATGTAAGGCGCCTGCTCGGCGTCGAAGCGGAGGAGGACGCGCTCCGTCGTCGCACCGAGCTGGACCTGGAAGGCCTGTCGCATCCAGGTGGAGGGGTCGAAGTCCTTCCGCCGGGCGAAGGGTTCTGACTCGAGGACCTTGAGGGACCGAATGCGGCCCGCGTGGAAGGTGCGAAAGTCCCTCCGCTTCCGGTCCCAGGCAATGAGATACCAGTCCCCCACCTGGTTCACGAGGTGGTAGGGCTCCACGATCCGGTCCGAGGTCTCGCGCCGGCTCGCCGTGAAGTACCGCATGGCCACGCGCCGCCTCGCCACGATGGCTCTGTGGAGGTTGAGGAGGACGCGCTCGTCGGCGGGGGCAGCCGCCGGGGCGGCCAGGGTGAAGTGGCGCGAGAGATCCTCCAGGCTTACCGTGACGGGTCCGCGCAGGGAACCCCGCACCTTTTCCACGGCCGAGCGCAGGGGCGCTTCGAAGGGAGTGCCCAGGTAGCGCCTCGCCACCTCAACGCTGAGGAAGAAGGCCAGGAGTTCGCCTTCGGTGACCATGAGGGAGGGCAGCGCAAAGGTGGGGTCTGAGTAGGCCCATCCGCCGTGGGCGCGATCGTAGACGATGGGCGCGCCGAGCCGCATGATCATGAAATCCCGGTCCTTGAAGACCGCCCTGCGGCTCACTTCCATGCGCTCGGCCAGGCGGTCCGCGTTCGGGAACCGCCCCGCCCGGATGAGCCGGTCAATCTCCAGGATCCGCTCCAGCTGTTGGCGCTGGGACATGGCTCCCCTCCCTATCCTTGGCTCGGAATGAACGGTCCGTGCACTCTCCGCCCCGGGGTATAGCACACCCCCGCGCCCGGGGCAACGCGGCGGACGAAACCTCGCCGGAACAGGTCTCGTATGTCCCTCCAAGCGAGGGACTTCTCCCGCCCCGCTCTGGAAGAGGGACTTCTCACCGGAGGTGACCTCCTTCCTCCGCTTCACGATCGCCTCGGCGGTCCTTCTCCCCTTTGCGTTCCGGAAGCCTAGCGCCCCCGGGGCATGGGGCGCCCCGGCGCCTTGGCGTCCTTTTCCTCCTGGGCCTCACGGGAATCTTCGGCTACCACGTGCTCTTCTACTACAGTTTGAAGTACACGACGGCCGGAAACTCCTCCCTGATCATCGCCACCGACAGCCTCATGACGGTGCTGCTCGCCGTGGCCTTCTTGAAGGAGAGGATGACCCGGCGCAAGGCCCTGGGCATCGCCCTGGGCTTCGCGGGAGTCCTGTGGATCGTCTCCGACGGGGCGCTCCCGGCCCTCCGCGCGCGCGGCCCCACTCTGGGGGACCTGCTGGCCTTCGGCGCGGCCCTCGCCTGGGCCGCCTACAGCGTCCTCTCCAAGCCCGTGGCCCACCTGTACGCCTCTCTCGACCTCTCCTGGATCACATGGGCCGTAGGGGCCCTCCTCATCAGCCCGAGCCTCCTGGCCGACGGGGCCGTGTCGAGCCTCGCGTCGGCCTCCCTCCTGGGATGGGCCTGCGTTTCGTACATGGCCCTCGCCGCAACGGGCCTGGGCTACTTCGTTTACCTCAAAGGGATCAAGGAAATCGGCGCCGCCGCCACGGCCAGGTACATCTTCCTGGCCCCCGTGTACGTCCTCGTCCTCGCCTTTCTTTTTCTCGGCGAGCCCGTTCCCCTCCACACGGTTCTGGCCGCCGCCGTCATCCTCGGTGGCATCTGGCTCGCCGAAGAGGCTCCCGGAGAGGCCGGGAGCGCCTAGCAGGCGGCTGATAAACCCTTGCGGGCCCCGCGCAAGAGGCTTGGGGGTGGAGGGGTCGGGCCCGGGGAGGATCTCTAGCGCGACGGGAGCACCCTGGGCTGGCCGGCAAGGAGCGGCGAGGAGGAACGTGCAGGGATCATCGCCGACGATCCGCAACGGAGAGGATGGCCCCCAATCCCTTGCGCCCTTGGGGTCTGCGCAGGCAGACACCCGGGTTGCCGCGGCACGGCCCCGCCTGCCGCCCCCTGGACACGCCGCCCCCGGCGGCCGAAGATGGGAACGCGGGCGTTGGGCGCGGGGGCCCCGCGGGAGAGGCTCCGGATGCGGGTTGTAGAGGCGTCTCGGGTAAAGGGGCGCGTGGATGCGCCGCCCTCGAAGAGCCACACGGTGCGGGCGGTCCTGCTGGCGGCCCTGGCGCAGGGGCGCTCGGTGCTGGCTCGGCCGAGCCGGTGCGAGGACGCCCTCGCGGCGCTGGGGCTGGCGCGCGCCCTCGGAGCGCGGGTGGAGGACCGGTTCGAGGAGATCGCCGTCACGGGGGGCGCCCCGCCCACGGGCAACGTGCTGGAGTGCGGCGAGTCGGGCTTCTGCCTGCGGGCGGCCACGGCCTTGGCGGCCCTTTTCGACTCCGAATTTGCGGTGACGGGGCGAGGGTCCCTCCTGAACCGGCCCGTCGGGCCCGTGGAGGCGCCCCTGGGGGCCCTGGGCGCGCGGTGCGAGACCGCCGGAGGCTTTCCCCCCGTGTCGGTGCGCGGGCCCCTGCGGGGGGGGGCGGCGGAGGTGGACGGAACCCACGGCTCCCAGTTCCTCAGCGGCCTTCTCATGGCCCTGCCCCTCTGCCCGGGCGATTCCGAGGTGCGCGTCTCGGGCCTCCGGAGCGGGCCCTACGTGAGGATGACCTTGGCCTGCGTCGAGGCCTTCGGGGGCCGAGTGGATCGCGAGGCGGACCTCTCGAGCTTCCGCATTCGGGGCGGTCAACGATACCGGGCGGGGAGGGTGGAGGTGGAGGGCGACTGGTCCGGGGCGTCCTTCCTCCTCGTGGCCGGAGCCGTGGCGGGCGAGGCCGAGGTGGCGGGGCTGGACCCGGGCTCCTTCCAGCCCGACCGGGCGGTTCTCACGGCCCTGTCGGACGCGGGGGCCGAGATCACCTGGGGGGCAGAAGCCCTCCGCGTGCGGCGCGGAGACCTCCGAGCCTTCGACTTCGACGCCACGGACTGCCCCGACCTCTTCCCCCCGCTGGCGGTGCTGGCCTGCGCGTGCTCGGGCACGAGCGTGCTGAAGGGCGTGGGGAGGCTCAGGGCGAAGGAAAGCGACCGCGCCGCGGCCCTCGTTTCGGAGCTGGGGCGTCTGGGCGGCCGCCTTCGGCTGGACGGAGACCGCATGGTGATCCGCGGCGGGCCCCTGTGGGGGGGAGAGGTGGATTCGGGCGGAGACCACAGGATCGCCATGGCGGGGGCGGTGGCGGGCCTCCTGTGCCCCAACGGCGCGGCGGTGGTGGGCGAGGCGTGCGTGGCCAAGTCGTACCCGGGCTTCTTCGACGACCTGGATTCCATTAGGATGGGTCCATGAACGCCTTCGGACGTCTCTTCCGCGTGCAGATTCTCGGTGAATCCCACGGGCCCTGCGTGGGGGTCCTCCTGGACGGGTGCCCCGTGGGTCTCCCCCTGTCGGAGGAGGACTTCGGACCCGACCTGGAGCGCCGGCGGGGCGGGGGGGCGCCGGGCACCACTCCCCGGCGGGAGGAGGACCGTCCGCGTATCGAGAGCGGGCTCTTCGAGGGCCGCACCACGGGCGCCCCCCTCCTGCTCCTTATTCAAAACGCCGATGTGGACTCGTCCGCCTACGACGCCCTGCGTCACACACCCCGCCCCGGCCACGCCGACTGGGTGGCCCGGGAAAAGTTCGGAGGGTTCGCGGACCCGCGGGGGGGCGGCCATTTTTCGGGCCGGCTCACGGCGGCCCTCGTGGCCGCGGGCGTGGTGGCCAAGAAGGCCATCGCGCCCGTGCGGGTCGACGCTCGGCTCCTGGAGGTGGGCGGGGAGGCCGACGCGGCGGCGGCCGTTTCCCGGGCCCTCGCGGAGAAGGACTCGGTGGGCGGCATCGTGGAGTGCCGCGCCGAGGGATTGCCCGCGGGCCTCGGGGAGCCCTTCTTTGACTCGGTGGAGTCCCTCATCGCCCACGCCGCCTTCGCCATCCCCGCTGTGAAGGGCATCGAGTTCGGGGCGGGATTCGCGAGCGCGCGGATGCGCGGGAGCCAGTGCAACGACGAAATCCTGGACGCCGGCGGGACCACTCGCACGAACCACGCCGGAGGCGTGAACGGCGGCATCACCAACGGCAATCCCCTGATCTTTCGCGTGGCCGTCAAGCCCACATCCAGCATCCCCAGGCCCCGCAAGACCGTGGACCTGCGGACGGGCAAGACCGTGGAAATCACCGTCGGGGGCCGCCACGACGCCTGCATCGCCCTGCGCGTTCCACCCGTTCTTGAAGCCGCCGCCGCCCTTGTCCTCGCCGATCTCCTCCTGCTCGAAAAAAAGATCCCCCGGGTCGCAGTGACGGCCTAGCCGGCGGCTGAAAAGCCCTTGCGGGCCGCGTTGCCGGAGCCAGGCCGAGGGAGTCCTGGCTACGGGGCCCGATGCCGGGCCCGGCGTCACTCTCCAATTCGCTCGGGACAAAAGGCGAAAGGGAAGCCAGGGCCAGGGAGATGCCGCACAGGCGCTGATCCAGTTGGTTTGCATTTCCCCTGTTGGGCTCGTCGATCCCTTCCCGTCGATCCCT
>CAZPSH010000017.1:0-15294 GCA_964589625.1 uncultured Thermoanaerobaculia bacterium
GGGGGGATCCAGGTCAGGCGACCCTGGGCGCTCAGAGGCCCGGGCAATCCAGGCGCCGCGCGGACGGCCAGGCGGAGACCGTCGAGGGTCAGTCGGCCCGCCGCGATGGAGAGATCTCCGGACAACGAAACCCCGCGGACGGCCGCGGGGAGAGCCTGCGCAGCATCCTCCCGGATTTCAAGAAGGGCGCCCTCCACCCGAAGCCCGGACACCAAAACCAGGAGCCAGGGGGGGATTGGGTTGGAGGAGGGCGAAGATCCCTCCGGGGAGGTTCCGGGATGGGCCCACACCACGATTTTGAGCCCTTCCACGGAGGGATTCTTGGCGGAAAAGACCCCGGCGAGGAGGGGAGTGGAATGAAGACGGACCCGAAGGCGCCGTACGGTGACCTCGTAACGGCCTGGCACGACTACCTTCACTCCGTCGAGCTGGAGACCCGAGAGCAAGGTCCCCTGGCGTTTCTCCGCGCTGAAAGTCCCCCCGCTGCTGGCCAGGGCGCTCAGGAGAACGCGCTCGCAGTACCGGTCCACCAGCGGTGTCCGTCTCAGGACCAGTCCCAGGACGAACAGGAGAAGCAGGAGGCCCACCGCCCCCCAGCCCACGATGCGAACCCACCGTCGCCGCATGGCTTCCCTTGTACCACAGGAACGGAAGGGCCGGGAGGTGGGGAGGGAGGCGGCGCAAGAGGTGTACCCGGACGACGACCGGGCAAACATGGCGGGGACGGGGCGCCGGTGGCCCCGTCCCCTGTGGAGAGAAGGAGGGGTTGAGATGGGTGAGCGTCAGCGTCCGGCGGAGGGGTCCGGGCACCAGGCCCCCTCGAAGCCCGTAGCTCTCTCGCGCCGGTCCAGGGGGCGCAGCTTCGGAGGAGGAGGAGGGAGCACGCCCAGGGCGACCAGTTGGGGCCGGAACTCGTATCGGATCCGCACGGAGGCGGACGGGGTCTCCTCAAGATCCAGACTCACGCGGTTCACGCTGTGGCGCATGCGGCGCCCGATTCCTGTGGCCGCGTAGTCGTCGGAAAGGTCCGATCTCTTTTCCATGGATTTGGAGTCCTGGTTTCTGGAGGAGGGCGCCGAGGCCTGGGGCGCCGGATGCTCACGCCGGGCCGCGCCCTCGTCGGCGGAGGCACCGCCGCCCAGGACTCCGCCTCGAACCTCCGGTTCGACGGGTCTGCAGACCTTTTCCGCAAAGAAGACGGCCTCGATGGCGCCGAGGTTCTCCGTTTGGCCCAGCCATGCTCCGTAGGATCGCTTTTCGCCCGTGAAAAAGAACCGGCGCGCCTCCCCCCCGCTCACCTGCCAGCCGGAGATCACGACCGTCTCGTAGGGATCCAGCACCCACTTCGTGGCCCGGGCGGGATCCGTGCGCTGGGCGTTGACAGTGTTTAGCCCATCCACCGACAGGGCCACGGCCACGCGCCGTCCCAGGGGGTTGGTGAGACGGAGGGCGTATTCTCTTCCTCGGAGGGCTTCCACGTACACCTTGCCGCCCGCCGTGTACTCGGGGCGCGGAACCCCGTCCACCAGAACGTCCACCGTGAATCCCGAGGGGCCCGCCGCCAGGAAGGGGAGTCCCAGCGCCATCGCGCCCGCCGCCATCAGGGTCCTCATCGTCCGTCTCATGGTCGCCTCCTATCCGCTACAACCCGTGAGACCGGACCGGAGGCGGAAGGTTCCGCGAGGGTATGGAGGGACGGAGGCGGGGGGGCGGCAGGGCCCCTACCCGGTCCAAGTCGCGGGATCGAGGGCGTAGTACTCGGAGAGGAGGGCGTAGAGGTCAGGGTGGTGGCGCTTCAGGTCCGACGGCCTTTCGAAAAAGGCTTCCGTGGACACCGCGAAAAACTCGGCCTCGTCCTCGGCCCCATAGGGGTCGAGCACACGGACTTTTTTCCCCCTGTCCACGGCGTCCGCAAAGGCATCGAAGGCCCCCAGAAAGGTCTCCCGCCAGCGGGCGAAGCGCTCGCGGTCCTGGGGAGCGGGGCGGGCCCCATCTAGGAAGTCGAGCAGGTCGATCTGGTGCGCGAATTCGTGGAGGACGAGGTTTCGGCCGTCGGCCCGCTTCGCGTCCGCGGAGACCTCGCTCCAGGAGAGGACGACCTGCCCCCGCTCCCAGGCCTCGCCTTCGCGGTCGTCCAGGTCCTCCGTCACGACGCCCAGTTCGTCTTCGACGGCTTCTCGGGCGACGTATCGGGCGGGGTAGAGGAGTATGGTCCGCACGTGATCGAAGGCGTCCACCGACCTTCCGAGGGTGAGAAGACAGGCCTGGGCCGCGATGAGAACCCGCATCTCTTCCCGCTCCCGCAGGCCCCCGCAGGGCTCCCAGTCCCGTTCGGCCATGAAGAGGCGGAGGTCGTCCTCCAGACGTTTCCAGAGGTCCTCGGGCAGGGCCCTCAGGACCGCCGCGTCGCGGCGGAGCATCCGACGCCATTCGGGAGGAAACGGCTCCGAAAGGATGCGCTCGCGGCGCCTTCTTTTGAAGAAACGGAACATGCGCTCCACCTCAAACCGCGCCGGATGGCCGAATCGGGGCCCGAGAACGACCTGGGGGCTCCGTCCCCACGGCCTGTGACGGTTGACATCCAGGCCAGCCCATGGTAAACTCCCAAACGAACCCTCTTCAACAAACGGTTTGTTGAGATGGTGATTCAAAGAAACAGGAGTTAGCAGTGGTCAACGGAACAGTGAAGTGGTTCAACGAGAAGAAGGGCTACGGTTTCATCACTCTGGAGACGGGCGGGGACGCCTTCGTCCATTTCTCCGCCATCGAGGGCAACGGCTTCAAAACCCTCGCCGAGGGCCAGAAGGTCCAGCTCGAGGTGGTGCAGGGCCAGAAGGGCCCCCAGGCCGAGCACGTCCGCCCGGTCAACGGCTGAGTTTCCTGAACGGGAACGATGAAAGAGGGGCCCTCGGGCCCCTCTTTTCCTTTTTGGTGTGGTGCCGCCGGACTTGAAACGTTCGATCCGCGGGGGCGTTCAGGCCGTAGACGAACATGGGAGGACCATGAGTCGCGCGGGTGTGGCCGCGATCTGGGCGGTCCTGACTTTGATCTGGGGGTCCACCTGGCTCTTCATCAAGCTGGGTGTGCAGGACATTCCGCCGTTGACCTTCTCGGGGGTCAGGTTCTTCCTCGCCATGGTTCCCCTCGGCGCGGCCGTCCTCTCGTTCTGGCAAATGGCCTTCCGGCTGGTCCCGCTCGTCGCCGGCGCATGGCTGGTGGAGGGCAACCCGCTCTCCCACGCCTGGAGCCAACGGGCGTGGATCTCCATCTTCTACCTGGCCTTCGTGGGGACCTCGCTGGCCTTCGTCCTTTGGTACCGGTTGATCCAGGCCATCGAGGTGACCAAGGCGCAGGTCATGCCCCTCTTCAACACCCTCGTGGCCGTCGTCCTGGGATGGCTCCTCATGGGCGAGACGTACGGCGCGGTCGCTCTGGGGGGAGGGGCGATGATCCTGGCCGGGACGGCCCTCGCCCCTCAGCGGCCCCCGTCCTGCGCCGGCGGAGCGATAACCCGCCGCCCCAGGAGGCTGTTGACGTTGGAGCGGGTGATGGAGACGGAAACGAGGCTGTTGACCGCCACGGGGGCTTCGCTCGTGAAGTTCACGACCTTGTTGTCCGGGGCGCGGCCCGAGAATTGTCCACCCCTCTTGCTCTCGCCCTCCACAAGGACCTCCAGCACCTTCCCCACGGACCTCTGAAACCGGGCGGTCTGTATCTCGAGTTGGAGGTCCAGGAGCCTCTGGTGGCGTCCCCTCGCCTCGGCCGGCGGGACCGGACGAAGTCGCGCCGCAGGGGTGCCGGGACGGGGAGAAAAGCGGAAGGAGTACAGCGTGTCGTAGGCCGCCTTCCGGACGACCTTGAGGGTCTCCTGGAAATCCTCCTCCGTCTCGCCTGGGAAACCCACGATCACGTCGCTGGAGAGCGCCAGCTCGGGCACCCTCCGCCGGATCTCGCCCACGAGGTTCAGGTACCACGCCTGGTCGTACTGGCGGCGCATGGCCTTCAGGATCCGGTCCGATCCGGCCTGGACGGGCAAGTGCAGGTAGGGGCAGAGGTTCTCCCGCTCTCCCATGAGGTCGGCCGCCTCCAGGGGGAAGTGGCGGGGGTGGCTCGTGGTGAAGCGCAGGCGCTTCAAGCCGGGAAGATCGCTCACGGCGGCCAGCAGGTCGGGGAAACGCCGCGAGCGGCCCTCCTTCCAGCAGTTCACGTTTTGGCCGAGGAGTTCCACCTCCAGGAAGCCGGCATCCACCGCCCTCCGGGCCTCTTCCAGAATCGAGGCCATGGGCCGGTAGATCTCGGGGCCGCGGGTCGCCGGGACGACGCAGAAGGCGCACTTCTTGTTGCACCCCTCCATGACCGTCACGTAGGCCTTGGTGGGGCTGGATCGCACGATCATCTGGTCGGGGAAGAGCACCGAGTCCTCGTGAAACTCCGTGTCGATGGTCCTCTGAACCCGGGCCTGCCGGAGGAGTTCGGGGAGGTGAAGCACCCCCCGGGGGCCCATCACGAGGTCCACGTGCGGAGCCCGGGCGAAAACGGCCTCCTTCTCCTGCTGGGCCAAGCAGCCGACCAGTCCCAGGATCACGTCGCGGTCCTGCTTGAGCCCCTTGAGCCGCCCCAGCTCCGTGAAGGCCTTGTTCTCGGGGCCTTCGCGGACGGAACACGTGTTGAGGAGGATGACGTCTGCGTCACGCTCATCGGATGCGGGCTCGTATCCCAGGTCGGCAAGGAGCCCGGCCATTTTGTCGCTGTCCAGGACGTTCATCTGGCAGCCCCAGGTCTTGATCAAATACTTCACGGGAGGGCGCCTCTTATGCGGCGCGAGGCTACCGGCCGCCGTTCTGAGGGATCAAGAAGAGAAGTCACGGCGACCTGTCTCGTCAAGTTCACTCCCCGGCGCGGGCCCGTCCGTTCCCCGATCCGCCGGTTCACGCGTCACCGAAGGGCAGTTCCGAGGAGTTGACGCGCTCGCGGCCCTTGATCCGCTCCCAGAGGGCGTCCATTTCGGCCAGAGTCATCCCGTGGATGTCCCGGCCTTCCAGGCGTGCCTCCGTCTCCAGGGCCCGGAAGCGCCGCTGGAACTTGGCGTTGGAAAGCTGGAGCGCGTCCTCGGGGTCCACCTCCAGAAAGCGGCTCAGGTTGGCCAGCGCGAAGAGGAAATCCCCGAGCTCCTCGCGGACCAGGTCCTTGCGGCCCGAGGCGACGGCCTCGCGGAGTTCGTCCCACTCTTCACGGACCTTGTCCTCCACCTGGCGGCGCTCCTCCCAATCGAAGCCGACCCGAGCCGCCTTCTGGCCGAGGCGGTAGGCCTTGAGGAGGGCGGGGAGGACGCGGGGGACGCCGTCGAGGGCGCTCGGATCTTGGGCGCCGTTGTCCCGCTTCTCCTCCTTCTTGATGGCCTCCCAGTTCTGAAGAACCTCTTCCGGCGTGTCGGCCCGGACCTCACCGAAGACGTGGGGATGCCTCCTGACCAGCTTCTCGTTGATGGAGCGGCACACCTCCTCCACCGTGAAGGCGCCCTCTTCTTCGGCGATCCGAGCATGGAAGACCACCTGGAGCAGGAGATCTCCGAGTTCCTCGCGCAACTTCGCTGGATCGCCGCACTCGATGGCGTCCAGAACCTCGTAGGTCTCCTCCACGAGATACGGCTTCAGGTCCTGCCGGCTCTGCGCCCGGTCCCAGGGACATCCCCCGGGCGAACGGAGGCGGGCCATGATGGCGACGAGACGGTCGAATTCCGGGTGTCGTTCCCCCTCCATCTCACTGTCCCCGAAGGAGAAGGGAAACCGGCTCGCCCGCCCGGGCGCGGACGGGACCCGCCGAAAGGTCCATCTCGCCTCGCGTGGAGATGTCCCCGTCTCCGTCCAAACGGACGAGGAGATCGGCCTCGGCAGGAAGGGCCTCGCCCGTCATGGAGTCTGCGCCCGTGATGCGGAAGGTCACGGGGAACCTCTCGGGAAGCAGCTTCACGGCGGCGACGGGGCGCAGGTCCCCCGCGGAGGATCGGGCGATCACGAAGAGCGTGGGTCCCGCCTCGAATCCGGCGGCGAGATCGGTGGGAAGGTCCACCGTCCCGAAGAAATCCGCCTCCGCGGCGGCGGCCGCGGTCGTTGCGGGCGCGGGCGCCGGGTCCGGTGAGGCTTCCTGAGGTGCGTCCTTCTGGACGGGGCGGGCCGTGCGGGCCTCCTTGGGCGCCTCGGGCGGCTCTCCTTTCCAGGAAACTTCGTGCTGGGAACAGCCGACGAGGAGCGAGGCCGAGAGGAGTATCAGGGCTCCCGTCAGGATGAGCGGCTTCTTGGTCATGCGCGGGCTTCCTTCCTGTCGCGCCGGAGGAACGGTGGCGCTCGGGATCTACTTTCGGTCGAAGCGGGCGAGAAGTTCGGCCGCCTTGAGGGTAAAGACGATAGGCCGACCGTGGGGACACGTCAAGGGGCACCCCAGGTCGAAGAGCGCGTCCAGGAGGTACTGAAGCTTGGGCAGGGGCTGGGGCTCCCCGACCATGACGGACCCCCGGCAGGAGCGCATCACGAGGATCTCCTTCCAGCGGTCCCTGGGCGTCTTGAGGGCCTCCCCGGCGCCGTCGAAGAGTTCTTGGAGAAGGTCCTGGGCCTCGGAGGGGCGGAGGAAGGCCGGTGCGGAGCGCACCACCACGACGCCCTCCCCGAGGACCTCCGCCTCGAAGCCCTGGGCGGAAGCGAGGGAGGCCATCTCCGCGGCCCGGTGCGCCAGGTGGCGGGGAAGGGTGAAGGCGGGCGGAAGGAGAAAGGCCTGGCGGGGACCCGGGTGCTCGATGAACCGCCGGAACTGCTCGAACCTAAGGCGCTCGTGAGCCACGTGCTGGTCCACGATGGAAAGTCCATCGGGACCGTCGCACACGATGAAGGAGTCCCTCCACTGAGCCAATGCTCGTAGAGGCGCGGGAGGCAACCCGGAGGAGGAAGCGAGGGGGAGAAACGCGGGCGGCTCCTGACTCGAGGCGTCCCTCCAGGAAGGAGGCCGCGCCTCTCTGACGAAGGGCGGAACGGCCGAGGCGGCGGGGAAGGTCCCCGTGGTCGGGAGCCCCGGCGCAACGGTCCTGCGAAGGGCCGCCGCCACCGCTCCGTGGACGGCCTGCCCGTCCGCGAAGCGGACTTCGCGCTTGGTCGGATGGACGTTCACGTCCACCCGATCGAAGGGCACGGCGATGGACAGAAGCAAGAGGGGATGGCGTCCCCGCGGCATGGTGTCGGCGTACGCTTCCGCGATGGCGTGCTGGAGGACGCGGTCCCGGATGAGTCGCCCGTTGACCAGTGTGAATTGGTACCGGGGGGTTCCGAGGTTCCTTTCGGGATGCCCGGCCAGACCCCGGACGGCCACGTGGGGGACCTGGTAATCGGTGCGGGCGAAATCCTCCGGTGAAAGGTCGGGAAAGAGCTCGAAAAAGCGGTTCTCCCGGTCCTGTGCGGGCGCGAGGGACAGTAAGGTTCTTCCGTCGGCCGTCAGGCAGAAGGCCACGTCGGGACGGGCGAGCGCGTAGTGCTCGAGCAGGCTCGTCACGTGGGACAGCTCGGTGGAGGCCGAACGGAGGAACTTTCTGCGTGCGGGTACATTGAAAAAGAGGTCCCGAACCTCCACCCGGGTCCCGGGGGCGAGGGCCGCGGGCGAAGGGTCTCCGTAGCGGCCCCCCTCCACTCGGACGGAAGCGCCCTGGGCCGCTCCGGGGCGCCGGCTGGACAAGGTCAGCCGGCTCACCGAGGCGATGGACGGAAGCGCCTCCCCCCGGAAACCCAGGGTGGCGATGGCCGAGAGGTCTCCCTCGGAGGAGATCTTGCTGGTGGCGTGCCGCTCAAGGGCCATGAGGAGGTCGTCACCGTCCATCCCTTCGCCGTCGTCCTCCACGAGGATACGGGTCCGGCCTCCCTCCTCCACCTCAACGGATATCCTTGAGGCGCCTGCGTCCAGGGAGTTCTCGAGCAGTTCCTTTACTACGGACGCGGGCCGTTCGATGACCTCTCCGGCGGCGATCTTGTTCACAAGGGAGTCTGGAAGGAGTCGAATGAGAGCCATGCCGGGAGGATAGCACGGAGAAGGCAGGGGGGCGGAGGGCCGAATCGTCTGCACCAAATAGGGCCGGTGCGCTATGATGGAGACTTTTCGGAGGGGAGATCCATGGGATCGCGCCCGGAGCGACGGCAACTGACTTGGGCCGCGGCGTTGCTGTCCGCGGCGGGGATGGTCGCAGGGGTCCGGGCGGAGGACCCGAAGCCCTATGTGGTCCCCGTCTCCCTGCGCGTGGAGGCGGTGGAAATCGCCTTGGAGGTGGGTGAGTCGGCGAGGGGCTACCGACTGGCGGGGAGACCGGACGGGATGGGCCTGCTCCCCCTCGAAGGAGGGGCCTTCAAGCTCTACGTGAACCACGAACTGGCCCGGGAGGAGGGCGAGGTGCGCGCCCATGGTGGGAAGGGGGCCTTCGTCTCCCTATGGGAATTCAAGGCCCACACCGACCAGCACGGGCTTACGCTCTACGCCCGGGGTGGCCAAGACGCCATTCGGAAGGTCTTGGACGCATCGGGTATCGAGTACCGGAGCGTCTCCAAGGGCCGGTTCGGACCTCTCTGCTCGGCCCACCTCGCCGGCGCGGTGGAGGGCTTCGACCGCCCCATCTTTCTTACGGGGGAGGAGAGCCGCGGCACGGACACGCTGGACGGGCAACCCGGGGGCCGTTCCTTCGCGGTTTTCGATGGGCAGGCGTGGGCGCTCCCGCGCCTCGGCCGGTACGCCAAGGAGAACCAGGTGGCGCTCCGGGGAACCGGCGAGAAGACCGCCCTCGTCGGTCTCGAGGACGGCCCCGAGACCCCGGACAGCCAGGTTTACCTGTATGTTGGTACGAAGGAGGCCGACTCCCGCGACGTCCTTGCGCGCAACGGCCTCTCCAACGGACGGCTTTATGCCCTCCGGGTCGAAGGCGCGGCCACCGAAGAGGACATCCGCGAGAGGGGTGCGGCGCGGCGCTGTTCCTTCGTTCCGGTTGGCTACGACCAGCCTGCCGAGGCCCTCGAACGGGAGGCCGACGCGAAGGGAGCCACCGGCTTCGTCCGGGTGGAGGACGGCGTGCAGGACCCCTCCGCTCCCCGAAACTTCTACTTTGTCACGACGGGATCGGAATACCGGGGGAAGTCGGGGCGCCACGTCAACCACAACGGACGCCTCTACCGCCTGGTCTTTGACTCCCTGACCGATCCCTCGTCGGGGGGAACCCTCGAGCTGATCCTCAAGGGCTCCGAGGGCGTGGTGAGCCCCGACAACCTGGCCATGGACGAGAGGGGGGCCCTGTTGCTCACCGAGGACCCCACCTTTCCGCTCTCCGGGCGCGCCTCGAGCCTCTGGCAGGTCGATGTCCGCTCGGGAGAACTGGTTCGCCTCGTGGAGGTGAACCCGGCGGCGGCGGGAGGCTCCTTCGAGCCTTCGGATTGGGAGATCACGGGCATCATAGACGCTTCGAAGGTCCTGGGCAGCGGGTGGTGGCTCATGGCGGTACAGGCCCACGGGGTTCCGGCGACCCCGGCCCTCGTTGAAGGGGGCCAGATCCTCGCCGTCCGTCTGGGCAGTTCGTAGCGAAGGAGGCAAGGCCTTGGAAAGGAAAGACCCCGGGGGGCTCTCTCCGGAAACGGCGGCGGAACTCCTGGGCAGGCTCATGCTCGCCTGGGACGGCCAGTGGTTCCTCAAAACGGCGGAAGCCTGCGGCCTGGAGAAGGCGGTCGAACTCAACGCCCGGGTACGCCGGAGCTTCGCGAGGATCGAGGTCCGAGAGTACCTGCGCGCCAGCGGGCGGGGGCCGGCCTCATCCCTCGCCGAGGCGGCGGACCTGTTGATGGACTACAGCCGGGCTTTTCTCGGGGACGGCATGGCCGGCGACTGGAGCGTGGACGGGGACGGCGCCGACATCGTGGTGACGCGGTGCCGCCCCCAGGAGGGCGCCGCGCGCGCGGGTCTTAGGCCCGACACCCCATGCGTGGCGTGCGAGGGATTGTGGGGGGCCTGGCTCGAATCCGCCCTCCCCGGATCCTCCTGGGAGACGCGGATCGAATGCTCCATGGGCCGGGGCGCGGGGCGATGCGAAATCCGCGTGGACCGAAGGGCGCCCCGCACGCCGCCCGTGGACGACGTCAGCCAAAAGTGAAGCGGCCGGGGTCGTAGGGCGCCGGATCGAGGGGAGGCTCCGACCCGAGGACGAGGGAGGCGGCCAGCTCGCCCACGGCGGAGGAGGCGGTCATGCCGTGCCCGGCCAAGCCACAGGCCCAGTAGAAATTCGCGACATGCGGGTCGCGGCCCACCACGAAGGCCCCGTCGGGGCTGAAACAGCGCAATTCGGCCCAGGCCCTGGCCACGGGCAGGCCCACCATTTTGGGAGCGGCGGCCCTCAACCGGCGCGCGAGCCAGAGCGATGCGTCGGGGTGGGTGGGGGGGCTTCCGGGTGGCTGCAGTTCTTCGTCGCAGGGAGACAACAAGAGGCCTCCGCTCTCCGTCCGGAAGTAAACCTCAGGATCGTAGAGCCAAGCGTACGGCATTCCGGCGGGGAGGTCCGGCAAAGGGCCCGTGTGGAGAAGATGGCGCCGGCGGGGCTCGATTCGCACGGGGGCGGCCCCGGCAAGGGCCGCCACGTCCGCGGCCCACGCGCCCGCGGCGTTCACCACGGCGGCTACCTCCAGGACCCCCCGAGAGGTTTCCAGGGCCGTAATCCTGGTCCCCTTGAGACGGAAACCCTCCACTTGGGTACCCGTCCGGAGAGGGACCCCCTTGAGGTAGGAGGTAAGCAGGTGGTGGATATCCACCACGCCGTCGGTGGGGCTGGCCAAGGCCCGTGCGAAGGGCGCACCGTCCAGCAGGGGGATGCGCTCCAGTACCTCCGAACGTTCGGCCTCGTAAGTGTAAACGCCGGCGGCGAGGGCCGCGCGATGGAGGAGGTCCAGGCGCCGGTCCTCGGGGTCGGCCGTAGCCAGGTACCCGCCGGTCGCTTCGAAGAGCGTGCTCTCGCAGAATCCGTCCGGAGGCCGCCGCAAAAACGCCGCGCCCCTCGCGGCGAGGAGGGCCGTGGAGGGGTGGAGGACAGGCTGGCGGGCGATCCCCGCGTTTTTTCCGGAGGCGTGGGCCCCGGGTACGGGCTCCCGCTCCAGGACGAGGACCCGGTCCGCGCCGGCCTTCCGGAGCCACCAGGCCGTGGCGGCTCCCGCGAATCCCGCCCCGATCACGACGATGGAATCCTTGGACACGGCGGCCTCCCGGATGGAATCATAGCACGGCGGTGCCCGAGGAACGCCCGATGCCGCCGCAAAAATGTGACGGCTTCAACTTGTATGAGAAGCCAAGCGGTCCTAAGATGCGCCCGGAGGCAGGCATGACCCCTATCGGCCGAATCGCCTCGTCCCTGGCCGCCGTGGCCCTCCTGAACGGGTGCTGCGGGTTTCTCTCCTCGGACGAGGCCCGCTACGAGAAGAACCTGGAGTGCGCCGGACGGATCACGGATCTAAAGTCCATCGAGATTCTCGCTAAGGGCAACTTCTGCTGCGAGCCTCTGCCCCCGGGGATCCAGTCCCTTCCCCAGGCCCGGCGCTTTTACCTGGAGAAGGCCCGGAACCTGAAGCCGGATGCGGTGGAACCCCTTCTCGGCCTGGGGCGCGCGTACTGGGAAGAGGGGAACTTCTCCGAGGCGCAGAAGTGCTTCCAACTGGCCGCACCGAGGCTTGAGAAGCCCATTTATGCGGAGATCGCGGCCGTCACGATGATGCGCCTCCAGGGCCGCTTCGACGAAGGCCGCGCTCTGGCGGAGAAGATTCGGACCGAAAAGGGCGTGGACGGGGAGAAGGTGGCCGAGTACCTGCTCGGGAGGCTGGCCTTCGACGCGGGCGAGATCCTGACGGCCCAGGTTCACTTCGAGATGGCCCTGAGACGGGCCGAGAAAGGGGATTTTGGACTGGGGGGAACGCCCTTCACCATGCGCGACGCGCGCTTCTACCTCGCCCTCATCAAGCACCGGAGCGGAGACCCTCAGGGCGCCTACGTCGATTTTCTCGCCTTCCTGAAGAAAATGAGCGATCCCGAGTTCCAGATCTTCTACGCCTACTGGCTCCCGCGCCTCAAGGACGACCAGGGAGCCCTCTTCGAGAAGATCGAGAAGGACTGGACGCACGTGAGGCAGTAGAAGGACCTCTCAGGGGGGCGCGAGGGGACTGGAACGTCACGCGCCCGGAGCGGGTTCCACGCGGGACGCTTCCCGCATCCCCGACTCCTCGCTTTCCGACCCTTCAATCCCCTCGGCTTCACGCCAGGTCTTTGAGCAACTCGAGGAGGTACGTGTACGTCCGGGCCACGGAGGCGACGTGGACTTCCTCGTCGGGGGAATGGGCGTTCCGGATGGTGGGACCGAGGGAGACCATGTCCATCCCCGGGTACTTGCCCCCGATGATCCCGCACTCCAGGCCCGCGTGGATGGCTTTGACCTTGGGGTCCTCCCGGAAGAGGCGCTTGTAGGTCCGGCGGGCCTGGGCGAGGATCGGGGAGTCCATGTTGGGCTCCCATCCGGGGTACCCGTTGGAATGGCGGACCTTGGCCCCGGCCAGGCGGCCCACGCTCCCCACCCACCAGGCCGCCCAGTCGCGCTGGGATTCCACGCTGGAGCGCTGGGAGGTGATGATGTCCATGGCTTTGGGCCGGGTCTCCACGATGGCGAAATTCGTGGAGGTCTCCACCAGGCCGTGGATTTGGCGGCTGTAGGAAATCAGCCCGTGGGGGACGGAGGCCAGGAGGTTCAGGACCTTCTTTTGGGAGGCCGCCGTGAGGGCCGGACCCTGGCTCTTGGCCTTGGTCAGGGAAAGGAGGACGCCCTCGTCCACGCCCTTCAATTCGGCGCGAACCGTCGCCTGGAAGGCCTTCAGGGCCGCTCCCGCCTTCCGTGCGGCGGCGGCGTCGGCGTGGAGGAGGGCAAAGGCCTCACGCGGGATCGCGTTTCGCTTGGAGCCTCCCTGGACGGAGACGAGGGCAAAGCCCGCGCCGGCCTGGGCCATGGCGTGGAGGGCCCTGGCGAGGATGCGGTTGGCGTTGCCCCGCCCCTCGTGGATGTCCCCTCCGGAGTGGCCGCCACGCAGGCCTTTTACGGCAAGGGTGAAGGCCGGGCGGGGGTCGGCGCCCTTCTCGCGGGAGAGGGGGAGCGTCAGGACCGTGTCCTTTCCCCCGGCGCACCCGACGTACAGCTGGCCGTCCTCCTCCGTGTCGAGGTTGAGGAGGCGGCGGCCCCTCACGAACCCGGGCTGGAGACCGTTGGCCCCGTTGAGCCCCGTCTCCTCGTCGATGGTGAAGAGGAGCTCCAGCGGGCCGTGGACCGCGGCCTTCTCGTCCAGGAGCGCGAGGGCCATGGCCACGCCGATTCCGTTGTCGGCGCCGAGGGTCGTACCGGTGGCCTTGACCACGTCACCCTCCAGGCGGGGCCGTATGGGGTCTTTCATGAAGTCGTGCTTTACGTCGCTGTTCTTCTCGCAGACCATGTCCGTGTGGCCCTGGAGCACCGTGACGGGTGCCTTCTCGCGCCCCTTGCTGGCGGGGACGCGGATCAAGACGTTTCCGACGGCGTCCCTCTCCCACACGAGCTTGTGCGCCTCGGCCACGGATACGACGTAGTTCCCGGCGGCCTTCTCGTGGCCCGACGGGCGGGGGATCTTGCAGAGGTTTTCGAAGTGCTCCCAGACTTTTTTCGGTTCCAGCTTCAGCATGGAGTGCCTCCTCAGAGCCCGTATTCTGTCATACCCGCCACGCGCCCTCCAGGGGGCGCATGCGCCTCCGGCGAGGACCAGAAGGCGAAGAGACGAGCGGAGAGGTGGCGGAACGCGCCTCGGGATTGGGCTCGGCGTCAGGAGGGGCCGTCGCCCCGGCCTCGCGATTCATTCCGCTCCGCTTGGTGTCCTTGCCGCTTGGGATGGCGGACGACTATACTGAGAGCATCCGCCTAGGAGGCGCGCCATGAGACGCACGCTCCTCGTACTTGCCCTCTCCCTGATGGCCCATGCCGCGGCGGCCGCCCCCACGGCGGTCCTCGTGGACACGAGCCGTTCCATCCCGCCGGCCCAATTCGACGCGGCCAAAGGCCTCGTGGCCGAGGCCATGCCGACCCTCCTTGCCCGCGGGCCCGTGGCCTTGTACGCCTTCAACGACGAGGCCGTCCAGGTCGTGGATTTCACACAGGACCTCGGCGCCCTTGCGGAAGGGCTGAGGAGCCTCCGTCCCGGCGGCCGGTTTACCCTCCTGCACGACTGCTTGTTTACGGCCGTGCGGGCCATTCAAGCGAAGGGGAGCGAAGGCGTGGTCCTTCTCGTCTCCGACGGGAGGGACGAGAACTCCGCCGTCACGCTCGAAGACGGCGCCTCCCGGGCCGCCGAGGCCCACGTCGCGGTGGTGACCGTGGGGGTGGGCGCGGCCGAGGAGCGCACCCTCCGCCGCATGGCCGCCCTCACCGGCGGAAGGTACGTCGGACGGGCGCAAGACCTGTCGTCCCGGGATCTCGGGGCTTCCTTCGAAGCCGCCGCCTCCTCTCTCGTCCCCGTGAAGGCCCCCGAGAAGCCCCCGCCGCCTCCGCCCGCCCCTGAGGAGGACCGGCCGTCTCCCAAGCCGGCCCCGGACACCCGGCTCCTCTGGTTCGTCGTCCTCGCGGCGGCAATGGGCCTCCTCGCCCTGGCGGCCATCGCGGCGGCCGTCTTTCTCCTCCTCCGCAGGACGAGCCCGCCTCCGGAGCGGGTGTGCGACCAGTGCGGGCGGGAGCTCAGGATGTGGGAGAACGAGTGCCCCGACTGTCTGGCCTCCAAGCTCGCCATTACGAAGCCGGGGGACGAGACCCAGAGCCCTGCGGCGCCCTCGGTGCCGGAGATCGATCCGGCCCTCCTTCAAAAGGCACCCTCGTCGGAGGTTATGGACCACACCCTCGTCCTGGACGAGGTGCCCGTGCTGGTCCTGAAGAGGGGAAACAACCCTCCACGGGCTTTTCAAATCCCGGTAGGCCAGGTCGTCTCCGTGGGCCGCGACAAGATCAACACCATTTCCGTGGCGGACCAGACGCTGTCGGCACAGCACTTCCGCATTGTCCCAAAGGAGGGCGGGTTCTACCTTGTGGACCTGAAGTCCACCAACGGCACCTACCTCAACGGGGAACGCGTGACCCTGAAGGAACTCAAGCCCGATGGGGTCATCCACGCCGGCCAGTGCGACTTCACCTTCCGGCTCGAACAGCGGAGGCTGAACTAAGGGGTCTCCCTGGAGAAAGGGAAGGCCAGG
>CAZPSH010000017.1:15394-60082 GCA_964589625.1 uncultured Thermoanaerobaculia bacterium
CCGTCTCGCGTCCCGCATCTGGCGTCTCGCATCTCCCGTACTTTCCTCCGCGTATTGCCCGAAAAGGCCTGCCTCGTCTATAATTCCCGCCTCTGACAAGAGGGAGCCTTCATGGAGCTGCCGTTGACGATCAAGGGCCTCACACAGCACGCCGGGGAGCAGGTCACGCTCTCGGGATGGGTCTACAACAAGCGCTCCTCGGGGAAGGTGCGCTTCCTCATCCTTCGGGACGGCACGGGCTACCTCCAGTGCGTGGCCTTCGTCAAGGACGTGTCGGCGGAGGTATTCGACCTCCTCGACCGCGTGAGCCTCGAGTCCTCCGTGACGGTCACGGGGACCGTACGCCTTGACGAGCGCGCGCCGGGCGGGGTGGAACTCTCCCTCCGTGAGGCCCGCCTCCACCACATGGCCGAGGAATACCCCATCGGGAAAAAGGAGCACGGCACCGGATTCCTCATGGAGAACCGCCACCTCTGGTTACGATCCTCCCGCCAGGTGGCCATCCTCCGCGTCCGCTCCGAGATCGAGCAGTCCTTCCGGGACTACTTCTACGACCGCGGCTTTACCCTCATCGACAGCCCAATCCTCACACCCGCCGCCTGCGAGGGGACCACCACCCTCTTCGAGACCGACTACTTCGGCGAGAAGGCCTTCCTCAGCCAGTCGGGCCAGCTCTACCTCGAACCGGCGTGCATGGCCCTTGGCAAGGTCTACTGCTTCGGCCCCACCTTCCGGGCCGAGAAGAGCAAGACCCGCCGTCACCTTATGGAATTCTGGATGCTCGAGCCGGAGGTGGCCTTCGCCACCCTGGACGACGTGATGAACCTGGCCGAGGACTTTCTCACGTCGGTCGTGGCGCGCGTCCTGGACCGGTGCGGCGAGGAATTGAAGATCCTCGAACGGGACACATCCAAGCTCGAGAGGGTGCAGAAGCCCTTCCCGCGCCTCCAGTACAAGGATGCCGTGGCGCAGCTGCACTCCCTGGGTTCGGACCTGAAGTTCGGAGACGACTTCGGGGGCGACGACGAGACGGTCCTGACCCAGCAGTACGACCGGCCCCTCATGGTCCACCGGTACCCGAGCGCCGTGAAGGCCTTCTACATGGAGCCCGACCCCGAGGACCCGAGCCTCGCCCTCTGCGTGGACGTCCTGGCCCCCGAGGGGTACGGCGAGATCATCGGAGGCTCCGAACGCATCCACGACCACGACCTGCTCCTGAGCCGCATCCGCGAGCACGGCCTTCCGGAGGAGGCCTTCCGGTGGTACCTCGACATCCGCCGGTACGGGACCGTCCGCCACGGGGGCTTCGGCATCGGCCTCGAGCGCACCGTCTCCTGGATCTGCGGCCTCCAACACGTGCGCGAGACCATCCCTTACCCGAGGATGCTTTACAAGCTGTATCCGTAAGGGACCCTGGGTCTGGGCGCACGGGAGGGTCCATGGCCATCGGGTTCCGGGAGGGCGTTCCGGAGCGCGAGGCCCACTTCAACCTCTTCGAGACGACGGGATGGAACGCGCAGTAAGGGCGCGGCCCGAGGACCTCGAAGCCGTGAACCGGAAAAAGCGGATTCTGTGTGGGCGCCTACGAAAGGGATCGGCTCGTGAGCTTCGGGCGCCTCGTTTGCGACGGCCTCCTCCACGCCATGGTGTACGACGTGATCGTCCACCCCGACTTCCAGTGCTGGGGGGCTCGGCCCTCCTCCAGAAGCTCCTAAGGAAGTGCGAGAACCAAGCCATCCGTGGCGTCCAGCTCTTCTTCGCGCGGGGCAAGCGGGATTTCTACGAGAAGCACGCCTTCGAGGCCCGCCCCGAGGAGGCCCCGGGCATGCAACGGAGGAAGGCTCCCTGAGGCCCTTCTCCGACGGGATTCAGCCCATAAAGAACTGAACCACGTACGTCAGGGCGGTGAAGAGGAGAACGCCCACCAGGAGCCATTTGATGGCCCGGGCGGGGGCGTGCTTCTGGAGGCGGGCCCCGCAGTACATGCCCGCGGCGCCGCCCAGGCCGAAGAGGAACCCCAGAAGGTAGTCGGGAGCCACGGCCACGCCGGGGTGGAAGGAGGCGAGGAACTGGTAGAAGGCTACGCCCGCCACGGAGGTGATAAAGGTGCCGAGGAGGGCGGCCCCCGCCACGGTGTAAACGGGAAGGCGGTAGATGGCCACGAAGAAGGGGGCCAGGATGGCGCCTCCCCCGATCCCGTACACGCCTCCCACGAGGCCCACGGCAAGGCTGAGGAAGAACACCCCCGCCGTGGAGAACTCGAAGGTCTCTCCGTAGAAGGAATATCGGATCCGGGAAAGGGTGAAGGCCTGAACCCTTACCCTCGGGAGGCGCAGGGCGCTCCCGTCCTGGCGGGCCTTGTGCGCCGCCACGAGGGCTTGGAAGCGCGCCTCGGCGGAGGCGGCGTCGCCTGCCCTTCTCCGCATCAAATCGGGGACCATGCGCGTCCCGAGGTACAGGAGCACCAGGCCCGCAAAGAACTTGAAATGGCGGGGGTCGGGAAGGTAGTTGACGCGGATCCACGCGCCCGCGAGAACGCCGGGGAGGGTGGCCGCGATGACGACCCACGTGAGGGGCCAAACCATGCGCCCCTCCCGGAAGTACCGGTACACGCCGCTGGGAATGGCCACGATGTTGTACAGCTGATTGGTGGCCGACACGGCCGGGCTCGTAAATCCCAGAACGCTGACTTGGAAGGGGAGCAGGAGGAAGGCGCCCGAGACTCCGCCCGTTGAAGTGAAGAACGAGATGGCGAAAGCCACCAGGGGCGGAATCAGAGGATGGACGTCCACTCCCGAGGGAAAGACCATCGATACGGTCCTTCAGGAAAAGGGCGGTCCCATCGCAGCGGACCTGCGCCCATCGGAGAGGGTCCCGCCGGCGCCACTCTACAGCCGGCTCGCTTGGGGGGGCAACACCGGCCCTTGATGGTGCGGTCCGCCTGTGGTACTCAGTGTGCATCACACGGCGTGCGGTGGCGGATCTCCGAGGGGCCTTACCCGGGAATACGGAGTGGAGGGAGTTGTTTCCAGGGAGATTCGATCGCCGGATCGAAGCCCATCGGACGAATCCGGCGGCAGCGTGCATGGCAAGCCGGCCGGCGGCCGGCGGCAGCGTTCGGGAGGGCGGATGCATCCCTACGACCGGTTTGCGCGACTGTGGCTGCCCGTGGGAAGCGCGGCGATCCTGTCCACGGTTCTTGCGGTCGGTTGGTTCACGCAGCCCGATCGATTCGTGAAGGGCTTCGCCCCGGATCAGCCCGTGGCCTTCTCCCATGCCCTCCACGCCGGATCCATGAAAATCCCTTGCCAATACTGCCACGGGGGCGTGGAGAAGTCCCGCCACGCGGGAATCCCGGCCGTTTCCACCTGCATGAACTGCCATGCCGTCACCAGGACGGAGAGCCCCGAAGTTCAGAAGATCCTCCGGGCCCACGAGTCGGGAAAGCCCATCGCGTGGAGGCGGATCCACCGGCTTCCCGACCACGTCTACTTCGACCACCGGCCCCACGTGGCCGCGGGCGTTGCCTGCCAGACCTGCCACGGCGAAGTCCAGAAGATGGACGTTGTGGCTCAGCACATGTCCATGCGCATGGGGAACTGCCTCGGTTGTCACCGGGACGCCCGGGCCGCCGTGGCACCCGATTCCCCTGTGACGAAGGGGCCCGAACACTGCAACGCGTGTCACCGCTGAGCCGGCGAAGTGAGGGAGTGAGGTTGGCTGGAATGGACAGAACCGAGACGGGGTCGCGGCGAAAGTTCTTGAGCAAAGCCGTGGGCTGGCTGGTGGTGGTGACCGCCTCCGGGATTTCTCTTTTTCGGGGAAGAGAACCCGAGGACGGAGACAACGGGCGCCGACGCGCCCGCCTGGCCTCTTCGGGACGGACCTTAAGGTCTGGTGAGGGAGCGGTGAAGCGTCGTGGATAAACAGACCGAAATCCGCGTTCAAAGGGATCCTGACCGCTACCGCGCCCTGTCGGAACGGACGCGGACGCGGGAGCAGATTCTGGCGAACCTCGGCGAGTTTCCCGAGGGGGCCTCGGACCCTCCGGAGCTTCCGCCCGAAGGGGTGTCGAGGCGGCGGTTCCTGGGCCTTTTATCGGCCACGGCGGCCCTGGCGGCGGGAACGGCGTGCTCCCGTCCGGACCGGGGGTCCGTCGTTCCCTACGCGCGGCGGCCCGAAGAAGCGACCCCGGGCGTCGCGAACTACTACGCCAGCACCTTTGCCGAGGGCTTTCACGCCCACCGCGTCTTGGTAAAGACGAGGGAGGGGAGGCCCGTCCACGTGGAGGGCAACGACGAGGATCCGTGGGCGCGCGGGAAGGCCCCCTTCCGCGCCTTGGCGGACATTTTGGGGCTCTACGATCCGGACCGGCTGCGCCAGCCCCTGGTGGAGGGACGGAAGGCCTCGTGGGCGGAGGCCGAAGGTCGGATTCTGCCCATCTTGAGGGAGGCTTCAGGGGAAGGGCGCCCCGTCCTCCTCCTCTGCGACGCCGTGCTCTCCCCCTCGCGGTTGGAGGTCTTGAAGGGGCTCGGAAAAGTCCTGCCGGGGCTCCAAACGATCTCCTTTGAAGCCGCGTCGGGGCTCGGGACTCTGGGGGCATCGAGATCCATCTGGGGCCGGGCGGAACTCACCGAGCTTCACCCCGGTAAAGCCCGCGTGATCCTCTCCCTCGAAGCGGACTTCCTCAGCGGAGAGGATCCCTCGGCGGTCCTGGCCTTCGTCGAGGGTCGGCGTCCCGCGACCCCTGATTCGCCCATGACGAGGCTTTACGCGGTCGAGGGAAGGATGACCCTCACGGGGGCGAAGGCCGACCGTCGGCTGAAGGTGCGGCCCTCCCGGTGCGCCGCTTTCGCCTTCGGGCTGGCCGGACTCCTCCACTCCCGCCATGGCGTTCCCTTGCCCGCCGGATTGGATCCGGGGGTCTTGGCACGCTTCGACGCGGCGCGGGAGGTGGAGGGGGACGGCGCCGAATCCGCGGTGGAGGCCCTGGCGGCCGACCTGGCCCGCGCCGGCGCCGGGGCCCGCGTGCTGGCCGGCGCCCATCTCCCACAGGAGGCGCACGGGGCCGCGCACCTGATCCACGCCATGCTCGGGGCGGACGCGCCGGCGCCCGTTCTTCCCCTGGTTCCTCCGGCCTCCCACGGAGAGGTCCTCCGCGCCCTGGACGCCGCCGCGGGCGGTACCTACTCGCTGGTCCTTTATTGGCGCGTCAATCCGGCCCTCGTCTTTCCCGGCCACGCGGCCTTCGCAGGTCCGGCGGCGGCCCGTTCGGTCAGGATCGGTCTTCTCCCGGACGAGACGGCCGAGGCGTGCGGCGTGGTCCTTCCCGAGAGCCACTGGCTCGAATCCTGGGGAGACTACGCGCCCGGGCCGGGCCTGAGGAGCCTCCAGCAGCCCGCCGTGGCCCCTCTCTACGAGACGCGCCAGGGGGAGGACGTCCTCCTCGCCTGGACGCGCGAACTGGGCGGGACGGCGCATCCGGACTTCCGGGAGCAGATCCGCTCCCGCTGGCGCCGGGAGGAATTCCCCGCCGGCGCCCCCGTCCCCTTCGAGGCCTTCTGGAATTCCGTCCTCCACGACGGGGTCTTCGAGAGAGAATCGGGGCCAGCCCCCGTCTCCGGGCCCGACGGAGCCGCGCTGGCCCGCATGGCCGCGGCGGTCCCCGCCAGGCCGGCGGGCAAGGGCTTCGAATTGGCGTTCTTCCCCTCGCCTGCCGTGTTGGACGGCCGGTACGGCAACAACGGGTGGCTTCAGGAGTGGCCCGATCCCATCACGAAGGCCACGTGGGGCAACCCGCTCCTCCTCTCCCCGGCGGACGCGGAGGCCCTCGGCGCCAGGGACGGCGACGTCGTTCGGTTGGAGGCGGGTGGAGCCGCCCTCGAGGCTCCCGTGCTCCTCCAGCCCGGTCAGGCCAGGGGCCTTGCCGCCCTCGCCCTCGGGTATGGCCGAAAGGGCCCGAGCGTCGCGGAGGGCGTTGGAGTGAACGCCTTTGCCCTAATGGACGCCGGATCGAAGTGCCCCTTCCTGCGGGAGGGGGTCCGCCTGGCGCACTCAGGCCGTCGAATCCCCGTGCCCACGACCCAGACCCACCACCGCATGGAGGGACGGGACCTGGTGCGAAGCTTCTCCCTGCGGGAGTGGGCGAGGAGAGACGGTGAGGGTGGGCACGAGCACCCACTGCACAGCCTCTATCCCGGCCTGGAATTCCCAGACCACAAGTGGGGGATGGCCATCGACCTGAGCGCCTGCGTGGGTTGCTCCGGCTGCGTCCTTGCCTGCCAGTCCGAGAACAACGTGCCCGTGGTGGGTCCCGAGCAGGTCCTTAAGGGCCGCGAGATGCACTGGATCCGGGTGGACCGCTACTACGAAGGACCTCCCGAGGCTCCCAAGGTCGTGCACCAGCCCATGCTCTGCCAGCACTGTGACCACGCGCCGTGCGAGAACGTCTGCCCCGTCAACGCCACGAACCACAGCCCCGACGGCCTGAACCAGATGGCCTACAACCGGTGCGTCGGCACGCGCTACTGCGCGAACAACTGTCCGTACAAGGTGCGCCGCTTCAATTTCCTGGAGTGGAACAACGCCAAGACCGAGCCGGAGACCCTGGCCTTCAACCCGGAGGTGAGCGTCCGGCCCCGGGGCGTCATGGAAAAGTGCACCTTCTGCGTCCAGCGCATCCAGGACGTGCGGATGCGGGCCAAGGTCGAAGGCCGGGCCGTGAGGGACGGTGAAATCCAGCCCGCCTGCGCCGTGGCCTGTCCCGCCGATGCCATCGTCTTCGGCGACCTCAAGGACCCCGAAAGCCGGGTCTCGAAGATATCGAAGGAGGGACGGGGCTACAAGGTCCTGGCGGAGCTGGGTGTGCGTCCCGCCGTCACATACCTTGCCGACATCCGCAACCCGGGAGAGAAGCATGATGGCTGATCCCAGAAGGCGGTTGCAAAGAGCCGCGGGCGTTCCCCGCGGACCGCTCGACTCCGAGGAAGGGTCGGCCTGGGAGGAGCGCCCATGAGGGCGGAGGCCGCGGTCCCCGAGGCCCTGAGGACGCCGCCCCTGACGGACGGGCCCGTGACGCCCGCCTCGCTCGACGAGCAGGTGCTTCGCTTTCCCGAGACGAAGCCGCCGCGAAAGTGGTTCATCGCCCTGGCCTTCACGTCCTCCCTCATGACAGTGGGGCTGGCCCTCATCGGCTACACCATCTCCACGGGGATCGGGGTCTGGGGAAACAACCGCCCGGTCTTCTGGGCCTTCGACATCATCAACTTCGTCTTTTGGGTGGGCATCGGCCACGCGGGCACGCTCATCTCGGCCATCCTCTTCCTCTTTCGGAAGACCTGGCGGAACGCCATCGCTCGATTCGCAGAGGCCATGACCATCTTCGCGGTCATGTGCGCGGGGCTCTTCCCGCTGATTCACGTGGGGCGCCCCTGGCTCGCCTTCTGGCTCTTCCCCTATCCGAACCAGCGTGCCCTCTGGACAAACTTCCGGTCCCCCCTTCTCTGGGACGTCTTTGCCGTGAGCACCTACTTCTCCGTGTCCCTCATGTTCTGGTACCTGGGCCTGATACCCGACCTGGCCTCCATGCGGGACCGCACCAAGAGCCCCTTTAGGAAGAAGGTGTACACCGTCCTCTCCCTGGGTTGGCGCGGGGCCGCGAGCCACTGGTCTCATTACGAAAAGGCCTACCTTCTTCTCGCGGGGCTCGCCACGGGGCTCGTGCTTTCGGTGCACAGCGTCGTCTCCTTCGACTTCGCCGTGTCCCTCGTACCGGGCTGGCACATGACGATCTTCCCGCCTTACTTCGTGGCCGGCGCCATCTTCGCGGGCTTCGCCATGGTCGTGGTCGTCCTGGTGGTGGTGCGCGAGTCGATGGACCTCAAGAACCTCATCACGGATTTCCACCTGGAGGTCATGAACAAGGTCATCCTGGGGATGTCGTGCCTCATGGCCTACTCCTACCTCATGGAGGGCTTCACGGCCTGGTACTCCATGAACCCCTACCTTCACCACGTCTTCAGGCAGTACGTCGGAGGCACCTACGGGTGGGCGGGCCTCCTCACCATCAGCTGCAACGTGCTCATCCCCCAGATCCTTTGGTTCAGGAAGGCCCGCCGCAGTTACTTCTGGATGATCCTCGTTTCGGTGGCGGTGACCGTGGGGATGTGGTTCGAGCGATTCGTCATCATCGTCATCTCCCTCCACCAGGACTACCTGCCCTCCTCCTGGCACGTCTACAAGCCCACGCTGGTGGATTTCGGGATCCTCTTCGGCTCCTTCGGATTGTTCTTCACCCTGGTGCTTCTCTTCGCCCGGGTCCTTCCGGTCATCGCCACGACGGAAGTGAAGATGGTGCTCCCCGGAGCGCAACCGGGAAGGCACGGTGGGTCATGAAGGGCGGAGAGCGGAGGGTGGAAGCGGAAGTCGGCGTCCGAGCGAGCGGGAAAGCCTACGCAGTGCTGGGCCTCTTCGAGAGTGCGGAAGGCATCCTGGCGGCCGTACAGGGTCTCCGGGACAAGGGCCTAGGGCGTCTGGAGGCCTATACGCCCTATCCCGTGCACGGTCTCGACGCCGCCCTCGGCCATCGGCGCTCCCCTTTGGCGGGGATGGTCCTCGTCATGGGATTCATCGGCGCCGTTTCGGCCTTCCTCTTCCAGATGTGGGCCACGGGGATCGACTACCCCATCGTGGTGGGCGGGAAGGCGCCCATGGCCTGGCAGGCCTTCATTCCGATCCTCTTCGAGGTGATGGTCCTCTTCGCCACATTCACGGCGGGCCTGGGGATGCTCCTGCTGATGAACCGGCTTCCCTTCTACGGTCACCCAATCCTCTCCTCGGCCTCCATCGGGAAGATCACTCGCGATCGCTTCGCCCTTTCTCTGGAGGCCCTTGCCGGGCCCATCGACGTGGAAGCGGCCCGGGCGGCCCTGGAGGAGGCGGGGGCCACGGAGGTGGAAGTTCTGGAAGCGCCGGAGCCTCCCGGTCCGTGGTCGGCGAATTACCTGTTGAGGGGCCTATTCGCCGTCGGGGCGGCCTGCCTCGTGGCCGGCTACGCCACCTACTGGGCCGTCAAGTTATTCCCGGTGCTTCCGCCGATGGCGCACATGGAGGACCAGCCCAGGCTCGACCCGCAGGAACCCAGCGGCTTCTTCCGGGACGGGAGCGGCATGCGGCCTCCCCCCCGCGGGACCGTAGCGAGGGGCTTTCTGCCCTACGCTCCCTCGTCTCCGGAAGAGGCCGACGGGTTGGCCAACCCTCTGCCCAGGACCAAGCCCGTCCTCGAGCGGGGCCGGAAGGCCTACCGCGATCACTGCGCCGTCTGCCACGGCCTCCTGGGGGACGGGGTGCCCACCCTTACAGCGGCCTACGGGGCCAAGCCCGCGAACCTTCAGGCCCGGGCCTTTCGGGAGACGCCGGACGGGAGGATCTACGACACCATCGTCAGGGGAAAGAACGCCATGCCTTCCTACGCGACCCACCTCTCCGTGGGGGATCGCTGGGCGGTGGTCCACTATGTCCGTGTCTTGCAGAGGGCGCAGAGCGCGACGGACGAGGACCTGGAAAGGGGAGGGCGGCCATGAACCGGTCCCGCACCTGGCTTCTTGCCGTCATGGCCGTGGGCGCGGCGGGCGTCGGGGCGTCGTTCCTCCGTTCCGCTCCGGAACGTTTCTGGTCGAATTGGGTCCTCTGGTTTCTCTTCTTCGCCACGCTGGCATTGGGGGCCCTGTTCCTGGTGGCCCTGGAGCACCTCGTCGGAGCCCGGTGGAGCGTCCCCCTCCGCCGCGTGCCGGAACGGCTCTCGATGCTCCTCTTCCTCGCCGCCCCTCTCGGGGTCACGGCCCTCCTCTCGCTGCCCGTCCTCTATCCCTGGACGCGCCCGGAGGCCCACCACGATCCCTTCGTAGCCGGCAAGCTGCACGCGTGGCTCAATACGCCGTTCTTTTCCGCCCGCCTGGTCGCGTGCCTGGCGCTCTGGTTCCTTTCCTACTGGGTATTCGTGCGCGGTTCGATCCGCCAGGACGCCACCGCCGACCCGGCCCTGACGGTCCGGTTTCGGCGCTTCGCTCCCGCCTTCATGGCCATCTACGCCGTGTCGGTGACCCTCATCGCCTTCGACTGGCTGTCCAGCCTGGATCCGGCCTGGTACAGCGACATCTTCGGGGTCTACGTTTTCGCCGGTTCGTTTCTCTCGGGTCTGGCGGCAACGGTCCTGGGCGCTGTGTATCTTCTGGACCGGGGACGGCTCGGGGGGGTTCGACGGGACCATTTGTACAACCTGGGCGGTTTCCTTTTCGCCTTTACGGTGTTCTGGTCCTACATAGGGTTTGCCCAGTACATGCTCATGTGGTACGCCGACCTTCCGGAGGAGGTCTACTGGTACGCGGACCGCTCAGGTTCTGGATGGCAATTCGTCGTGCTCGGGTTGGCTTTGCTCCACTTTGTCATCCCTTTTTTCGCACTCATTCCAAGGGAGAAGAAGGGCGAGCACGGACCGCTCAAGCGGATCGCCGTCCTCTACCTCGCCGCGCACCTTCTTGACCTCTACTGGCTGATCTTTCCCTCGAACTTCGAGAGCCCGGTATTCTCCTGGCCCGAGGTCTCCTTTGCCATGTTTTTCGTTTCCTTGGGGTTGCTTTGGGTGGGGCGGTCCATGGCGATGGGCCGGGACGTGCCCGAGGGCGATCCCTTCCTCAAGGAGGGGCTGGAGTTTCGCCTATGATCGAACAGTACGTGGATTCGGCCGAACTGAAACGCCTCCTTTCCGCCCTGCTGGTAGTCTTGGGGGTGATCTTTCTGGCCTGCCTCTTCGCCGTGATCGTGGTTCCGGGCCTTCGGAACGCGAACCGGCCCCCGGCCGCGCCCGCCGTGCCGGTGGTGGGGGGGGAGACGGGGTGGCTCGATCCGGCGGAGTATCCCCCGGCCAGGGGATACGACGTCCCGCCCGTCCGTCCGGAGGAAGTCCTCGTGCCCACGCCCGCGCTCCTGGCCCGGGGAAAGGCGCTCTTCGAGCAGAATTGCCGCTCCTGCCACGGGTCCGAAGGTCGCGGTGACGGTCCCGCCGCAAAGGGTCTCTCACCCCCTCCGAGGGATTTCGCCGAGGCCCGGGGCTGGAAGAACGGGCCCACCATTCCCGGAATCTACGGGACTCTCGGGGTGGGAATCCCGGGCTCCTCCATGGGCGCCTATGACTATCTTCCGGCCAAGGATCGCATGGCGCTGGTCCATTATGTCCAAGGCCTGGGCGCGTTTCCCCGCGGCGACAGTCCGGAGGCCCTCGAGGCCTTCGGCAAGCAGTTCGCGACGGCTGGAGAAAAAGTGCCCAACAAGATCCCCGTGAGCCTCGCCGAGGAGAGGCTGCGGGAAGAATTCCATGCGCCCGAGCCGATTCGCGCCGAAGGTCCGGGTGCCGAAATCCTGCGAAAGGAGGCCTGGGACCTGGAGAGGGTGGCCTTGGCCCTGCGGGGCTCCCAAAGCTGGAGGACCGGACCGGAGGCCCTGGCGGCCCACGTCCTCCCCGGCGTTCCTGAGAACGGATTTCGGCCGCGGGTGGCGACCTGCTCGGCGGAGGAGTGGGGGAGCCTCCACGCGGCGCTCGTGTTCGCCCTGGACGCAGGCGAGCAGGGCGGCGAAAAAGAGGGGAGGCGGTCATGAAGGCTCGATTCCTGTTGCCGTTGGTCCTGGCCCTGGCCACCCGCGCCGCTTTGGCTCAGGAGGCCGGTGGGCCCGCGGAAGATGTGGGGATCGTCGAGGTCCTTGGTCGTACGGCGGCACTCGACGTGACCCTGAAGGACGAGGACGGCCGCGATGTCACCCTTCGGCGGATCGTTGATAAACCGACCGTGCTGACCCTGAACTACTTCCGGTGCGCGGGCATCTGCACGCCCCTGCTCAACGGCGTCGCGGAGTTTCTGAACCGCATGGACCAGGCCGAACCCGGGCGGGACTTTCAGGTGGTCACCGTGAGCTTCGATCCGACCGATACGCCCGAGATCGCCCTGCGCAAGAAGCAGAACTACCTTAAGCAGATGAAACGGCCCTTCCCGCCCTCGGCGTGGCGCTTCCTAACCGGGACAGCGGAAAGCACCAAGGCCCTGTGCGATTCCGTTGGGTTCCGATTCCGCCAAGAGGGGAATCAGTTCGTCCACCCCGGGGCCATCATCTTTCTCTCCCCCGAGGGACGCGTGACACGGTACATGTACGGCGTGACCTTCCTGCCAGCCGACGTGGCCATGGCCGTCGGAGAGGCGCGGCGCGGACAGGCCGAACCGACCATCAACAAGATCCTCGCCTTCTGCTACAGCTACGACCCCGCCGGCAGGCGCTACGTGTTCAACGTGACGCGCCTGGCGGGCGCGGCGACCATCGTCCTGGCGGGGGCCTTCGTTGCGGTCCTGGTCCTGCGGCGAAGGGGTCGCGGAAATTCGACCGAGGGAGCCCCTTCATGACCACGATCGCGGAACCGCTGGCCCACACCCAGCCGAGCTTCCTGGACGCCCCAGGCCGGAAGGGCCTCCTCGGCTGGATCCTCTCCACGGACCACAAGCGGGTGGGCATCCTCTACCTGTTCTCCATGGTGGCCTTTTTCTTCGTGGGGGCAGCGCTGGGCGTGCTCATGCGGCTGGAGCAGTGGACCGAGGGCCGGACCCTCATGTCGGCGCAGACCTACAACGCGCTCTTCACCGTTCACGGCGTGATCATGATCTTCATGTTCGTGATCCCCGGCCTTTCGGCGGTCTTCGGGAACTTCTTCCTTCCGATCCTCATCGGCGCGAAGGACGTGGCCTTTCCGCGGCTCAACCTCGCCTCGTGGTACTGCTTCGTCGGAGGCGCGGGCCTCGCCGTCCTTTCCCTCTTCACGGGGGCCGGGGCCCCCGACACGGGGTGGACCTTCTACGTTCCCTTCAGCATGAAATCGGGCACGAACGTCTCCCTGGCCGTCTTTTCGGCCGTCGTCATGGGCTTTTCCTCCATTCTCACGGGGCTCAATTTCATCACGACGGTCCACCGGCTCCGGGCGCCCGGAATGACCTGGCACCGCATGCCCCTCTTCTGCTGGTCCCTCTACGCCACCTCCTGGATCCAGATCCTGGCCACTCCCATCCTGGGCATCACCTTCATCCTGGTGATGCTCGAGAGGTTCTTCGGAATCGGGATCTTCGATCCGGCGAAGGGAGGCGACCCGATCCTGTACCAGCACCTTTTCTGGATCTACTCCCACCCGGCCGTCTACATCATGATCCTGCCCGCCATGGGCGCCATCAGCGAGATCCTACCCACCTTCGCCCGGAGGACCATCTTCGGCTACCGCGCCATCGCGTACTCCTCCCTCTCCATCGCCGCCTTCGGCTCTCTGGTGTGGGCCCACCACATGTTCACGTCGGGCATGAGCGCCTTCGGGAACATGATCTTCTCCCTGCTCACCATGATCGTGGCCGTCCCCAGCGCCATCAAGGTTTTCAACTGGACGGCTACGCTCTACAAGGGCTCCATTGAGATGGGGCCGCCCCTCCTCTACGCCCTGACCTTCATCTTCCTCTTCTGCATCGGCGGCCTCACGGGCGTCATGCAAGGGGCCCTGGCCATCAACCAGCACGTCCACGACACCTACTTCATCGTGGGCCACTTCCACTACGTGATGTTCGGCGGGACGGGCTTCGCTTTCTTCGCGGCGCTGCTGTACTGGTTTCCAAAGATGTTCGGGAGGGACTACAACCGAAAGGCCGCCTACGCGGCTTGGGCCCCGCTCTTCGTGGGCTTCAACCTGCTCTACTTCACCATGCTCGTCCTGGGCTACATGGGGATGCCGCGCAGGTACTACGACCACCTGCCCCAGTACCACACGGGCCACATCGTCGCCACGGCGGGCTCCTGGCTCCTGGTTCTGGGGCTCTTGGTCCTCTTTGGGAACTTTGCGGCGGCGCTCCTGCGCGGGCGCAAGGCCGAGGACAACCCCTGGGGGGGAGTCACCCTCGAGTGGAAGGTCCCCTCTCCGCCCCCCCAGGAGAACTTTGAAGCGATCCCGACGGTGACGGGGCCGCCCTACGCCTTCGGAAAGGAGGGGGAGCCATGAACCCTCCTCCCCACCCGGAGCACCACGACCCCTTCGCGGCCAAACTGGGGATGTGGCTCTTCCTCGTCACCGAGATCCTCCTCTTCGGCGGCCTCTTCATCGCCTATTCCTACATGAGGGCGCGGTATCCCCACGAGTTCCACCACGCGGGGGGGAGCCTCAGCATCCCCATCGGCGTGGCGAACACCGCGGTTCTCCTGACGAGCAGCCTCACCATGGTGCTCGCCGTGGCCGCGGCGCACCGTGGAAACCTGAGACGGTCCCTGCTCCTGACCTGGACCACCGTGGCCCTGGGGGGTCTCTTTCTCGTGAACAAGGGCTTCGAGTGGGCCGCCAAGTTCCACCACGGCGTCTATCCCAACTCGGACCACATGGCGTCCCTTCCGCCGGGAGAGAGGGTGTTCTTCGGCCTCTACTTTTCGATGACCGGCCTCCACGCCGTGCATGTGATCGCCGGCATGGCGGTCCTGGTGGTTCTGGCGTTCTGGATCGCAAAGGGGCGGCCCGGCGCAAAAAGCCCGGTGGTTCTCGAGAACGGGGGGCTTTACTGGCACCTCGTGGACGCGGTGTGGATCTACCTCCTGCCCCTCTTCTACCTGGCGGCGTGAGGGAGGGCCCGGCGATGGCGCATCGGGGAGAATGGGATCGGTTCCGGCGGAAGCCGGTTAGGCCGTTAAAGGGGGGGCCATGAGCGATCGCGCGACGCACTCCGAAACGGGCGCCGGGCACACCGGCCCAGGCGACGGGACATTCGTGGCCGTCTGGGCCGTGCTTCTCGGCCTTACCGCGGCCCTCGTCCTCCTCAGCCGGTTCGGCCAGCGCGCGGCCGTGGCCGGCCTCCTGACCCTCACTCCCGTCAAGGCGGCGCTGGTGTTCTACTACTTCATGCACCTCAAGTACGAGGGTGCGCTCCTGAAGGGGATCCTCATCGTGACCCTGGGGACGCTCCTCGTTTTCTTCGGCCTGACTTACGCCGACGTGGCCTTCCGGTGAGGCGGACATGGGCTGGATGAATCAGGCGGCAACCTCCGCCGAGAAGGTCGATTCGGTCTTCCTTTTCGTCTTCGTTCTGTCGGCGTTCTTTCTCGTGTTTATCACGGGGCTGATGATCTTCTTCGTGTGGAGGTACAGCCGAAAGCGCCACCCCCACGCCGAGAGCATCGAGGGCCACGCATGGCTCGAGATCACCTGGACCGCCATTCCCCTGGCCCTCTTCCTGGTCATGTTCTACTACGGGTGGACGGAGTTCTCCTACACCCGTAACCCCCCTCGGGACGCCATGGCCGTGGACGTGTTGGCACGTCAGTGGTCCTGGTCCTTCGCCTATCCCAACGGGCGCCAGACGAGCGAGCTCTACGCCGCCCTGGGGCGGCCCCTGCGGCTGGACATCCGGTCGGCCGACGTGATCCACGGCTTCTTCGTTCCCGCCTTCCGGCTGAAGATGGACGCCGTCCCCGGGCAGGTGAACACGACCTGGTTCGAGCCGACCCAGTTGGGCGCCTACGACGTGGAATGCACGGTCATCTGCGGCGTGGACCACTCGTACATGCTCTCCAAGGTCGTGGTGGTGCCCGAGGAGGAGTTCAAGGCGTGGTACTTCGGCCCCGAGGACGCGCCGGCGCCCGGGGCGCGCTACCGGGCCGCCGCGCCCTCAGGACCTGTCCGGGAGGTCCACCCGGGCCTGGCCGTCCTCCAAGCCAAGTCCTGCACGACCTGCCATTCCCTCGACGGGAGCGTCACGGTGGGTCCGACCTTCAAAGGCGCCTTTGGACGCAAGGACGTGGTCGAAGCGGGGGGCGTGGAGCGCGAAGTCACCGTGGACGAGGGCTACCTGCGCAGGGCGATCCAGGAGCCCAACGCGGAGATTGTAAGGGGCTATCCGCCCGCCATGCCCGAGAACCCTCTTTCGGAGGAGGAACTCGAGGACGTAGTGGCCTACCTGAAGACGCTGAAGTGAGGAGATGCGGCTTCGAGAACCCATGCGCGACCTGATGGTCCTCACAAAAGTCCCCATCGCGGCGACCTCCACCCTGTCGGCCCTCGCCGTCTACGTCCTGGCCGGTGGCGGAGGCGGGCGGGGCTTGATATCCCTCTTCGCCGGCGTGTGCCTCGCGGCCATGGGGGCCTCGGCGTTGAACGAATGGCAGGAGAGGGACCGGGACGCCCTCATGGAACGGACCCGCCGGCGCCCCATCCCGGCCGGAAAGATCTCCCCCCAAAGGGCGCTCTTGCTGTCTATCGCGTTGGTCGCTTCGGGCCTCGCATTGGTTTGGGGGACCTTCGAGGCCGTACCCGCCCTCCTGTGCATGGGAGCCGTCTTCTGGTACAACGCCGTCTACACGCCTCTCAAGCGCCTCTCGGCCTTCGCCGTCGTGCCGGGCTCCGTCATCGGCGCCCTCCCTCCCGCCATCGGCTGGACGGCCGCCGGCGCGGACCTGTTCGACGCCCGCCTCGCTTCCTTGTGTTTCTTTTTCTTCCTCTGGCAGGTGCCCCACTTCTGGCTCCTCCTCTTCCGGTACGGCGAAGAATACGAACGGGCCGGTTACCCCTCCCTTTCGAGGCTCGTAGGGCGTGCGGGTCTGGCGCGGCTCACCTTCGTCTGGCTCGCCACGGCCGCCGCGTCCGTCCTCCTGCTGCCCCTGTTTGGCGTCGTCCTTTCCCCTGCGTCCGTCTGGATCCTGGGCTGTTCCGCGATGGCCCTCACGCTCGGCTCCCTTCCCCTCCTGGGCGGCCGTCCGGCCCCCGGAGTGTTTCGGACGGCCTTCGCCGCCGTGAACCTGTTCGCTCTCCTCGTCATGGCCGCCCTGGCCGCCGAGCCCCACTGGCCCGGGCATCTCTCCCTGGCCCTTCGCTGACGGTGCCCCCACCTGCCCGGAACCTGTCGCCGCCGGATGTGCTACGTTGGTAGCGCGCACTCGGAGGTGTTCATGTCGCAGGATTCCTTCCGGCCCATGGTCGAGTTCCTCAAGTCGCAGGCGGATCGCTTCTCTCAGACCCTCGGAGTGCCGACGGCTACGCGGTCGGAGGTCTACGAACTCCTCTTTGAGGAATCGGACCTGAAGAAGCCCTTCTACTGGCTCTCCCTCCTCTCCGCCTGCGGGATCGCGACCCTGGGCCTCGCCCAGAACAGCCCGGCCGTCATCATCGGAGCCATGCTCCTTTCACCGCTCATGATCCCCATCGTGGCCCTGGGCCTCGCCCTGGCCATCGGGGACGTCTTCCTGGGCTTTCGCTCCGCATGGGCATGCTTGGTGTCCGTCGGTGCGTCCCTCGGGGTGTCGGCCCTGGTCGCCCTCCTTCTTCCCTTCCAGGAAACCACCGCAGAAATCCTGGCGCGCACCCGGCCAAACCCCTTGGACCTAGGTATTGCCCTCCTCTGCGGCTTGATCGCCGCCGTGTCCGCCGCCAGGCTGCCGTCGGCCGGAGGAGGGACCGTCCTGCCGGGGGTAGCCATCGCCGTGGCCCTGGTCCCTCCCCTGTGCGCGGCGGGATGGGGACTGGGCGCCGGATGGAGGTGGGACGTCTTTTCCGGAGCCATGATCCTGTTCTTCACCAACCTGGCCGCCATCGTCTTTGCCTCTCTCCTGGTTTTTCTCTCCATCGGCATGGCGACGTCGGAGGAGACATCGGAGATTCGGGCCTTCGTAGCAGCGAGGGAGAAGGGGAGGCCGGTTCACGCCTGGCTGGACCGCCTGGCTTTGACCGAGAGGTTTCGAAAAGTAGGGGGACTCGGCAATCGGATCCTCGTTTCGGCGGTGGCGGTGCTCGTCTTGCTCTTTCCCCTCAACAGCGGCCTCAAGCAGGTGAAAAGGGAGATCACCCTGAAGCGCGAAGCGGCGAAGGCCGTGGACCGGTTCCTCCCCGGCGTGACCCTTCTTTCCCGGACCGTGTCCGCCGGGAGGGACCAGCCGAGCCTTCACCTGGTCTTGCTGGCCGGAGCGACCCCCGTCGAGGCCCGCGTCCGGGAGTTGGAGAAGTTTCTCGAAGGCCGGCTGGATGGGCCCGTGCGGGTTACTTTCACGGAGGTCGCGAGCCGAGCCGCCTTTCAGGAGGCCGCTGCGGCAGGTCCGAGTCCGGGACGGCTGGTGGAGATGGTCCGCGCGATGGATTCGGGTGAGGTCGCGAGGCTCGCCTCGCTCTGGCCGGGGGATTCGGCGGGGATCTTTCTGGGAGCCGCGGTTGTGGCGCCCCCGGGCGCGATGCGGCCGCGCATCCAAGTTCGCTACCTATCCGAACGGCGCCTCGATCCGGAGACAGCGGAAGTGCTGAGGCGAGGCGCGGCGGCCGTTTTGGCGGCTCCCGCCGAGTTCATTCAGATCTCCTTTGTTTCCGCGTCCCTTCCCCCCTTGATCCTCCGGCCCTTTCCGGAGGCGTCGGACCTGACCGCGTGGTCGGCGGAGGCCTCCACCCGGATCGACGAGGCCGCGGTCCCCTTGAGCGTGGCGCCGGGGCTCGCGCTTCCCCGCGGGCTGGGAAGCCGGGGTCGGGCGGAACTCCGAAAGGCTGCCGGGCAGGTTCTGGATAGGTTGGGTGGCCTCACCCTTCCGGGTGGCTTCCTGGAGCCGACGGAGCGTGTCTTGGAACGGGAGGAGGGGATTGCGCCACGCCTCGAATTCCGTCTGGTACACAAAGGGGACGCCGGCGAGATCGTGCGGCTTCCACCCCTCAGCGGGAGCGGAAGTTCACAACCACCGTGAGGTAGCAGGCCACCACGGCGCCGCTCCGGGCGTCGATGGGACGCGTGTATTTCCACCTCCGAACCCCCTCCAACGCGGCGGCGTCGAAGATGGGGTTGGTGGATTGGACCACCTTCGCCTCCCGAACGGTGCCCGTTTCGTCCACGTGGAGACCGGTTCTGTGTCCTGGGGCTCGGTGGCGTCGGGCGGACCGGCGGGGATCTCGTTCGGAGCTTCGATTCCGCGGGGCCTCGCGGGTGTGCAGGTAGAAGAGGCGGATGCGGGCGCGGCGGTGCGGGCGGCCGGCGGGGGCTCCAAGGTGGCGGGTGTCTGCCAAAAGGTGAGGGTTACGGGGGGTGTCAGGCGCTCCGGACCGAAAAGGGCGTGTGCCACAAGGAGCGCCCCGAGCGCGCTCTGGAGAGCGAGGGCGGCGGGCAGGGCCGTGCGCCTGAGAGGGGACGGCGGAACCCGGGAGGAGAGGACCTGCTCGAACATGGGGGCCTCCTTTCTGACCGTCTGCGAACTTGGACCTCCCTGCGTTCCAGAAGTTCCACCGGCTGGGCTTCGCTTTTGAACGCCCGGAGGGTACACTCGGATGCATGGCGCGCGTCGTCCTGCTCGACCAGTATGCGGGCCTCGGGGGGGGCCAGAGGATCCTGATGGACCTGGCCCGCGCCCTGAGGGACGCGGGGCACTCGGTTCGCGTTTTTCTGCCGGGTCAGGGCGCCGCGGAGGCGCGCCTGCGGGAGGAGGGGTTCTCGGTCCTCCCGTTGCCCCTTCCGGCCATGACTCCGGGCCGGAAGCCGATGGCGGAAAAGGCCGCCTACCCCCTCCACGCGTGGCGCGCGGCTGTCGCCCTCCGGACGGCTCTGGCCGAGGAGCCGGCCGATCTCCTCTACGCCAACGCTCCGCGGACGTTTCTTCCCGCCGTGCTTGCCTCCCGCTGGGGAGGCCCCCCGGTGGTCCTCGCGCTCCACCTGATCTTCGACAAGGGACTGGAGCGCCGGTTGATCCGGTGGTGCGTGCGGCAGAAGGAGGTCCGGAGGATCGTGTTCTGCTCCGGCGCGGTGGGGCACCCCATCTCCGAGGTCTGCGGGACGAAAGGCGCCAAGATCCACTACTGGGTGAGCCCCCGGTTTCTGGAGGCCGCCTCCGAGCGGCGGCGCTCCCGTGAATCGATGGGGCTGAACTCCGGAGACCTGGCCGTTGGCGTCCTCGGGAGGATCTCCCGCACCAAGGGGCAGGCCCTCTTTCTCGAGGCCCTCGCCCCGCTCCTGGAGCGGTATCCCGCGGCGCGGCTTCTCGTGGGCGGGGGCGCGGATTTCGAGGAGCCCGAGGAGGAAGCCCGCCTGGCCAAAATGGCCGGCGCGTCGGCGCACGCCGACCGGATCCTGATCTCGGGACGGATGGTGGAGGCCATTCCGTTTCTCGACGCCCTTGACGTCCTGGTGGTTCCCTCCCTCTGGGACGAGCCCTTCGGTTTGGTGGCGGTGGAAGGGATGGCCCGGGGGCTTCCCGTGGTCGCGACGCGCAGCGGAGGCCTTGTGGAGATCGTCGACCACGGGGTGACGGGATTCCTCGCGGACAAGGACGCCGCCTCCCTCCGGGGGGCGGTGGAGAGGCTCCTGGCGGACCCAGCCCTCCGGGTCGCCATGGGGGAGCGGGGCCGGGCCCGGGTGGAAAGCGAGTTCCATCCGGCGAAGCAGATCGCGGAGGTCCTGGCCCTGTGCTTCGAGGAGTGAGGACGAACGGGCTCAGGGCCCGGCGGACGAGGATAAGCACCGCCGGAGGGCGCTGGGAGCCGGGGGGGAAACGGGCATGAAGCTGGCGTTCGTTCAGGACTGGCTCGTGGACTTCGGCGGAGCGGAGAGGTGTCTCGAGGCCCTATGCGAGGCCTACCCCAACGCCCCCGTCCACACGCTTTTCTACGACCCACGACAATTCGAGGATTCGGCCATCTCCACTCGGCCCATCCACACGACCTTCCTCAATAGGCCGGTCTTCAAGAGCCGGTACCGGACCTTCCTCGCCCTCTATCCTTATGCCGTTGAGCAGTTGGACCTCTCTGGGGCGGAAGTCGTGGTTTCCTTCTCGCACAGCGTGGCCCACGGGGCCCTCGTCCGTTCGGACAGCCTCCACGTCTGTTACTGCCACACGCCCGTCCGCTACGCCTGGGACCTGTACCATCCCTACCTCAGGATGGCCGGACTCACCTGGGGACCCAGGGCCCACGCCGCGCGGGCCGTCCTTCACTACCTGCGGATCTGGGACGCCGCGGCCGCATCCAGGGTGGATCACTACGTGGCCAATTCCGCCCATGTGGCCCGGAGGATCCGACGCATCTACGGGCGGGAGGCCGCGGTCATCCACCCGCCTGTGGATGTGGACCGCTTTTCTCCCGAAGGTCGGAGGGGGGACCACTACCTCGCCGTGGGCAGGATGGTGGCCTACAAGCGCATGGACCTGGCCGTGGTCACGTGCACCCGCCTGGGACTGCCCCTTCGGGTCGTCGGCGAGGGCCCCGAACTCGGTCGGCTCAAACGCCTAGCCGGCCCCAAGGTGGAATTCCTGGGACGCCTGCCCGATGCCGAGGTGTCCCGCGAGCTGGCCCGGGCCAAGGCGCTCCTCTTTTGCGGCGAGGAGGATTTCGGGATCACCCCGGTGGAGGCCCAGGCCTCCGGGACGCCGGTCATCGCCTACGGTCGGGGGGGCGCGCTGGAAACGGTGGTCCCCCCCGAAGGCGAGGAATACGGGGCCGCCACGGGGCTCTTCTTTACCGAGCCCACGGCGGAAGCCCTGGCGGAGGCCCTTTCCCTCTTCGAGAGGGTTCACCTGCGATTCGATCCGTCGGTCTGCGTCGCCCAGGCCGCCCGCTTCGGTCGCCCGAGGTTCGTGGAGGAGATGCGGCAGTTTGTCGAGTCCAGGTGGGAGGCCTTCCGTGGGGCCCGTTGAGCTGTTCTTTTATTATCTGCTCGCCGCATCCTCCCCCCTTGGCGTAGCGGCGACCAATGTTTCCCTGGGTGTGCTGACCCTGTTTTTCCTCTGGAGGGTGATCCGGGGCCGCTTTCGCCCGAGCCCCGCCGCCTGGGTTCTGGCGGCCTTTCTCCTGTGGCAGCTGGTCTCGGCCTTTTTCAGTCCCTTCTGCGCCGTGGCGCTCCGGGGGATCCTGGATTCGTGGGCCTGGGTCGCCTTCTTTGTGGCCGCCTCCCTTCCGGTTTCCGCCCGGAGGGAGGCCTTCCCGAAATGGGCCGGGTTCCTGGCCCTCTCGGCCGCTTTGACGGTTCCGGTGAGCCTGGCGGCCTTCTTCTTCGGCACCGACTTCCGGCGCAGCCTGCTCGTGTCCAAGGCGGCCGCGGGAACGGTCAACGCCCACGGCTTCTTTTCCCACCACCTCACCTACGCGGGGGTGATGGCCACCGTGGTTCTGGTAACCGGCGCGCTGGCTCTGTACGGCCGGGGGCGCCGCTGGCCCTGGTGGGTGGGTTCGGCGGCGGCGGGGGTGGGTCTGGTGGCCAGCCTGGCGCGGACGTACTGGGTTGGGCTTCTTCCCTCGGCCATCATCCTGCTCTGGAGACAAGGGTGGAGGATCATCGCCGGGGCCGCGTTGGCCGCCGCGCTCGCAGGCGGGGTGCTGCTGGCCGCGGGCCCCGATGGGCTGAGGCGGCGGGTGGAGAGTCTTTGGGACATGAGCAACGCCAGCAACGTGGAGCGGCTCTACCTGTGGAAGTCCGGTCTGGACATGTGGAGGGAGAGACCCATCGCCGGGTGGGGACCCAACGCCTACGAGAGCGCGGCGGGCCCGTTCAAGGCTCCCTACGCCGGTAACATCCACTACCCGGATCACGAGGGTTTTCGGTCCCGCAGCCACTGCCACAACCTGTACATCATGACCGCCGTCCAGACGGGGACCGTCGGCCTCCTTCTCCTACTGGCGTTCATCGTCCTCGCGTTTCGAGAGATCGGGCGCCAGCAGCAGACGAGTCTCCGAATCGGTGCCACGGCGGCCCTGGCGACGTTTCTGGTGGGCGGCGTCTTCGAATTCAACGGAGGGGACGCGGAGGTGGCCACGCTGCTGTTCTTCCTCGTGGGCCTGGCGCTGGGGCGGGAGGAGCCCGCCCCGGGTGTGCAGGGGAACGGCCTCTGAGCCTCGGGGACAGGCCGGGCGGTCCGGCCATGGTGGGACCATGCTTCTGAGCGGCGAAGCCTTTGTTCTCGTCCGTCACCCCTACACGGAATCCTCTTGGATCGTGAGCCTGTTCATGCGCGAGCATGGCCTTGTCCGCGCCATGGCCCGGGGCGCCCGGAAGGGCAGGAGCGGGGGCCGTGGATCCCTCGAACCCATGACGAGGATCCAGGTGGAGGTCTCCCTGCGTGAGGGTAAGGACCTGGGGCAGGTCCGCCGCGCCGAACTGCTGGCTGGCGCCATGGACCTATTCGAGAACTGGCCGACAGCGGAGGTCCTTCTGGGCATGTGCGAAATCCTGGAACGCGGGCTTCCGGCCCAGAGCCCCGAGGAGGAGACCTTCCGGCTCGTGGAGGCCCTCCAGGGTCCTCTTCGGGAGGGCCTCGATCCGGCGCTGGTGTGGCTGTACTTTATCCTGTGGTTCTCTCGCCTCCACGGGCACCTCGCCCGCCCGAATGCCTCCCCGGAGCCGGATGGGGACGAAGACCTCCTGCTTTCCGCCTGCCTTCGGAGCCCTCCCGGGGAGCTCGAAGGTTTTTCTTTCTCCCGGCCGGCCGTCCTCCGGCTGGCCCGGCGGCTGGAGAGGGGAATTACGGACTACCTGGGTTCGCCCCTGCGCTCCGCCCCGTCGCTTCAGGGGCGGTGACCGAAGAAAAGAAGGGGAACGCGAGGCGGGGCGAGCGAAGGCGGGAAGGCGACCGCTTCGACCTCCCCGGCCCCGACGGGCCGCCTCCGGGCCCGGTTGATGTACAATGCGGCTTCGCGACGATTCCGGAGGACGCCTTGCTCACCATTCAAGACCTCATCGAGAAGATGAAGCACTTCTGGGCCGGAGAGGGGTGCCTCATCGCCGAGCCCTACGACCTCGAGAAGGGTGCAGGGACCATGAACCCCGAGACCTTCCTGAGGGTCCTGGGGCCGAAGCCCTACGCCAGCGCCTACGTGGAGCCGTGCCGCCGCCCGAGGGACGGCCGCTACGGCGAGAACCCCCAGCGCGTGGAAAAGCACCACCAGTTCCAGGTCATCATGAAACCCAGCCCCGACGACATCCAGGAGCGGTACCTCCGGAGCCTGGAGGCCTTCGGCATCGCCCTCAAGGACCACGATCTGAAGTTCGAGGAGGACAACTGGGAGGCGCCCACATTGGGGGCCTGGGGCGTGGGCTGGCAGGTCATGCTGGACGGGACCGAGATCACCCAGTTCACGTACTTCCAACAGGCGGGCGGCTTCGAATTGAAGCCCGTGACCGTGGAGATCACCTACGGCATCGAGCGCCTCTGCATGTTCCTCAACAACATCGGAGACATTTACGACCTCCCCTGGAATGAGCGTTTCACTTACGGGGATATGCGCCGCGAGGCCGAGCGCCAGTTTTCCATCTTCGACTTCGAAGAGGCGAGGACGGACCTCACGGCGCGGTGGTTCGAGGAGTTCGAGGCGGAGAGCCGCCGGCTCGTGGGGGCGGGGCTCTACCTTCCGGCCTACGATTTCTGTCTGAAGGCCAGCCACGCCTTCAACATCCTGGACGCCCGCGGGGCCATCTCCGTTGCGGCCCGAGCGGACTACATCAAGCGCGTGAGGCGCCTGGCCTGCGCCTGCGCAGAGGCCTACCTCTTGCACACGGAGGGGGGGAAGGAGGCGGCCCGTGGCTGACTTTCTCCTGGAGATCGGCACGGAGGAGATTCCGGCGGGGATGATCTGGGACCTGGCCGTGAACCTGGGCCACAACGTATCCGAGGCTCTCGAAGAAAGGGGCATGAGAGTCTCCACGCGCTTCTCTCCCGGCGAACCCATGTTCGCCTTTCCCCCCAGCAACCCCTCCTGGCGCCTCATTCCGGGAATGAAGCTCATCGCCGCCCCCCGGCGCATTGGTTTCCTGCTCGAAGGCCTGCCGGAACGGCAGGAAGATCGAGAGGAAACGGTGGCGGGGCCTCCCCTTTCGGCGGCCCGGGACGCCTCCGGGGCCTGGACGAAGGCCGCCGAAGGCTTCGCCCGCAAACAGGGCGTGGAGCTGGAAGCCCTGCGGGAGGTCGCGGGTCTGAAGGGCCCCTGCGTGGGGTTCGCGCGCCACATCCCGGGGCGGCCCGCCGCCGAGGTTCTGGCGGAGATCGTCCCGCGGGCGGTGGACGGCCTCCACCTCCCCAAGGCCATGCGATGGGGGGAGGGTACCGAGGTCTTCGTGCGACCCGTCCGTTGGGTCGTGGCCCTTCTCGACGACCGAGTCGTGCCGCTGACGATCAAAGGGATCGAGGCGGGGCGCGCGAGCCGGGGGCACCGGATCTACGGGGACGCGAAGATCGAGGTTCCCTCCTCCAAGAACTACTTCGAAGCCCTGAGAACTCAGCGGGTTCTTTCCGATGCCCTGGAGCGCAGAAACAAGATTGAAAAGGAACTCGATGCGCGCGCCGCCGAGGTCCAGGGCACTTGGAACGTTCACCGCGAGAACCCATCCGTGAACGTCCTTTCCGGCGGCTTGCTGGAGACCCTTGTCTTCACCTCAGAGTATCCAACGGCCTTTCTTGGGAGCATTCCCGAAGCCTTCCTCTCCCTGCCTGAGCCAGTTTTCTCCACGTGCCTGAAGGAGCACCAGAAGTCCTTTGCTGTGTACGCGGCAGGCGATCCGGACGATCCGCTGGCCGGTGTTCCCCAAACGAAGACGGGACTTGCCCTGCGACCCTTCTTCCTCGCCGTCATGGACGGACCGCAAGACCCGAAGGGACTCGTCCGAAAGGGAAACGAGAACGTCACGGTCTCGCGCCTGAAGGATGCGAAGTTCTTCTACGACCAGGACAGGAAAGTCCCGCTGGAGGAGAGGCTCAATGACCTCAGGGGAATCGCCTACCACCCGAAACTGGGGACGTACTATGACAAGGCCCTCAGAATGGAGGCTTTGGCGCGGGACCTGGCCCTGCACTTTCAAGAGAACCCCGATCTGGCCGGGAGGGCGGCCCGGCTCTGCAAGTGCGACCTGGCCTCCCTCCTCGTCCAGGAAAAGGAGTTTACCTCCCTCCAGGGTGTGGCGGGGGGGCTCTACGCACTTGTCCAGGGGGAGGATCCCGCCGTGGCCCGCGCCATCCACGAACACTACGGCGAGCCTCTCCCGAGCCCCCTCGACGCCCATCCCCACCTCAGCGTCGTGGTGGCGCTGGCGGACAAACTGGACACCCTAATCCAGTTCTTTACCATCGGACTGGTGCCCACGGGTTCCAAGGACCCCTTCGGTCTACGGCGGGCGGCGAGTCAAGTGATTTCGATATTGGGGGACCCCGGGCGATTCTCAGGAGGAACCTCGGGCTTGCGCTTCGATCTGGCCGCCTTTCTGCGTCGTCACGCGCCGGATGTTGCCGAATCGCTGAAGGAATTCCTCCTGGAGCGGGCACGGCATTTGTGGGGGGGCAGGGTCAGCGAGAAACTTACGAGCCCCCCGACGTACGACGAACTGAACGCGGTCCTTTCCCAGGGGCTTTCGGACGTCCTGGATATGTGGCACCGCGAGGAGGACGTTTGCCTAGTTAACCGCCAGTACCCGGAGGACTTCGAGCATCTGGCGGTGGCCTTTAAGCGCGCCAAGAATATCCTGAAGGGGACCCTCGAGGTCGGCCTCGACCCGTCCCTCTTCCTTCCTCCCGAGGAGAAGGAGGGCGCGGGGGAGAGGGCCTTGCACGAGGCCGTGGAGGCGGTGAGACAGGAGGCCGAGGACCTGTTTGAACAGGGAAACTACGAAGAAGGCCTCCGGCGGCTTGCCACGGTGCGGCCGGCTGTGGACCGCTTCTTCGACGACGTCCTCGTCATGTGCGACCCCGAGGGGAAGGACCCCGCGCGGACGGCCCTTCAAAACAACCGCCTCGCGCTCCTGAGAGGGATCGTGGCTCTTTTCGACCGCGTGGCGGATTTCTCCCAGATCGTGCCGAGGGAGGTCCGCTGACGAAAACGGTCCCGAGACGGGCGCAGTGCGGCTCCGGGTTCAGACAGGAACGGCGCATGTGGACCGAGGGAGGGGCCTTGCCGTGCAGCCGCTGACCAACCTGTTCTACAACCTGGGCTGGGACCTGACGGGGTGGACGGCGCTCCTCTTCGTATCCGAGGTCCTGGCCCTTCTTACGATTCCATCCGTGCTCCTCCAGAGGCGGGGACAGCCCCTAGCGGCCCTTGCCTGGACCCTGGGCCTCATCGCCGCGCCCATCCTCGGGGTGCTGGTCTGGTGGCTCATCGGACGCGCCCACCTGAAGCGGAAACGGAGGAGGCGCTCCAAGGCCCACTTCGAGATCCGGGAGGGTTTCGCCAACCTGAGGCCCGAGGTGGAGCCGGAAGCGGCGGCCGGACTCGATGCCCTCCTGCCCTTGCGCCGAATCCCCCTGGGCCAGGAGGCGGGGGTCTTCCCGGCGGTGGCCGCGCGGCGTGTGGACGCCCTTCAGGACGGAGAAGCCACCTACGCGACCCTGGAGGAGATCATCGCCGGGGCCCGCCACCACCTCCACCTCCTCTTCTACGCATGGCAGGCGGATGGCGTGGGGGCGAAGTTTCGCGATCTCCTCGCAGCGAAGGCCAGGAGCGGAGTGCAAGTGCGCCTCCTGCTCGACGCCATGGGCAGTTCGAGGGCCCTGGGCCGATACATGGATCCCCTCCGGCAGGCGGGGGGGCGCGTAGTTCCCTTTGCGCCCACGAGATTTCTCCGGCGCTCCCTCTCCATCAACTTCCGGAACCACCGGAAGGTCCTCATCGCCGACGGGCTCCGGGCGTACGCCGGGGGCCTCAACATCGGGGAGGAGTACACCCGACACTGGAGGGACCTGGGGCTTCTCGTGGAAGGGCCCGTGGTGGCTCACCTCCAGGAAATCTTCGCCGACGACTGGTGCTTTGCCACGGGAAAGGCCCTCGTGGAGCGGGACTTCGTTCCGCCCCAGGACCTATCCGGGAAGGTGGAGGCCGTCTGCCGCCTCATCGCGGGCGGACCCGACGCCGCGTACAACGCGACCCATGACGCCTTCTTCCTCGCCGCAACGCAGGCCAGGAGGCGCATCTGGATCTGCACTCCCTACCTGGCCCCCGACCAGGCGATCCAGACGGCCCTGCGGACGGCCGTGTACCGGGGAGTGGACGTGCGCGTTCTCGTGCCGGCGATCTCGGACGTCCGGCTCGCTCAGATCGCGGGGCGCTCCTACTACCCGGCCCTGCTCGAGTCCGGCATCCGGGTCTACGAGTACCTTCCCTCGGTGCTTCACACGAAGCTCTGGCTCTTCGACGATGAACTCTCCGTGGCGGGCAGCGCCAACCTGGACAACCGCTCCTTCCGACTGAATTTCGAGGTGAGCTGTTTCGTGCAGAGCAGGCCCTTGAACGCGGCCCTGTCGGGGGCCTTCGCCGCCGATCTCGCCCTCAGCCGCGAGGTCACCGGGGCCGACGTGCGCCGGACGGGTCGCCTTCAACAGCTTCAGGAGGCCGCCATGAACCTCCTCAGTCCGTTGCTATGAGTCGCGCCGCATCCGCCGTCCGTGCTCGCGGCGGTGGTGGCACGAGGCGATGCCGCTCGCTGGAGGGGAGCACGACTGTTTCGTCGGTCCGGAGCGGGAGGCGCCATATGGTTAAAGGTGTGGACCGCTCGATGGGGAAGACGGAGAGGGTGAAAAGCACAGGGTCCGCGCCCGCGGGAAGGCCGCTGATCTTATCAAAATATAGCAATACAAGACCTGGCCGTACCCCTGAGGGGATTTGACAAACGTGACGGCGGGCATAATATTACTCCAGAGGTAACATTCACCGCGGGGAGGCCATGATCGGAATCGGAAAGCAGACGGACTACGCGGCGCGGATCGTCTTGCACCTGGCGAGCCTCGAGCCCGGAGCCCGCGTGACGGCCGGTGAGATCGCGCGCAAGCGCCTCATCCCCCCGGCCCTCATCCGACGGATCGTGAGCCGCCTCTCTTCGGCGGGCATCCTGAAGACGGCGCGGGGCGGCGGCGGAGGGATCGCCCTCGCCCGGCCGGCCAGGAGGGTCAGCCTCAGGGATGTCGTGGAAACCATGGAGGGGGAGGTGGCCCTCAACGGCTGTGTTGTGAAGCCGGGGGACTGCCCCTTGTCGGACCTCTGCCCGGTTCAGCGGGCGTGGTGCCGGGCCAGCCGCCAGCTGGCCTCGGCCCTGGGCAGGATCCGCTTTTCGGACCTGGCCGCCTCCATGATCCCGAAGGCCGCGGCTGGCAAGCCGCCCGCCGATGGGGAGCGCCGAGGCGCCGTGGAATCGATGTCGTGAACCGGCGCCGCCGGGGCGCCGGATGGGTCGAGGGACGGTCCCCTCCAAAGGGGGGGGAGACGCGGCTTCCCGGGAGGTGTGAATGGATGGACTGTTGCTGGCACGGATTCAGTTCGCTTGGACCATCGCCTTCCACTACATCTTCCCTCCCATGACCATCGGGCTGGGCCTCCTGCTCGTTGTCATGGAGGGAATGTACCTGAAGACGAAGAAGCCCCTCTACCACGCGATGACGCGGTTCTGGGTGCGGGTCTTCGGGCTCGTTTTCGCGGTGGGGGTGGCCTCGGGGATCGTCATGGAGTTCCAGTTCGGCACGAATTGGTCTACCTATTCCCGGTACGTGGGCGACGTTTTCGGAAGCGCCTTGGCGGCCGAAGGCATCTTCGCCTTCTTCCTCGAATCCGGATTCCTCGCCATCCTTCTTTTCGGATGGGACAAGGTGAGCCCCCGGATGCATTTCTTCTCCACGGTCATGGTCTCGCTAGGCTCCGTGTTCAGCGCCGTGTGGATCATCGTCGCCAACTCCTGGCAGCAGACGCCGGCCGGGTTCCACGTCGTGGGCGAGGGGGTCATGGCCCGCGCGGAGGTCACAGACTTCTGGCAGGTCGTCTTCAACCCTTCCACGGTGGACCGCCTGGTCCACGTGCTCATCGCCGCTTTCCTGACGGGGTCCTTCTTCGTCCTGTCCGTCTCCGCTTTTTACCTGCTGAAGAATCGCCACGTGGAGTTTGCCAAGGCCTCCATGCGAATCGCCTTGATCGTGGCCATCGCGGCGTCCCTGGCGCAGCTCGTATCGGGCCATTCGAGCGCCCAGGTCGTGGCCGAACACCAGCCCGCCAAGCTGGCCGCCTTCGAAGGGCTTTATCCAGAGACGTCTGAAGGGGCACCGTTGACCCTCTTCGGGTGGGTGGACGAAAAGGAGGAGAAGGTGAAGTTCGGCGTGGCCGTGCCCGGCCTCCTCAGCCTTCTCATCCACGGGAACTCGGGCGCACCGGTGACGGGCCTGCGGGCCTTCCGGCCGGAGGACCGCCCCCCGGTGAACCTCGTCTTCCAGAGCTACCACGCCATGCTCGCCATTGGAATGGCGATCCTCCTTCTCAGCCTCGCGTCCGCCCTGTACTGGTGGAGGGGCAAGCTCTTTGAGACGCGCTGGCTCCTCTGGGCTTGGGTGGGCGCCGTTGTCCTGCCCCACCTGGCGAACCAACTCGGCTGGATGTCCGCGGAGGTGGGGCGTCAGCCCTGGATCGTGCAGGGGCTTCTGAGGACCAGCGAGGGGCTCTCAAAGGTCGTCTCCGCCGGAGAGACTCTCGCTTCCCTCATCCTCTTCACCCTCGTTTACATACTCCTGTTCGTCCTTTTCATCTACCTTCTGGATCACAAGATCAAGGAAGGCCCCGTGGAGGCAGGGCCCGAGAAGGGGGGGCACCGGGCATGAACCTCGACCTGAACATCGTCTGGTACGTCCTGGTGGGCGTGCTCTTTACCGGCTACGCGATCCTGGACGGCTTCGACCTGGGCGTCGGCGCCCTGCACCTCTTCACGAAGACCGATGAGGAGCGCCGGCTCGCCATCAACTCCATCGGCCCGGTCTGGGACGGCAACGAGGTCTGGCTCGTCACCGGAGGGGGCGCGCTCTTCGCTGCTTTTCCCCACGTGTACGCCACGATCTTCTCCGGTTTCTACCTGGCCCTCGTCCTGCTCCTCTTCGGGCTCATCTTCCGGGCCGTGGCCATCGAGTTCCGAAGCAAGCAGCCGATGGGATGGTGGCGGCAGATGTGGGACGTCTCCTTCAGCGTTTCCAGCATCGTCTCCGCCCTCCTCCTCGGCGTGGCCCTCGGAAACGTGGCCTGGGGAATCCCGCTCGCCCCGGACCACGAGTTCGCGGGAACCTTCCTCGGGCTGCTCCATCCCTACGCGCTTCTCGTGGGCATCACCACCGTGGCCCTTTTCATGATGCACGGCTCCATCTACCTGACGCTGAAGACCGAGGACGCCCTCCACGACAAGGTGCGGTCCTGGATCAACAACACGATCATCTTTTTCATTATCTGCTACGCCACCACCACCATGGCCACGCTCCTTTACGTGCCCCACATGGTGGCCATCTTCAAGGATCACCCGGCGCTCTTCGTGGTGGCCCTGGCGAACATGCTCGCCGTGGCCAACATCCCCAGGGAGATCTACCACGGGCGGGACTTCAACGCGTTCCTCTCCTCCTGCGCGGCGATGGCGGCCCTCATGGCCCTTTTCGGGCTCGGCATGCTCCCCAATCTCGTGTACTCGAATCCGAATCCCGATCTCAGCCTGACGATCTACAACGCGGCCTCTTCGCAGAAGACGCTCGGCATCATGCTCGTCATCGCGCTCATCGGCGTCCCCCTGGTGCTTGCGTACACGGCGAGCATCTATTGGGTATTCCGGGGAAAGGTGACGCTGGAGGCCCACTCTTATTGAGGCCCGCCGCCGAGCGCGACGGTTCCGAACCAAGGCGCGCGGGGCGGGCTTCGGCCCGCCCCGCCGCGGTCCAGTGTAAAATGGCGCCACGGAGAGGGGAATGGTGGAGCCGATCAAAGCCGTCGCGGAGGCTGCGGCGCTGCAACCCATCGAGCTGTGGGACGCCTTCGCCGCGGGCGTCTACTTTTTCTTCGGCGTCATCCACCTGGATCTGTGGCTGAGGCGCCGGGATCGCCTTGCCCACCTCTGGCTGGCCGGCGCCAGCGCCTCGGCCCTGTTGGTGGACCTCACCGGCATGGCCGGCCGGAGGTGGATGGACCTTAACGGTACGTGGCTGGGAGCCCTGAATACGCTCTCCGTGGCCCTCGCTACCTGCTTCCTCTTCGAACTCGTATCCTCCTTGAATCGCAATCCGGAGGGCCGTGTCGCGAGAGCCCTCCAGGCGTCCGTGCTCGCGCTGGCCCCTGTGTCGGCCCTCCTGCTCCCGCCCCTGTTTCCCGCCGTCCTTCTCGGCTGTTTCTGCCTCCTCCTTTGGGCCATGGTCCGGGCCTTCGGGGCCTCGCGGGAGGGAGACCGCGAATCGGGAATGGTGGCCAGGGGATTCGTCGTCCTCACCCTCTGCCTGGTGGGCGACATCCTCCAGGAACTGCGAATCGTCTCCCTGCCGAGCGGACTTCCCGCCCTCGGGTTCATCGTGCTGTTCCTGGCCTCGGCCCGCTCCCTCAACGACCGGTTCGGACGGGAGGAGGAGGCCTCCCGCACGGATTCCCTTACGGGTCTGAAGAACCGGCGGGGCCTGCTGGAGGCCTGCGACGGGGCTTTGGTTCGGAGCCGCCGAACCCGCGAGCCCCTCTCGGTGGTCTTGGCCGACATCGATCACTTCAAAGAGGTCAACGACGCCTTCGGCCATGCGGCGGGGGATGAGATCCTACGGGGCCTGGCGGCCCTGTTCCGCAGGTGGGTCCGGGGGCAGGACGTGGTGGCGCGGTGGGGCGGGGAGGAGTTTCTCCTCCTGCTACCCGGCACCGGGGGAGAGGGCGCGCTGAAGGTGGCCGAGATGCTCCGCGAGAGGGCGTCCCAGCACGTCCACGCCCAAGGCGGCGCTCCCGTTTCGGTGACTCTGTCCTTCGGGGTCGCGGAGCACGAGGCGGGGCGCGACATCGAGGAGGCCATCGCCCGGGCCGACGGAGCCCTCTACCGCGCCAAGGAAAGCGGCAGAAACCGCGTGGAAAAGGCCTGAGGGCCCACCGCCGACGAGGGGCCGCGCGCTCCGGGAACGCGGAGCGACGAGTTTCTCCAAGACGGCCCAGAAGCCCTTGCGACCCGAGAGGGTCTTCTGAATCGCCCGTCAGTTCTTCTTGGGTTTCTTCGTGGCCGGGACGCCCTTGTGCACGACGCGGACGGTCTCGCGGGCGATCATGAGTTCCTCGTTGGTGGGAACCACCAGGACGTCCACCTTGCTTGCGCTCGAAGAGATGACCTTCTCCCGGTCGGGGGACGCATTCTTCTTCGGGTCGAGCGCGATCCCGAGATAGTCCAGGTTGGAGCAGGCGACCTCCCGGACCCGGGCATCGTTCTCGCCGATCCCCGCCGTGAAGACGATGGCGTCCACCCCGTTCATGGAGGCGGCGTAGGTGCCGATGTACTTTCGGATGCGGTAGCAAAACATCTTGAAGGCCATTTCGGCGCGCTCGTTGCCCTCGGCGATGGCCTTGTGGATGTCCCGCATATCGTGGCTCACGCCCGAGACGCCGAGGAGACCGCTCTTCTTGTTGAGGGTCGCCACGACGCCCTCGGCGTCCGTCTTCTCCACCTCGGCCATGTAAGGGATCAGGGCCGGGTCGATGTCGCCCGACCGTTGACCCATCATAAGGCCGTTGAGGGGCGTGAGGCCCATGGAGGTCTCGAGGGACTTCCCGTTCTGGATAGCCGTGATGGAGCACCCGTTTCCGAGGTGGGCGGTGATCATGCGGAGGCTTTCGAGGGGCTTTCCGAGAATCTCCGCGGCCCGGTGGGCCACGAACTGATGGGACGTTCCGTGGAAACCGTACCGGCGCACGCCGTGGCGCTCGTAGTACTCGTAGGGAATGGCGTACAAGAAGACGTGTTTGGGCATGGTCTGGTGAAAGGCCGTGTCGAAGACCGCCACCTGGGGCACGGTGGGGCACAACTTCTGGCATGCCTCGATCCCCATGAGGTTGAGCGGGTTGTGGAGGGGCGCGAAGCGGATGCAGTCGCGGATCGCGTCCACCACCTTTGTCTCGAGGAGGGCGGACTCGTGAAACTGCTCGCCCCCGTGGACGACCCGGTGGCCGATGGCGACGATCTCGCCCACATCCTTGAGGACACCGTACTCCCCGTCCGTGAGCGCGCTGAACATGTCGCCCACGGCCACGGCGTGGTTCGGGATGCCGGACCGGATCGTGATCTTTCCGACGCCTACGGATTCGTGTTTGAGGCTCGCCGCCTCGGAGCCGATCCGTTCCACCAAGCCCTTGGCGGCGATCTTCTCGTGGTCCATGTCGAAGAGCTGGTACTTGAGGGAGGAACTTCCGCAATTGATGACCAGAGTGTTCATCTGTCGTCTCCGTCGGTCCCCATGGGGTCCGTTTGATTGACGGGGCCTCGTGCACCCCGCCCGGGTTCGCTATCCGAGGGCCTGGGCCCCGGTGAGGGCGGCCACATTTACGATGTCCGAGACCTTGCAGCCGCGGGAAAGGTCATTGGCGGGCTTGGAAAGGCCCTGTAGAACAGGGCCGATGGCTTCCGCCCCGCCGAGGCGCTCCACGGCTTTGTAGCAGATGTTTCCCGCGTTCAGGTCGGGGAAGACGAGGACGTTGGCCCGCCCGGCCACGGGGCTACCCGGCGCCTTCCTCTCGCCCACCGCCGGGATGAGGGCCGCGTCCATCTGGAGTTCCCCGTCCACGGCCAGATCGGGACGGCGCTGGCGAACGATCTCCAGGGCCTGGCGGATCCGGTCGATGTTCTCGTGCTCCGCGCTTCCCCGGGTGGAGAAGGAAAGGAGGGCCACCTTCGGGTCCATGTCGCAGAAGGCCATGGCGCTGTGAACCGAGGCGACGGCGATGTCGGCGAGCTGTTCGGCGTTGGGGAACGGAATGGCCGCGCAGTCCGCGAAGATCATGAGGCCATCCTGGCCGAATTTCGGGTCGGGGTGGATCATGATGAAGCACGAGGACACGGACTTGATCCCGGGCGCGCATCCGAGGACCTGGATCGCCGCGCGCATGACGAGGGCCGTGGTGTTGAATGCCCCGCTGACGCACCCTTGGGCGTACCCACGTCGGACCATGAAATCGCCGAAGAAGACGTTGTCCGACACGGCCTCGCGCGCCTGATCCGGCGTCATGCCCTTGGCCTTCCGCATGTCGCAGAACTCCGCCGCGAACTCCTCCAGCCATGGGGAGGCGCAGGGATCCAGAACCTTGACCCCTTCGATTCCGGGGGCGTCAGGGCCGAGGGCCTCTTCCACCTGTCGTGGGGTGGCGAGGAGGGTCACCTCCGCGAATCCTTCGCGGGACACCTCGACGGCGGCCTGGACCATCCGCTTGTCCATGCCTTCGGAGAGCACGATGTGCGGCCTCCGGGCTTTTACCTTGGCCTTGATCCGATCCATCACGTGCATGGTATTCCTCCTGAAGCCCGCTCCGGCGGCATCCGCCACGTAACCTCCCTCGGAAGGCCGGGCCGGTGTGGGTCCTCCGGAGCGTGGGCGCGAGACGTGTTCGGGTGGGCGGGCTTGGGTTCTCTTGCGGCTCCTGTTCGTCGGCGCCCGGGGCGGGCGGCCGCCAGGTGGGGGATTATACTCTGAGTGTTTCTAGGCGAACCGGAACAATCCGAGCCATAGCGGCCCTAGGGGCAATTCACCCGGAACGGAGCCCGTGTGTATGTGCGCACTCACTCCCGTTCAAAGGGATGCCCTTCGGCGTGGAAGTCGGGAAGGTAGTGGGAGGCGCTCCGCAGTTCCTGGACGTAACCCTCCTCAAGCCCTTCCTTTTCAAGCGCATCCAAGACGCGCGCGTATTCTCCCTCGTGGAGGGGGCGAGACAGGAGGGGATGACCCACTGCCCTGTGGCGCGGGAAATACTGGGCGAGAAGACTCACGGCCACGTCTTTCCCCAAGGCCGAAGCCAGAAATCGGAGGACCTCGGCGGACTGGGACAGACGGTTGGGCAGGACGAGGTGGCGGACCAAAAGCCCCCGCCGGGCCAGACCGTCGCGGTCGACCTTCAGTGCGCCCACCTGTCGCCACATCTCCGCAAGCGCCGCCTGGGCATTCGGGACGTACCCTACGGCGTCCGAAAGTTCCGCGGCAACGGTCTCGTCAAAGTACTTCAAGTCGGGCATGTAGAGGTCCACGATTCCGTCGAGAAGCGCGAGGGTCGAGGCGGAGTCGTAGCCGCCCGAGTTGTACACGACGGGGATTCTCAGGCCTCGCCGCGCGGCGAGGGCCAGCGCCTCCACGGCCTGGGGAACGACGTGGCTGGGGCTCACCCAGTTGAGGTTGTGCACTCCCTGGTCCTGGAGTTCGAGGTAGAGGGCGGCCAGCTCCTCCGCGGAAAGGGCGCCGTCTCCCGGACGCCAGTCCTGGCTGATCTGGGAGTTTTGGCAATAGAGGCAGGCCAGGTTGCAGTGGGCGAAGAATACGGTCCCTGAACCGCGGCTCCCGCTGATGCAGGGCTCCTCCCCCCGGTGGACGCAGTGGGAGGCCACTTCCGCCCGGCGCCCGGTGCGGCAGACGGCGCGCCGGTCGAGGAGGCGTTTCACGCGGCAATTCCTGGGGCAAACCCGGCACTCGGAGAGCAGATCGAGGAGGGCCTCCACGCGGCGATCCATTTCGCCGGACTCGAGGAGGGCCAAATAGGAGGGATAGGGCTTCGGGGTCGAGGGGTCGCACTCGGAGGGGGGGGCCGTGGAGGCCGATCCGGGGGCGCGAGACCCCGGTTTTTCCCTTTTCTTCACGTCGCCGCGTCCTCTCCTGGCCCTCCGGGGCCGAAGCCCCCCGCCGGAATGCGATGGGAGCCGATCCTTTCCATGGTGGCGTTGAAGTCCGCCACGATCGCTTGGAGGATGTCCCTCACCGGCCCGCGGGTGCGGACCAGCCCCGCCACCTGGCCCATCATGACCGAGCCGCGCGTGACGTCCCCCTCCATGACCGCGGCTCGCAATCGTCCCACGGCGAGACCTTCGATCTCCTCCCAGGGGGCTCCCTGGGCCTCCATTTCGTGAAACTCCTGGGTCAGCATGTTCTTGAGGGCGCGGACGGGCTTGCTGATGGAGCGGCCCGTGACGGCCGTGGAGCGGTCCGAGGCCTTGAGGATGGCCTGCTTGTAGTTTTCGTGCGCCCGGGATTCGTCCGCCACGACGAGGGCTGTCCCCAACTGGATCCCCTGGGCGCCGAGGGCGAAGGCCGCCGCCATCCCGCGTCCGTCGGCCACTCCGCCGGCAGCGATGACGGGGATCTTCAGCGCGTCGACCATCTGGGGGATCAGGGGCAGGGTAGCGGTGTCGCCGATGTGGCCGCCGGCCTCCTCGCCCTCCGCGACGATGGCGTCGGCGCCCGAGCGTTCGAGGCGGCGAGCCAGGGCCACGGAATTGACGACGGGCACCACCCGGACCCCGGCGGCCTTGAGTTCCGCGATGACGGGGCCGCTGTTGCCGGCCCCAAGAGTGACCACGGGGACCTTCTCTTCGCGAACCACGTCCACGCAAGCCTTGAAGTTGGGCGAGAGGAGGATGAGGTTGACCGCGTAGGGGCGGTCCGTTAGGGTCCGCACCTTGCGGATCTCCTCCCGAAGGAGTTCGCCGGGCATGTTTCCGGTGGCGATGCAGCCCAGTCCCCCCGCCTCGCTCACAGCGGCGGCGAGGACGGCCTCGGATACCCAGGTCATCCCCCCCTGAAGGATGGGAAACCGGATCCCCAGGATACGGCAGACGGCGTTGTCCTTCATGGCGAAAACTCCCTCCCGGAGAGCCATCCCCCCGACCTCAGGGCCCAAGAGAACTCCTCGAAGGCCGGGCGCTCCTCCGGCCGGGCGTACCTTCCCTCCAGCGGAAGGTATTTCAAGTATAGGCACAGCCGCCAGGCCAGGATCTCGAGCTTGGGATCCTCCATTTCGCCCCGGGCCGAGGCGAGGAGGATGTCTCGCAGCGGTGAGAACCGTACGGGCGGGGCATCGGTCTCATTCACCGAGCCGTCGCCGCCGGCCTCACCCCGGAGGGCGGGGTTCACGCGCGCGGCGCACAGGTGGATCTTTTCCGAGGACTGGCCGTGGGAAGGAAAGAAGCCGCCGCCGAGGGGGATCACGTCTCCCGGAAGGATCTGGAAGCCCGCTTCCTCCAGGACCTCTTCCACGACCCTCCGAAGCACGCCGTCGGCCCCTCCGTCCCCAGGTTCCAGGCTCCCCGCCACGGCCTCCGGCACCGTAAGGTAGTGGCGCGGGTCGCTGACGGCGAGGGTCAAGTCCCTCCGAAAGCAGACGGGCACGCGGATGCCTGGGCGCCATGCCATGGCCGGGATTCCCTCCTCCTCGTGAAAGAGCCCGATTGCGACGGCGTCGTACCCGCGTCGGTGGATGTACTCGTAAAGGTAGGGCCGCGACCTTCCCCCGTCGGCGTACACGTTCCGGTACTTCAGCCGGATGAGGGTGAGGAACCCGCCTTCACCCGGGCCGGGTTCGCCCGCCACCTCCACCGCCACCACGGACCGCGCCGTCTCCATGTCAAGGCTCCGCAGGGTGGAACCGGAAGGAGAGCGGCTTTTCCTCCTCGACGCGGCCGGCGGGGGAGTCGGGGTCGTGTTCGAGGAAGAGGAGCCAGCCCTCGCGGGCCGCCTCCGGAAGCACCCGGCGCTTGGTCTCGAGCGTCACCGTGGGGTGGAGATCGTAGGCCATGATCCAGGGGAGGGGGATGTGGTGGCGCGTGGGAACGCAGTCGCCCAGATACAGTCCCCGTCGGTTTCCGGATTCGATGAGCACGCCTTGCATTCCGAGAGTGTGGCCCGGGAGGGGATACAGCCGTACGCCCGGGGCCACCTCCACTTCGCCGTCGGCGAGCTCGAGGCGCCCGTCGGCGCGCAGCGGCTCGTAATTGTCGGGGAGGTAGGAGGCCCGGTTGCGCTCGTGGGCGGCCAGGGCATCCTCGTACTCCGTTCTCTGGACGACGTACCGGGCGTTTGGAAACGCGGCGACGACCCGTCCCGAGGGGTCCCTTCGCGTGTTGCCTCCGGCGTGGTCAAAGTGGAGGTGGGTGTTGATGACCAGGTGAATGTCCTCGGGCTTGAAGCCTGCCGACTCCAGGGCCTCGGGCAGGAGCCACGGTCCCAAGGAGTACATCTCGTGGAACTTCGCGTCCTCCTTCTCGCCCGCCCCCGTGTCCACGAGAATGTTCGTCCCGCCCGACCGAACCAGAAGGACGTTCATGGCCATGGCAATGCGGTTCCTTTCGTCGGGCGGCATCTTCTTTTCCCAAAGAACCCTGGGAACGACCCCGAACATGCTGCCCCCGTCCAGGCGGAACCGGCCCGCGACGAGCGATAGGATTTCGATTTCTCCAAGGCGCAAGGCGGCCTCCTTAGTCTTCGGTCCCCGGCGCGATGGGAGGGGGTGGGACCTCTCTGAGGGGTAGAACAACGGTGAACCGGCTTCCGATTCCGACCGTCGATTCCACGGTGATGTCGCCGTCGAGGAGCCGGGCGCAGCGGTCCGCGATGGACAGCCCCAGTCCCGTTCCCGCGTGCCTTCGGGAGTCGGAGCCATCCACTTGCCGGAACTCCTCGAAGATCCTGCCGATGTCCTCCGGAGGGATGCCCCGGCCGGTGTCGGAGACTTCCACGCGGAGCCGCCCCTCCGAGGCCTCCGCCGCGAAGGTGGCGCCGCCGTCCCTCGTGAACTTCGCGGCGTTGCTCAGAAGGTTCAATAGGACCTTTCTTAGCAGTTCCGGATCGGTCCATGCGAGGGGCGGCAGGTTGCTCGACAGGGCCCTCTCCAGCCGTAGCCCTTTCTGGGCGAAGAGCGGTTCCGATTCGTCGAGGAGGGCCGCGAAGAAGGCCTCCACCTCCACGGGTCGCTCCTGGACCATGAAGGCCGCTCGCTTCAGCTTGGCCAGGTCAAGCATGTCTCCGATGATTTCGAGGAGCTGGCAGGCGTTCCTGTGAAGGATCTCCAAGTGGCGCGCTTGGACCGAAGTGAGCGGCTCCCCCCCGCGTTCGAGGGCTTCCGCCGAGATGAGGATGGTGGTGAGGGGGGTCCGCAATTCGTGGGTCACATTCGCCACGAATTGTTCCTGCAACCTGTTGGCCTCCTCGAGCTGCGCCACGGCCTTCTTCAGCTGGGCGTGGTGGCGCACGAGCTGCTCCCGGGTCCGGTAGAACTCGGACACGTCCCGCAAAATCCCGAGGAAGGACGTGGAGCGCCACGAAGACTGAGAAGGGGCCACGGTGAGGAGTCCCCAGAAGGCGGTCCCGGACTTCGTCAGGACCCGGACGAGCTTGTTGCGGATTCCCTCGCGGAGGATCCGGTGGGTCCCCAGGAGTCGAAGGCGGCGGATTTCGTCCGGTGGCAGGAAGGCCTGAAGATCGAGGGCGCGCCCGACCACTTCTTCTGGCTCCACTCCAAGGACCACCCGTAAGGCGGGGTTGACGTATTCCACCCTCAGGTCGCGTGCGAGAACGAAAATGACGTCGGTGGACTGGTCCGTGAGGGTTCGAAACTGGTCCCGGAGGCGGAGGTTTTCCCGGACGAGAGCGTCCGGGGCGGGGGGCGCCAGGAGCCGTACGACCCTGCCGGCCGTGCTACCTTCGTCACCGGGTAGAGGATCGTCCAGGGCCAGGAAGATCCGCCGTTCGCCGGCAACGTCCCGTTCCACCGGAATGCCGTCCACTCCCGGGAGGGTGCCCGGAAGGCGCTCCCGGAGGGCACGGTCCAAACCGGGCCAGACCGTCTCCAACGAGGCGCCGGCGAGGTCCTCCGACGGAGAGCCCAGGATGCGGATGGCGCCGGCGTTGGCGAAGAGGATGCGGTCGCCGGGATCGAGCGCCAGAATCGCCTGGGAAATCCCCCCCAGGAATCGCTCCAGGACCGGATCCAGTCTCCAGGGAAGGTCGTCCACCTCGCCCTCCCGCTTCAGGACGCCGGCCAATGGGCCACGGAATTCTCCAGCCGGATGCCCGCCACCTCGACGGCCACCCGGTCTCCCGGCGACAGGCGACCCACGCCGGAGGGGGTTCCTGTAGCGATGAGGTCGCCGGGCACCAACGTCATGGCGCGCGAGACGTACCGCACGAGGGCGGGGATGGGAAAGGCCATCTCGGCGGCCCGGGCCTGCTGGACCCGCCGCCCGTTTACCTCCGTGGTCACCGTGAGGTTCTCCCAGTCCGGCTCCGTCTCGATCCAGGGTCCGAAGGGACAGAAGGTGTCGAAGGACTTGGCCCGCGTGAACTGGACGTCCAGGCGCTGTAGATCCCTGGCGGTGACATCGTTGAGGGGGGTAACTCCGGCTAGGTAGGCGAGGGGGTCCTGCCCGTCGGAAATCCGGTGGCACGCCCTGCCCACTACGAGGGCGATCTCCCCTTCGTACTCAACCTGGGCCGAGTCCTCCGGAAGGAGGATCCTCCCTCCCGGCGCGAGAATGGCGGAGGGCGCCTTCAGAAAGAGGAGCGGACGATCGGGCATCGGGTTGCCAAGTTCCCTGGCGTGCTCGACGTAATTCCGCCCGACGCAAACGATCTTCGATGGGGAGGAGGGGGGGAGAAACGACACCTCGCTCTCGGGGACGTCGGCCCCCTCCAGGGTCCGCAGCGCCCCGTTCGGAAGGACGGTCACGGGGACCTCCCGCCCGTGGAAAAGCACCCTTCCTACCCGCATTTCAAGGCCTCCTCGATGGATTCCTGCAGCAGGACTCCCCGGAATACGACCCGGGCCTCCCCCATGAGCCGGAAGGCGGGTGGAGTGCCGGCGATTTCGACGGCCAATTCCTGGCCCGACCGGACGCCCAACCGGACCCGTGATCCTGCCAAGCCCCTCCGGTGGAGAGCCCACGCCACGGCCACGGCGCCGGTCCCGCAGGCCAGGGTCTCCGCCTCGACACCCCGCTCGAAGGTACGCATCGGAAAGGGCTCGCCCCCCAAGGTGGACACGAAGTTCACGTTGGCCCCATCCGGACCCAGCTCCGGGGCGGAGCGCAGGGCCGCTCCCAGGGTTGCCACCGGCACCGATTCCACGTCCCGGACGAAGACCACCAGGTGGGGCACCCCGGCCCGCGCCAGAAGCCCCGTCAGGGTCCTGCCTTGGACCACCAACGAGACGGGGACCGGCTCCTCCGTGACCCCGGGGACCTCCACCTCCACCCGCGAATCGGGCAGGACGCGGGCGGAAAATACACCGGCCGGCGCCTCGATGTTCATCTGCCGTCCCGCGATCACCTTGAGGAAGGCGAACCGGGCCGCGCACCGGGCCCCGTTCCCGCACATGTCCGCCGGGGTCCCGTCCCGATTGAAGATCCGGATACGGAAATGGGCCTTTCCCGAACCCTCCAGGAGGATGAGCCCGTCGGCGCCCACTGAAGTGCCCCTCCTGCAAAGACCGCGGGAGAGCCGATCGAGGGGAAACGCGCTCCAGGCGCCCTGGCGGTTGTCTCCCAGGATGAAATCGTTGCCCGCGCCGGACATCTTGAAGAACTCGATCTGCTCAATCATGGGCGGGGCTGAGGGGCGAAGGGGGCTGCCCCGGGGAGTGCAGGCTCCGGCGGGGGTACGGGTCTCCCTTCCGGCCACAGGAAAAGGCCAGAGCGAGAAGCAGGAGGGCGACGAGGACGAGCGCCTTGCGCACGGTTTTCCTCCCAGGAAAGTATAGCACAGGCCCCCTGGGCGGGAGGCACGGGATCCACGGCCCAGCCCCCGAACCCCGAGCCGCGAGGGTCCTTTCACAGGCGTGCGGACGGGTGGAGAATGGTCTCCATGGATGCGACGGAAGCCAAGGCGGCCTGGCGGATCACAGGAAGGGTTCAGGGCGTGGGGTTTCGCTACTTCGTGGCCCACCACGCCCGGATCTTGGGCGTGAGGGGATGGGCCCGGAATCTCACGGACGGATCGGTGGAGGTTCAGGCGCGGGGGAGTTCCGACGCGCTCGCCGCACTGGAGCAGGCCCTGGCCGAGGGTCCCCCCCACTCGCGCGTGGAGCGGCTGATCGCCCTGACCCCTTCGGGTTCCCTTGAAAGGGCCTCTTCATTCACGATAGAATCCGAATTCGGCTGGACGTAAGCCGGACCGTGTGCCTGTAGCTCAGTTGGATAGAGCACCTGCCTCCTAAGCAGGGGGTCGTGGGTTCAACTCCCGCCAGGCACACCATCCACGCGCGGAAGAGAGAAAGGGGACCGTATGGCCAGCAGGAAACTCAGCAAGCAGGAAATGCGCCAAGACCAGTTCCGAAGCCTTCTTTCCGAGGCTTTTGTGGCCTCCATCAGGAGCCTGGAGACCCACTGGAAGATTTATCTGGCCGGGCTGGCGGTCCTCGTCGCTGCGGCGGCGGGCGCCTTCGCGTTCTGGACCCATTTGGAGGACAAGCGGGCCGAGCGGTCCCACCGTCTCAACGAGGTCATCGAAGCCTTCGCGGCTCCCGTCGGCGAAACTCCCGCGGCGGGTGCGGCGGCCCGGCTCAGCTTTGCGGACGAGGCGAAGAAGGCGGCCGAAGTCGAGAAGCGGCTCAAGGCCCTTGAAGCAGAGGGTTCGGGCGGATCGGGGAGCCTGACCGTCTTCTACCAGGCCATCTCCCTGGCCCGCCAGGGGAAGGCAAGGGAGGCCGCCTCCGCGCTGGAGCCCGCCGTGAAGGGCGGGGTCCTGGCGCCGCTGGCGCTGCCCATGAGGGGCGGGCTCCATGAAACCCTGGGAGATTTCCCCAAAGCCGAAGCCGATTTCAAAGCCCTGTCCCAGCTCGAATCTCCGACCCTTCCCAAAGGGGAGGGCCTTTGGCAACTCGGCCAGTACTACGAACGGCGGGGCGAGAAGGCCAAGGCCGTCGAGGCGTACAAGAAGATTGAGGACCTGATGAAGGGGACGGAGGAAGGGGAGGAACCCTCGATCCTCCAGAGGGCGAAGAAGCGCCTGGAGGCCCTCGAAGGAGCCGCATGACCGAAAAGGACGAGAGGAACCCGCTTCCCGAGGAGCCCCAGATCCCCGTGGCGCACCAGGATCTGGAAACGCTGTACCGCCTCGCCTACGTCGTCCACTCCTTCACGGATCTTCAGCCTCTCCTCGAGAACCTCGTCGACCTGGCGATTCAGCACCTCAACGCGGAAAGGGGAGTCATCTTCTTGCTCAACCCCCAGGGGGAGCTCTACCCGACCGTGGCCCGCTCCCTTTACCCGGATGAACTCGTGGACGTACAGCGCGTGGCCCTCTCGGTCGTCCATGCCTCCATGAAGAGCCAGGAGGGGATCCTTAGCGCCAACGCCCAAAGTGACCCTCGTTTTCAGAGCGAAAGCGCGATTCACTACAACATCCTCTCGGTGATCTGCATGCCGCTCAACTTTGCCGGGACGCTTTTGGGGGCCCTCTACGTGGACCACGGGAAGAGGCCCGGCGCCTTCAACGAGCGCGACTACAAGTTCCTCAAGTCCTTCGTGGACCTCGCCTCCTCCGCCATCAAGTCGGCCCAGGAGAAGGAGAGCTACCGCCTCGAAAACACCTACCTGAGGCAGATGGCCTCCGCCGACCAGGGCTTTCCGGAGATCATCTCCAACTCTCCGAAGATCATCAGCATCCTGGAGACCGTGGAACTCGTCGCGGCGAGCAACGTCTCCGTCCTGATCATGGGTGAGAGCGGCACGGGTAAAGAACTCATCGCTCGTGCCATCCACTTCAAATCATTCCGGCGCGACAAGAAGTTCGTGGCCCAGAACTGCGCTTCGCTTCCAGAGTCGCTCCTGGAGAGCGAGCTGTTCGGCTACAAGAAGGGGGCCTACACGGGGGCTTCCCACGACAAGCCCGGCCTCTTCGAGGTGGCCGACGGGGGGACCCTCTTCCTCGACGAGATCGGCGACCTCT
>CAZPSH010000018.1:0-57734 GCA_964589625.1 uncultured Thermoanaerobaculia bacterium
GGGCTCCCCTCCCTCGGGTCCTGGCCCAAGCGCCCGTCCCCGCCCGCCCGCGACCCTGACCACGCGCTGGCTTGGGCGCCCTTGCCTCTTCGCGGGCACGGTGGAATCGACAAACGACGAGGCGAGGCGACACCTGGCCAGGTTTGGGCCCGGCGCGCACGGAGCGGCCTTCTTCACGGACGATCAGCGAAGCGGGCGGGGACGCCACGGCCGCACCTGGGTTTCCCCGCCCGGAGCGGCCCTTGCCCTGAGCGTCTCCCTCTGGCCCAGCGACGCCCAAGCCGGTCCCCTCTCTCTGCTTCCCGTGGCGGCCTCCGCCGCCGTGGTCCTGGCCCTCCGGAACCTCTGCGGCTTGGAGGCCGCCCTCAAATGGCCCAACGACGTGCTCGTCGCGGGACGGAAGGTCTCGGGCGCCCTTTTGGAGGCGGCCTGGAAGGGCGAAGCGCATTCGGGTCTCGTTTTGGGCGCGGGCGTCAACCTCCTCCAGGAGGAGAGCGACTGGCCCGCGGACCTGCGGGACCGGGCCGCCTCGATCCGGTCCCTGGGAGGCTCTCCCCCACCCCTGGAGGTCCTGGTCGGCCACCTCCTCGGCCACATGGAACCCCTCCTGGAGGCCTGTTTCGAGGGCGCTTGCGGGCTCCTCCGTTCCGTGGCCGATCTCTGGATCCACCACGAAGGGGATATGCTGGAGATCCGGGCGGGCGGGGAAACTCTGGTCGGGGCGTTCTTGGCCATCGCACCCGAAGGGGAGCTCGTGCTCGCGGTGGCGGGGAAGGAAAGGCGCGTGCGTTTCGGCGACGTCGAACGCCTCAGGAGGCGACCATGATCTTCGTTATGGACGTCGGGAACACCCAAAGCAACGTGGCGCTCTTCAGGGGACGCGAACTCGTCCTGTCCTGGAGGCTCTCCACGGCGAGGCACCGGACCCAGGACGAGTGGGGAGCCCTGTTGCAGAACCTCTTTCATCACAACGACCTCCGGTTGGAGGAGGTCTCGGGCGTCGCCATCTCCTCCGTGGTGCCGCCCCTCGACGCCCCCCTCCGGCAGATGAGCCGCCGCTACTTCCACCGCGATCCCCTCTTCGTGGCGCCGGGCATCAAGACGGGGATCCACATCCTCTATGACAGCCCCTCGGAAGTGGGCGCCGACCGGATCGTCAACGCCGTCGCCACCTACGCCGCGTGCGAGTGCCCGGCCATCGTGGTTGACTTCGGCACAGCGACGACCTTCGACATGCTGGGAGACGGGGGGAGCTACCTTGGGGGGGTCATCGCACCCGGCCTCTCCATCTCGGCGGAGGCCCTCTTCGAAAAGGCGGCCAAGCTCCCCAAGGTGGAGATCGCCCGCCCCAAGAAGGTCATCGGCAAGAGCACCGTGACCTCCATACAATCCGGATTCTATTGGGGCTACGTGGGCCTGGTGGAGGGCATCATCCGGAAGATGAAGAGGGAGTTCGGGGCCGTCCGCTCGGTGGTGGCCACGGGCGGGCTCGCCCCGGTCATCGTAAAGGACTGTCCCTCCATCGACGCCGTGAACGAGAACCTGACCCTCGAGGGCCTCCGGATTCTGTACGAAATGAACGTTCGCGAGGGGGCGTAGCCGCCGACCCGGCGACCGGAGACGGGCCATGGACGAGCGCATCCGAGACTACTTCGACCGAATCGAAGCGGCCTTCGGCCGGAGGAGGGGGGCGCCGCTCCTCCTCTCTCCGCTGGATTTCGAAAAGGCGGTGGAGTGGTTTGCCTCGGGAGTTCCTGTGGAGGCCGTGGAGGCCGGCATCGCGGCGTACTTCGAGCGCCTCGATCGACGGAAGGTGCCCTCCCGTCACGCCGTCTGCCTCTCCTTCGCCGAAAGGGACGTCGCGAAGGCCCTCGCCGCGAGGAGACAGGCGGCCGTCGGGCGCGCCGCCGGCGCGGACGCAGCGCCCCTTTCCGCCGAGAGGATCGCGGCCTTTCTCGAGTCCCGCGCCCGGGGCCTGGACGCCCTGGTCGCGCGCCCGGGCCTGAGGGAGTCGGCCCCCGTCCTCTGCCGCTTCGCCGAGGGCGCCGCGGCGGAGTTGCGCGACTTGAAGGCCGAGGCCGGCGGATCGGAGGCCCGCCTGGAAGCGGCCCTCTCTCCACTCGACCAGGAGCTCGTGCGCCTGGCCCTCCTCGACGGTCCCCCGGACCAGGCCGAGGTCTGGCGCGCCGAAGCCCGGGATCGCCTCGGGGACTTGGCGGCCACGTTGGAGCCGAGGGTGCTCCGACAGACCCTCGACCGGCTGGCGGCCGTTTCCGCCCTTCGCCACTGGGGCCTGGAGCGGCTCTCCCTCCTTTACTTGGAGGAGTGAGATGGGCGACGCTGTCCTGATCGTGCGGGGCTCCGGGCCCTTATCCGAGCGCGTCGCGGAAAGGCTCCGCGAGGCGGGGACCGCGGGCGTGTGGGAGCGGGATCCCCGGCATTGGGAGGCCTATTTCGAAGCGCCTGTGCCCGGATTGGAGGATTCCATCACCTCCGACGAGGCCGGCGTGCGGTGCGCTTGGCAGGAGCGCGAGCGCGTCGATTGGGTGGCGCGCTACCAGGCCGGCCTGAAACCCATGGCCCTGGGGCGGAGCCTTGCCGTCCTGCCTACCCTCGAAGCACCAAACCCCTGGCCCACCCGCACCGCGGTACGACTCGTTCCCGGCTGCGCCTTCGGGACCGGCGAGCACTACTCCACGGCTTCCTGCCTGAGGGCGCTGGAATCCTGGATGCCCGCCGACGCCCGGATCTTGGACGTGGGGTGCGGCAGCGGAATCCTCGCGGCGGCGGCTCTCCTCTTGGGCGCGAAGGAGGCCTGGGCCTGCGACGTGGACCCCCTGGCGGTCCGGGTCGCGTCCGAAACGGCCGCCGTCAACGGCACGCCCTTCCCGGCCCTCGTGGGGGGGGTGGAATCCGCGCGGGGGGCGTACGACGTGGTCCTTGCCAACATCCTAGCGGAGACGCTCGTGGAAATCCTGCCCCACCTCTTCGCGAGGACGGCGCCCGGCGGCAGGCTCATCCTCGGCGGGATTCTCCTGGACAAAGGGAACGACGTCCTGGCCGCCGCCCCCGCCGGCCTGCGCCCGGTCGAGAGACGGACCGACGGCGAGTGGTGGACCTTCGTTTTGGAACGGAGCGCCTTCTGACCTACGGGCATTATTGCTTTATTTATTCTGCCTATTACTGATGTTGCCCAAGGGCTGTGCAAGGAGCAGGATCCCCTCTCGTTTCAAGGGGTTCTCGAAGATTCCACAGGGTTTTCCAGAGGCTTATCCACACGATTCGTGGAAAAGTCCACCCGTCGAAAGCGAGCGCTTGCACGCGTTTGAGGCGCCGGGGCGCGGACGGAGCCGGCAGGTGCCTTTGCGCATCGTGTCAAACCGGACCGAACCTGACGCGGTGGGCGAGGTTTCCCCCCATGACCTGGGCTGCCGCCGCTTGACGTGCCCATGGGACCGCGCCTATGCTGAGGCCGTTGCTGGGGGCGCGGCCGGAGCCGCTGAGACGTCCGTGGGTGCGTTCGACCGGGCGGTCCCTTTGAACCTGACCCAGGTCATGCTGGCGTAGGGAGCGCAACGGTCTCCTCCCCCCTCCACCCCTGACCTGAAGGCGACACCGCTCGCCTGCGAGGTGCGCCATGGACGCGCAAAACCGTTCCTCCGCCTTCGGAATGGGCCGCCCGGTACCGGGCAGCCGCAAGGTCTACGCCGCGGGGCCGCGACCCGACGTGCGGGTCCCCTTTCGAGAGATCCGTCCCTCGGATGGCGCCGAGCCGGTCCGGCTGTACGATTCCTCGGGGCCCTACACGGACCCCGACGCCGAGCTCGATCCCGCCAAGGGCCTCCCGGCCCTCCGGGCCGGGTGGATCGTCGAACGGGGCGACACGGTCCCTTCGGCGGCCGGTGGGCTCGTGGCTGCCGCCGGCCGCCGGATCACGCAGCTCGCGCACGCCCGCGCGGGGCGCGTCACGCCCGAGATGATGTTCGCCGCCCTCCGGGAGGGGATGGAGCCGGAAGTGATCCGGGACGAGATCGCCGCCGGGCGGGCCATCCTCCCCGCCAATCCGAACCACCCCGAGGCCGAGCCCATGGTTATCGGCAAACGCTTCCTCACGAAGATCAACGCCAACCTTGGGAGTTCGGCCTTGGCCTCCTGCCTCGAAGAGGAGGTGGAAAAAATGGCCTGGTCCATCCGGTGGGGGGCCGACACGGTCATGGACCTTTCCACGGGCCCGGCCATCCGCACGACGCGGGAGGGCATTCTGCGCAACGCCCCCGTGCCCGTCGGCACGGTCCCCATCTACGAGGCCCTCGAGCGGGCCGGAGGGATCCCCGAAGACCTCACCTGGGAGGCCTACCGCCAGACCATGGTGGACCAGGCCGAGCAGGGGGTGGACTACATGACGGTCCACGCGGGCCTGCGCCTCGCCCACGTACCTCTGGCGGCCTCGCGCCTCACGGGGATCGTGTCGAGAGGCGGATCGATCCTGGCCTCCTGGTGCCTGAGGCACCGCCGGGAGAACTTTCTCTACGAGCACTTCGACGAGATCTGCGAGATCGCCGCCTCCTACGACGTGGCCCTGTCCCTGGGGGACGGTCTGCGGCCCGGCTCCATCGCCGACGCCAACGACCCGGCCCAGTTCGCCGAATTGGAGACCCTGGGAGAGCTGACCCGAAGGGCCTGGGAGAGGGACGTCCAGGTCATGATCGAGGGCCCGGGCCATGTGCCCCTCCACCGGATCGCCGAAAACGTGGAGCGGGAGGAGCATCACTGCCACGGAGCGCCGTTCTACACGCTCGGGCCCCTTGTGACCGACGTGGCCCCGGGCTACGACCACATCACGAGTGCCATCGGGGCGGCGGTGATCGGCGCCCTGGGAACGGCCATGCTCTGCTACGTGACCCCCAAGGAACACCTGGGCCTGCCGGACCGTGAGGACGTCCGACAGGGCGTGATCGCCTACAAGATCGCGGCCCACGCCGCCGACCTGGCGAAGGGCCACCCCGGCGCCCGCAAATGGGACGATGCCATGTCCCGGGCGCGCTTCGCCTTTCGCTGGGAGGACCAATTCGCCCTGGCTCTCGATCCCGAGAGGGCGCGGGCCCTGCACGACGCATCTCTCCCTTCCCCGACCAACAAGGATGCTCGCTACTGCTCCATGTGCGGGCCCAAGTACTGCGCCATGCGGATCAGCGGGGACCTCCCGTCCGGAGAGCGGTAAGCGAGACTCCCAAGGCATCTCGGGCGCGTTCTCCCGCACGCGCCCGGCGTGAAACTCGTCGCCCTCCTCCTCATTCTGATCTGGAAGGCTCCCCCCCTTGGCTCCCCGGCCATGCCTGCTGTAGCATGAGTCAAATCCTGGCAGGGGGTTCTCATGTGGAAGGAACTGGCTGGGCTCTTTCCCCCCGAGGGCTTCAAGGTCCTTCTGACCCTTTTCCTTTCGTTCCTGATCGGACTGGAGCGGGAGGAGCGAAAGGGGACGGCGGGCCATTACGTCTTCGGTGGCGTGCGGACCTTCCCCCTCATCGGCCTGCTGGGATACGCGACGGCGCTCGTCTCGGGCGAGCAGATACTCCCGCTGACCTTCGCCTTCGCGGTGGTCGGCTCCTTTCTTCTCGCCTCCTACCTCCACAAGCTCAAGGCGTCGGAGGAAGCAGGGGTCACGACGGAGATCTCGGGCCTCCTGACCTTCGTCATCGGGGTCCTGGTCTCCCGCGATCTGTTCTGGATCGCCTCGACCTTGGTGGTCCTCAGCCTTCTCCTCCTCGAACTCAAGCAGGCCCTCGAGGGGCTGTCGAGGCGGCTACCCCCGGAGGATGTCGTCACCTTCACCAAGTTCCTTCTCTTGACGGTCGTCATTCTCCCCGTGGTGCCCAACCAGCCGTTCACGCGCTTCGCCGTCAATCCCTTCAAGCTCTGGATGGTGGTTGTGGCCGTGAGCACCGTCTCGTACGGAAGCTACGTCATCCAGAGGCTGACCCGCGGCCGGGGAGGGGTCCTGCTCTCGGCCCTCCTCGGGGGGGCCTATTCCTCCACCGTGACGACCGTGGTTCTGGCCAAGAAGTCCCGCGGAAACCGCCTCTCCCGCCTGTACTCCGGCTCCATTCTCCTGGCCTCCGGGCTCATGTACCTCCGCCTCGTGGTCCTCGTGGCCGCATTCAACGGGAACCTCGCCCGCCGGATCATGGTCCCCTTCCTGGTCCTCGCGGCCTTGGCGATTCTTGGGGGCCTGGTTTGGGCGCGGATGGAGCGCCGCGACACGGAGGCGCAGGACGCGCCCGAGCCCGCCCGGAACCCCTTGGAATTCCGAGCGGCGTTCTTTTTCGCCCTCATCTTCGTGGCGGTGCTGGTGACTTCGGAACTGGTCTTCGAATCCGTGGGACGGAACGGGCTGTACCTGCTGGCTCTGATCATGGGCGTCACGGATGTGGACCCTTTCATCATGGGGCTGACCAGCGCCGCGGGGACGGCCACGCCCCTCGACGTGGCGGCCGCCGGCGTCGTAATCGCCGCCTCGAGCAACAACATCGCCAAGGGGCTCTACGCCTACACCTTTTCGGAGCGGCCCACGGGGATGCCCTCCCTGGCGCTCCTTACGCTTCTGGCCGCCGCGGGCCTTCTCCCCCTGCTGTGGATCGCGTGAACTCCGGCCTGACCCCGCCGCACCTCCGGGGTTTTCTCCATGGCCCACCGGTGTTATCGTTCCCGGAGCGGGCCGACCGCTGCGCAGGAGGGAACAGGTCCCCATGGGTCCGGAATACGCCGCGAGGAGGCCGGCCGTCGCCGGCAGTTTCTATCCATCCCACCCGCTCCAATTGAGAAGCGCCGTGGAGCGATTCCTCGTCCGGACCGTACCCCCCGTCCGCCCCGTGGCGCTCTTCGTCCCCCATGCCGGGTACCTGTACAGCGGCGCCACGGCCGGGAAGACCTACGCCGCCTCGACGCTCCCCGAGAGGGTCCTCCTCCTGTGTCCGAATCACACGGGCCTGGGTTCGCTCCTGTCCCTCTATCCGGGCCGAGCCTGGCTGACGCCTCTGGGCGAATGCCCGGTGGACGCCGAACTCAACGGGCTCCTCCTCGGTGAGGTTCAGGGCCTCGAGCCCGACGAAAAGGCCCACCTGCGAGAGCACGCGGTGGAAGTGCAACTCCCCTTCCTCCAGGTGTACGTCCCTGGGGTCCGCGTCTCGGCCATCGCCGTCGGCATCCATGACCTCCACGTCTTGCAGGCCATGGGAGAAGGAATCGCTCGGGCCCTCGCCGGCCTGGACGACCCGGCGGCCGTGGTGGTCTCCACCGACATGAACCACTACGAGGACGCCCGCACGAACCGGGACAAGGACGACCTCGCCCTGGATGCGGTGCGGGCCCTCGATCCCGTGGGCCTTCATCGCGCCGTGGTGACCCACGATATCTCCATGTGCGGATTCGCTCCTGCGGTGGCCGCCCTCACCGCCGCCCGCCTGCTCGGAGCCGACAAGGGGGACGTTGTGGACTACACGCATTCGGGCATGGTGACCGGGGACGAGGGGCAAGTCGTCTCCTACGCCGGGGTCCGGATCTATAGGGAGGCCGCGTGAGGCGTGTCCTCCCCACATTCCTTCTCCTCGCGGGCGCGGTAACGGCCTGGTCCCAGATCACGCCCATTCCCTGGCGGCCCAAGACCTCGGGCGCGCAGAGTCCGGCGGCAAAGCCCGGCGCTCCCGCCCCCCTCGGCCGCCCCGCGGCCCCCGCGACGCCAGAGTACCTCCTGACCTTCGACCGGATCACGACCGTTTCTCCCGGCGTTTTCTTCGCGGAGGGAAACGTGCGGTTCGTCTTCGGCGAGATGCTCCTCACGGCCGACGCCGTGACCTACGACTCGGAGGCGGGGGAGATCCGCGCCGAGGGCGGGGTGGCTGTGGATTTCGGGGATTTCACCGTGTCGGGGTCGGCGCTGGAGTATGACCTGAATTCGGCCACCGGATCCGTAAAGGACGCGTACGGGCTCCAGAAGAACGGCGACTTCACCGTGACCGGCAGGGAGATCCGGAAGACGGGCCCCGACTGGTACGAAGTCGTGGACGGAACGCTCACCTCCTGCACGGCCGCCACACCCCCGTGGAGCGTCCGCCTTTCCCGGGGCCGGTTCCATGTGGATCACTACGCGTTCCTCCGAAACCCGCGGTTCCGGGTGCGCTCCGTCCCCGCCCTGTACCTCCCCTATGTGGTCTGGCCCCTCAAGCCCGAGAGATCCACGGGCCTGTTGATTCCGGACGTGGGCAGCAGTTCGCGCAAGGGAACCACCGTGAGCACGGCCCTCTATTTGGCTCCGAGGGATTGGTGGGACGAGACCCTGTATGCCGACTGGTACGAGGAGGAGGGCTGGGGCGTGGGGAGCGAGTTCCGCTACGCCCTCACCGAGCAGTCCTACGGGTGGGCCAGGGCCTACCACATCCGCCAGGAGAGCGACCGGCGAAGGCGGTGGGAGGCGACGTGGAGCCACCTCCAGGATTTCCGCAAGGGCTGGTATGCCGTGGCGGACGTGAACCTCCTCTCGGACATCGATTTCCCCAAGGAGTACGAGAGAGATTACACGCGGGGCACCCTCTCCCGGACCGACTCTCGGATCTTTCTCGGATGGAGGCGAGGGGCCTACTCCCTCCTTTCGAGGGTCGAAAGGCGCCGCCAGTACTTCACCGATGACCGGGACCTGATCCAGCGGGCCCTCCCTCTCGTGGAGTTTCGCTCCAGCCTCCAGCCCCTCGGGCGTGGCCTTTACGCCGGCTTCGAGACCTCCGCGGGAGCTCTCCACAAGGAGTGGGTCGCCGGGGCCTCCGTTGCAGGCGCGGGAAAGTACTCCATGGATTACGGTAGGGCTGACCTCCATCCCTTCGTGGAGTGGCCCCTGCACCCCGCCCCCTGGCTCGACTTCACGCCAAGGGTGGAAGGGCGAGCCACTTACTACGGCGAGGGCGTGGACCCCGTGACGGGAGGGCCCGTAGGGGGCGACCTCTGGAGAACCTACGCACGGGCTTCCTTGGATGTCTCGGGACCCCGGCTCTTCCGGCGATTCGGTTCGGGGCTCAAACACGTGGTGGAGCCTTTCCTGAACTACACCTACATCTCCGGGGACTCGGACGCGGTCCGCCTGCCGCTCTACGACGAGGTGGACCAGGTGGGCCTGGATCTGGACCTCGTCAAGTACGGCGTTCGGAACCGCCTCTACGGGAAGAAGGGAAGCCTCCGCCTGGACGCGGAGCTCTACCAGAGCTGGCGGCTGAACGGGGATCTGACCTATTTGGACGGGCGATCGAGCCCGCGGTCGCCCGTGGTTCTCGCGATCCGATTCTGGCCCCTGGAGACGTGGAGCGGCGACCTTCGGCTCAGTTACAACCCGCTGGCCCACCGCCTGGCCTCCAAGTCCCTGTCGGTGACGTACCGGCCCAGGGAGAAGGAGAAGGACGCTTTCGTCCGCATCACGTACCTCGAGGCCGGCACCCTGGGCGGACTCTCCTCCGCGTCGGCCGCCGAAGAACTTCGCCTGGCCGCCTACCTCGACATCCTGGAGGATCGAATCACGCTGAACCCCGTTCTTGAGCGGGACCTTCGGGACCACGACTGGCGCAACCTGCGATTGATTTTCTGGTACAGGGGCTCGTGCTACTCCATCGGTCTCGAGGCGGGACGGCGGACCATCGGAAGCTTCCGTGACACCAACTACCGCCTCCTGGTCAGCCTGAAGGGAGCCGGGACCGTGGTGGACCTGTACGGTGGCACCGCGGCGTACTGAAGCAGAAGGCGGGGGATTGCAAACCGCTCCCGCGGAGGGGGGACATGACTCCGGACACCCGGCGAGAGATCGCGCGCAAGGTGCTCCACATGAGCATGGGGCTCTTCGCCCTTTGCCTGAGGTGGCTTGCGCCTTGGCAGGCGGCGCTCTGCGCCTTTGCGGCTCTCGTCCACAACGTGTGGATCTTTCCGCTGTATGGCCGGGCGAAGCTCGAGCGGCCGGAGGAGAAGGCCCGGGGCTACACGGGCATGGTGGGATATCCCGCGGTCGTTCTGGCGCTCATCCTCCTTGGGGCGGTCCTCCCGGTCACGCCGAACCTGGCCGCCCTAGTTCCTCACGGAGAGGAATCCCTCGCGTTCTTCCACCGGGCGGGCCTGGCCGTGGCGGCGGCGGCCTGGGCCGTCCTGGCCTTCGGCGACGCCTCGGGCGCCCTCTGCGGCATTCTGCTCCGGGGCCCCCGCCTGCCCTGGAACCCGAAAAAGACGTGGGCCGGCCTCCTCGGATTCTGGATCGTGGCGTCGGCTACCTCCCAGGCCCTTTTCCGTTTCGTCCTGGAGGGAGCGGGGGCTTTCCCCTGGACGCCCGGTTTGCTTTGGGGTTTTTGCACGACCGCCTCGGCCGTGGCGGCGGTGGTGGAATCCCTTCCGGGACAATTCGACGACAACCTCACGGTCCCTCTGGCCGCCTGGTCCGTACTGGCCTTCCTTCCGGGGCTCTTCCCCGGATTTCTGTGGACCACGGCCCTTGGCCACGCCATCGAGGCCGGGCCGACCGATGCGTCCCTCTTTGTCCTCGCGGCCCTGGCCGCCGTGAACCTCGCGCTGGCCTGGACGGCCCTGAGGAGGGGGTGGGTGGACCTCCCCGGATTCTTCCTGGGTGCGGCGGCGGGGCTGTCGGTGATCGCCGCCCAGGGATGGCGGGGCTTCGCCCTGCTCCTGCTGTTCTATCTTCTGGCCAATTCGAGCACCTATTATGGAAGGCGCGTGAAGGAGGCGCGCGGCATCGCCGAGGCCCACGGCGGGCAGCGACGCACCGGATCGGTCTTTTCCAAGGGATTCATGCCGGCGGTCTTCGCCTGGATTTCGCCCCCCGCCTTCGCCGCGGCCCTGGCGGTCTACGCCGCCGACACGGTGGCCTCGGAATTCGGGAAGACCTCCCGCGGACGGCCCATCGCCCTTCTTGCCCGCCGTTCCGTTCCTCCCGGTTCCCCCGGCGCCCTGTCCCTCCGGGGCACCACGGCGGGGGTCTTCGCTTTGGCCGCCGTCGCGCTTGCCTACTCTCTGCTTCTGGAGCCGTCCGGACCCTTGGGGCGCAACGGGCCCTTCCCCCTCGTCGGCTCCGGATCCTGGTTCCCCTTCGCTTCCGTGGTGTTCGCGGCTTTGGCGTGCTTCCTGGCCGAGTCCGTCGTCAACGAGTGGAACTCGGGGCGGGACTTTGTCTCCAAGGTCGTCGTCCACATCCTGATGGGGGCCCTCGCGGGGGGCCTCGTCTGGGCGCCGGCGACCCTATGGAACGCCTGGCTGGCGTGGGGATGGAGATGACCCCGTGAAGCTCAAACCATGGATGGACATGGCCCGTCCCTTCACGCTCCTTCCGCCCCTGCTGGGAATCCTTTCGGGTTCGGCCTGCGCCTGGGGCTCCTCCCACAACCCCTACTCCTCGTTCACCTGGGACCTCTTTTGGACTCTCGTGTTGGCCTCTTTTTGCGCCTCCCTCATGAACGCCGCCTCCAACATCATCAACCAGGTCTACGACCTCGAGATCGACCGCGTGAACAAGCCCAAGCGCCCGCTCTGCACGGGCGAGGTGACGGTGCGCCAGGCCCTCTGGACCTCCTGGGTCATGTACGTCTTCTCGCTGGTGCCCATTTGGTGGGTGGTCCCACCGCCCCACAATTCGGGGTTCTGGGCCCGGACGACGGCGCCTTGGCACGCCCACGCCTGCTTCTGGATCTACCTGGCCGGCCTCTTGTGCACCTACATCTACAGCGCTCCGGGGCTTGGACGCACGAAGCGGCTGGGAATCTGGGCGAACGTCACCATCGCGGTGGCGCGGGGCGAACTGCTGAAGGTGGCGGGATGGGCCATGGTGGCTTCGGCAGCCATTTGGGAGCCTTGGTATCTGGGGGCGGTCTTCTTCTTCTTCCTCCTCGGAGCCTCGTCCACCAAGGACTTTTCCGACATGCAGGGCGACCGGCTCGGTGGTTGCCGGACCCTCCCCATCATTTACGGGCCAAGAAAAGCGGCCTGGATGATCGCTCCGTCCTTCGTCCTGCCCTGGCTCTTGTTTCCACTCGGGGTCCTTCTGCCGGCGCCCGAGGGAGGACGCCTCCTAACGGGAAACGCCCCCCTCCTGACGGGGCTGGGTACGATCCTGGTGCTCTGGGGCGGCCACACGGTGTGCCTCATGCTGTCGGACCCCGAAGCTCTCGCCTACACCGAGAACCATCCCTCGTGGACCGAGATGTACGGAATGATGATGGCCGCTCAGGCCGGCCTGGGGCTGGCTTACCTTCTCTGAGGCGCGGGGTCAGGACGGCCGGATCCTCCCCGGCATAACGACGCGCAAGCCGGGTTTTATTCGTACAAGGAGAGTGGAATGGCCGAGGCCCCTGACAAGACGAAGAGTTATTCGTGGAAACCGGCGGCCGTGGCGGCGGCCCTGATCGTCCCCGCCGTTCTCACCATCCTCTTCTGGAGGACGACACCCACGGTGGGGCGCTGGGGCGACTCCCCCCACAAGACGGAACTCGCCCCCTCCCACGCCGCCCCCCCCGCGGCGGCCCCCGCGGGGACGGATCCGAAGAAGATTTACGATGAGAACTGCGCCGTATGCCACGGAGCCGACCTTCAGGGATCGGGGACCGTTCCGGCCCTGGCGCGTCCGAACTGGCCCTTCCGTGAGAACCCGGACCTTCTTTTGAAGATCATCCACGAGGGAAAGGGATTAACCATGCCGGGCTTCCGGGGCCGGCTGTCCAACCAGCAGATCGAGGCGCTGATCGACTACCTTCAAGAAGCCAACCGCAAGCCGTGAGGGCGGCGGCCGATGCCGGAGGGTCGCTCCTTCCGCACGGGGCCCTCCAGGAGGGCGGACTTCACGCCCGTGCGGCGGTGTCCGAGCCGAGCAGGCTGTGGCGGAATCCGTACGTTCCGTAGAGCGCGAGACCTACCAAGAGCCAGATCACGAACCTCATCCAGGCCGAAGCGGGAAGGCTCACCATAAGGTACAGACACAGGAGGATGCCCGTCAGGGGCAGGGGCTGGCGCCGGAAGGCGGTGTACAGGACCGCGAGGATCGCCAACAACGCCCCCTTGAACAGCCAAGTGAACCAGGCCGGGGCGCCCTCCGCGAACAGGGCCCCCTCCAGGACTCTGGGCGGGTGGATCGGCAAGAAGACCACCGCCGCAAGGAGCGCCCCGCCCAGAAAGAGGGCGAGCCACGGCCCGCCGGGCACCCGGAAGGACCTTTGGATCTCCGGGCGGCTCCTCCTCAGGACGATGACCCCCCCACACACGATACAGAAGGCGAAAAGGGTACCGATGGAGCAGAGTTCGGAGGAAACATTGATGGGGGTCACCGCCGCGGCGGTCGCCACGATCAGGCCCGTGCCGAGGGTCGTCAGGTGGGGCGTGCCGAACCGGGGATGGACCCTCGACAGGCCGGGAGGTAGGAGGCCATCGCGCGACATGGCGAAGAGAATCCGAGGCTGTCCCATGAGGAGCACCAACAGAACGCTGGTGATCCCCGCCAGCGCCCCCACGCTGATCAGCGCGCTGGCCCACGGCATGTGCAAGGTGTTGAGGACGAGCGCGATGGGATCGGCCACCCCGAGCTGGGAGTAGGGAACCACGCCCGTCATGATGGCGGCGACGGCGACGTAGAGGACCGTGGCGATGAGGAGGGAGGCCATGATGCCCCGGGGCAGGTCCTTCTGGGGATTTATGGCCTCCTCCGCCGTCGTGGACACGGCGTCGAAACCCACGTAGGCCAAAAAAACGATGGCCGCGGCCGTCATGACGCCCGAGAACCCGAAGGGCATGAACGGCTTCCAGTTGGCCGGATTCACGTGCCACGCCGTGGCCAGAATGAAAAAGAGGATGACCGAGACCTTCAGGACGACGATGGCAAGGTTGACCCTCGAACTTTCCTTGATGCCCCGGACCAGGAGCCACGTGATAAAGAGGACGATCAAGACGGCCGGAAGGTTGAACAGGCCGGGGCTCGGGTCCCAGGGGGAGGCCGTCCACATCTGGGGGAGGACGTCCGCACCTCCGCCCAAGGTCATGTTGAGAAGGTTCACGAAGTAGGCGGACCACCCCGTGGAGACCAGGATCGCCGCCACCATGTACTCGAGGATCAGATCCCACCCGATGACCCAGGCGGGAAACTCGCCCAGGGTGGCGTAGCCGTACGTGTAGGCGCTTCCCGAAACCGGAATCATGGCCGCCAGTTCCGCATAGCAGAAGGCGGAGCAGGCGCACGCCGCCGCGGCGATGGCGAAGGACAGAACGATGCCCGGACCGGCGTTGTGCGCAGCCTGGACGCCTGGAAGGACGAAGATTCCGACACCGATGATGCAGCCGATGCCGATGGCGGTCAGGTCCCAGGCCGAGAGCACCTTGCGAAGCCGCCGGCCCTCCACCTCCGTATCCTGGAGCAGACGCGAAAGCGACTTGGTCCTCATCAGCCGAGATGCCATCCCCCCTCCCCTCCTGGTCCGGATCGCCGACCGGCTACGCGGTATCATTATGGGACAGAATCGCCGCGCCGGCCAAGCCGCTGGGCGCCGCCCTTCCGGCCTCACTCGGGCCGGGGGCTTTCCTCCGGCAGGGGAAGGACAGGGAGGCGCCGCAGGGCCTCGTGGAGGGCGAATCCGATCCACGCATCCGTGGCCGCATAGGCAATTTGGGAGGTGGTCAGAACATCCCGCGCCCAGTTCGAAGTCCGCTGGCCTTTGGCGATTCTCAGGCCGAGGACCTCCGCGGCGAGGCCCCGCAGGCCCCTGGCCTTCAATCCCACCCTCTCGGCCAGGTCCCCGAGCTCCACGAAGCCACACGGCTGGAAGAAGGAGAATGCCTGAAGGTCCTGCACGTCCCGCCCCACGGCGACGCCCGCCTTGACGACCGTGGCGTCGGAGAGGAGCGCCTTCAAACCCTCCGGAAGACCGATTCGCCCCAATTGGAAGAGGACGGCGAAGTCCGCGCAGGCGAGCTGAAGGAGCGCGGGGGGGTACGCCACCCCCCGCCGGAAGGACGGCCGGGTCTCCGTATCGAAACCGAGGACAGGTTTTCCCCCCAGTCTTGCCAGGGCAGGTTCGATGTCCTCCTCGCGGCGCACCACGAGCACCTCACCCTCCCACCGTCCGGACGGCATCTCCTGCGGTGCGGACTCGTTCGAGGCGGCTTCGGCAGGAACCGTTGGTTCCAGGACATCGGCGCTCACGGGCGCTCCAATCGGAATTCGTGCCGGACCACCTCGCCCCCCGAGGACCCCGGGCCCGTCTGGAGTTCGGTCCAAGACACGGCGCCTTCTGCGGAGAAGAGCACAACCGTAGACGACCGGGTTCCGTACGTCGGGGTCCTCGTGAAGATGGGGGAGAGGAGCCGTTCCGCTTCCAGCCCGATCCCCGTCTCTGGAAGGGACCCATCCGGGGCTGGCCGGTCGTCTGAAAGGAGGGCCAGGAGGTCCTCGGGCTCCGGGATGCGCTGGGAGAGAAGCGCGCGGAGAGCCCCGGTGCCGGCTACCGTTTTCGGCCAGGGCTCGTCCAGGACCCCGTTGCTGAAACCCCACACCCCCGCCTCAAGACGACGGAACCCGTCGGCCCGATTGGAAACCGCCAAAAGGTCCCGCCCGTCGAATAGGAGGAGATTGAAGGGCGGATACCGGTCCCCTTCGGCCCGCAGGCGGAGGGCATAGGCCTCCGCGGTTTCACGGGAAAGGAGGAAGTCCCGCACGAGGTGGCCGCGGGACGGCGCTCCCGGGACCCCCGCCCCCCGTCCTCGGACGTTCGCGAGAGCGGCCAGGCGGCCCCCGCGGGTCACGCCGAGCCACGTCCCCCCCTCCCGAAGGTCGCGACCGGCCAGCACACCCGGAGCCTCGGGCCACCAGCCCGAAGCCGCCGTCGGACGATCGTAGGCTTCATCGCGGTTGGCCGCTACGACGAGATCGAGTCCCGGACACGCTTTCCAGCCAATGAGGATCAGGCACATGGGGGTCAGCCGAGAAGTCCGTCGAGGGACGATCCCGGGGGGACCTCCACCGGATCCTCACCCCCCTTGAAGATCCTGGCCCCGCGGTGGCCCAGGAGAACGAGGGAATCCCCTTCGCGCCGGAGGAGGCTGCTCTCCCTCAGGCCGATCACGACGGCCGCCGGATTGGCCTCCAGAAACTCGAGGATCCTCTCCTCCCGGGTCTCCCCGCCGTGTCCGGCGAGGGTCGCGTCCGTATAGTGGGGGTTGATCTGAAAGGGAACCAGACCCAGAGCGGAGAAGCCGCCCGGCTCCACGATGGGCATGTCGTTCGTCGTCCGGATCGAGGGACAGGCCACGTTGGCGCCGGCGCTCCATCCCACGTAGGGCATCCCGGCCGTCGCGCGGGCCGCTATGGCCTCCCCGAGGCCCGATTCCCGGAGGTGCTTGAGGAGGTGAAAGGTGTTGCCTCCCCCGACCGCCACCGCGTCCGCCCGACCCAGCTCCTCCAGTGGGCGATCCACCTTGTGGGCGGAAACGACCTCCGCTCCGGCCGCGGCGAACCTCTCCCTGACCTTCGCCGCATAGTCGTCCCAGGAGATTCGGACCCCCGCGAAGGGAACAAAAAACACGCGCCGGGACCCGGCCAGGAAGGACCGCAGGTGCGCCTCGGGCCATCCGAGGTAGGTTTCTCCGGGATTCGTCGAATTGCTCAGCAGGAGAAGCCGGACCGGTGCCATAAAACCTCCAGGCGGCGTAGTATACCAGACCGCCACCCCCCGGTGCTGAAACCTATCGGGCGCTCCCGCGTATCACACCAAGGAACACCTCCGGAACCCACAGGACTCCCCCCTTCCCGCCCTTCGGGGCGGTTTTTCTGGACCGGCCGAAGGGCGCGCGGCTCCGAAACCTGCCTTGCTCGAGCGGGCTTCGTCCCGTTGTATAGTATGGGCGACGGGCCGGGTGAGGCCCCAGGGGAGATGCCGCCATGGCGAGGGCCTTCACGATCCTGTTTGTGGACGACGACCTTGGGGAGATGGGGGATCTCGTGGGCGACTATTTCTCCCGGACCCGCCCCGAATGGCGTTGCGTCTTCGCGGACTCCCTGGACCTGGCGCGCGAGGCCCTGCTCGTAGAGGCCCCGGACGCGGTTGTTCTGGACATCGAGCTCTCCCCGGGCGGCCGGGAGGGGCTGGACCTCCTCTACCACATCCGCAGACACTCTCCCACGGTGCCCGTCATCGTCCTCACGGACATACGGGACGCCCAGGTCCTGCGGGACGCCTTCCTCACCGAGAAGGTCTCCGAGGACCTCACGGTGGAAGACGTGGACCCGGAGGCGTTCCTCTTCAAGGAGGAAATCCTGGCGAGCCAGCGCCTGGACGTGCTGGAGTGGAAGATCGCGAGGGGCCTCCACAAGTACGGACGGGTGGCGAACGACGCCGGCATCCTCATCACCCACGGCACGGATACGATGGCTTGGGGCCTCTGTTACCTCCGCTACGCCCTCAAGGGGCTTCGCGCCAACGTGGCCGTGACGGGGTCACAGGTCCCGCTGGAGGGGTACTTTTCCAGCTCCGACGCGCTTGGCAACCTCAAAACGGCCCTGTACCTCCTGAACCGGCTGAGGCCGGCCCACCTCTTTGCCGTCTTCAACAACGGACAGCGCGTCTTCTCCGGACGGTTGACCAAGTACCGGAAATGGGACACCGACGCCTTCGAGGGCCGATTGGCGGCCAGCGCCAGCCCCGACGGGATCACCTCGGTCCGGAAGGACTGGGTCTTCATCCCCTACCAGGACCAGCGGCTCCAGGACCTCCACCTGATTCGGACGGGAGGCACCATCGAGTCCCAGCGGTCGTCCCAGGAGTTCGGGGCGCTCAAGCCCACGGGCGACTTCGTTTGGAAGTACCTCAACGACCCCCTCTCGGGGTTTTTCGTCAACCCTCATCGCCACGACCTCTTCTCCCTGGACTCTTCCAACCTCTCCTACGAGCACTGGGCCAAGATCGCCATGGAGGTCCAGCGCATCGGCGTGGCGACGGCCGACACCCGCTTCGACCCCTCCGTGAAACCCGTTTTCGCAAACCCCGTCTTTACGACGGAGGATTACGCCGCCCAGTTCGGAGCCTGCGGGAAGGGCGCCGTATTCTGCGGGTACGGGGGGGGAAACGCCAACATCCTGGACGGCTCCGGCCACTCGGTCCTTCCCGCCCTGAAGGACGCCGTGGCTTCGGGGAAATTCGTGGCGGTCACCTCCCAGGTTCCCCTCGAGCCCTACGACGCGGATTACGAGACGGGGCTCACCTTGCTGGAGGCCGGAGGGGTCCCCTGCGGAGACCTCCCCCTGGCCGATGCCCAGCTGAAGCTCAGCTACATCCTGGGCCACGAGGAGGAACTGCGGGCGGTGGCGGCGGAGGCGGGCCTGTCGCCGAGATTCCTGGCGACGGCGGCCTTTCTGTCTGGGGTGTCCATGCGCCGGGCGTACAGCATGGAGCTCTTCTGCCGGCTGCTCGAGAAGCGGGGGACGCCGTTGCGCATCCACCCGGATGACCCCTTCGTGGCCCGCCCCTTCGAGGCGGGCCTGCGGGCCGTGGTTCAAGCGTGCAGGGACCCGAGGTAGGCCTCCGGACTCGCCCTCACTCCCCCATCTCCTCCCGCTCCTGGGTGTTGAGGCGGGCCAGTGCGGAGCGGTAGGGCCACTCCTCCAGGAAGCCCTCCTCCTTGAGCAGGCCGAGCTTGGCGCGGTGGTATTCCCAGTAATCTTCGGCGTCCAACGGCTCCACGCGGTCCGCCAGCTTCACGAGCCTGGCCAGCCAGGCGAGGGCCTCCCGCCTCCGGCGCTGGTCCCACCAGGGAATCCCCGGGGTCTCCACGGGCTCTGCACCGGTCTCCACCGTCGCGGAAACCCTAAGAAGCGCCGCGGCGAGAAGCGACGCGACGAGACCCGCGGTGGAGAGGCCGAGGAGCCAAACCCCGCCAGACCCGTCCGCCGCTCGGGCGAGCCAACCCGCGGGCGCGGCGCACAGAAAGCAGAGTGCCCCGGCGGAAACGAGGATCCAAGGGATCCGCCAACGGATGCCCACAGGGGCGCGGAGGGCCGTCAGGGCGTAGAAATCCCTCCTGCCGAACCCCGCGGGGCCTTCCTTCACAAAGACCACCCGGTCGTAGAGAAAGACGCTCCTCCACAGCGAGCCCACGCTTCGGATCTCGCACTCCCCGAGGTCCAGAGCCTCCAATGTTCCCTGGAGGGGAAAACGGGCCTTCGCGACGGCCTTCCACAGCTCTTCCAGGAACCGGTCCATCGTCGCACCCTTCACCCCCCTCAGTTCGGCAAGCTCCAGCCCCTGAAAGTCGAAAAGCCTCACCGTCCTCCGGCGAAGCCCCACCCAGAAGAGAAACCAGGCCGCACCGAGGACGAACCAGACCGGCGCGAAAGGAAGCCAGGGCCCCCCGAGGGCGAGGGGGGTGACCAGGGACACAGCCGTGGCGGCCCCCAGAAGAAGACCGTTCCGCAAGGGGAAGGGTGCCCGGGCGAAGTGGTCCCAGATTTCGTCGTAGTAGATGAGGTCCGAGTGGACCTTGATCCCGGAGGCGAAGTCCTCCTTTTGGACCCCCTCCTCCAGGAGGGAGAAGACCGTCCAGAAACCGGGCGGGCCGCTCTGTTCGTGACGAATCACCCGCTCAGCGCTCATTTCCCCCCTCGACCATGGCGGAGACGAGGGCCCGCGCGAAGTCTCTCGCGATGAGTTCGTAGGCCACGACCTCCTCGCTAGCGTAGGTGGAGGGAGAGCCCGAGCGGGCGTAGTTCTGGGTGAAACGGTATCCTTGTGAGTCGAAGAGGATCTTGCCCTCCCGGTCCGTGAGGCGAATCCGCGCCGACAGGGTGACCTGATAGCGGTCCGCCCTCCCTTCGGAGTCGTAGGACAGGGGGGCCACATGGAAGCCTCGGATCGCCCCCGAAAGGACCGCGTCGGCGCCCTCCCGGCCCGCCTGCACACGCACCTTCAAGCGCCGGGCCACCTCCTGAACGACGGCCTCGGTGACCCGCTGGTCGAGCTGGAGCACCGGAACCTGACGCTCGAAGGGCAGGACCGCCAACGTGCGGACCGTCGGCGGCAAGGCGCCCGCCCCGAGCAGGCGGTAGCCGCAGCCCGCCAGGAGGGCGAGGGCCGCCGCCGTCGCGGCCGCCCGACGGAGTCTTCCCACCCCCGCGGAGCGATCCGATGGGTGGGAGGGCCTGGCCCCCATCAATATCTTCAAAGAACACCTCCCGGCGGGCGCCTTTCGGCGGTTGCACCGCTCGCTCACTTGACCACCAGCGTCACGATCCGCCCGGGTACCACGAGCTCCTTGAGAACCCGCTTGCCCTCCGTGCAGGCGCGGATCTTCTCCGCGGCCTTGGCGACGCGGAGCACCTCCTCCGGAGAGGCGTCCGCGGAAACGCGGATCTGGTCCCGGACCTTTCCGTTGACCTGGACGGGAAGGACGATTTCATCCTCCCGGGCCACTCCGGGCTCGAAGGAGGGCCACGGGCCGTCCACCCACGTCGGCCCAAGGCCGAGAATCTCGGACAGCGCGTCCGCCGCGTGGGGCGCAAAGGGGGAAAGCATCGTCACCAGTGAGACCACGGACTCCCTGAGGGCGAAGCGCTCCCTCGGGGTCCCGCCATAGGAGGGGAGAAAGGCATGGATGGCGTTTACCAGCTCCATGAGCCCCGCGATGGCCGTGTTGATCTTGAGCCGGTCCTCCAACTCCGCGGTCACCTTGGCCACCGTCTGGTGCGTCTTTCTTCGCAGGGCGGGAACCGGCCCCTCCGGGACCTCGACGGGCCCCCTGAGGTCCTCCGCGAGGTCCTCCACGAGCGCGTACACCCGCGAGAGAAAACGGTAGGCCCCCTCGGCGCCCTGATCGCTCCAGTCGAGTCGGTCCCAGGGCGGCGAGAGGAAGAGGATGTTCAGCCTTACGGCGTCGGCGCCGTACCGGGCGATCATGTCGTCGGGCTCCACGAGGTTTCCCAGGCTCTTGCTCATCTTGGCGCCGTCCTTGATGACCATTCCCTGGCACATGAGGCGCCGGACGGGCTCGCCGAAGGGCAGGAGGCCCAGGTCCCTCAGCACCATGGTGAAGAAGCGGCAGTAGATGAGGTGCATGGTGGCGTGTTCGATGCCGCCGATGTAGAAATCCACGGGCGCCCAATAGCGGACCGCCGAGGGCTCGAAGGGGGCGGAGGATTCTCGGGGGCTGCAGTAGCGAAGGAAGTACCAGGAGGAATCCACGAAGGTGTCCATCGTGTCCGTCTCTCGCCTTGCTGGGGCGCCGCACTTTGGGCACGCGGCCCGGAGGAAGGCCTCGTGGCCCGCCAGGGGACTCTCTCCCTTGCCCGTAAAGGCGACGTCCTCGGGCAGGAGGACCGGCAGACGGTCCTCGGGCACCGGGACGGCCCCGCACGACTCGCAGTGAATGATCGGGATCGGCGTTCCCCAGTAGCGCTGCCTGGAGATCCCCCAATCCTTGATCCGGAAGGTGACGGCGGCCCGGCCGAACCCCGCTTCCTCCGCCGCCGCCGCCATGACCCGCATGGCCTCCCGGTTGGATAGACCCGTGTAGGGCCCGCTGGCTTCCAGGACACCGTCCGCGGGGACCGCCTCCGCCAGCGTTTCCGACGTGAGCCCGCCGCTCTGCACGGCCACGCGGACGGGCAGGCCGTAGGCCCTGGCGAACTCGAAGTCCCGCTGGTCGTGGGCGGGAACGCCCATGATGGCCCCGGTTCCGTATTCCATGAGGACGAAGTTGGCCAGGAAGACGGGAATGCGCTCCCCGGAAAAGGGATTGATGGCTCGGGCGCCCGTGAACACGCCCTCCTTCTCTTTGCTGGTGGCCCTGTCATGGGTGCTTAACGCCCGCATCTTGGCTCGGAAGGCCTTCACGTGCCCCCGGCGTTCGGGCTTGGTGATCTCCAGGGCCCTTGGGTGCTCGGGTGCGAGGACCAGGAAGGTGGCGCCGAAGATCGTGTCGATGCGCGTCGTGAACACGCGGAGGGCATCCCCGCCGCCCTCCACCGCGAAATCCACGTAGGCGCCTTCGGAGCGGCCGATCCAATTTCTCTGCATGGCCGCCACCTCGGGAGGCCAGTCGCGGAGCTCGTCCAGCCCGTCGAGGAGCTCCTGTGCGTACGGAGTGATGCGGAGGAACCACTGGTCCATCTCGCGGATCGTGACGGGATTGTGGCACCTCCAGCAGGAGCCGTCCTCCACCTGTTCGTTCGCGAGGACGGTGGCGCAGTCCGGGCACCAGTTCACGGCGCGCTTGGCCCTGTAGCACAGGCCCTTCTCGAACATTCGTAGAAAGAACCACTGGTTCCATCGGTAGTACTCGGGATCGCAGGTGCGCACCTCGCGCCGCCAATCGTACAGGAATCCCATTCTTCGAAGCTGGGCCTTCATGGCGGCGATGTTGGCTTCGGTCCAGGCCTTTGGATGGACCCCGCCCTTGATGGCGGCGTTCTCCGCGGGGAGCCCGAAGGCGTCGAAGCCCATGGGGTGGAGCACGTTTCTGCCCCTCATGCGGTGAAACCGCGCCACCACGTCGCCGATGGTGTAGTTCCTCACGTGGCCCATGTGGATCTTGCCCGAGGGGTACATGAACATCTCGAGGCAGTAGAACTTCTCTCGGGCGGGATCCTCGCCGGAGGCCGCCAGCCCCATGGCGTCCCAGCGTTTTTGGATGCGCTCCTCCACCGCGATCGGATCGTAGGACATCCGTCCGAAACCTCCTGAAATTGTGGATTTTATACTGATATGGGCGGGCCTTACAAGAGCCTGGGTCCCGTCACTTGCACTCCCTCTGGGGCCCCTCGGGCTCCTGGACGAAGCGCCCGTTTTCGAAGACCATGTCGTCCTCAAGGCATTGGGTCCCGATGTGCTCCCTGGGCAGCTCGCTCAAGGAAAGCTCCCCGTCGGAACCGGCGCACAGGAGGACGTACTCCCGGCCGTCCCCCGAAACGCCATAGCTGTACGGGTGCTTCCAGGGGTCCAGGACCGGCAGAGCCTGCGAATAGGCGGGTTCGAGGAGGGGCTTCAGCGCCTCCGCGTCCACGAGGCTGTAGTAGGAGTCGGAATCATGACCCGTCTGGGGAAAGCCTCCGTGGTCGGCGGCGTAGGCCTCGCAGGCCGCCGAAAGGGCCCGGATGTCCGCCGCGGCGCGCTTCTGCAGGGCCCGGTTTTTTGCCGCCAGAAAGTTGGGGATGGCCACAGCGGCCACGATGCCGAGAACGCAAAGGCCGAGAAGAACCACGACGGCCGCGACGGCCGCTATGAGCCCGATGGGAAACCGCTTTCTTGGCCCAGGCCGTGCATCGCCGGCTGGTGCGCTCGGCGCAACGGGTGGAGCGGAACCCGAGCCGGACTCTTGGCGCTCCGGCCCGACGGTCTCCTCCGCCCTTGGCGCGCCGCACATGGAGCAAAACTTGGCGCCCTCATGGTTGCCGGTACCGCACGCGCACGTCCAGGCCATGGCACCCTCCCCGAGAGACCCTTGCCCCCAATGGTACCACGGGGGCGACCCACGGAAGAGCCCCCGGAAAGCACGACGGGGAGCCCTTCAGGGCCCCCCGCCGTAGGGTTCGCACGGGCCGCCTGCTAGCGCTTGCGGGCCGCCTCCACCTGCTTGATGAGGTCCGCGACCGCCTTCTTCTTCGCCTCGTTCTTTGAAATTTCCAGGTACTTCCGGAGCACGGGGAGCGACTCGTCGTACCGCTTGAGGTTGACCAGGGCGTTTCCCTTGCCCAGCAAGGCCTTGTCGCTGGCGGGGCGGAGGACGAGGATCTGGTCGTACAGACCCAGCGCCCCGGCGTAGTCCTTTTTCTTCTCGTGGATCACCGCCATCTGATCCAGGACGGCGGGCCGGAGCATTTCGTTCTTGCCCACCTGGAGGTATTTGGTCAGGGAATCGAGGGCCTGGTCGTACTTCTCGCCCTTCAGGTAGTTCTGGCCGGCCGCCAGAAGGACCTGTTCATCCGCGGGGGCCAGGAGGACGGCCTTCTCGAGGAGGGGCTCCGCCTCCGCGTACTTCCCTTGGTTGAAGAGGAGGATTCCGGCCGCGAAGGCCACGTCCTTGAAGCCGGGATCGGCCTGGAAGATCGCCCTGTACTGGGTCAGGGCCTCCTCGAGCTTTCCGTTCTTCTCGTGGATCTGGGCGATGTTGTAGCGGACGTCGTTGTTGGCGGGATCGATGTCGATGGCTCTCTGGTAGGCCTCCGCCACCTTTTCCTCCTGCCCGAGTTCGTGGTAGCAGGTGGCCTCGTAAAGGAGGGCCTGGGTCCCGAAGGGGTTCAGCTCCACGGCCTTCTCGAAGGCTCCGATGGCCGCCTCGAAGTTCTTCAGGTTGAAGTACGCGGCACCCAGGTTGAGGTAGAGCCCCTCGGTGACCTCGCCGGCTTCGATGAATTTCTGGGCGAGTTCGATGGCCTTCTGGTTCTCTCCCTTGGTCACCAGGTCTTCGATCTTCAGGGCCTCTTTGGAGGCCTCCCCCTCTTTCCCCTTGGAGCCCTTGCCTTGGGCTAGAATCCCGAGAGAAAGCGCGGCCGACAGGACGGCCACCATTCCGATCGCGATCTTGCGGTGCATCTCGCTCCTCCTTGCCGTCCGGGCCGACGGCATCGCCGGTTAGCCTAGCACTCCGAGCCCCTCCTGTCAATCCAAGACCTCCGTCCGGCGGGACTTTCGGACTTGGGGACGACGGGAGCGCCCTCCCCTCCGACGCTTCGTCCCATCTGTCCCCGTATACGCAGCCATGGAGGGCTGGGTTCAATGATTCCAACCTCGTGATGGATGAGGGGGGCCGAAGGCGGGGCGAGGGTCCACTGGCTCTGCCCGGGGACCGGGGCCCCGAAAGCCCCGATTCGCGCCGGCGGCCTTGGCGCGCCGTGGGAGAGAGGAAGCGTGGAGTCGGGGAGGAAGGAAATGTGGCGGCCGCCCTCTCCTTACGTTAGACTCTAAAAGGACCAGCGGGGGGCACCATGGGCAGCGGGAAACCGGGAAGGTCGGAGCAGTGGCGCAAGTACCTGGAGGACAGCGCGCACAGGCTTGCGCTGGCGGAATCCCAGGCCTCCAGGCTCCAGTCGGAGCCCGGCTCCAAGGAATGCCTGGAGTCTCTGCAATCCGTTTTTCACGATTTTTCGGGGTCCGGATCCCTCTATGGACTGCCCGAAGTGAGCGCACTGGGTGGCGAGGGGGAGTACCTCTGCACAAGCGTGGGTCTCTCCGAGCGACCCGCGACGGCGGCGGAACTGGACCAGGTGGCGACCCTCATCCGGCGCCTTCGAACCGTGTTCCAGCGGGTCATGACCGGTCCGGAAGGCCCGAAACCGCCGACAGCGACCGCGCGCTCCGCACCCCTTCTCCATCTCGCCGGCTCTCCTTCCCCCGAGAGGTCCGCCATGGCGGATTTCCTTCAAAAGCGCGGGCTCCAAGTGGAGGCCCTGGACGGCTTTCAGGCGGCCGTCGAGCGCTTCCGGTCGGGGCTTCCCGACCTTCTCGCCGCGGAGGTCTCCCTCCCCGACGGCACGGGCTTCGACCTCGTGCGGCGCTTCAGGGAGATCGAGGGGGAGCGGTCCATCCCCGTGCTGCTCCTCGGAGCCCCGGAACTGTTCCACGACAAGGTCGAGGCCATCGCCTGCGGGGCCGACGGGTTCCTGCCCTCCCCCGTGGACCCGAACACCCTGTTTCGAAAGTTCCGGATCCTCCTGGGGCGTCGCCGCGCCGCCTCGGGGAGGGTGCTCGCGGTCGAGGACGACCCCTCCCAGGCCGCCTTCCTCGAGAGCACCCTGGAAGCCGGAGGGTACCAGGTCCGGATGGTCATCGAACCCATGGCCTTCGAGCGGGAGATCCATGCGTTCCGGCCCGAGCTGATCCTCATGGACGTCCTGCTCCCTGGGGTTTCCGGGTATGACCTGGTGCGATTTCTTCGGCAGGAGGAGGGCTTCGCCACGGTCCCCGTGGTCTTCTTGACCACCGAGGGCCGCCGCAGGGCCCAGATCCGGGGCGCCGAGGCCGGGGGGGACGATTACCTCGTCAAGCCGGTGACGCCCGAGGACCTCCTCACCACCGTGAAGTCCCGCCTGATCCGCTACCGGTCCTTGCAGGAAATGATGGACCGGGACGAACTCACGGGTCTCCTCGCCCACACCCCGTTCCTCCAGCAGGCGCGTCTCTGCCTCTCCCGCTTCACGCGGAGGCAGGTGCCCTACGCCCTTGTCCTCGTGGAAATCGACGGCCTGGAGGCCAGGACCCGGGAGGCCGGCCCTCGGGCTCGGGACGTCCTTCTTCAGGGGCTGGCCAAATACCTCCAGCGAAAGGTCCGCCAGACCGACGTGATGGGACGGTATGGGGAACAGAGCCTGGCTCTCGTCCTCGAACACCTGTCCCCCTCCGACGCCGTGAGGCTGTTGGACAGGCTTCAAGGGGAGTTCTCCCAGATGGACTGGCCGGTGGAGACCGATAGGAGGGTCCGGGCCACCTTCAGCGCCGGGGCGGCCATGGCCGGCCCGTCCATGAAGACCCTTAAAGCCTGGCTGGACTCGGCGGCGGGGGCATTGAAGACGGCTCGCCTTCAGGGAGGGGGCCGTGTCGCCCTCGCCCCGGCGACGGAGGATTCCCCCGGCTGAGGCCGCCGCACCCTGGCCGCCTCAGGGCGGAGAGGCGGCCGCGCGGATCATGGTCCTGAGCAGGACGCGCTGGACGTGGCCCCATGGATCCCCCGGCGCCCCCTTCAAGGCCAGGTCCAACTCAAACAGGCGGTTCAGGACAAGTCGGATCCGGGCCTCCGGCCACTTGTCGAGGGCGTCGGCGAGCTTCTGGACCTGAAAGGTGTAGCTGTATCCCAGGTCCTTCGGAGGGACCTTTCTCGGATCCCCTCCCTTCGCCCGAATCGCCCGTAGGTACAGCAGTCCCCGCATCTGCTTTGCCGCTATGCCCAGGAAGCCCAGGGGCTCGGCGTCGGGGTCGCGGCGCAAGCCGGCGAGCCGATGGACGAAGGCCTTGGCTTCGCCCTTGATCCATGCGTCCACCGCCTCCCACTGAGACGGAGTTCCTCCCGAACCGAGAAGGGATTGCAGGTCCGCGGCCTCCACGACCCGCTCCTCGCGCTTGTACAGAAGCAGGAGGTCGAGGGCCCGAACGACCAGGGCCAACTCGCCGTGAGACCACTCGTGCAGCGCGTCGAGGGCATCGTCCGTGAGGCGCATGCCTTCGGACCTTGCCCGATCGCGGGCGTAGGCCCGCACGCTGGCGGGTTGGCAGCTCTTGACCGCGGCGGCACCCAGGAGGTCCCTCCAGACGCCGGAGTTCTTCAAGTCCTTGAGGTCCAAATTCCCTTGGCGGTCCTTTTTCCCCAGATCGGCGGCGACTTCGAGGAGCAGGGCGGCCGAGGGGCTCGGGGCTTTCAGATAATCGGCCAGGGCCTGAAGGGTCTCGACGCCGACGGCCTCCGCGTGGCGGACCCGCACGGGTTGGACGGATCGGAACATGGGAATGGATCGCAGTTCCCCCAGGAGGAGCGCCGGGGTGGCGTCCGGGCCGCTCAGAGACGCGACCCCGTCCCCCTCCCCCCAGAAGGCGCACCACGCTTCCGCCTCCCGCTCCGTGAGGCGGGGATCGGTGGCCCATAGGACGCAGTTCCGGGGAGGGGTCTCCCCCGACCTCGCTGCAGCCATGACAACTCCCTTATCCGGACGATCCGCCGGGTGCCTCCAGGATTTCCCGCAGCGCCTCGCCCAGGCGATTGTACGCCAGGACGGCGCCGAAGATGGCCACCCCCGGGAAGAGGCCGAGCCACCAGTCGGACCAGTAGCGCGTGACGAGGCTCATGATTCCACCCCACGAAGGCTCCGGAGGCTGTATGCCCACCCCGAGGAAGGAGAGGGCCGCCTCCGCGAGGATCGCTCCCGCCATGCCGAAGGCGGCGTTCACGATGAGCGGGCCGGCCGCGTTGGGCAGGATGTGACGGAAGACGATGCGGCCGTGGCCCGCCCCCAAGGCGCGGGCGCCTTCGACGAATTCGGCGCCCCTCAGCCGGATGAATTCGGCCCGCGCGTATCGAGCCACGGAGGGCCAGGAGGAGAGGCCGATGACGAGCACGACGCTCCAAAGGTTGAGGTATTTGGGATCCATGACGGCCGTCACCGTGAGGATGAAGAAGAACGTGGGGAAGCAGAGCATGACCTCGACGGCGCGAGAAACGAGGATCGAATCCACCCAACCCCCCGCGTAGCCCCCGAGGGCCCCCAGCCCGACTCCCACCGCAAGGGCCAAGCCCATGGCCAAAACCCCCACGAGGAAGGAGACCTTCGTCCCGTGGATCAGTCGGGCGAGCACGTCCCTGCCCACGTCGTCGCACCCGAGCCGGTGCGGGGAGAGCGGGCGTGGAGGCAGGTGGACCCGGTCGAGGCTCGTCTGGTAGGGAGAAAACGGCACGGGGGGAAGGAGGAGGAAGTCGACCTCGGCCCGTTCCCCGCCCGCTCCCGTGAGCCAGTCCGGGTCGGCCTGCAGCCGCAGGGCCACGGAATCGGGCTTCAGCCAGAAAGAGAAGGGAGCCAGGTCTCGAAAGGCGGTGAAGTGGAGCCGGCCCTCGTAGCGGATCACCAGGGGCTTGTTGTTGGCCAGGAGCGGCGCCAAGTAGGAAACGGCCGCCATGGCCGCCACGAAGGCCGCCGCCCCCGCGGCTCCCCAACGCCCATGAAGGCGCCGGGTCCGGCGGCCCACATCCGCGGCCCCGCCTCGCGCCCGGCTGGTCACGGTTCCTGCCTCACGCGCGGGTCCGCCGCGGAATAGGCGAGGTCCACCGCCAGGGTCGAAAAGAGGACGACGGCCGCCCCGAGGACCGATTCGGCCAGGATGAGCGGGTAATCCCGCGTGAAAACCGCCTTCATGTAGAGCTGGCCCAGACCAGGCCAGGCGAAGAGGCTTTCAATGATGACGCTGCCGGACACCAGGGCGGGCACCAGGAGTCCACCCAACGTGAGCATGGGGAGCAGGGCGTTTCGGAAGGCGTGTCGCAGGAGGACCTGCCGCACCGACAGGCCCTTCGCGCGCGCCACCCGGACGAAGTCCCGGGAGAGGGCCTCCAGGACGGCGCCCCGCGTGAAGCGCGCCACGAAGGCCAATCCCCCGTAGGCGAGGCAGATCGCCGGAAGGAGGGCGTGCCGGAGAATGTCCATCAAGCGCGAGGCCGGGCCCAGCGAATCGTACCCGTCGGACCGCATCCCCATGAAGGGAAGCAGGTCCCACTTTACGCCGAAGAGCAGGATGAGAAGGACGGCGATCCAGAAGTTGGGCAGCGAATACAGGACGTAGAGCACCGCCGAGGCGGACCGGTCGAAGAACCCTCCGGGACGGAGGGCGGAGCGCAGGCCTATGGGGACCGCGAGCCCCGCCATGAGCAAAAGGGCCAGCCCGTTCAAACAGAGGGTTGCACCCAGGGGGCTCCCCAGGAATCCCCCCTTTTCGCTTCCCGCCCCGAAAAGGACCTGGCTCACGGGGCGTCGCTCGCTGAAGGACTCGCCCAGAGAACCCGAAAGGAGCGTGCCGAGCCATTTCCCGTACTGGACGTACCAGGGCCGGTCCAGCCCGTACCGGGCCAGCATGGCTTCGTAGTCCGCGGGGTTCATCTGGCGGACGGCCCCCTCCCCCGTGCTCCGCGCGGCGGAAAACGGGTTCCCCGGAGCCGCCTTCACGGCGAGAAAGACGACCGCCGTGATGAGCAAAAAGGTGGGGACCATCAGCAGGATGCGACGCGCCGCGTAGGCCCACACGGGAGGACCTCAGGTGTCCGGGACGAGGCGCCGGCCTGCCGCCACACGGGCCCGGCGGCCGGAGCCCCCATCCGCCGTCACGGCCGCTTCTCCGCGGGGACCCACCACTCGAGGAGGGAGGGATACCAGGTGAAGAGCCCGTATCCCGCGCGGCTCACCCGGACGCTCTGAAAGCGGTTCCGAACGGCCACGATCTGGCTTCCCAGCAAGAGGTACGTGTGAGGTTGATCCTCGGCGACCAGCTCGTGGATCCGCCAGAGGGCCTTGCGGCGCTCCTCCCGGTCGAAGGTCCCCTGCTGGACCTCGATGAGACGATCCACCTCGGGATTGCTGTAGGACACGTCGTTCTGGCCGGCTCCCTGCCCCGACGGAAGGAGCGCGCCCTGGGAGGAGTGGAGGAACTGGTGGGGGTCCGGATCGTCCCCGAGGTTCCATCCCGACAGGCAGGCCTGGAAGGTGTGGCGGTGCGTGCGGTCGAGGAAGACGCCCCATTCCACCCTTCGCACCGACATCTCCACCCCCACCCTCCGAAGGTCCTGTTGGAAGACCTCCAGCCAGCGGGAGAACATTTCCGCCTCGGCGGGCACGAGGCACTCGAAAGAGAAACGGACGCCTCCGCGGTCGCGGATTCCATCTCCGTTTGAGTCCTTCCACCCGGCTTCGTCGAGCAGGGCCATGGCCTTGGCGGGATCGTGGGGATAGGGCTGAACAGCCGGGTTGCTCTCCCAGCCGCCCGGGTAGAAGGGCCCGTTCGCCACGGACCCGTGGCCGGCGAGGATCTTGTCCACGACCCCCTGGCGGTTCATGGCGTAGGTCATGGCGCGCCGAACCCGGACGTCTCGGAAGTACGGATTGGACCCGTCCATGTTCCATCCGATGTAGAAGAACTGGCGGCTCATGTACTCGAAGATCCAGGATCCCCGGAGAAACGCGGAGTCCTCCCGCACCTGGGGCCACTGTTCCGCGGAGAGAGCGGCCATGTCCAATTGGCCCGTCTGGTAGGCTGCGAACTGCGTCTGGCTCTGGGGCACGATCTTGAACACCAGCCGGTCGAGGTGGGGCCGCCCTCTGAAGTACGTATCGTTTGCCTCCAATACCACCCTTTCTCCTCTCCGCCACTCTCCGAGGCGGAAGGGGCCGGTGCCCACGGGGGACGTACCGGCAGGGGACGTGTTGAAGGCCTTTCCGCCCCCCTTGGGGTAGGCGCATTTGTGCTTGGGCATGACGTAGAACACCCAGGCGGCGAGGCCCGGAGCGTAGGGAGATTTCCATTGGACCACCACGGTGTGGTCGTCGGTCTTCCCCACCGATTCCACCTCGGTAAACGCGGGGCGCTTGTTCACGGCATCCACGTCGGGGTCCATGGCGGCCTCGTAGGTGAACAGCACGTCGTCCGCCGTGAAGGGCTTTCCGTCCTGCCAGCGCACGCCCCGGCGCAGGTGGAAGGTGGTCGTCTTCCCGTCGCCCGTGGTCTCCCACGACTCGGCCAGGACCCCCACGGGCTCCATGGCCTCGTTCATGTCGATGAGGGGATCGAAGATCCACTTGTACACGAGGAAGGAGATCTGGTCGCTCGCCACCACGGGATTGAGGGTCACCGGATCGGCGGGAAGCGCCCGGGTGAAGGTCCCACCGGACTCTGGGGCACGGCCCTCGCACTCGGGAAGCAGCCCTATGGTTCGCGCGGAGGGCGCTTCGGCCGCTGGTTCGGGCGCCCTTCCAGCGGCACCCTTGTCTTCCTCCCCTTTCCCTCCGCTGCCCGAACACGCGGCGAAGACGAGGAGCGCGGCGGCCAAGAACGGGGCGTGACAACACCGGCGCGGTAACTTCATGGGTTTCCTCCCCTTGGCCTCCTGAGTGTATCCCCCGCCCCCCGGCTCGGGCAAGGCGGGGAGGCCTTTGCGAGGCCTTGCTTTCGCGAGGGGGCGAGGATAGATTCTATCGAGAGAACGCGCGCCGGCGGAGGTGGGCATCGCACTGCGAGGGCGTTTCTCCATCACGGGGGAGGGGTCCATGTACCGGTCTCTCGCGCTACGGCTGGCCATCCTGTTCGTTTGTGCGTATTCGGCCACGACGGCTGCCCGTGCCGCCCTCCGGCTGAACCCATCGGAGGGACCCTCGACCCCCACACGTGCCGTCCCGGGGCGGATCGCCTTCGCCCCGAACCTGGGACAGGAGGACCCGTCGGTCCGCTTCGCCGCCGTTTCCGGCGGAGCCACCGTGTTCCTCAGGGACGGCGGGCTGACGATCCTCCTGCCTTCAGGCAATGCGATGGCGCTCCCTCGCCGGGCGGGAGAGGAGGCGCGGCCCCCTCGGGCTCCTGCGCTCCAGGGGCTGAGGGTCGTGTTTCCGGGCGCCTCCCCGGCCCCAAAGGCCTCCGGCCTTGATCGCCTACCGGGCGTCCTCAACGTGTACCGGGGGAAGGACCCCTCCCGATGGAGGACGGGGATTCCCCTTTACGGCCGCGTCCGAATGGACGGGCTTTACCCCGGTGTGGACGTGGAGTACCGAGGCGCCGCGGGTGGCCTGGAGTTCGACCTCCTGGTGGAGCCGGGGGCCCGTGCCGATTCCCTGACCTTCCGCGTGGAGGACCTGAACGGGAAGCCTCTCCGCCTGAAGGACACCGGCGACGGGACCCTCCTCGTCCGGTGCGGCGGGCGGGAGATTCGGCTGGGCCTGCCCCACGTGTTCCAGGGGGAGGGCCCCGAACGGCGGGAGATCCGGGGGTGCTTCCGGCCGTCCCGGCGGGGCGTGGTCGGGTTTTGCCTGGAGGATGCAAAGGGCGGAGGCCCGACGGTCATCGACCCCGCCCTGCTCTGGGGGACGTACCTGGGCGGCTCCGACGTGGACGGGGGCTACCGCGTGGCCCTGGACTCCTCGGGAAACGCCTACCTCACGGGATCCACGCTCTCCAGCGACTTCCCTCTGGCCCCCCCGACCCACGGCGACTACGACGCCTTCGTCGTCAAGTTCACGCCCGACGGGCAGGGCCTCCTCTATTCGACGGTCATCGGCGGGCTCGATGCGGACATTCCCCTCCCCATCGCGGTGGACGTGTACGGCCACGCCTACGTGGGCGGGTATACGAGGTCGCCCGATTTCCCCGTCGTGGGTGGCTTCTCGGGACCCGGGCAGGCAACCGACGGGTTCCTCGTCAAACTGAACACGACGGGGCAGATCGCCTACTCGGCGACGCTCGGAGGAATGAACCTGGACCAGGTCACGGGCGTCGCCGTTCTGGAAACGGGGAAGGCCTATCTGACGGGCCTCACCTACTCCTCCACCTTCCCCCTCGCCGGGGGGCCCGGCGACAGCACGCTGGGGGGGACGAAAGACGCCTTCGTCTCCATCGTGGACACGCTTCAGACCGGGGTCCCCTCGCTTACCTACTCGAGCTTCCTGGGTGGGTCGGGCACGGACGAGGGGTGGGACGTCCGCGTGGACGCATCGGGCCGCGCGCTTCTGGCGGGGAGCACCTCCTCGGCGGATTTTCCCGTCACCCCCGACGTCGCTTTCCAGCCTTCCATCGCGGGGTCCAACGACGCCTGGGTGGGCCTCTACAATCCCTTCTCCGGGGCCCTGCCGCCGGGGCTCGTGTACGGCTCCTTCCTCGGCGGGAGCGCCTACGATTGCGCGGTCGCCCTCGAGAAGGACGATCAGGACCGGATGGTCGTCACGGGATTCACCTACTCCAGCAACTTCCCGACGGTGGACGCGACCCAGGCCGCCTTCGGAGGCTTCGAGGACGCCTTCGTGGCCCTCGTGAATCCCCAGTTCTCCGGTCCCTCCAGCCTCCTTTTCAGCACCTATGCCGGCGGAACCGGAGGCGACGCCGGATACGCCGTCGCGGTCTCCTCCTACGGGGACGTGTACGTCACGGGCTATACCCAGTCCGGCGATTTTCCCCTGGCCGATCCCCTCCCGGGGATGACCTTCCTGAACGGCCCCGAGGACGCCTTCGTCTGCCAGTGGGAGCCGGGGATCATCGGGCCCGAACCGGCCCGCGGGGCGCCCGCGAGCGCCACGTGGACCCTGCTGACCTCCACGTACCTGGGCGGAGCCGACGAAGATTACGGGGAAGGAATCGCGTGGCATCCATTCGGGGTCGGGGACGACCGCGTCGTCGTCTCCGGCGCCACGGGGTCCTCGGACTTCCCCACGGGGAACGCCTACCAGTCCTTCCTGAACGGCCCCGAGGACGCGTTCCTCGTGTGCGGCGCAGAGGCGGGCCCCTGCACCGTGGCCTGTTCGGGAGCGCCCGACGTGGACAAGGGCCTCGTTCCTCTCGCGGTGAATTTCACGGGCACCGCCACCCCTTCGAACTGCACCGGGTCTCCCTCGTACGTCTGGGATTTCGGCGACGGGGCCACCTCCTCCGTGCAAAACCCGGCCCACACCTACACCCTGCCCGGATCCTACAACTGGACGCTCACCGTCACCGCGGACGCCGCCACCTGCACGGCCTCGGGAACCATCGAGGTCTGCGAACTCACGTGCCTCCCGTCGGCCCCCGCGTGGGGCTTCGCCGGCGTCCCCCAGGACTTCTCGATCACGCCGGATTTCGGCGGGTGCGGCCCCGTGACCTACTCCTACGCCTGGAGCTTCCAAGACGGGTTCACGGCCACGACCCAGGACGTGAGCCACGCCTTTGCCGCGCCGGGTACCTACACATGGGAGGCCCACGTCACCGCCGCGGCCCCGGGCCCCCCGCAATGCGACAGCTTCGGCGCCATCGACATCTGCGGCTTTTCCTGCTCGGCCTCCGCCGCGCCCTCCTCGGGCGGCGCCCCCCTCGCCGTGTCCTTCACGGGCGCCTCGGCCGTGAGCGGCGCCTGCCCCCACAGCCCCCTCTACTTCTGGGACTTCGGCGACGGGGCCACCTCCACCGAGGCCTCTCCGGTCCACGTCTACGCCACCCCGGGAACCTACACCTGGACCTTCGAAGCCGCCACGACGGGGGCTTCCTGCACCCAGACCGGCTCCGTGGAAGTGTCGGCGAACGCGGGGGTCCTCTACGGCTTCGTGGGCATCCAGGGGGAATTCCTGCTCCCGCTCGACGGGGACGGCATCGTCTCCGCTACGGTTACGGCCCGGAACGTCTCCACGGGAGAGAGAACCACCGTGCCCGTGGTGGCCGGCCAGTACGTCTTTCCCTCCCTTCCCGACGGAGAATACGAACTGCGGGCCACGGTCACCTACTGGGACAACATCTTGTACGACGCCCGCCTGCGGAACTTCGGCTGCGGCATGCCCTCGGGCGGAGGCGTCGAAAAGACCGTGGAACGGCGGCTTCCGGACACGGTGAACGTGATCTCCACGGGGGAGATGCAGGCCGACATCGCCTTCCCCCCGCCCGTGGTCTTCCTCCACGGCCTTCTCGACTGCTTCAAGAAGTGGTTCTCGGAGGACCCCCAGGATCCCGACCAATCCTTGTACTGGGACAACAAGACGAGGGCGGCCGGCTTTTTCACCTTCACGCCCAACTACGTCTGGTGGGGCCCCGAGGCCACGTGGGCCGAAAAGTCCTACCAGGTCTTCGACCAGGTCACCGCCGACCTCTACGGCCTGCACACCCAGCCCATCGATTCTCCATCGCTCCACACCCCTCCCTGGACCCTCGCGGCCCACGACATGGGGGGCCTCGTGGCCCGCGTCCTGGCCTCCGGCGAACTGGCCTACAGCCCCCAGGTCCGGGCCCTGCGGTCCGTCATCCTCCTGGGAGTCCCCAACAGCGGATCGGACTTCCTCCTGGGCGGGGGCGGCAGCGAGGTCATCGGCACCGAAGCCATCGTCCGCCGCTTCAACGGCCTCTACCCCGACTTCGGCGCCCTCGCGGACCGGGTCTACGCCGTGGGCGGGAACGAGGACTGGTGGGGGACCGGCGCCTCCGACGGGAAGGTCTCCCTCTACTCGGCCTTCGTCATCACCCGCCTGGCCTGCTCCCCGACGGCCCTCGGCTACCCCTCCTGCCGGCCCTACCCGGCGGTGGTCTTCGACAGCGGGCCGGGCCACATCTTCCCGTACACCCACGCCGAACTGGGCTCGCCGCCCTCCACGGCGGAGATCCTGGAGGGCGTCCTCTTCCCCCTCGCCGAGACCCTGGGGCCCTCTCCCGCAGACCCCCTCCAGGCGTCCGCCGCGCCCGACGACGAGAACCCGCTGAGCCCCATTGGATCAACGCTCTGGGGCACGACGGCCCGCTCCACGGGGACCAAGGGGGGGACGGTGAACGCCTTCGCGGGCCTCTCGGTCACCCAGACCTTCGCCTTTCCCGTGGGCGCCACCGACGGCCTGGCCCTGGCGGTCTTCGTCTCCGACGGCGCGGGCCTCTTCACCCTCCTCGACCCCTCGGGCCAGCCCGTGGCCACGGAGAGCGCCGACGACGACTTCGTCTGGAGCCTCCTCAACCCCGGCGACGGCGAGTGGACCCTGGCCGTGACGGTGGAGGCGGGAAGCGTGACCTTCCGGGCCACCTCCTTCGAGAACAGCCCCGCCGGCATCCAGGCCTACCTCACCCAGGACCGCTACGCCCCCGGCGAGAGCGCCCTCCTGCGTCTCGATCCGGAGGGGGACCCGGCGGACCTCGCCCTCTCCTCGGTGACGGCCTACGTGACCTCGGGCGGCTCGGTCCTGGAGACCGTGACCCTCTACGACGACGGCCAGCACGGGGACGGCCAGGCGGGGGACGGCGCCTTCGGGGGCACGGCCACGGCCCCCCTTCAGGCGGGGGCCTACCCCGTCCTCTTCTCCGCCCAGGGCACCTACAACCAGATGGCCGTCACCCGCATCGCCCACGACACCCTCTTCGTGGTGCCGGCCGAGCCCCTCTTCACCGGCCTTTTCGGGTACGCCCCCGTGGATTCGGACGAGGACGGCCTCTACGAAGCCCTGGAGGTCTCCCCCGTCCTGGATCTGGCAGGGGGAGGGACCTACGGCCTCTCGGGGGACCTCTTCGATTCCGAGGGCTACTTCCTGGCCCACGCGGGCGCCTCCTTCACGGCGCCCGCCGCCGGCGCCTTCCAGGGCGCCCTCACCTTCGACCTCTCGGGGATCTCCTGCGACCAGCTGGGAAGCCCCTTTTCGGCCGAGAACCTGCGCGTCCTGGACGGGGCCACCCTCCGGCCCCTGGACGCCCGGGACACACCCGTGACCACGCCCGCCTACCCCGCGGGCTCCTTTGACTGCGATCCAACCCCACCGGGCCCCCGCATCGGGGCCCTCCGCCCCGACGAGGGGATCCAGGGCCAGACCCGGACCTTCCTCATCAGCGGCGAGAGCTTCCGCGACGGCGCCACGGCGGACCTGGGGGCCGGCGTGTCCGTCCAGGAGGTCGCCTTCCTCTCCGAGAGCGTTCTCTCCGTGAGGGCCGCCGTCTCCCCCTCGGCCCTCCCCGGGCCACGGACGGTGACGGTGACCAACCCCGGCGGCGCCTCGGCCACCCGGGCCTCGCTCTTCGAGGTGGTGGCCGACGCCCCGCCCTCCGTCACCCTCCTGACCCCCGCCGAGGCCTACCTCGTCCTGGGCGCCTCCGACGTGGCGGTGACGGCCCTGGCCACCGACGACGTCCAGGTGGCGCGGGTGGACTTTCTCGTGGACGGCGCCGTCCAAGCCGCCGTGGCGGAGCACCCCTTCACCTGGGATCTCTCCCCGGGGGGCCTCTCCTCCGGCGCCCACGCCGTCACGGCCCGGGCCTACGACGGGAGGGGCCAGAGCGCCGAGGCCTCCTTCCTGGCCGTGAAGGACCCGCCGGCCATCACCGCCGTCACGAAGATGGCGGCGCCCTTCCGGATCAAGTTGACGGGCCAGAATTTCCAGACCGGGGCCCAGGTGTACCTCGGGAGCGACACGAGCCCGTGGGCAAGCGTGAAGGTGAAAAACGCCGCCACCGTGATCCTCAAGGGAGGGGCCGCCCTCAAGGCCAAGTTCCCGAAGGGCCAAGCCGTCTCCATCCGCCTCGTGAATCCCGGCGGGGCCTGGTGCGCGGCCACCTACACGCGGCCCTAGGTCCTGAACCTTAGGGAATGGACGTCCGGCAAAACGACGAGGGGGCGGCCTTCGGGCCGCCCCCTCGCCGTCAAGCCCCCCTACCCCGCCGAAGGCGAAAGCCCCAGGCGGGCCTCCAGGCGTTTCAGGCGGGCCACCTCCGGCAGGGCGCGGTAGGCCCCCAAGAACACGGGGTCCGTCTGGAGGGCCTCCACGGCGTCGGCGATCCTCCGGGCGACCTTGGCGTGGTGCCGCGCCGACCGGGGGCGCCCCTCGCCCGCGGCGGCCTCCGCCCGCAGGAGGCGGTAGCGCAGGCCCAGAAGGCCCCGGTCGAAGCTCTTGCCATATGCCTGCAGATGCCGAATCACACCCCAGAGGGCCTCTCGACGTCCCGCGGCCTGAAGGCACTCGCCCAGGGTGAGGAGAAAGGCCCCCGTCTTTAGGGGACTCTTCTGCCGGACCACCTTTGAATAGACGGCCAGTCCCGCAACTGACGCCTCTTCCACCTTTCCTGCTTCCATTGGAATTCGGACCTGCACTTCCGCCACCTCTGCGCGCAACCAGTGCAATCCGGATCGTTCCGCTGTTGCAAGCGCCTCATCAAGGATTTTCCTCGCCGCGTGCAGAGATATCTCCTGAGAGCGCCATCTTCTTAGAGCCAAGTGGGCTCGCATGGCTAGTCCGTGCTGGCTCTCTGGGGCTTCCTCTAGCCCTTCTGCAGGTTGTGTACATGGGCCGTCGCAATCCACCCCCGTGCTGATTCGGAGGTGATTTTCCATGGAGATAACTTCTCCTTTGCAGGCCTGCACGCCATCCGACCTTTGCAGGATGGCATAGTGATCCGAAGCGCGGGTTTGCTTCTCAAGAGCCGATTGCCAATTCCCAGACACAGCCTCGAGTATTCCCTGAGTATGGAGGTTAGCCGCAATGAGCTGTTCCATCCCATGGTTTATGGAGGATCGGTATGCGTTCTCGGTCTGGGCCTGCGCAGCCGACCAACGCCCCAGCATGGTCAAAGAGAGGGCCCCGTTGGAGGTTAAGAATGCGTGAATCGTTCGATAGCCGAACTGCCTTGCCAAGATCCCGCGCTCCGTCGAGATTTGAAGGGCCTCATTGTAAGCACCGAATTCCAGCAGAACTTGCGAGAGGTTGACCGCAATGTTAACGGCCTGTGGCATAAGGTTGTTTCTTTTTGCCAATCTGTCGGCAGTTCTGAATATCGATGCCGCCCTCGCGAGATCTCTGCCTCCGTGATAATGGCACAGCCCCTGGTTCATGAGGGCGAGGACCTGCCAGTTGGCGGCGCCGGCTTTTCGCGCGAGGCGCTCGGCCCTCCGAAAGCGCGAGAGGGCCTCGGCGAAGCGGCCGGCCATGGCGTGGGGAACCCCCGAGTCCAAGAGGATCCGGCACTCGAGGACGGGATCCTTCAATTCCACGGCTCGCTCCATGGCCGTTCGGTAGATTTCCAGGGAACGGTCCAGGTTGCCCTTCCTCCGCTCGATGTCGGCCAGGCGCATGAGGGAGACGACGGTCTCCTCGCAGGGCGCGGGGACGTCCTCGAGGATCTTCCGGCTCAGGGCCTCGGCCTCGTCGAGGCGCCCCAGGTCCTTGGCCGATTCGGCCAGGTGAAGGAGGGCGCGGCGGTAGGCCGGGTCGTCTCCGGCGGAGGCCCCGGAAGCCTCCTTGAGGGCCACGAGGCGCGAGAGGAAGTCGAAGGCCGCCGTGTTGTCGTAGCGGGCCCGGGCCTCGTCGGCGCAGAGGATCAGGTACCGGAGGGCCGGCTCCGCCTCGGCGGCGGCCTCGAAGTGCCGCGCCAGGGCGGGCCAGACGCGCTGGTCCCCCGCCGCGTCGGCCTCCAGGATCCGGGCGGCCCGCCCGTGCAGGACCCGCCGGGATTCGAAGTTGAGGGACTCGTACAGGGCGTCGCGCAGGAGGGCGTCGGCGAAGGTGGCGTAGGGGCGCGCGCCCCAGGAGTCCATGCGCACGAAGCCGCCCTCCTCCAGGGAGCGAACCCCCTCCACCACCGATTCTCCCTCCCGTCCGGAGAGCCGGGTCAGGAGGTTCAGCGAAAAGGAGGACCCCAACACGGAGGCGGTCTTGAGGAGGTGGCGCTGGGCCTCGGGGAGGGCGTCGGCGCGGGAGAGGAGCATGCCCTCGAGGGTGTCCGGGAAGCGGGCCCGGGCCAGCCGGTCCTCGTCCACCTCGAGGAGCCCCGAGGGGCCCGGCGCCAGGAGACCCTGCTCCTCCATGGCCCTCAAGATCTGTTCGAGGAACTTGGGGTTGCCCCCGGTCTTCTTTCCCAGGAACTCCAGGAAGGCCTCGGGGGGCGGCGCCGTCCCCGCGGCGTGGACGAGGAAATCGCGGATCTCCTCCGGGCTCAAGGGCTCGACCCGGAAGGTTCGGTCGGGGAGGAAGAGGGAGGCCGGGCGCTCGGGCGCGCCCTCCCGGAAGGAGGCGAGGATCTTGAGGGGAAGGTCCGCGGTGGCCTGGAGAAGGCCCTCCAGGAGTTCCAGGGAGGCGGCGTCGGCGTTCTCCAGGCCGTCCAGGGCCAGGACGTAGGTCCCTCCCGAGGCCAGGCCCAGGAGGAGCCGCTGGGCCATGGCGAAGAGGACGTCCTTCCGGTCCTTGGGCGTCAGCGCCCGCACCTCGGGGGTCTCGGGGAGGGCGCAGGCCAGCAGGCCCCCGAAGAGCGGGAGATACGGAGCGTCCTCGGCGGGGAAGGCGGCCCCGAGGGCGGCGGCCTTGATGGCGTCGGGCGCCGAGCGGGAGACGCCGAGGGCGGAGAAGAGGGCCGGCCGGAAGGCCGAGAGGTAGTCGTGGGCGCTGTGGGACGAGAGGGGAACCGTGAGGCGGCGGACCCCGGCGGCGTCCAGGTCGAGGCCCACCCGGTGGACGAGGGCGCTCTTGCCCACGCCGGCCGGCCCCACCAGGGCCAGGGCGCCGGGGCCAACGGGATCGCCCAGAATTCGCCGCAGTTCGCTCAGGAGGGCGGCGCGGCCCACGAAGGCCCTCTCCTCCTCTCCCGACTCCTCGTGCTCGCCCTCGGGGCGGAAGATGGGTACCTTCTCCCTTTTGCCCTTCACGAAGATGGGGTCGAGGGCGCGGAAGGCCAGACGCGCGCCGGCCTTCTCCTTCACCTGGGCGTCGCACAAGACCCGCCAGGAGTAAGCGTTCGCCATGAGCCGGGCGGCCATGTTGATGCCGTCCCCCATGACCGTGAACTCCCGGCGGTCCTCGCCTCCGACGTAGGCGGCGAAGAGGGGCGCCGAGGTGAGGCCCATGCGCAGGTCCGCGAGGAGCCCGCGCAGGGCCGGACTGTCCAGGACCTGCAGGGCCGCCCGGCACGCCGCCTCCTCCGGGTTCTCCAGGGCGCGGGGGGCGCCGAAGAGGGCAATCATCTTGCTCCCCTTGTCCCCCATGTCGAGCTTGTTCACCCATCCGCCGAAACGGCGGACGATCCCGGCCACCTCGCCGTACACGGAGGAGGTCTTGTCGAGAACCCGGGAATCGCCCTCGTAATCCAGCCCGGCGAAGGAGAGAAAGAGGACGCTCGTGCGGCGGTGTTCCGCGGCCGCCAAACCCGACTCCAGGCGGGCCCTCTCCGCCGCGAAGGGCGGGAGGAAGTCCTCGAGATCGGAGAGTTCGGGCAGGGACGCCGGCGGGGGCTCAGGCAAAACGGGACCCTTGCCCCCACCGGTACCGGGGACAAGGCGCGCGAATCCCCCCTCGAGCGGAGAGAGTTGCCACCCGGCCCGCTCCGCGAGGGTCGTGCAGGAGGGAAACAGGACGATTTCGCCCCGCGCGGCGTGGTGCTCGGCCTCGGCGGCCTCGTCCAGGGCCCGGCCCGCCGCGAAGTAGTCCCGGCCCACGGCGGCATCGCCCACGGTGCCGAGAAGAACCGGGCCCTGCGAGACCCCGATCTTCATGGCCAGGGCGAAGGTGCCGCCCCGCGTGGCCACCTCCGTGAAGCCCTTCGCCTGGGCCTGCATACCCGCCGCGGCCCGAAGCCCCGCCTCCAGCCCGCCGGGGAAGAAGACCGTGATGGCGTCGCCCCCGAAGCGCAGGACGTCCCCGCCCCCTTCGTGGGCCACTCCGATCATGGCGGAGAAGAAGCCGTTCAGGATGCGCGTGAGCTCCTCGGCCCCCTCCTTGCCGATGCGGGCCAGGGTCTCGGTGAGCGCCGTGAAGCCGGCGAGGTCGGCGAAGAGGACGCAGCCCTCCGCCCGGAGCCCCTCCGCCCTCCCCGAGACGAGGGGCCAAACCGAGCGCGGGAGCAGGGCCGCAAGCCGGCTTCGCAAGACGTTTTGATCCACAAGGGCTCCAGGGACCTGTGTACCACAGCCCGCGCCCCGCGCCAAGGAGCCCCGAGCGAGTCTCTGGACAGAGGCCTCGGGGACGGCTAGACTCTCTCCATCGGATTCCCGGTACGGCGGGCCGCAGAACGTCGGCGAGGCGGCCCGCCCCGGTCCACGAAAGCCGCTTCGCGAGGAGGAAGCCATGGCGCTCGAAGGCTTTCCACAGGTCATGACCCTGAGGGACGGTACCGTCATCACCGTCCGGCCCATGGAGGCGGAGGACGGCCCCGGCCTCCTGGAGTTCTTCCGGTCCCTGCCCGACGAGGACCGCCTCTTCCTCAAGGAGGACGTGACCCGGCCCGAGACCATCGACCGGTTCGTGAAGGGCCTCAACTACGATTCGGTGATTCCGCTTCTGGCCTTCCACGAGGGCCGCGTCGTGGGCGACGCCACCCTCCACCGGCGCTCGGGCTGGTCCAAGCACGTGGGCGAGATCCGGGTGGTCGTGGCCAGGGCCTTCCAGAAGAAGGGCCTCGGCGCCGCCCTGGCCAAGTCCCTCGTGGGCCTGGCGCTGAACCTCGGGCTGGACAAACTCGTGGCCGAGGTGACGGACCACCAGATCGGCGCGCGGAAAGCCTTCGAGAAGATCGGGTTCCGGCAGGAGGCCGTGCTCAAGGACCACGTCAAAGACGTGCTCGGGAGCAAGCGGGACCTCGTTCTCATGACCAACGACGTCTCCCACATTTGGGAGTCCCTCCAGGCGCTGGCCGAAGAGTATCTTCCGACGGTGGAGTAGGGGACCTTTCCCAGGCCCGATACCGGGAACCGATCCGCCCGCGTGGCGGGGCCTTCGCACCGGGGGGCGAGCCGCCTTTTTTCGCCGCCGGCCTCCCTCCGCGAATCGGCCCAAAAGGCCGCCGTTTTCCTTGCCCAGCGTGCATTCCCTCGCGTTGACAGCCCCCCCTCCCTGTGCCATACTCACGTCTTTTTGGGGGTTTTCGGTGAGCGGACGCTTTCGCGCTTGGAAAGGGGGGCGCACTTGAAAGTACACGAGTACCAGGCAAAGGAGGTCTTGGGACGCCACGGAGTCGTGGTGCCCAAGGGGAAGATCGCCCTCTCCGCGGAGCAGGCCTACGCCGCCGCCAAGGAGATCGGCGGAACGGTGGTCGTGAAGGCCCAGATCCACGCGGGCGGACGCGGCAAGGGCTCCTTCACCAGCGGCTTCAAGGGCGGCGTCAAGCTCGCCCAGACGGCCGACGAGGCGGCGGAGTTCGCCAAGAAGATGCTCGGCAACGTCCTCGTGACCCACCAGACGGGGCCCTCCGGCAAGGAGGTCCAGAAGGTGTACGTCACCGAGGCCAGCGACATCGCCAAGGAGTACTACCTGGGCATCGTCCTCGACCGGGCCAGGCAGATGAACGTGATCATGTCCTCCACCGAGGGCGGAGTCGAGATCGAGAAGGTGGCGGCCGAAACCCCGGAGAAGATCCTGAAGACCTGGATCGATCCCCTGGTCGGCATCCAGCCCTTCCACGCCCGCCAGATCGCCTTCGGGCTGGGCTTCAAGGGGGAGGCCTTCAAGGAGTGCGTGAAACTCGTGACGGCCCTCTACAAGGCCCACGAGGAGACGGACGCGACCCTCACCGAGATCAATCCCCTCATTCTTACCCGCGACGGCCACGTGCTGGCCCTCGACGCCAAGATGAACTTCGACGACAACGCCCTCTACCGCCACCCCGACATCGTGGAGATGCGGGACCTGAGCGAGGAGGACGCCCTCGAGATCGAGGCGAGCAAGTACGACCTCAACTACATCCGCCTCGACGGAACCATCGGCTGCATGGTGAACGGCGCCGGTCTCGCCATGGCCACCATGGACGTCATCAAGCTGGAGGGGGGCGAGCCCGCCAACTTCCTGGACGTGGGCGGCGGGGCCACCACCGAGAGGGTGAAGAACGCCTTCAAGATCCTCCTGAGCGACAAGAACGTGAAGGCGGTCCTCATCAACATCTTCGGGGGCATCGTCCGGTGCGACGTGATCGCCGAGGGCGTCATCGCGGCCGCCAAGGAGATCGGCGTGGCCCTGCCCGTGGTGGTCCGCCTCCAGGGCACCAACGTGGACAAGGGCAAGCAGATGCTTGCGGCCTCCGGATTGAAGTTCGCCGTGGCCGACAACTTGAAGCAGGCGGCCCAGATGGCCGTCGCCTCGGTGAAGTGAGGGGGGCGCCATGAGCATTCTCGTCAACAAGGACACGCGCGTCGTGGTCCAGGGCATCACGGGCAAAGAGGGCTCCTTCCACGCCAAGCAGAGCCTCGAATACGGGACCAAGGTCGTGGCGGGCGTGACGCCGGGCAAGGGCGGAACGGTCTGGGAGGAGAAGGTCCCCATTTTCGACACGGTGGCGGACGCCGTGAAGCAGGCCGGCGCCGACGCCTCCCTCATCTTCGTTCCCCCGCCCTTCGCCGCCGACGCCGTGCTGGAGGCCGCCGAGGCGGGCGTGAAGCTCATCGTGTGCATCACCGAAGGCATCCCCGCCCGCGACGAGGCCCGAATGAAGGCGGCCCTCTCCAGGAGCGGGGCCCGCCTCGTCGGGCCCAACTGCCCCGGCGTCATCACGCCGGGCGAGTGCAAGATGGGGATCATGCCCGGGTACATCCACAAGCCCGGCCGGGTGGGAGTCATCTCCCGCTCGGGGACGCTCACCTACGAGGCCGTGTGGCAGCTCACCGAATCGGGCCTGGGTGAGACGACCTGCGTGGGCATCGGCGGCGACCCCGTCCCAGGCACCTCCCACGTGGAGGCCCTGGCCCTTTTCAACGCGGATCCCGCCACCGAAGGCGTGGTGCTCATCGGAGAGATCGGCGGAACTTCAGAAGAGGAAGCCGCGGCCTATATCAAGGCCCACATGAAGAAGCCCGTCGTCGCCTTCATCGCGGGCCAGACGGCCCCTCCGGGACGCCGCATGGGCCACGCGGGCGCCATCATCGCCGGCGGAAAAGGCACGGCGGCGGAAAAGATGGCCGCCCTCGCCGAGGCCGGCGCGTTCGTCGTCAAGTCGCCCACCGAGATCGGGGACGCCATGGTGCGCGCCCTCTCGGGCAAGCGGTAGCCTTCGCCGGGGCGGGGAGATCAGTTCCCCGCCCCGTTCCCTCACGGCGCTCCGGCCGGCGCCTTATCCGGCCCCATGTGGAGAACAGCGATGCCGACCACGCTCCAGATGACCAGCGGCACCCTATCCGAAGGCAAGGACGTGGGATCGCCGCGCCTGATGAACATCCTCAAGGACAAGTTGGCCGTGGCGGGACACGGGCGGAAGGTGAAGAAAGACCTCATCATCACCGTCATCCCCGGCCACTGCAAGGGGGCCCTCTGCAACATCTGCGTCAATTACTGCCCGGAGAAGGTCCTCGGTATGGGATTCCGGCACGCCGAGGTGGTGGACGCCGACGCCTGCACCAAGTGCATGCTCTGCGAGATCCGCTGCCCCGACTTCGCCATTTTCGTGGATTGAGGCTGAAGCCATGAGCACGTCCAATGTCAAGTTCCTCGCCGGCAACGAGGCCTGCGTCGAGGGAGCCCTCGCCGCCGGATGCCGTTTCTTCGCCGGGTATCCGATCTCCCCCTCCTCCGAGGTCGCCGAGCGCATGTCCAACCGCCTTCCCAAACTCGGGGGCCGCTTCATCCAGATGGAGGACGAGATCGCCTCCATGGGCGCCATCATCGGGGCGAGCTTGACGGGCCAGAAGGCCATGACCGCCACCTCGGGCCCCGGTTTCTCGCTCATGCAGGAGAACCTCGGGTACGCCATGATGGCCGAAGTCCCTTGCGTGGTCATCAACGTCATGCGCGGCGGGCCCTCCACCGGGAACCCCACGGGGCCTTCCCAGTCCGACGTCCTCCAGAGCCGGTGGGGCACCCACGGCGACCATCCCGCCATCGTCCTCTCCCCCTCCACGATCCGGGAAGTCTTCGACACGACGGTGCAGTGCTTCAACTTCGCGGAGCTCATGCGGACGCCCACGGTCCTCGCCATGGACGAGATCGTGGCCCACATGCGCGAGAAGATCGCCATCCCTCCGGCCTCGGAGATCCGCATCCTCGACCGTCGGCGTCCGAATCTGGGCGCCGGGGAGACGTACAAGCCCTACCAGCCCGAGGAGGACCTCGTGCCCTTGTGGCTGAACTACGGGGAGGGCCACCGGTACCACGTCACGGGCCTCGACCACGACGAGACCGGATTCCCCTGCCTCGGCACCGAGGTAATGGAGAACCTCCACCGCCGCCTGGTGGACAAGGTGGAGAAGAACCGGAAGGACCTGCTCCTCTATGAGAACTTCCTGACGGAAGACGCGGAGGTCCTCGTGGTGGCCTACGGCTCCACGGCCCGCTCGGCCAAGCGCGCCGTCTCCGAGGCGCGGGAGCGCGGCGTCAAGGCGGGCCTCTTCCGGCCCATCACCCTCTTCCCCCTTCCTGATGAGGAGATCGCCGCCGCCGCCGCCCGAGCGCGCCGCGTCGTCGTGCCCGAGATGAATCTCGGACAGTACCGCCTGGAGGTGGAGCGGATCCTCGGCAAGGCGGTGCCCGTCGTGGGCGTCCACCGGGTCAACGGCGAGCCCATCGCCCCCTCCCTCATCCTGCCCGCCATCCTGGGAGACTGAGCCATGTCCATGGACTATTTCCAGTACCTGCGCAAAGAGCGGATGCCCCACATCTGGTGCCCCGGGTGCGGCCACGGCACCATCATGAAGTCCATCCTGAGGGCCATCGACAAGCTCAAGTGGAACAAGGACGAGGTGGTGGTCGTGTCGGGGATCGGCTGCTCCAGCCGCACGCCGGGGTATCTCGACTTCAACACCCTCCACACGACCCACGGCCGGGCCCTCGCCTTCGCCACCGGCGTCAAACACGCCAATCCGAAGCTCCACGTGGTCGTGATCTCCGGGGACGGCGACGCCATGGCCATCGGCGGCAACCACTTCATCCACGCCTGCCGCCGCAACATCGAGATTTCCCTCATCGTCTTCAACAACAACATCTACGGAATGACGGGCGGGCAGGCCTCCCCCACGACCTTCACCGGCTCCAAGGGCACGACGGCCCCCTACGGCGCCATCGAACAGCCCTTCGACGTGTGCGCCCTGGCGCAAGGATCGGGCGCCACCTTCGTGGCCCGGGCCCTGGACCTGGACGCCGTCGCCATGGACCGCATCATCGTGGCCTCCCTGCAGAACAAGGGGTTCTCGGTGGTGGACGCCTGGTCCCAGTGCACCACGTACTTCGGCCGCCAAAACAAGTGGGGCGACGCGTCGGAGATGATGGACCGGTACAAGGCCATGACCTACAACGTCAAACTCGCGGACAAGATGAGCGCCGAGGAGAAGGCGGGAAAGTACCCCGTCGGGATTCTGCACCAAGTCCAGCGGCCCGAGTTCTGCGAGGAATACGACAAGCTCTGCGCGCGCGTGCAGGCCAAGTGAGGAGCGGACCCCATGGGAAAGCGCTATGAAATCCGTCTGGCAGGATCGGGCGGCCAGGGCCTCGTTCTCGGGGGCGTCATCCTCGCCGAGGCCGCCATCCTGGAGGGCAAGAACGCCTGCCAGTCCCAGTCCTACGGCCCCGAATCCCGGGGCGGCGCCAGCAAGAGCGAGGTGATCCTCTCGGACGAGGAGATCGACTATCCGAAGGCCACGAGCATCGACCTGCTCCTGTGCATGACCGAGGCCGCCGCGGACAAGTACATCAAGGACGCCCCCGATTCGTGCATCGTCATCGCGGACGGCGACCTGGTCCCCGGGGACATCCCGTCCAAGTACCGCCACGTGAAGGCGCCCATCACCCGCCTGGCCCGCGAAACCGTGGGGCGGGAGTTCGTGGCCAACATCGTGGCACTGGCCCTCATCGCCGAGCTGACCAAGGTGGTCTCGGTGGAGTCCCTCGAGAAGGCCGTTCTGGCCCGCGTGCCCAAGGGCACGGAGGAACTCAACAAGAAGGCCATCCGCGTGGGACAGGAGGCGGCCCGGGAGCACGGAGCCACCCTCCTGGCCCAGTGAGCGGAGGCCCCCATGGCCGAGCGAACGCTGACCATCCTCAAGCCCGACGTCATGGCCAAGCGGGTCGAGGGCCACGTCCTCCAGCGCCTCCTGGACGAGGGTTTCGAGATCGTGGGCCTTCGCCTGAGGCGTCTCTCGGAGACCGAGGCGGCGGGCTTTTACGCCGTGCACCGTGAGAGGCCCTTCTATCCCGAACTGGTCCGCTTCATGACATCCGGCCCGGTCCTGGTGGCCTGTCTCGAGCGGGACAACGCCGTGGCGCACCTCCGGGCGGTCATGGGCCCCACGGATTCGGGCAAGGCCCCCAAGGACACCATCCGGGGCCGCTTCGGCACGGACGTCCAGGCCAACGCCATCCACGGCTCCGATTCACCCGACAACGCCGAGAAGGAGATCCGCTTCTTCTTCCCCGGCGGCAAGTTCGACTGATCCCCGGGAAGCCTTTTCCCGGCCGCGCGTTTGGTTCATCCTAGAGGGGACGCTCCCGGCGTCCCCTCTGCGTGTAGGAAGATGGATCGATATCCGGACGGGGACCACTTCCAGGCCGTACCGCCGCCCGCGGGGGCGGGGGGATTCACCGTGGCCGTGGGAGGGCTTTCGGTGGGCTTCGAGGGGGTTCCCCCGGGAGTTCTGGGGGCCTGCCGGGACCACTACCGGCCCTTCCTGTCCGACGCGATCCCCCAGGTCACCTTCCGCCTGGGCCCCGGATGGGAGAGTTACCTGGACCTTCCTCCCGACGGATACCTTCGCTTGGAGGAACGCCCTCTGGGCCCGGGACGCGTCCTCCTCTCCCACACCTTCGCCACCTTGTGGCATGGCGCCTCTGGAGAGCTTCGCTCCGCTTCCCTGGAGGACTTCGAGACGCTCAAGGCGGGGATCGAGAACACCCTCCGCTGGATCGTGGCGGACCTCGCCCTGGAAAGCCAGGGCTTCGTGCTCCACGCCTCGGGTCTCGTCCGGAACGGCCGGGCCTACCTCTTCTTCGGCCACTCCGGGGCGGGGAAATCCACGGTGGCCTCCCTCAGCCCGGATTGCCTCCTCCTCTCCGACGACCTCGTCCTCCTCGTGCAGAGGGAGGGAGCCTGGATGGCCGCCACCACCCCCTTCGCCGGCACCCTTCCCCAGACCCACAAACAGGCGGGCCTCTATCCGCTGGCGGCCCTGTACAGGCTTGTCCAGGCGCCCGAGGACTTCGTCCAGCCCCTGTCCCTGGCCGAGGCGGCGGGGCGCGTCCTCTCCTGCTGTCCCTTCGTGACCGACCCCCCGGCCCGCCAGGACCGCCTCTTCCCCCTCGTGGAGGCGTGCTGCAGGGCCGTGCCCGTCCGCGCCCTCCATTTCACGAAAAGCCGCACTTTCTGGGCCCTCGCGGCCCCCGAGGCGACCCCATGACCGAGAGCTCGAACCTACGGCGAAACCCCGACGTCTCCTGGCGCACCATCGAGGGCCAGAGCGTCCTCGTCTTCAACCGCGAGGGCGAGGTCCAGGTCCTCAACGAGATCGGCACCTACATCTGGGAGCACCTGGAGGAGGGCGCCGAGGCCCTCGCCCGGAATATTTCGGAAAAGTACGAGGTTACCTCCGGCGAGGCACAGAGGGATGTGGCCGAGTTCCTGGAGGACTTGCGCCGAAGCGGCGCACTCTTGGAAGGGTGAGGGATGGAACGCAGGGAAATGCCGCTCCTGGCCAAAATCTTGAACCGCGCCATCGAGTCGGCGCATCCCTACAACGCCTCCATCGAATTGACCTACACGTGCAACCTGGCCTGCCGCTTCTGCTACAACCCCGTCCAGAGAAAGAACCAGGCCCGCACGGCCCCACCGCCGGAGCCCAAGGCGCCGCCCCTTTCCTTCGAGGAAATCGTGGGCGTGATGGATCAGCTCAAGGAGATGAACGTTCTGTACCTGACCCTGACGGGGGGCGAGGCCCTGCTCCACCCGCGCTTCTGGGACATCGCCCGGGAGGCCAAGGCCCGGTCCTTCGCCATCCGGGTGTTCACCAACGGGGCGGGGATCACGGAGGCCGTGGCGGATCGCCTCGCGGAGCTGGGGCCGTATTGCATCGAGATGTCCCTCCACGGGGCGAAGCCGGAGACCGCGGAAGCGCTGACCCAGGTCAAGGGTTCCTTCCACCGGCAGATGAAGGCCCTGGAGTTCCTGAGGGCCCGCGACCTGCGGGTCTACTTGAAGGTGGTCGTCACGCGGCTGGTGGAGGGTGAACTGGCGGACCTGAAGGCCATCGGGGAGCGCTTCGGCTATCCCGTGTACTTCGACCCCGTCCTCACCATCTCGGACGATGGGCAGGATTACCCCATGGCCCTGGCGGCTTCGGACGAGGCCCTGGGCGGCCTCTACCGCCAGGACGGGATCAACATCGGCAACTCCCCCTTCGACCGGGAGCCCGGGGAGTACAACTGCACGGTGGGCACGGGCATGATGCACATCACGCCCTACGGGGACGTGCAGCCCTGCACCCAATGGAAGCAGGCCGTCGGGAACGTGCGCGAGGCGCCCATCCGCCAGATCTGGGAGACCTCTCCCCTCCTGAAGAGGGTCCGGGAAGTGAACCGCGCCGTCCCCGCCCACATCCGGGAAACGGTGGAAGACCACGCCTACTGCTTCTCCTGTCCCGGCCTCTCCCAGCTCAAAACGGGGGACCCCATGCGGGTGGACGACCAGTACCTTCGCATCGCCAGGATACGGCGGGCCGTGGCCCGGGAAGGCGAAGCGGTCGGAGCCGGCCGTGCGAAGGTGGTCGCGCTCCGCGGCGAGACAGTGATACGTCCTTGACACGGTGGATTGGGCGGATTATTTTGGCCCTTGTACGGAAAGGGGTGGCGACGTGGAGCAACGGAAACCCTACGAAAAGCCGGCTGTGGTGTACCGAGAGAAAATCGAGGCCAAGGCTGGCTCCTGCGCGAAGGCCGGCGCGGCAACGTGCGGCGCGGGCCCGTACGTCAGCTGAAGCCTGTACCAACGCTTTGCTTCATCCAGCAGGACCCGTTGCCCAACGGGTCCTTGCTTTCTATACTCTACCCATGAAAAGAGCCCTTGGAATCCTCCTCGCCGCCTTTTTACCCGGCCTGACGGTCCTCGCCGGGGGATCCGGGGCGAACACCCGGAGCGTCCCGATCACCTGGTCCCCGTCGCCCTCCCAGGTGCGCGCGTGGACGGATCCGGAGGCACTCTCGCGCCGCTCCACCCTGCCCGTGGTCTCCGTGAAGGTGCCCGTGCCCGCCTGGGCCGAGGACGCTTCGCTCGCCGTGGAATCCTCCGAGTGGACCTGCTTTTCCGGCGAAACCGCCGACCCTCCCGAAGCTCCCCCCTGCCTTCTCGGCCCGGGCGGCACGTGGGAGGGCGTGGCGTTTCGTGAGGTCCTGGTCTATCCGGTCCGTTCCGGCGGCGAGGGGACTTCGGGGCTTCTTCTCACTCGGCTTCAGGCATCGATTTCGTGGTCCGGCGAGCCCGCCCAACCCGAACTGTCCCCCGCCGAGGGGCGGCTCCACCGGGGCGCCGGGCTTTTCGCCGCCCCCCTCGCCCTGTCCGCGCTTTCCACGGGGCCGGCGGTTTCGGCCAACGCGCCGAAACACGGGCTCGCCGCCCCCCCGCAGGGTCTTCGCATCCGCGTGACACGGGATGGGATCGTGCGCCTGGGCCGGGACGACTTGGTTTCCTTCGGGTTCTTGCCAGACGGCATCCCCCTGGAGGATTTCCACCTGACCAGCCAGGGAATCGAGGTTCCCCTGGTCATCGAGGGCCCCGAGACGGGCCCCTTCGGCCCGGGCCACGCCATCCTCTTTTACGGCCAGAAGGCCGACCTCCCGAACCGGAATTTGTTCAACGGCGGGGACTTCACGGAGGAAAACGTTTACTGGCTGACCTCCGGCGGCGGCACGCCGGGCCTACGGATGGACGTCCTGCACGGCACGCCCGGCCGCGGATTCACCCAGGCAACTCAATTCGTCTCTCGCCAGCGCGTGGAAGCCAACACGTTCTTTTTTAACATATACCATTATCGCCCCAACGGAGACCTCTGGTATTTCGGCTCTCCAGTCTACAAGAACCAGCCGCGGACCTACGCCCTCCCTCTTCCCCATTGCGTTTCGGGTTCCGCGACCGTGGAGGCCCTGATCGCGGCGCTCTCCTCGGGCGCCCATTCCCTCCAGGCCACCCTGAACGGATACCCGCCCGCCGCGGGCCCCTATCCGGCCGCGTGGTCCGGACTTGGGCTTTCGACCTTCCAGTGGACCTTCGACCAGTCCATCGTCCCCGGGGACGCGACCCTAACCCTGACGGTCCCGGGTACGGGAGACTACCTGATCCCGGATTACTTCGACGTCTCGTACGCCCGGGACTTCACGGCGGATGGAGGTTCCCTCTCCTTCTCGGACCCGGGTCCCGACGCCCGGTACGCGGTGCCGGGGCTCTCCTCCCCCCCCTGGATCCTCGATCTCTCCCTGACGGACGCCGCTACAGGCCTGGCCCTCCCGCGCCTCGTGACGGGGGCGGCCTACGACGCCGGGTCGGGGTCGGCCACCTTCGAGATGGCCCAGGACCCCCTCGTTTCGGAGCGCCGGGTCGCCGTCTCTTCGGCGCCCCTCCTGCCCGACTCGGCGGAGATGGCCTCCCCGCGGGACCTCTCCTCATCGTCCCTGGGGGCGGACCTGCTCCTCCTCACCCACCCGGACTTTCATCCAGAGGGGGAGGACTCGGCCTGGCAGGATTTCGTGGCCCGCCGATCCAGGGAGATGGCCGTGGAATCCGTGGACATCCAGGAGGTATACGACAACTTCTCCCACGGGATCTTCGATCCCACGGCGATTCGCTCGTTCCTGGAGGCGGCGGCGCCGAACTGGGACCCCGCGCCCCGGTACGTCCTTCTCATCGGGGACGCGACGTACGATTACAAGAACGCCAACGCCGACCCGGGGCTGAAGAACTGGGTGCCCACCATGATGTTCGAGGACTTGACGGACTCGACCTACATGGGGCGGTATCCCTCCGACGCTTGGTACGGAGACGTGAACGGGGACGGCTTCTCCGACATGGCCGTGGGGCGCCTCCCCGTGAGGACTTACGAGGCCCTGGAAGCCGTGCTCGACAAAATCGCGGCCTACGAAGACCAGACCTTGGCCGGCGCCTGGTACAAGACGGGCCTCTTCCTGGCCGACACCTACACCCAGTGGTGGGAGCAGGAGTTCGAGTTCTACAACACGTACCTCCGAGACACCTTCATGGGGCCGCCCTGGCAGAACCTCCACGTATACTTTCACGATGCCCCATACAACGGCACCGACGCGGATGCCTGCGCCGCGGCCATCCGTTCGGACTGGCCCCAGTCGGCCTTGGTCCACTACTCGGGACACAGCGGCGTGGCTTTTTACGGCAAGAGCTACGCGATCTTCACGGCCTTTCCGTCCCGCAACTGCGGAACGGGGACCTGCCTCGACTCGGACGTGGACCTCCTCCCGTCCATCGTCCCCGGCAGCGCCCCCCTCCCCTTCGTGGTGAACAGCTCGTGCTACAACTCGGCCTTCAACGAGGTGGGGACCGAGGCCCTCATGGAAGCGCTCATCGCGAGGGGCGACGGAGGCGCCATCGGCGCCAGCGGCTTCTCGACCATCGCCTACCAGGACGAGGAGGAGGCCTTCAACACGGCGCTTTTCCTCCAGGCCTTCGGCACGCCCAAAGTCCGGCGCATCGGCGACCTGGTGGAGGCCGGGCGGTTTGCCCTCCCCTCCACCGTATCGAGAGCCGTCCTCGGCAACGTCCTCCTCGGGGACCCGACCCTGAAGCTCCGCCTCCCCGCTCCCCCCGCTCCAGAGGGCCTGACCGCGGCCTCCAACGACGGCGCCGTCGCCCTGGAGTGGACCGCGCCTTCTCCGGCGCCTTCCTCCTATGCGGTGTACCGCTCCGAGGACGCGGGCCAGTCGTGGACCCAGGCGGGGACCCCTTCGGGAGGGGCCACCGCCTTCGCGGTGACGGGACTCACCAACGGACAGGCGTACTCCTTCTACATGACGAGCGTGGACGTGGAAAGCTTTGAAGGGCCCCCGAGCGCCGTGGTTTCAGCAACGCCGGCGCCCGTCCCCTGCTCCCTCGCCTGCGAGGCCGCCGCGCCGTCGGTGGCCTCCACGGGCTCCGCGTCGGCCTTCGACTCGACCCTGACCTCCGACCACTGCGCCGGCTCCCCCTCTTACCTCTGGGATTTCGGAGACGGATCCACTTCCACCGAGGCGGACCCGGTCCATGTGTACACGGTGCCGGGCGCCTACAACTGGAGCCTGACGGTTTCGCAAGACGGCGCCGTCTGCCAGGAAACGGGCTCCATCACGGCCGTGGTACCCCCCACGGTGACCTCCGTGAAGAAAGCCGCGAGTCCGTTTCGGATCATTCTCAGGGGGGGCAACTTCCACTCGGACGTGGCGGTTTACGTGGCCGGAGCCCCCTGGCCCACGGTGACCTGGAAAAGCGCCTCCAAGGTCGTCCTCAAGGGGGGGGCGACGCTCAAGGCGGAGTTTCCCCCGGGCGTCCCCGTGAGCCTGAGGCTCGTCAACGGGGACGGCGGAGAAACCACCGTGGTCTATACGCGGCCCTAGGGTGGCCGCTCTCCGGTCAGGAAGGGAGGCCTCCTTGGCGGAAGACCCGGTCCGCCCCGAGGAGTGGGTCGCCGCGGCCCGGAGGGGTGACGAGGCCGCCTTCGAGCGCTTGCTCAAGCACTACTACGCCCCGGTCTTCCGCGCCCTTTTTCAAATCGTCCCGCACTCGGAGGACGTGGAGGACATCCTCCAGGATGCCTTTTTCCGCTTCTACCGCTCCCTGGGCAAGCTCCGGCCCGGAGAGGACCCTTACCCTTACCTGAAGACCATCGCGGTTCGGAGGGCGTACAGCCACCTTCGCCGGCACCGGGTCCACGTTTCCCTGGAGGAGATCCCGCAGGACCTACCCCAGTTCCGCGTGGCGGGTCATCCCGCCGATCTCCGGCGGGTGTACGCGTGGGCGGAGACCCTTCCCGCTCAGCGGCGCCTCGTGTTCCTCCTGAGAGAAGTCCTGGGGCAACGGGATTCGGAGGTGGCGACCTTGCTGGGGATCCGCGAGACCACCGTCCGCCGCCACGCCTCGCTGGCCCGGGAGGCCTTGGAGAAGGCCCTGGACCGTGCGGGAGGCGCATTCTGACGCGCCCCGGCCGTCGCGGCGCCTTGCCCGGACGTGGCTTTCCCAGGAGCGTTCCCCCGGAAGGAACTCCACACCCCCACGTTCCGTCGTGAAGGAATCGGGGCTCGCGGGCTTCGTTGCATGACACTCCCCCCTCCCTTATAATTGGTGGGGTTCAAGGGGGCACGCGTGGATCTGGCCAAGATTCGGAAGAAGGCCCGCCGGAATTCCAACGGGCCGGAGGCTCCGAAAGAGGAAGTCCGCACCCAGGCGGAGGCGGCGGAACCATCCCCGCCCGAATCCGAGACGACTCCCCCGCCGCCGGCCCCCGGGCCCGCCGGACCTGAAGCGGCTCCCGTCTCTCCTCCGCCGGCACCGGCCCAAGTGGCGACGCCCCCGCCCGAGGAGGGCGGGGACTTCGCCGCGCAGCCGGGATCCGGGAGGGGGGAGGAGCTTCTGGTTTTCGTCCTTCACCGGGAAAAATACGCCATACCCATCCATGACATCACCCTCATCATCGACGAGCGCGACATCACCCCCATCCCCAACGCCCCGCCCTTTCTCAAAGGGATTCTGACCCTCCGGGGGAAGATCGTGAACGTCCTCGACGTCGCCACCCGGCTGGGAATCCGCCGTCCCTCGGATCCCGAGGGAAGGAAGATCGTGATCCTCGACATGGGCGCGGATCACTTCGGCCTCCTCGTGGACGGAATCGAGCAGTTGGTGGAGGTGGACCTGCAGTCCCTCGAACCCCCGCCGGAAGGATTCCGGCCGGTGATCCAGGAGTACGTGGAGGGAGTCTTTCACCACGGCGGACGGGCCGTCGCGTTCCTGAATCTTCCCCTCTTTCTCACCTTCGAGCTCTGACCCGGAGGCCGTATGTACGTCCACTGCCCTTACTGCCTCAAGCGGTACAAACTACCTGCCGACCACGCCAAGCTCCTCCGGGTCCACTGCCGGGGATGCGGAAGGGAGTTCCTCTCCAATCCCACGGAGGTCCACCGGCACGAATTGGAGGGCCGGGGGCACGTGGCGACGGCCGTCGTGGCGGACATCCAGCGGGACTTCCGCAATTTCGTGATCGACGTCATGCGACGGCAGGGGTTCGGCCTGGTGATGGCCGAGGACGGGAACACGGCGCTCGAGGTCGTTTCCGAGAGGCATCCCGACCTGCTCCTGGTAAACCCTTACCTGCCCGGGCTCATGGGGGTCGACCTGATCGCCCGCCTCCGGGAACTCGGCCGCGCCCCCAAGGCCATCCTGCTGATGGGCGCCATCCACAGTTCACGCCGCTACCACCGCCGCCCTGAGTCGCTTTACGGCGCCGACGACTATCTCGAAGAGGGGTACACGGAGCAGGCCGTCCTTCGGAAGCTGGCCTACCACCTCCACCTCCCCCTTTCGGTGGACAGTTCTTCGGCGAGTTCCAAGGACTGCGAGTCCCTGCGCCTGGCCCGAAGCGTCTTCGCGGACCTGATGGTGTACCACCCGGAGAAGATAGCGCGGATCAAGGACGCCCCCGGATTCTTCGCGGCCTTTCCCCAGGAAACATCGGAGGCTCGGCGGTACCTGGAGGGAAAGAAGGCGGGCGCTGGGGAGCTCCTTGCGGAGGTGGTGAGCCAGTACGTGGCCTGGTCGGCGGCGAGGGGGGGAGGGCGATGACCGAGGCTCTGCACTCCCAGGCCCAGTCCCAGGATGCGGAGACGAGACGGAAGGCGGCCCTCGGTCTCGGCGAATTCCGCAGCGGAGAGGCTCTGGCCCTCCTGGATGTGCTTCTGGGGGATCCGAACTGGAGGGTGCGCAAGGCCGCCGTAGAGTCCCTTCTCCTCTACCCGGGACAAGACACACTGCCCATTCTTTTCCGCGCGTTGTACGACTCCGAGAACGCGGGCAAGCGAAACTCGGCGGTGGAGGCCCTGGTCAAGATCGGGCCCCAGGTCCTGCCGAGCGTCTACGACCAGCTCGTGGAAGGCGACCTCGACGTGAAGCTCGCCCTGATCACGCTCCTGGGAGAAATTCCCTCCCGCACCTCCGCGCCCCACCTGATCTACTACCTGAGCCACGAGAACAAGAACATCATTTCGGCGGCCATCACGAGCCTGGGCCAGCTCCGGGACACGGGAAGCCTTCCGGTCCTCTTCGACATCTTCCGGCGCGAGGATGACTGGCTTTGGTACCATCTCATCGACGCCCTGAGCCACATTGGAGGTCCACAGGCCACAGCGAAGCTGATGGACCTATACGAGGATCGGAAGTTCCGGAAAGCCGTGCTCAAGTCCTTCGGCAAGATGTCCGACCTCTCTGTCGTTCCCTTCCTGCTGGAAAGGGCGAGGGATGGGGAGACGCCCCTCGGCGACCTGATGGACACCATCGGGCGTTTGCACCACTCGGGCATCCCCGGTCCCCTTCTCCCCCGGCACCAGGCGGAACTCGCCCGCCTGATCCGGAGCCACTTCCCGATGGAAATGATCGAGCCCCTCGACC
>CAZPSH010000019.1:0-7137 GCA_964589625.1 uncultured Thermoanaerobaculia bacterium
GTCCAGCGCAGCCTCTTCGACGCCCGCATGGTGGCCGACTACCTCCCCAACAAGGACAAGATCTTCGCGTACCTGAACCTCGACGACTCCGAACTGATTCTGTATGAGAAGCTCTACGGCCTCCTCATGGAAGGTCTCCCCAAACCTGAGGCCGTCATCTACCTGCAGGCCACGACGCCCACCCTCCAAAAACGCATCCGCTCCAGGGCGCGGGACTTCGAAAAGCGAATTTCGGACGAGTACATCGAGGAGCTCAACCGGGCCTACAATTACTTCTTTTTCCACTACCGGGACACGCCCCTCTTGATTGTGAACACGAATGATGTAGATTTTGAGAGGGATCCCTCGGAACTGGATCACCTGATCGCCCAGGTGAACCGGTTGGAGAGAGAGGTTCTCTTTTACGCTCCGCCCGCATCCCGATAGCCGGGAGTGAAACGGAGCCGCACCACCGACCGAAGCGCTTTCCCTCAAGCCCGAGGGCTCGACCCGAGGGATGGGGAGAAAGGAGAGGCGCCCATGTCCAAGATCCGGGAAGCCCTTCCGCAGGCCGTCACCGTCCCCTCTCTGCGCGAGCGCAAGGGCAAGGACAAAATCGTCATGATGACGGCCTACGATTATCCCTCCGCGCGAATCGCCGAGGACGCGGGAGCCGACGTCCTCCTCGTGGGAGACTCCCTCGGGATGGTGGTTCAGGGCCTAGGGGACACCCTGTCAGTGACGCTGGATCAGATGGCGTACCACTGCTCCATGGTTTCCCGGGCGGCGCGCAGAGCACTCGTTGTGGCCGACATGCCCTTCCTCACCTACCACACGGGCTGGCAGGACGCGGTTCGCCACTGCGGGCGCTGCATCCAAGAGGGCGGCGTTCAGGCGGTGAAGATCGAGGGCGGCCGGCGCCGGGCCTCCCTCGTCCGCCGGCTCGTGGCCAGCGACATGCCCGTTCTGGGGCACATCGGCCTGACCCCTCAAAGCCTCCACCACCTGGGCGGGTTCAAGGTACAGGGAAAGAGCCTCGAAGCGGCAAGGGCCCTTGTGGACGACGCCCGGGCCGTTGAGGAGGCGGGGGCTTTCGCGGTGGTCCTTGAATGCATTCCCCTGGAGGTCGCCGCGGAGGTCACAGCCGCCGTGTCCATACCAACGGTGGGCATCGGCGCCGGCCCCTTCTGCGACGGGCAGGTCCTCGTCTTTCACGACCTGCTGGGCCTTTACGACGGCAAGCTGCCGCGATTCGTGCGGCGGTACGGGGACTTCGGCCGGCAGATGCGGGAAGCCCTCGCACGCTTCCGCGACGACGTTCGCTCGGGCGCCTTTCCCGCCGAGGCGGAGGCCTTCCACCTCCCCGAGGAGGTGGCCGTCCACTTCGAGGAGGGGAGCCGCCGTGCGGATCCTGCGACTCGCTGAAGAGGCGCGCGCCTTCAGCCGGTCCGCCCGGGCGGGCGGAGAGACCGTGGCCCTGGTTCCCACGATGGGTTACCTTCACGAGGGGCACCTCTCCCTGGTTCGCCTGGCCCACCGGCGCGCCTCGCGCGTGTTGGCCACGATCTTCGTGAACCCCCTTCAATTCGGACCCGAAGAGGACCTTTCACGCTATCCCCGGGACTTCGAGAGGGACAGGGACCTCCTTGAGCGGGAAGGTGTGGATGCCCTTTTCGCCCCAGAGGTGGCCGAAATGTACCCCGCCGGGGCCTGCACCCGGGTCGTTGTGGACGGCCCCCTCACGGAGGGGCTCTGCGGCACCCGGCGCCCGGGCCACTTCGCCGGTGTGGCCACCGTAGTGGCCAAGCTCTTTGCCCTCTCCGAGCCTGACGTGGCCGTTTTCGGGCAGAAGGACGCCCAGCAGGCGGCCGTGATCCGCCGAATGACGCGCGACCTCAACCTGCCCGTGGAGATCGTGGTGGCCCCCATCGTGCGGGAAGCCGACGGTCTCGCCATGTCCAGCCGGAACGTGTACTTGAGTCCCGACGAGAGGTCCCAGGCCGTTGTCCTGCGCAGGGCCCTGACCTCCGCCGAGGCATCCGTCGGAGCCGGCGAGCGCCGCACGTCGGTTCTCCTCGAGATCGTGCGGCGGGAGATCGCCTCCGCGCCGCTGGCTCGACTGGACTACGCCGAAATCGTGGATGCCGAGACCCTCGTGCCCGCCGAGCGGGTTTCCGCCCCTTCCCTACTGGCCCTGGCCGCCTATTTCGGTTCTACGCGGCTCATCGACAACACCGTGCTCCAACCCGATCATGAGGTCTGATCCATGCTGTTGAATATTCTCAAGGGAAAGATCCACAGGGCCACCGTTACCGACGCCGACCTCTCCTACGAGGGTTCCGTCACCCTTGATGCGGCCCTCATGGAAGCCGCGGGCATCGTGCCCCACGAGGCCGTGGAGATTTACGACGTGACAAACGGCTCACGGCTACGCACCTACACCCTCTGGGCGCCTCCCGGCTCCGGCGTGGTGTGCATCAACGGGGCGGCCGCCCACCTCGTAAAGAAGGACGACGTGGTGATCCTCTGCGCGTACGCCCTCATGGACCCCGCCGAGGCGTCCCTGTTCCGGCCCCGCGTGGTCCTCGTGGACGAGAAGAACCGCGTCAAGAAGGTCTCCCGCTACGACGGCGGGCGCCTCCAGGACGATGGCCGCTAGGGGGACCATGGGCCGGGCTCTCCTGTCGGCGGCGCTCGCCCTCGCCGCCGCCTCCGCCCGCGCGCAGGCCGATCCCAGCTTTGACCTGTTTCTCAAGAGCGACTACGGGAGCGCCCGAATCTGGATCAATACGGCCACGGGGGAGTTTCGGTGGCTCGACGCCGGAAAGGGGCTGGACCTGCGCGGAAAGGGTGACTTGGCGTTCCCCAATCTGGGTCCCGTGGTCTTCGCCGTCTCGGGCGAATTTGCAGGCTACGACTGGGTGAGTGCCACGCTCAAGATCTACGGGACTACCGCCACGGGATACTTGGCTGCCTTCCCCTCGGGGGAGAAGGTCCGCAAGGTCACCTCGAACTTCTTCGACCGGAACACCCGCGACGACCTTCCCAAGCCCCGCAAGGGCGGGCGGGCCCTACCCCCGCAGGCTTCCCCCCCTCCGCCCAAGCCGCTTCCGCCTTCGGTGGGAGAGATCCGCGCGACCCCCCCGGAGGTGCCGAAGGGGTGACCCGGAAGCGGGCGGGCCATGTGTCAGCGAACCGGCGCGGCCGACCCCCCTCAGAGGAAAGCCATATCGTGCCCCTCTCCTCGCGTCCTTCTTACAACCCGTAGGCCTTCAGGTCGAAGGGGAAGGCGGCGCGCTGGGCGGCCATGAGGTGGTCGATGCCCGCGGCGGCCACGGCCAGGAGCGCGTCTAGGTCGGTCTTGGAGAAGGGCTCGTGTTCGGCGGTTCCCTGGACCTCGATGAAGCGCCCGTCGTCGGTCATGACGACGTTCATGTCCACTTCGGCAATGCTGTCCTCCTCGTAATTCAGGTCCAGAATCTTTTCCCCCCGCAGGACCCCCACGCTGGTTGCCGCCACCAGGTGTTTGACGGGAAAGTTCTTGATGAGCTTGGCCTCGGCGAGGTGGTGAAAGGCCAGGACCAGGGCCACAAAGGAGCCCGTGATGGCCGCGGTGCGCGTTCCCCCGTCGGCCTGAAGGACGTCGCAGTCGATCCAAACGGTCCGGTCCGGGAGAGCCGCAAGATCCGCCACCGAGCGCAGGGATCGGCCGATGAGCCGCTGGATCTCCTGGGTGCGCCCCGACTGACGCCCGCGGGAAGCTTCGCGCGGAGTCCTCTGCTGGGTGGATCCGGGGAGCATGCCGTACTCCGCGGTGATCCACCCTTGGCCCGTCCCCTTCATGAAGGGCGGGACCCTGTCCTCCACGGTGGCCGTGCAGAGCACCTTGGTGCGCCCGCACTCCACCAAACACGACCCCTCGGGGAAGGCCACGAAGCCCGGATGGATGGCCACGGGCCTCATCTCGTTTGCGCTGCGTCCGTCGTTCCTCATGGAAAAACCAGCCTTTCTTCGGATACGGGCCTCAAGTCGGGGACGGGCTCGCCCAAAATCCTCTCGCCCACGTCGCGAAAGTGCGTTCCCGCATCGGTGACGTAACAGGTGAGCCGGCCGGGCCGCGACCCCGAAACGGCCGGCTTCAGGGATGGAGCGAGGGACTCTGCGGCGGCCGCGGCAGAGGAAATAAGGGCCACGCCGGGGCCTGCCACAGCCTCTAGCACATGGATCAGGACCGGGTAGTGGGTGCATCCGAGGATAAGGGTGTCCACCCCTCGCGCCAGGAGTGGCGCGAGGTACCGTGCCGCCACCTCCCTGGCCACGGGGTCCTCCGCCCATCCTTCCTCCACCAGGGGGACGAAAAGGGGGCACGGCTCGGAAAAGACCTCTATCTTCGGGTCCAGCTTCTCCAGGGCGCTGGGGTAGGCCCGGCTTGCCACCGTGGCCCGCGTCCCGATGAGTCCCACTCGACCGTTCTTGGTGGCCCTCGCCGCCGCCCTGGCCCCAGGATCGATCATGCCGAGGACGGGCACCGGCAGCTCCCTCTCCAGTGTCTCCAGGGCCACCGACGAGGAGGTGTTGCAGGCCACCACGAGGTGGCGGATTCCCTGTCCTAACAGGAAGCGGCCGATCTCTCGGGAGTAGCGCACCACCGTTTCGGGCGACTTGTTTCCGTAGGGAACCCGGGCTGTATCTCCGAAGTAGAGAATGTCCTCGGCGGGGAAGGCGCGGCGGATCTCCCGTACCACGGTGAGGCCCCCCACGCCCGAGTCGAAGATGCCCACGGGACCTTCACTCACCCGCGGAACCTCCGATCCCCTCAGTGCGTCGAAGTTCGAGGCCCAGGAGCCGATCCTCGGGGGGGACGGGCTTGGAGAGGTCCAGGTGGCCAAGGAGGGTCTCCACCTCTCTGCCATCAATGAGGATCTGCACGGACCGGACTTCTGGGAAGTTCCACACGAGGGTGTTGATGACGCCGTATACGCGGTGGACTTCCGTGTGGACGCCGGCCCCGGAGGACACCGGCCCGCCCAGATCCACCACGGCCCGGTCCCCGGAAAGCAGATACAGGGCCCGAAGGGTGCAGTGATCGGGATAGGGGGAGAATCGCCCTTCCCCCGCCGGCCCTTGAAGGTACCTCGAAACGACGATGGACATGGATTCCTCGGGCGTGGCGCCGGGGGCCATGCGAACCCTCTCCGCGTGAAGGAGACCGTCCTCCACGGCCGGATAGAGAAGAACCCTCTCGACCTCCTCCCGCGCCGGCACGGCGCCTGTGGATTCGGCGCCCGGAGAAGATGCCGGCGCCCCACCTCCACGACAGGCGAGCAGAACGGCCAGGGGCAGGCCCAGAAGGAGGGAAAATCCTTGTCGCTCAGGGCGCATCGGCCGCCGCCGGGCTCTCATACCGCTCCCTAAAGGCGGCCACGGCCTCGGCAAGGCCCCGAGCCACCTGGTCCTGGAAAGATGGGTCGTTCACCCTCCGGAGGTCGTCGGCATGGGTCAGGAAGGCCACTTCCACGAGCACGGCGGGCATGCGTGCCCCTTCGAGCACCGCGAAGGGCGCCTGCCGGACGGACCGGCTCGCGGTCCCCATGATGGAGTTGAGGTTCTGCTGGATGGTTTCGGCAAGGAAGGCGCTCTCCACCAGGTAGGCCGTCTGGGCCATGTCCCACAGCACAAGGTTGAGCCCCGACCCGGAGGGCGCTTCGCCCTCGAGGTTCTCCTTGGCCGCCAGTTCGCTGGCCCACAGGTCCGTGGCGTCCCGGCTCATAAAGTAGACCTCGGGGCCTCGAGCGCCCGGCGCGGGCGAGGCGTTGAGGTGGATGGAGAGGAAGAGGTCCGCCTGATTGAAGTTGGCGAGCGCGGTCCTCTGCAGCAGGGACACGGTGGAGTCGCCCGTCCGCGTCAAGACAACTTTGAGCCCCTGGGCTTCCAACAGGGGCGCGAGCTTCTGCGCGAGTTCGAGGGCCACGTCCTTCTCGGTCCGTCCCCCTGGGGCGAGGGCCCCCGTGTCCCCTCCCCCGTGGCCGGGATCGAGGACCACGACGTCCAGGGCACTCGTTTTCGCGGGCATTTCCCGTGGAACCGATGCGTCCGGAAGCCCCGCTTCCTCCTTCGCGGGTTCCGGCGCTGGACCCGATCCAGCAGAGCGCAACGGAAGCGGCAAGGGCACCTGTTGGCTTTCGCCCCTGAGGGCGAGAACCAGCCGCTCAGGGTTTCTGAGCTTGAGGACCTCCAGCTTCTTGAAGCGATCCCCCAGTCCTATCCTGAGGACCCTCCCCTCGCGATCGGGGGCCACGCGCTCGACGATTCCCTTCCCGAGCTCGTGGGCCGGAGCGGAGAAGGCTCCGGCCTTGAGGCGGATGAGGACCTCGGGGCCGGACCGTGTGACCTCCGCGCCCGTAACGCCCTCCCCCGACAGGGTGATTCGGACGAGGTCGGCGCTCAATGCCGTGTCCACGGTGACCCTGCGTTCAGAATCCGGGGCTCTCTTGGATGGTGCAGCGACCTGCGCCGGGAGCGTGATCTCCTCGCCCAGGATGCGAACGGGTCCTCCCAGCACCTTGGGAAGGACGCCCGTCAGGAACTCCTCGGGGAGCCAGAGGCAGCCCTCGGCCTCCCTCGGTACGTGGGCCATCTTGACGATCTGTCCGTCAAGGGAAACCACGGGGGAGGCCGTGGAAACAAGGATGCGCCGCCCCGCGACTACAAGGGCCGGATAAGAGGAAACCGAGTCCTTTCCCACGGAGCCCTTCAGGTGGCGCGCCAGTTCGTCGGCGCAGACCCACCGGATTCCCTGGAAGCTCCTGTCCCCCACGGTGAACGAGCCCGTCGGGGCCGCGACGTCCATGCCGCGGACACCGAGGGCCAACATGAAGGCTACCCCCGCCGACAGCGCGGCTCGCTTCAGTTTCATTCGAACTCCCCGCCCCGCCTCGCGCGGGACACCTGCGCATTGTACCGAGCCCTGGTTTTCGCCGCAATGGCCGGGGCGCCCCCGTCCGGATCACCCTTGACCACCCCGAGCCTTCTGCGCTATCTTCCCAGACGGCGCGGGCGTAGCTCAGTCGGTAGAGCGCGAGCTTCCCAAGCTTGAGGTCGCGGGTTCGAGACCCGTCGCCCGCTCCAGGAGAAACCCCGAGGGAGGCCGAAGGGTCG
>CAZPSH010000019.1:7237-51805 GCA_964589625.1 uncultured Thermoanaerobaculia bacterium
CCCGCCCCGGGAACCGTAGGCGCCGTTGCGCGCGCAAGCGGGCGGACTCCGCCGCCCGCGAGCACGCTACGGCGCGTAGGTTCGAGACCCGTCGCCCGCTCCAGGAGAAACCCCGAGGGAGGCCGAAGGGTCGAGAAGGGCGGGACACGCCGAGGCGTTGCCGCGAGAACGCGACTGAAGAGGGAGCGTTCGCAGCGCGCCAACGCCCGGCGAGAGACCCGCCCCGGGAACCGTAGGCGCCGTTGCGCGCGCAAGCGGGCGGACTCCGCCGCGGCCCGTCGGTCCGAACCGCCGGCCCTGACCCAGACAGGAAAAGTACGTCCATTGCGGCCCCCTTCCCGATGGCATACTCTGGGGCTCGAACTTGCCTCGGTCGAAGCGGGTCCGGGGCCACGGGGACCACCGCCTCCAGGAAGGTGCGGCTCCGGTGTCGAAGCTTGCGCGGAGGGGATATGGAAGGGTTCGTCATCGTTCTCCTCATCGCGATCGTGTTGGGTGCGCCCCTTCTTGCACTCGTCCTCGCGGTCGCTGCCCTTGTTCGGGGAAGCCGGATCCGGCGTGAGCTCTTCGATGCCCTGGAGGACCAGCACCACGAGATGGAGCACCTGCGAAGCCAGTTGACGGAGCTCCGGTCCGATGCCGGCCGGAGCGACCCCCCCAACGCCGGGCCGCGTTCCGATCTCCGCAAGCCAAAACCCGTGCCCCCGGTGGCCTCGAAGGCGGCGACTCCACCGTCGGATGGCCCTGGGGCCCCCGTCGCCGAGCCCCCGCCGCCCGCGGCTCCGGCCGCTGCCCTATCCCCGTCGCCGTTGCCTCCGGCGGCATCGCCGCCGCCTCCTCCCTCGCCTCCGCAGGAGCCGCCGCCCCCCGAGCCGTTCATGAGCCGCTCCCTGGGCCTGGAAGAGAAACTAGGGGCCCGGCTCTTCGTGTGGGTGGGCGCTGTGGCTCTGGCGCTGGCCGGTACCCTCTTCGTGAAGTACTCCATCGACCAGGGCTGGATCAGCCCTCCCGTGCGCATCACACTGGGAGTTCTCTTCGGGGTGGCTCTTTTGCTGACAGGCGAGTTCCTCCGAAGGGGATACCGGCTCCTCGCCCAGGCGTGCTCCGCGGCGGGCGTCGCCGACCTCTTCGCCTGCTTTCTGGCCGCCGGCAACCTCTACCACCTTATTCCCAACCCCCTGGCCTTCGCCCTCATGGGCCTCACGGCCGCCGTGGGCGTGGCTCTCTCCCTGCGTCAGGGCCCCCTGGTGGCTGTAGTGGGGCTCATCGGCGGCTTCTTCACGCCCTACTGGCTCAGCACGGGCGCCCACCGCCCGGGACCGCTCTTCGGCTACCTGCTGCTGCTTCAAGTGGGTCTGCTGGCCGTCACACGCCTGCGCCGGTGGTGGCCCCTGGCGGGCCTTACACTCCTCGGAGGCATGGTCTGGGCCGGCCTCTGGCTCGCCTTTCCGTTCCAACGCGAGGACAGCCTCTGGGTGGGGCTCTTCCTCCTGGCCAGCGTGGGGGCCTTTCTGGCCACCGGATTCGTTGGGAGGGCCGCCGAGGCGTGGGGGAACGCGCGGGTCCCACTGGGCCTGGGATGGGCCGCTTTGGGATCGGGCCTGGGTCTGCTCGCCGCGCTGGTGGGTGTCGGCGGATTCGGCACGACCGAATGGGTCTTTCTGGGCATCCTCGGCGCCGCCTGCCTGGCCATAGGGCGTCTGGACCCGACCTTCGAGGGGACGGCTTGGATTGCCCAGGTCCTCACGACGCTCCTTCTCGCTCTTTGGGGGGCAAACCTGCCCCCCGATGCCCTCGGCATCTACTTGGCGACGGCGGGGGCCTTGGGCGTTCTTTACGCCGCCGGGGCCTACACCTGCCTCTGGGGCGCGCCGGCGCCCGGCCGTTGGGCGGCCCTCTCGGCCCTCTCGGCGCTGGCCCTCTTCCTGGTGGCGTGGCGCACCCACACGGAGCTAGCGAAGGATATTCACTGGGGTCCGCCCGCCCTCGTCCTCGCCCTGTTCTTTCTGGTGGGCGCCCTGCCAGTGGCCTCCCGCCGAAGGACCATGCGGGGCGGCGAGGAGGCCCTGGCGGCCATGGCCGCGGCCGTAACGGCTTTCGTGAGCCTGGCGGTGCCGCTGGAGATGGAGCGCGAGTGGATGGCCGTGGCCTGGGCGACGGAGGTGGCGGCCCTGTGCTGGCTGGCCGGGCGGCTGCGCGTGGATGCACTCGCCAAACTGGCCTGGGCCGTGGCAGCGGGCGTCGCGATCCGTCTCCTCCTGAACCCCTTCGTTCTTACGTATCCCTCTGGCCAAACGCCAGTATTCAACTGGATTCTCTACGGCTACGGCCTTCCGGTGCTGGCTTTCGCCGCTGGGGCCTGGTTCGCGCGCCGCGAGCACCCCGTTCTTTCGGAAGCCCTCCAGTGGGCGGCCGCGGCTCTCGCCGCGGCTCTGCTCGCGCTGGAGGTCCGCCACTACTTCCACCCGGGGCGTCTGAACGCACCCAAGGTGGACTTGGCCGAGTGGGGCGCGTGGGTCGTCCTCTGGATGGCCCTGGGTCTTGGGCTCCTGCTGGCCTCGCGCCGCTGGCCCCTGCGCACCCTGGATTGGGGCGGACGCCTGCTCCTGCTGGCGGGGCTCGCCGTGGCAGGGCTTGGACCCTGCCTGGCCGCGAACCCGGCCTGGAGCCATCATCCCGTAGGGGAGACGCCCGTTCTCAACGCCCTTCTCTTCGTCTACGGCGTTCCCGCGTTGCTGGCCCTTCTGGGCGCCGCCGAACTCCGGCGCCGCGACGAAGAAACCGTTTCCCGCGTCCTGGGGGTGGGAGGTGTCGTCCTCCTTTTCCTCCTCCTAACCTTGGAGATCCGCCAGGTCTTCCGGGGAAGCCTTCTGGAGGCAGCCCGCGCAACCAATGCGGAGAACTACGCCTACTCGGCGGGGTGGATCCTCTTCGGGCTGGTCCTTCTGGGGGCTGGCATCGCCCGGCGCTCCGCGGCCCTGCGCTACGCTTCCCTCGCCGTGATGATCCTCGCCATCGGGAAGATCTTCCTCTACGACCTGGCCCACCTCGAGGACACTCTCCTACGCGCGCTTTCCTTTCTGGGCCTGGGTGCGAGTCTGCTCTTCATCGCTTTCCTCTACATGCGCTTCGTGCTCCGACGGAGGGACGAATGAGATTTCGTCCGGCCGCGGGCGCGCTGATTCTTGCCTCCCTTCCCCTCGCCGCGCAGGTGCCGCCGGAGCGGTACGAACGCGCGGCCCAGGCGCCCTCGGCGGGCTGGTACCGCATCGACCTCGACCCCTCCACGCGGGGACGAATGACGCCCGACGCGCGGGACCTTCGGATCCTCGACGCCTCGGGGCGAGAAGTGCCCTACCTGCTCCTCCGACCCCCGAAGTCCGCCGCGCCCGTCCCCGCTTCTGCGCTCTCCGTTCGCGAGGCCGACGAAGGTTGGGAACTCGTCTTCGACCTCGGACCCTCGCCCCCCCGCCACCAGGCCTTCCGTTTCGAGTTCGCCAACCCTGTATCGGTGACGGAGTGCCGCTTGGAGTCGGGGAAGGACGGCGCCTCTTGGAAGCCCTTGGCCTCGGGGGACCTTTTCCGAATCGGCGAGGGCGCAGGCCTTTCCAGGACTTCTCTCTCCTACACTCCAACGCCAGATCGCTACTTGCGCCTACTCTGGCCCAGGAGGGGCGATTACCCCAACGTGCGGCGCGCGGAGGTCGTTCCTGCTCCTCCCGAGCCCGTCACGGTCCTGGAACTCGCCCTGCCTTTCCGGCCCCAGAGCGATCTCCCCGGAAGCCGGGTCTACACCCTCGCCCTCCCGGGCTCGGGCGCGGGGCTCAGGCGTCTCCGCCTCACGGCCGAGGGGGCCGGCGCCATGGCCTACCGGCTGTCCTCGCCGCATCAGGGCCTGTGGGAAACCCTCGCCGAGGGGACCCTGACCCGCGATCCGGCGGGCGCCTGGCCCGAGGTGACCGTGGAGGAGGGTGCCGCCGAAACCCCCGCACTGCGGCTCGAGGTCGCCTCGGGAACCCTGCCCGCGCCCCAGCTTGCGGGAGTCTGGGGAGGCTTCGAGGTGGAGTCCGCGCTCTTCCGAGCCGAAGCCCCCGGCGCCTTTCGCATCGCCTACGGAAGCCTGGGGATGGCGCCTCCCGATTACCCACCCTTCACCCCGCCCGTCCCGCGCGAATCCATCCCCACCCTGGCCCTGGGCCCAGAGCGCGAAGCGGCGCCGGCCGGCCTGCCCGCCGCCCGTGCGGGGCTGGGCTCCGCCATGCCCGCCGCGGCCTTCGCCGCCGCCTGGCCCGTAGAGCGAGGGCCGAGGCCCGGAGACTTGGTACGGCTGGAATTGCCCGTTGCCCTCTATGGCGTTGCCCGGGGAGACCTCGGCGACCTTCGCCTGGAGTCGGGTGGCCGCCAGGTCCCCTACCTCCTCCACGTGCCCGCCGAGCCAGCCATCGCCGGCGAGTGGCGGGGCCTCGCGCCAGCGCCCGGCCGCACCCGGGGCGAGAGCGAAATCCTCCTGCCCGAGACGGCGCCCGGCCTGCCCCTCACGGCCCTGGAGCTGCGCGTGGCCGCCTCGGCTTTTCACCGACCCGTTGCCGTTCGCATGTCGGGCCAGGAGAACCGGCCCGGCATCGAGGCCCCCGCACGGGTCGCCTACGGAGACAACCCGCCTCTCCCCGCCGTGGACGCCGTTCTCTGGCGGCGCCGACACGCGCTCTATTTCATGGACCCAGAGGACCCCGTGCGCCTCCTGGCCGGCTCGCCCGGCCTCTCCCCCCCACGCTATGACCTCGCCTCCCTGCAGTCCCAAATCCTGTCCCTGCCCTGCTCGGAGGTGGCCCTGGGCCCTGCCGAATCGGACAGACCGCGCACGGGCTCACGTGGCGTCTGGCTCGCCCTCATCGGCGCCCTCATCCTCTGCGGCGCCGTCCTCCTCCTCATCCTCGCCCGCGCCGTGAAAAGGGAGGAGGGCTGACAGACGGCCGACAGCCACCCGCGATCCCCGGGAACACTCCGTCGCTCACGGATACGGACTTCCGTACGGACTTTCGGAGGCCTTCCCGTTTCCAATTGCGGGGGTTGGGGGTTCCATCACCTTGCATCCGCGCCTTCCTTGCCCTAGACTCCCTCTCCCCTCGCGGAGCATGCCATGGCCTGGTTTAGCAAGACACCGCCCCCGCCGCCCCCCAAGACCGTCCTCGCGCCCACGGCCGTTCTGGAAGGGGACCTGATCACGCGCTCCGACGTGGAGATCCACGGCTGTCTGGCCGGCACCCTCAAGACCGATTCGACTCTGACGGTGGCCCAGACCGGCTCTCTTGAGGGAGAAGCCCGTTGCTCCGCCCTGGAAGCCGCCGGCCGGCTGAAGGGGAAACTCGTGACCGCAGGGCTCTCCTCCTTCGGACACCCGGCCCGCTTCGAGGGCGACCTCTCGACCAGACGGCTGCGAATCGCTGCCGGCGCCGTGCTGACGGGCCGGATCCGGGAGTTCCAGACGTGATCCTGTACGCCGTCACCGACCGCCGCCTCGCCTTCTCCGAGGAGGGCCTCCTGGGCCAGGCCTCGCGCCTGCTCCGCTCGGGAGTGGACTGGCTCCAGATCCGGGAGAAGGACCTCCCGGACCGGTCCTTGTACGGGGTCCTGGCCGCGTTGCGATTCGAGGCCCTCCGGTTCGAGACGCGGATGCTGGTGAACGGGCGGCCCGATCTGGCCCTTGCGGCGGGAGCGGCGGGCATACACCTTCCCGCCTCCGGACTCCCGACGGACGAGGTACGCCGCCTTTGCCCCCCTCCCCTGATGGTGGTCCGGTCCTGTCATTCGGTGGAGGAGGTGCGGACCGCGGCGGACCTGGGTGCCGACGCCGTTACCCTGGGTCCTGTCTTCGATACGCCCTCCAAGCGCGACTTCGGTACACCGCTGGGCCTTCGAGGCCTTGAGGAAGCGTGCAAGGCGGTACCCATACCGGTGATCGCGATCGGAGGGGTCGGGATCCAGGAAATCCACCGAATTCGCTCCGCCGGGGCCGCCGGTCTGGCGGCCATCCGTCTCTTTGCCGCGGCCTCCAACCCGGCCGAGACGATCGCCGAAATTCGCCGGCAGTTCCCGTGATGGGCGACCGTCCCCCCCCGGGACCCTCGAATTTTTTGACGGGGGCGGCGTTCCATTTTAGATTGTTAGGCGCCGGGGATACCCGGGCCCTTCGGCTGGAGGTGCCGTAATGAAGGTCAAGCTGACCGTTGCCCTCATCATCATCGCAGGCGCGGTGGGTCTCTTCTTCCTGTCCAACGCGGGAACGAGCAAGCCCGTCTATTACTACAGTCCGACCCAGTACATGGCGAACCCCGCCGTCCAGTCCGACCGGCTCAAGCTCAAGGGCGTCATCGAGCCGGGAAGCGTCCGTCTTTCCTCGGACCGCCTGGACCTTTGGTTCGAGGTCTCGGACGGCGAGAGGAAGATCCCGGTTCACTATCGCGGAGCCGTTCCCGACGCCTTCAAGGAGGGCCTCGAGGTGGTGGTGGACGGCCGCATGGGCGGTGGGGGTACCTTCGAGGGACGCGAGCTCATCGTAAAGTGTCCTTCGAAGTACGAATCCTCCGACGGGCTCCCGAAGGCCTGACCCATGGGGACGATCGGGACCTATGCCCTTTTTATCGCCCTGGGCCTGGCCCTTTGGGGGGCCGTGGCGGCCTTCGTGGCCTACCGGACCAGCGACCTCCGATATCTCCGGAGCGCCGTACGCTCGATCCACGGGATCACGGCCATGTCCCTCCTGGCCGTGGCGGCGTTGTGGATCGCCCTGTTGAAAAACGACTTCACGCTCAAATACGTCTGGGAGTACTCCCGCTCTTCGCAACCGTTTATCTACAAGCTGTCCGCCCTCTGGGGGGGAATGAACGGCTCTATCCTCTTCTGGTGCGCCCTTCTGGCGGTATTCTGCTCCCTGGCGGTGATCCTGAACCGCAGGAACAACCTTCGCTTGTTGCCTTTCACCAGCTTTGTCCTGCTCCTCACCCTGCTCTTTTTCCTCGTTCTGCTCAATTTCAAGACGAGCCCCTTCGAACCCCTGATGGACTCCGAGGGCTTGGCCGTCAAGACCTACTCCCCCGACATGCTGGCCCGGATCGACGGGAACGGTCTCAACCCGCTCCTCCAGAACGTCTACATGGCCATCCACCCGCCCATGCTCTACCAGGGGTACGTGGGCTTCGCCATCCCCTTCGCCTTCATCCTGGGCGCCCTGGCCCACCGCGAGCGCAACACCTTCTGGATGCGGTCGGCGCGGAACTGGGCCATGTACTCCTGGCTCACGCTGGGCATCGGCATCCTCCTGGGCGGCTACTGGGCCTACATCGAGCTCGGTTGGGGCGGTTACTGGGCCTGGGACCCGGTGGAGAACGCCTCCTTCCTTCCCTGGGTGACGGGAACGGCCTTCCTCCACTCCTTTCTGATGCAGGAAAAGCGCGGGATCTACCGGTTCTGGAACGTCTTCTTCATCATGGTTACGTTCCTGCTGTGCATCTATGGGACCTTCCTGACCCGGTCGGGCATCCTCCAGTCGGTCCATGCCTTCGGACAGGAGGACCCGACGATCCCCTGGTACTTCAAGATCGGGAACATCTTCATCGCATTCATGCTGGGGATGCTGGCCCTCGGGGTCGTCCTCATTCTCAGGAGGCGGGGCCTTCTCAGGAGCGGGCAGAAACTGGAGTCCGCCGGGAGTCGCGAGAGCCTCTTCCTGTACGGGAACCTGCTCCTGGGCCTCATGACTCTGATCGTCCTTTTCGGGGTGACCAGCCCGATCTTCGTCCGGATGGCCACGGGGAAGGAAGTGAGCCACGGCCCCGAGTTCTACAATCCGAGGATTCTGCCGGTGGCGCTTGCGATCCTCCTGGTCATGGGCATCGCATCCATCGCCCCTTGGCGGCGCGGCGGCTGGGCGGGCTACCGCCGGCACCTCCTCTTCCCGTCCCTGGCCGGCGGATCGGCGCTGACCGTCTCGCTCGCGGCTTTCCTCTACGGAGGAGCCGCCTCCCAGGCAGACTTCGCCCTCCGGCCCCTCACCTACGTGTACCTTTTCGCGTGCATCGCGCTCTCGTTTTTCGTGGCCGCCATCCTGGCCGAGGAATACGCCCGCTCCGTCAGGACCTCGGTCGCCCACGGGCGGGCGTCCATGCCTAGCGCCCTGCTCTCGCCCTTCCGCGACAATCCGCGCCGGTACGGCGGCTACCTCGTCCATCTGGGCATGATCTGCCTCTTCCTGGGCGTGGCCTTTTCCGGCACCTTCCAAAAGGAATACCAGGAGACCATGCGCCCCGGCGACGCCGTTCGCTTCGGTCCCTACACCGTCCGCATGGCGGGGCTCAACCACGACGACCTGAACGCCGACCTGACGAAGGTCAACGAGGCCCGGGTGTGGGCCGACCTCCACGTGTTCGAGGGGGATCGGTTCGTGGCCCACCTCAGGCCCCAGCGGGTCTTCTACGCCGCGAACCCCCAACAGCCCACTTACGAGGTCGCCATCCACTCCCGCCTCATGAACGACTTCTACACGCTCCTGGCTGGCTTCGACCCCAAGGATGGCACGGCCGTCATCGGGGCCTACGTGAACCCCATGGTGGCATGGCTCTGGCTCGGCGGCCTGTTTGTCCTCATCGGCGGCACCACGGCCCTCGTGCCCATGCGGAGGTTCTGATGGCGCCCCTGCTCGCGACGCTCGCCCTCGCCGTCGCCGCCTTCGTCTGGGTTCTTCGGCCTCTCTTCGAGGAGGCCCAGGCGATTCCTCAGGAGCGGTCCGCCGGTTTGCTCGCGGAGGCCGTGACCCGGTCCGTCCAGGAACTGGAGACGGACCTCCGACTCCAGAAGATCGAGCCCGAAGATCTGGATATGATCCAGGAGCACCTGAAACGGGAATCCGCGTCCTGAGGGGGGCCGATGCGCGCGCACATCCGGTGGACGGGGAGGGGCTGCCTTGAACTTCTGGACCAGAGGCTCCTGCCTTCCGAGATCGTCTTCAGGGAATGCCGCAGCGCGTCCGAGGTCGCCTCTGCGATCCGCGACATGGTCGTGCGGGGCGCGCCCGCCATCGGGGTATCGGCGGCGTACGGGATGGCGCTGGCGGCCCGGGCGGCGAGCGTATCCTGCTCAAACCGCCGCGACTTCAGACGCCAGATGACCTCCGAGGCGGAGGTCCTGGCCTCCGCTCGGCCTACCGCTGTCAACCTTCGATGGGCCGTGGATCGGCTACTCCGCCTGGCAACGGACCTCGCCAAAAATGGGGCGGATCCCGAGGACGTGGCCGCCTCCGTGGAGGAGGAGGCCGTCCAGATTCACCGGGACGACGTCAGCGCGTGCAAGGCCATCGGCAAGGTCGGAGCGGCCTTCGTGCCCAAGAAGGCTTCCATTCTCACCCACTGCAACGCGGGGGCCCTCGCCACCGGTGGGTTCGGAACGGCGCTGGGCGTCGTGCGAGCGGCACGGGAAGCGGGTAAGAACCCCAGCGTCTTCGCGGACGAGACGCGTCCCTTCCTACAGGGTGCCCGCCTAACCGCGTGGGAGTTGAAAGAAGACGACATTCCCGTCACCGTCATCTGCGAATCGGCAGCCGCCTCCCTCCTGGCCTCCGGTAAAATCGACCTGGTGGTGGTGGGAGCCGACCGCATCGCGTCCAACGGCGACACCGCCAACAAGATCGGGACGTATCCCCTGGCGGTTCTGGCCCATCGCCATGGCGTGCCCTTCTACGTGGCCGCCCCCCTCAGCACCTTCGACCCGGAGCTCAGGGACGGCTCCGGAATCCCCATTGAAATTCGGTCCTCCCAGGAGATCCTCAAGTGGGGCGACCGAGTGCTGGCCCCCGCCGGAGTGGAGGCCCTCAATCCCGCCTTCGACGTGACCCCGCATGAGCTCATCACGGCCCTCTTCACTGAGGCGGGGGCGGTGAAACCCGTAGACGCGGGCACCGTGGGCGACCTCTTGGCGCGCCTGAGGCCATGAGCCTCGTCCTCGGGATCGAGACTTCCTGCGACGATTCGTCGGCGGCCCTTCTTTACCGGGACGGGAAAGTGGCCGCCTGCCGGGTGGCGGGACAGGACGAGGTACATGCCCCTTACGGGGGCGTCGTTCCCGAGCTGGCAAGCCGGGCGCATCTCCAGCGGCTCCCTGGAACGGTGGAGCAGACGCTGGCTGACGCGGGATCCACACTCGCCGACGTCGAGGAGGTGGCCGTCTCGTGCGGCCCGGGTCTCCTTGGCAGCCTCCTTGTGGGAGTTGCCTTCGCCAACTCCCTGGGCTGGGCCCGGAACCTCCCCGTGCGCGGCGTAAACCACATCGAGGCGCACCTCCGGTCCCCCTGGATCGAGCAACCGGATCTCCCTTACCCCACACTTGGCCTCGTGGTCTCCGGTGGCCACACCCACCTCTTCTGGTGCGGCTCCCCCATGGAGCCCCGGCGAGTCTGCGCGACGCGCGACGACGCAGCGGGCGAGGCCCTCGATAAACTTGCCAAACACCTCGGTCTACCCTACCCCGGGGGCCCGGTGATCGACCGCCTGGCCGAGCGCGGCGATCCCCGGGCGGTGTCCTTTTCCCTCCCGCGCATGTCTTCGGGGAACCGTCTCGACTACTCCTTCTCGGGCCTGAAGTCGGCCGCCCTCCACTGGATGAAGACCCGCGGGTACGGCCCCCCCTTCGAGGGGGATCCGGAGGCGCTCCCTGCTTGGGAATACGACCTTTTGGCTTCCTTCCAGAAGCGCGTGGTGGACCACCTGATCCAGAGGATCAGACAGGCGGCCCTCCAGCGAAGGCCAGGGTCCCTCACGATGGCCGGCGGGGTCGCCTGCAACCGCCTCCTGCGGCGGAAGCTGATGGACCTCGGCGATGAATTGGGCGTGCCGACGGGCTTTCCCTCCCCCCGTTTTTGCACGGACAACGCGGCCATGGTGGCTTTCCGAGCTCTGGACGGATGCGGCTCGATGGGCCTGGACGGTCCAACCCTGGACGCGTTTCCCACGGCGCACTGGCCCTCCGCGGGTTGACTTCGAACCGGTTTTCGGGCAAACTGCTTTGGCTGGATGGGCCATTAGCTCAACCGGTAGAGCAGGGGACTCTTAATCCCAAGGTTGTAGGTTCGAGTCCTACATGGCCCACCACCCATTCACCCTCCACCAGCCGGAAACGTGAGCGAAGGCGCCGAAATCACGGCGCCTTCACGGCTTCCTGGGGGAGCTTCACACCGATCGCGCGAGTTCAGAATCCCACCGGCCGCCGCTGTGTCCGCCGTCGGGCCCGCCACTCCCTATCCTTATGCGCTTTGGCTTGCGGTAATCGCCCCTGCCGTTCTAAAATGGGTGCCTTCTGAAGGGGTTGCGCAAATGAGGTCCGCCTGGAAGCTGCTCCCGAGGTACATTCTCTGGGCGGCCGTGTCGGTCCTGCTCTCTCTCGTGCTCCTGCTCGTCTTTTTCCGGCCCTTTCGGGTGTCGGGGCGGAGCATGGCGCCGGCCCTCGGCGACCGCGACCTCCTCCTGGTGGACCGATGGGCCTTTCGCCTGAACGGCCCCAGGCGAGGAGACCTGGTGATCCTCAGGGACCCCTCCTCAAACGGGTTCCTCGTCAAGCGCGTAGCCGGGCTTCCGGGGGACCGTCCCGCCGCCGACGCTTCTCCCGGGGAGGTCCCCGAGGGCTTCCTGTACTGCCTGGGAGACAACGCGGCGGAGAGCCTGGACAGCCGGCACCTGGGTCCCTTTCCCATGGACCGCGTGTACGGCCGGGTCCTCCTCCGCGTTCAGGAGCGGGGTGCGGTCGGCCTCGCCCCAGGGGGCCTGGCCCAAGCCGGCGGGCCCGCGGCCCCGCGGAAAGAGCCGCCATGAGCCTCGGCGCCTTACCCCTCCAGGGCGACTACTCCCAGCTTGGAATTCCAGAGATCCTGGACTTCCTTAAGACGACGGGAAAGACGGGAGTCCTTCTCGTCCGGAACGGCACCGTGACGAAAACACTCCACTTCAAGAACGGCGTCGTGACCTTCGCGACTTCCAACGTGCCCGAGGAGCGCTTCGGCGATATGCTCCTGCGGGAGGGCAGGATCAGTCAGGCCCAGTTCGACGAGGCCAGCCGTCACGTGACCAGGGGCAAGCGACTGGGCAAGATTCTCGTGGAAATGAAGGCCCTCAGCCCGAAGGACCTTTGGAACGAGGTCCGCCATCAGGTACAGGAGATCGCCTTCTCCATCCTCCGGTGGGACTCGGGCTCCTTCCAGTTCTTCGAGGGGGAGGAGAAGGCGGGCGAGAACATCACCACGGCCATTTCCGTTCCGGAACTGCTCCTGGAAGGGCTCAGGCGCATCGAGGATCCGGCCCTCTTCGAACGCTACATGCCCAACAAGGACGTGATCTTCGAGCGGGTCCTTCCTGCCCACCGCCCCCAGGGCCTCCACTTCGAGGAGTACGAGAAACACGTCTTCCGCCTGGTGGACGGAGCGCGCAGCGTCCAGGAGGTTTGCGACCTCAGCGAAATCGGGGAATTCGAGACGCTCAAGACCCTCTACATTTTCTTCTCCATCGGATTCCTCCACGTCAAAGGCAGGAAGGACCGCTTCGAGGAGGAGCGCCGCGAGTTGAAGGAACTGGGCGGCCTGATCCGCAACTACAACGAGATGTTCTCCTTCCTCTACCACTACCTTCTCCGGGAAGTTGGACCCATCGCGGAGAACATCCTGGAGAAGTACCTCGGGCGCCTCAAGACCGTTCAGCCGGAAGTCTTCGGGAGAGTCACCATCCGTAGCAACGGTTCCCTCTCCGAGGAGAGACTGATCGAGAACCTGCGGGCCCTCCAGGGCGATCGCCAGGCGATCCTGGTGCAGTCCCTCAACGAATTCCTCTACAGCGTGCTTCTGGCCATCCGAAGGACCCTGGGGCCGGACCACGAGACCCGCGTCCTGGAGACCCTCCGCCACACGCGAAAAGATCTCTTCCGTGAGCCCTCCTGACATCGCCCTCCTCCCGGAAGGCCCTCTCCTCGCCATCGTCGGTCCCACCGCCACGGGCAAGACCCGCTTCGCCGTGGAGGTGGCGATCCGCCTCGGCGGGGAGGTCGTCTCCTGCGATTCGATGGCGGTGTACAGGGGCTTCGACATCGGCACCGACAAGCCCTCCGCGGAGGAGCGCCGGGGGGTACCCCACCACCTCATCGACGTGGCGGATCCGGGTACCTTCTATTCGGCGGGATCCTTCCGTGCGGACGCCCTGGGGGTCCTCCGGGACATTTGGTCCCGCGGTGGGATGGCCATCCTCGTGGGCGGAACCGGCCTCTACTACCGCGCCCTTACGAGCGGGCTCGTCTCCGCGCCGGGTCGGCAGGCAGGACTCCGGGAGAGGCTCAACCGCCGCGCCCTGGCAAAAGGCCCCGAACGGCTGCACCGGGTCCTTTCCCGGCTGGACCCCGACCGCGCGCGCGAGGTGGGGCCCCGCGATGTGCTGCGGATCGTGAGGGCTCTCGAGGTGCGCCTCTCGACCGGCAGGGCCTTCTCGGGGTGGATCCGCCAGGGAGGGAACCAGCCGGGGGTCGCTCCGGGCTTTACGGTGGGTTTGACGGCCCCCAAGCCCTTCCTCTACCATAGGATCGAGCGCCGGGTGGAGGAGATGATGGCCGCCGGGCTCCTGGATGAAGTTCGGCGATTGAAGGTTTCGGGCCGCCTGTCCGGACCCGCCTCGAAGGCCATCGGCTATGGGGAATTGGCGGCCCACCTCGAGGGTTCCATGGAGTTGGAGGAGGCCGTCCGCAGAATCAAACAGCGGTCCCGAAACTTGGCCAAGCGCCAGCAGGCATGGTTCAAGAGAGAAGAAGGAATTCATTGGTTCGAAATCCAAGAGGAGGAATGGCGCGATGATGCCCTCGAACTCATCCAAAGATGGCGCGAAAAAACCGGCGCCCACACGTGAAATCAACATCCAGAACCAGATCCTCAATTTCGTCCGCAAGGACCGTTCCCTCATTACCATTTTCCTAGTCAGCGGCAAGAAGTTCGTTGGCCAGGTCCTCGGCTTCGACCGCTACACGATCCACATCCGGGGGCGAGATTACGACCAGATCGTCTTCAAGCACGCCATCACAAACGTTTCGGTTCCCCGCCACGTGATGCAGAAAATGTCCGGCGGGGAGGGCGACGAGCCCATGGAAGCGGTCCTCCCCTCTCCCGAGGGAGAGGACCCTGTTCCCGAGGACGAGGAGTCCCAGTAAGCGGGAAGTGGGAGGGGGGCCTGGAGGGCCCCCCTTCCAGCCTTCCGCGGACCGGCCCCCGGGCACGGCCGCATGGGGTGAGGGTTGGACCAGACGGAACTGCTGAAAAGGATCACGTGCTTCAGCGGACTCGACGATGTCCACCTCGAGGAGGTTCTCCGCTTCTCGGAGAGACGCACCTTCAGCCGGGGCGAGGTCCTGTTCGAGTTGGGCGATCCCGGCGAGGCGCTTTACATCCTCCTCTCGGGTCGAGTCAAGTGCTACATCAACGGCAAGGACGGCCGCCAGGTCACCCTCGCCTTCCTGGGGCCCGGGGAAATGGTCGGCGAACTGGCCCTGTTCGATCCGGCGGAGCGTCGCTCGGCTTCCGTCCAAGCGGTCGAGGAGACGGAGTGCGTTTGGCTCTCCAGGGAGCGGTTCCTGGAGGCGCTTGCCGCCAACCCGTCCCTGGCCCTCTCCGTGATCCGGACCCTCTCCCAGAGACTCCGGGAGACCTCCCAGCGCGTGGGAAGCCTGGTTCTGATGGACACCTTTGGCCGGCTCGCGCGATTCATTTCCGACCTGGCCGAGCGGGAGGGGCGCCAGCTGGCCGATGGCTCCGTCCTGATCACGCGACCGACCCAGGAGGAGATCGCGCACTTCATCGGAACCAGCCGCGAGACCGTCAACCGTCTGCTGAAGGAATTGGAAACCCAAGGGTTTTTGCGCCTCCTCGGCCGGAAGATTCTCCTCTTTAAAACCCCCTCCTGACGGGAGCGCACCGCTTCCGCGTGATACACTCCCTCCGCATGGAGGGATGCATGAACGACGCGTCCTGGAAAAGGGTGTTGCTCGTGACCTGCACCATCACGCTCGCCGCCCTGGGCGGCGCCAATCCCGAAGCTCCTTTTCGCGAGGCCGTGTCCGGAGGGAGCGTGGATTGGGATGAGGGGTGGATCCACGCCGACGCGGAGGTTCCGATACCCCTTCCCGGACCTTCCTCCGCCCAAGCCCGGGTGGACGCCAGACGAATCGCCGTGCTCAAAGCCCAAGCCGCCGCCCTCCGCATCGCCATGCGTCTTCCCGTGGACTCGGAGCGCCGGCTTGAAACCTTCGAGGTGCTGCGCACAAGGGTCCGGGGAATCGTTTCGGGCGGCCGGATCCTCTCGGAGGAGGAACGGGGCGGACGGTACGCCTTGACCCTCGAGGTTCCCATCAACGGGGTGCACGGCATCGCCTCGGAGGTGGCCATGGTCACCCTTCCCCCGTCCCCGGCTGAGCCTTCGCCGCACCGCGAGATGCCTCCGCGTGCGCCTTCCCCCCAGACCGCGCCGGCCCCCCCGCCGGCCCGCGAGCTGTCCTCCTTCGCCACCGTCACCGTGGATGCCCGGGAAGCGGGGGTCCGCCCCGCTCTCCAACCGCGAATTCTGGACCCCTCCGGCAGGGAGGTCTACGGGATCAAGACCATCAAGCCTCTTCGCGCCAAGGAAAGGATGCTCGCCCGTTATGTGACCCGGCCGGCAACGACCCAAGGGGGCTTTCGCCTCACGGACCTCTTCAACTCCCCCGCTCTCCCCCTCGCCCTCGTGGCTGTCCCCGGTCGCGAATGGGCCCAGCGCCATCCCCCCGTCCGTCCCCGGGGACAGGAATCGGCCATCGAGGTCAAAGCCTTCGCGGCGTCGGGTTCCCTCGGCGCGGACATCCTCGTCACCGAGGAGGAGGCCCGCAGACTGCGCGACGCGGAAGCCTCCTGGGGAGCGCTCTCGGAGGGCCGGGTCCGCGTGGTGGTGCGCCCCGACGTGGGCGGGGTGGAGGGTCGAGGCCTCCTCCGGCATCGAACGGATCTCTGGCTCGCGGGACGCTGAAAGGGGGCATCGTGGCACTGGCTTGGCCCCGCTTTCGCCGGGGCGGACTGACTCTCGGAGCGGCCCTGACGGTCCTCGGAGCCGTTCCCCTGGCACTCGGACTCGCCTCCGCGGGCGAGGGGAGGGTGTACGACCTCCTCTTACGAACGCGGAGCCACCCGCCCTCCGGCCGGGTCAGCCTGGTGGTCATGGACGATGCGACGTTCCGGGCGCTCGGAGGACGGAATCCCAGCCGCGCTGACATGGCGGCGGTGGTGGACCGCCTCTGGGCATCGGGCGCCGCGCTTGTAGCCCTGGATCTCCTCTTTCTCGAGCCCCGCTCCGAGGCCGAGGACGCGGCCCTCGAGGGGGCGCTCTCCCGCGCAGACTGCGTCCTGGTCTGCAGCCCCGGCAACAGGCTCTTTCCCCTGGAGCGATTCCGCGCGCAGGCCGTCGGACTCGGATCGATCGACCTCCTCTCGGACCCGGACGGCATTTTCCGCAAGATCCCCGCACCGTACGTGGAGGCCGCGGAAGGCCGGCTCCAGATCCGGCATCCTCCTCTCGCCTTGGCGTGCGCTCTTCTCCACTGGTTCCCCGACGGGCCGCCGGGAGTTCGGATGGAAGCGAACACCCTTCACCTGGGAGAGCGGCGGCTCCGCACCGACGGGACGGGCTGGTGGATCCCGTACCTCGGCGGGGAGGGCACCCTGCCCCGGGTCTCCTTTCTCGATGTCCTGAAGGGGAACGGCCCCTTGCCGCCTCTGAAGGACCGGATCGTCATCGTGGGATCCACGCGCCCCAGCCAGCACGACTTCTTCTCCGTCCCTTTGCCACGGCACTCCGGTTCAGGACATGCCACCGTGTCGAGCCACACCATGGCGGGGATCGAGGTGCATGGCCAAGCCCTGGAAGCCCTCCTGGCGGGCCAGGAGATGGTTCCCGTCCGGGGAGCACCGGCCTGGGCGCTCTTTGCCCTCCTTGCCGCTCTCGGCACAGCGCTCACGTCCCTCGCCCTCCGGCCCGGTCCGGCCCTCGCCATCTGGCTCCTGGCCCTCGCCTCCCTGGCGTGGGGCGGGGTCGCCGCCGTGCGGGCGGGAAGACCCCTTCCCCTTCTCGGCCTGTCGCTCTGCGCCCTCCTTTTCGCGGGCGGCTCCTTCGCCTATCACCGCGCCTGTGACTATCGCGAGCGCCGCGCCGTGGAGAGCCTTTTCAGCCGGTACGTCTCCCCGAACATCGCGAGGACCCTTCTTCGGAATCCGAGTGTCGTCCAACTCGGAGGCCGTAGGAAGAACCTGAGCATCCTCTTCTCCGACATCCGCGGATTCACGACCCTCTCTGAGAACCTACCCCCCGAACGGGTGAGCCTCCTTCTGAACGAGTATTTCACCGAGATGACCGGCGTCCTCTTCGCCCACGACGGGACCTTGGACAAGTTCATCGGGGACGCGATCCTGGCGTTTTTCGGCGATCCGGTGGACCAGTCGGACCACCCGGCCCGGGCCCTTGCTTGCGCCGTGGCCATGCAGGAGCGCGCGAGGGTCCTGAGGGAGAGGTTTTCCCGGGAGGGAAAGCCGCCTCTGCACATCGGGATCGCCGTCACGTCAGGCCCCGTAGTGGTCGGAAACAACGGTTCCCGAAACAGTTTCGCCTACACCGTGATCGGGGACACGGTGAACCTGGCCTCAAGGCTTCAGGGACTCGCCGTGTCCGACGACGTCATCGTGCCGGCCGGCCTGGCCACACACATCCCCCGGTTCCACGAAACCTACGACACCGAGGCCCTCAACCCCGTCCGGGTCAAGGGCAAGAGCGAGGAGATCCCCATTCTGCGCGTTCGGGGAAGGCGGTCCTCCGGTCAGGTCGTCCAAGAAGAGCGCCCGTCCGACCCAGACCCCGCACAGACACAAGGAGGTGTTCCATGAAACGATCGGCTGGATTCTTGGCGGCTCTTCTCCTCTTCCTCGGCGGTGGCGTCTCGCTCGCCCAGTCCCGCGTGACCGCCACGGGAGCGGCCGCTATACTTTCCGGAGATGCCGCGCGGGCCCGGGATCGCGCCGTAGAGGCCGCGCTCCGCACGGCCGTGGAGCAGGTCATCGGGACCCTCGTGGATTCGGAGACTCTGGTTCAAAACAACCAGCTCCTCTCGGATCGGATCTATACGCAGACTCGCGGGTACGTTTCCAACTACTCCATCCTCTCCGAAAGCGCCAACCGGGACTCCAACATTTATACGGTGCAAGTGGAAGCGGAGGTCCGGGAGGGCAGCCTCGCGGACGATCTCGGAGGCCTCGGGCTCCTCCTGAGGCGGATGAAGATGCCCCGCGTCGCGGTGGTCCTCAAGAACGACGACGGGACCGTCGCCGCTCTCGTGCAGAAGGTGCTGAGGGAGAGGGGCTTCCTTCTGGTCGAGACGCCCGACGAGGCGGGGGCCGCCGGGTTCTGGTCCATGGACCAGGGCGCCCAGTCGGATCTCCTGCGGCGCTACGGGGCCGAGGTGGCGATTCTCGGAGCGGCCTCCGGCGGTGCGGGAGGGAGCGTGCGCGGCTCCAACCTGACGTCCTACCAAGCGTCGGTGCACCTGAAGGCTGTCAAAGCCGACACCCGAGAGATCATGGCCACCGCCTCGGGAAGCGGCACCTCCGTCCACGTGGGCGAAGCCGGATACCAGGAGGCCGCCCGCCAGGCGGCCACTTTGGCGGGGGCCGACGTGGTCCGCCAGATCACCGCCCAGTGGGCCCGCGAATCCTCCTCCACCCGGGCGCTTCTCCTGGAGATCGCCGGAGTGACCGCCGAACGAGCCGCCCAAGTGGCGTCCCGACTGGAGCGGGAAGGCCGCGGCATTCAGGAGGCGAGCGTGCGAAGCGCCGAAGGTTCCAGCGCCACGCTCCACGTGTCCATGCAGGGCGACGCCTCCGATCTGGCCCAGGAGATCCGGAAGCTTTGGCCGAGCGCCAAGGTCACCTCCCAGAGCGCCAACCGTTTGACAGTGGCCTTTTAGGACCGCTATCCTGGGGCCCTTAGGAGGAATCCCAATGAGACGCGCCACCGCCGTGCTGCTCGCCCTCGCCTTTTCGGCCGCATCCTTGGCGGCCTTTGCCCAAAAGCCCCGCATCGCCGTGCTCAAGATCAAGAACGAATCCCAGTATGGCCACGGGCGACTGGGCCCCGCCATCGAAGACTGGCTTGTGGAGAAGCTCGTCCAATCGGGCCAGTTTCGTGTCATTGAGCGGAAGGAGTTGGAGTCTGTCCTCGCCGAGCAGGAGCTCTCCCTGAGCGGGGCCATCGACGACAAGACCGCCGTCAAGGTGGGCAAGCTCCTGGGCTGCCAACTCGTCATCATGGGCGCCGTCACCGATTTCTCCATCCGCAAGGCCGGGGGGGAGGCCTTTTTCAGACTGGGCGTCGACGCCAGCAAGACGACCGCCGAGGGTACCCTCAGCCTCCGCCTGGTCAACACGACGACGGCCGAGATCCTCTTCACGGGTAGCGAATCCGGCAGGAACTCCTTCGGCAAACTCCGGATCGCCGGCATAGGCGGCGGCACCGACTGGGACGAGTCCCAGGCGCGGAAGATCTTCCAACCGGCGGTGGACCGCCTGGCCCAGCAGATCGTCAACAGCACCTCGTCGCTCAAAGAGGGGCTCGGCGCCGCGGCGCTCGTCTCGGGAAAAGTGGCCAAGGTGGGAGAAGGCAAGGCCTACATCAATCTAGGCAGCTCAGACGGGATCCGCGAGGGACAGCAGTTCGGGCTCTTCCGCGTGGGGGAGACCATAACGGACCCCGATACGGGCAAGATCCTCGGCCAGGAGAAATCCCGCATAGGCACCCTGACCGTTACCAAGATCGTGGGTGAGCACCTGTCCATCGGGGTGGTGGACGGCGGCGGCCAGGCCCAGGTCGGCGACGTTCTGGAATAGGCCGAAGGAGCCGGCTCCCGTGCCGGGGCGAGCGCATGACCGTTCCCAACATGCTCTCCATCCTGCGCATCGCGCTCATCCCCGTATTCATCCTTGCGGTGGCCTACGGCCACCCCCGGCTCGCCCTCTGGGTCTTCCTCGGCTCGGGAATTACGGACTCCCTGGACGGGTTCATCGCGCGGTTCTTCAACCAGCGGTCGGAGCTGGGCGCCTTCCTGGACCCCACGGCCGACAAGCTCATGCTCACCGCCACCTACGTCGCCCTCGCCCTCCCGGAGACGGGCATCACCCATCCCATTCCGGTCTGGGTTCCCATCCTCACCATCGCCCGTGACGTGGTGATCGTAACTCTGGCGCTTATCCTGAACCTGACCCACGGAATCAAGAGCTTCCCGCCCTCGCTTCCGGGAAAGTGCACCACCGTCGTTCAGATCTCCTATGCCGTGGCGGTCCTGATCCAGAATGCCTACTGGTTCGACCCCAGGTTCGTGGCCGCGCTCATGTGGCTCGTGGCCTTCTTCACGGTGTACTCGGGGCTTCACTACTTCTGGAGGATGCGTACGTGGACGCACACCCAGGCTTGAGCCGCCTTCGTCCGCTGCTGGCCGTCGCCGCCCTCGGGCTCGCCTGCGCGGGCGGACCGGGCACCTCCCCCGTGTCCTCCTCCCTTGCCCCGACGACGGTGGTGCTGCCCGACGGCTTCACGGTCCGCGTCGAGCCCGCGCTAAACCCGCTGGAGCAGGCAAGGGGCCTCATGTTCGTGGAGTTCCTCGCCCCCGACGAGGGCATGCTTTTCCTTTTCGACACGGAGGAGGCGCGACCCTTCTGGATGAAGAACTGCAAGATCCCTCTCGACCTCGTGTGGCTCGACGGGGGGTTTCGAATCGTGGAGATCACGCCCGAGGCGCCCCCCTGTCCCGCCGATCCCTGTCCAAGCTATGCGCCCTCGGTCCCCATCCGCCACGTGCTCGAGGTGAACGGAGGTTTCTGCGCCCTGCACGGCCTCCGGCCGGGAGACCAGCTCCTCGTGGTCGGCCTTCCTGCCCCTGCTTCCGGTGGAGGGACCCAGGGATGAAACCCGGCGGACCGAGCTTTCCCCTGCGCGAGCAGGAGGCTCGCCATGGCGCCTAGACCCGTTTCCGAGAACCCACACGCCCCCCGCCTCCACGTGTACACGGGCGACGGCAAGGGTAAAACCACGGCGTGCATCGGCTTGGCCGTCCGCGCCGTCGGAGCCGGGCGCCGCGTCTGGATGATCCAGTTCGACAAAGGTTTCGACGGGACGAACGAGCACTACGCCGAGCGGAAGGTTCTCCGGACCATTCCGCTCCTGAGGCTGGACCCCACCGGCTGCGAGCGGATACGTCCCGACGGCACGTTCCGCTTCGGAGTGACCCCACCGGATTTGGAGGAAGCATCCCGCGGACTCTCCCTGGCAAGGGAAGCAGTGCGGTCCCCGGACTACGATCTGGTGATCCTCGACGAAGTCCTCTCGGCACAGCAGTACCGGCTCATCCGGGAGGAAGACATCCTCGAGCTCCTGGAAGATTGGCGCAGGGAAGGGAGGGCCGAACTCGTCCTCTCGGGCCGCACCAAGCTCCAGTCCGTCCTCGACGCCGCGGACCTGGTCACCGAAATGAGGAAGGTGAAACACTACTTCGACGCCGGGGTCCCGGCCCGGGAGGGCATCGAGTACTGACGCGGCGGGTTGTTTAACGCCCCTTCCTGCCGGCAACCGAGCGCGCCGGTCTCCTGCCCCCGGCCTCCAGGGGCCCGTCTCCTTCCCACGGGCGCATCCATCTGATTGACAGCAGGCGCCTTCCGGGTTACAATCCGCTCAGGTTTCGTCTTCGGGCGGGATCAAATCCAAGATCGGGAGGTACACGTACATGTCGGTTACGGAAGAACGGGACCATCAGGGTCCAGGTGCGCCCTTTGCGGTGCCCCAGGAGTGGCTCGACCTGAACTCCGATAACATTGGGGAAGAGAGCCAGGTGGACATGGGGGCGCTCCTCAAGTCCCAGGTGGCCGATCACAGCGAGCGGCACCTCATCCGCGGCCGCGTCGTCGCCATCACGCCCACCGACGTCCTCATCGACGTGGGGCTCAAGAGCGAGGGCGTGGTGACCAAGGAGGAGTTCCTCAACGCCCGCGGCGAACTCGCCGTGGCGCCGGGGGACGAGGTCGAGGTCTTCCTGGAGCGGCTGGAGGACCAGAACGGGCACGTGGTTCTGAGCAAGGTCAAAGCCCAGAAGATGAAGGCCTGGGAAGAGGTGGAGCGCGCCTACAAGGAGGGCCGCCCCATCAAGGGAATCATCCTGGACCGCGTGAAGGGCGGTCTGGCGGTGGACGTGGGCGTCCGCGCCTTCCTCCCCGGTTCCCTCGTCGACCTCCAGCCCATCCGCAACCTCCGAGCCCTGAAGGGCCAGGAGGTCGAGATGCGGGTCATCAAGGTGAACCGCAAGCGCGGCAACATCGTTCTCTCCCGCAAGGCCTACCTGGAAGAGAAGGTCTCGGTCCAGAAGGAGCGGATCCTCGAGGCCGTCCAGCAGGGCGTCCCCCTTCGCGGCACCATCAAGAACCTCACGAATTTCGGCGCCTTCGTGGACCTGGGCGGAATCGACGGACTGCTCCACGTGACGGACATGTCCTGGAAGCGCGTGAACCACCCCTCCGAGATGTTCCAGGTGGGCGACCAGATCGACGTCCTCGTCCTGAACTTCGACGAGGAGACGGGAAAGCTCCAGTTGGGCTTCAAGCAGCTCGAGCCCTCCCCGTGGACCAATGTGGGGGACAAGTACCCCATCGGCATGAAGGTCCGCGGACAGGTCATTTCGCTCACGAACTACGGGGCCTTCGTGGAGCTGGAGCCCGGCATCGAGGGCATGATCCACGTCTCCGAAATGTCCTGGACCAAGAAGGTGAAGCACCCCTCCGCCGTCCTGAACGTGGGCGATATGGTCGAGGTGGTCATCCTGGACGTGGATGTGGAGGCCCAGCGCATCTCCCTCGGACTCAAGCAGGCCGAGCCCAACCCGTGGGACATCATCACGGAGACCTTCCGCGAAGGCGACCGCGTGACGGGCAAGGTGCGCAACATCACCGACTTCGGGGTCTTCGTGGAGGTCCTCGACGGAGTGGACGGGCTCGTCCACATCTCCGACCTGTCCTGGAAGCGGATCAACCACCCGAGCGAAATCCTAAAAAAGGGCGACGACGTCTCGGCGGTCATCACCAACATCGACGCCGTGAACCAGCGCCTCTCCCTGAGCATCAAGGCCCTCCTGCCCGACATTTGGGAACAGTTCTTCCAGAACCACTACGTGGGCGACGTGGTGCCCGGCGCCGTCACCAAAATCGTCGACTTCGGCGCCTTCGTGGATCTCGGCGACGGTGTCGAGGGGCTCGTCCACATTTCCGAACTCTCGGACAAGCACATTACGAGCTGTTCCGAGGTGGTGGAAGTCGGCCAGAGCTATCCCTTCAAAATCATCCGTCTCGAGCCCCACGAAAAGCGCATCGGTCTCTCTCTCAAGGAGGGCCAGAGGCGCGAGCGCCAGCAGAGGGAGCGCGAGGACGACCCGCAGTACCGACCGGCTGAGGACGGCCGGGTAAGCCTCGGAGACGTCCTGGATTTCAGCGGCTTCCAGAAGAACGGAGAGGAGTGAGGTCATGACGAAGGCTGACCTGATCGAATTGGTGGCCAAGCAGTCCACCCTGCCGAAAAAACCGGCGGAGATCATCGTCAACACCATCTTCAAGGCCGTGACCGACGCCCTCGAAAGCGGGGAGAAGGTCGAGCTCCGCGGCTTCGGCAGCTTCCGCATGAAGGTCCGGGAGGCCCGCACGGCCCGCAACCCAAAAACCGGAGAAAAGGTCCAGGTCTCCCGGAAGAAGGTCCCCTACTTCCGGGCCGGCAAGGAACTCAAGGAAGCGGTAAACCGACACTGAATCCGCGCGGGGGGCAGGGGGTCACCCGGCTCCCTGCCCTTCCCGCCGCGCGGCCGCCTGGGGTCACCGCTAGGCCCGGGCAGTCCTTGCGGGGGGCGCAACCTATGGAGATCGTCTTCTCGCCCTGGCGCCTTCAGTACGTGAAAGACCCGGACAAGCAGGCCGGCGGTTGCGTATTCTGCAGGGCGTTTACGGACCCCCCCTCCCTGGACAACCTGGTGGTCTACCGCGACGACTCGACGGCCGTCATGCTGAACAAGTTCCCCTATACCAACGGCCACCTCCTCGTGATTCCCAGAGCCCACGTAGACAGCCTCACTGGCCTGGACACCGCCGCCCGCGCGTCGGCCATCGAGACCGTCGCCTACTGCGAGCACCTGCTTAGGCAGGTATACAATCCCCACGGTTTCAACGTGGGGCTCAACCTGGGCGAGGCGGCTGGAGCCGGGATCATCGACCACCTCCACTTCCACATCGTGCCCAGGTGGACCGGAGACACGAACTTCACGACGCTCTTCGGCAAGCTCCGGGTCATCCCGGAGGACCTCCAGGGCCTCTTCGAGCGGCTCCGCGCTGAGTTTCCCGAGAGAATCGGGTAGGCCATCCGTGACCGAGGGCCGCATCGCCGAGAGGGTGGCGCAGTGGCTTGAGCGGGCGACGTCGGCCCGGGAGGCCTGCCGTCGGTCCGCGATGGAGGGCCGCGTCTTCGAGGGCGCCCGTTCAGCATTCGACTCGGTGAAGTTCGCCCTCCTCGGCGCCGCGGAAGCCCACGGAATCGCCGCCAGCGAAGGAGACAGCCTCCTGGCCCTCGCGGAGTCCCTCTCGAAGGCCACGCAATTCGGTTGCATCCCCTGCCGATTCTCTTCGCTCCTCGTGCTCGGACAGGACCTCCGGTCCGCCGGATACCCTCCGGATCGCGTGCGGCGGATGCTGCCGAAGGCCCTGGAGGTCTCGGAAAACCTCGCCCACCTTGCCCTGGGAAGGGTTCCCGAGGCCTCCCGGCAGGATTAGTCTTTCCCCTTCCGATCCCTTCCGCGCCCATCCTCCGTCGGATCCTCCGGCACTGAGAACCCCCCTCGAGCCTCCGGATGGCGGATCTGGCCTCCCAGGTTTGCGGCCCAAGTCACAAGGCCGGCGGCCCCTATGAGAAGGACGAGGCACAGGGCGGTGGCACGCTGGCCGGGGGCTTCGGCCTTTCGTTGAAAGAGGAGAACCGCCCCCGCGGCAGCGCCCGCAAGGGCGAACGCCAGGAGCGCGGCCAGGGCCGCCTCCTCGTGGCCCTCCAAGAGCGCGTGCGGCACGTCGGAAATGGCCTCCACGACCTCCTCCGCCTCCCGTCCGGAGAGGAAGGCGAGGAGGGCGGCTGGCGCCAGGAGCGCACAGCCGAGAAGCGCCGCCCGCCTCAATTCGGCGCTCCGCCGGACGAAGGCCCACGCCCCCAGGGCCAAAACGAAAAGTCCGCCCACGACGGGCGCGTGATTCACAACCAAGTGCACATGGGCCCAGTTCATCATCAAGCTCCCTAAAAGCGGACTGTTGCCATGTTACTCCAAACGCGCCTCCGGTCCCGTCCATTGCCGGCGGCCCCCGGTCGCCGTATACTCGGCTCTCAAGCGGCAACCGTGAGTGTTCCGCGCCCTATGGAGGTGTTTCCATGGTCGGCTCCCCGTTCCCCGGTCCCGCCCCAGGGTCGAAGGTTGCGATGGTGTTCTCCGGCGGCCCCGCCCCTGCCGCCAACGCCGTTATCTCGGCGGCCGCCCTCGGATTCCTCGACCACGGAATCGGAGTGCTCGGATTCCTTGACGGATTCTCCCGTCTGGAGAAGTGGGACCCGTCGGATGGTACCCGCTTCGAGTCCGGCAGGGACTACCTGGTCCTCGACGATGCAATCTCCGCGATTCGGAACCAACGGGGCATCTTCCTCCGCTCCTCCCGGGCCAATCCAGGAAAGCCCATTCGCAACCGCGCCGACCTAGAGGACGCCGCCAAGACCTCCAAACTGCTCGCCATCGTAAGCGGCCTGAAAACCCACGGTGTCGGAGCTCTTCTCACGATGGGAGGCGACGACACGCTGAAGACGGCGAACTTCCTGCACCTGCTGGGGATGCCCACAATCCACATCCCCAAGACCATCGACAACGACTACTACGGAATCGCCTGGACCTTCGGGTTCTGGACCGCGGTGGATGCGGCCCAGAAGGCCCTCCTCAACCTGAAGGCCGACGCCGACTCCACAAACGCCTACTTCCTGGTGGAGCTCATGGGGAGAAAGGCCGGTTGGATCACTTACGCTGCCGGAGTCGCGGGCGAAGCGTGCGACATTCTCGCGGCCGAGGACCTGGACGGGGACCTTGACCCCGACGCCCTGGCCTCGCGTTTCGCGGACCTGATCATCCGGAGGGAAAGGGCCGGGCGCACGGCGGGGCTCATTTGCATCGCGGAGGGGCTTGCGGACCGCCTCGCCGAGTCGCACCGCCCCCGGGAGGTGGACGCCCACGGAAACGTGTACTTTGGACGGGCCGAACTCTGCAGAAGCCTGGCGGAGAAGACCTCGGCCCTGTACGCGGAGCGGACGGGCCGGGTGAAGAAGGTCAACCCGAAGCAAATCGGCTACGAAACGCGCACCGCCCCACCGGTTTCCTTCGACGTGGTCCTCGGCTCCATGCTGGGTCACGGGGCTTTCCGGCTCTACCAGGAGGGCCGTTTCGGGTGCATGGTGAGCGTGGAGGACCAGTTCCAAATCCGCGCCGTGCCCTTCGCCGACCTCGTCGACCCCGAGACGCTCCACACGAAGGTCCGGCTCGTGGACCGGAAAAGCGACCTCTTCCGGCTGAAGGACGCCCTTTCCTACCCGCGGGCTGAGGGCTGAACGCAGGCTCGTGGCCGGTGACGCGGGCGGGGCCATCCGTGGTAAAATGGCGGCTGATTTGAGGAGAGGGCACTCATGTCGGGTCACAATAAGTGGGCCAATATCAAGGCGCGCAAGGGGTCCCAGGACGCCAAGCGCGGAAAGATGTTCACAAAAATCGCCAAGGAAATCATCGTGGCCGCGCGGCTGGGCGGGGCCGATCCGGACAACAACCCGCGCCTTCGGGCGGCGATTCAAGCGGGCCGTGCCATCAACATGCCCAACGACAACATCAAGAGGGCCGTCGCACGGGGGGCCGGCGGCGAAGGGGCCGAGTCCATCGAAGAAATTCTCTTCGAAGGATTCGGAGCCGCCGGCGTCGCCATCATGGTCGAGGTCCAGACCGACAACCGGAACCGGACCACGGGCGAGATCCGCCACCTCTTCAGCAAGTACGGCGGAAACATGGGCGTTCCGGGATGCGCCTCCCGCAATTTCCAGCGGCAGGGCCAGATCACCATCTCAGGCGAGGGTCTTACGGAGGAGAGGGTCTTCGAGGCCGCCATCGAGGCCGGCGCGGAAGACGTCCAGAGCGACGGAGAAACCTACACCGTCGTCACCACCTTCGAGTCCCTCAACGGCGTGAACGACGCGCTCATCAAGGCAGGCCTCCCGGTCACCGGCTCCCGGCCGGCGTACGTCCCGCTCCTGACGGTCCGCCTCCAGGGGGATCAGGTCAAGGGCCTGCTCAAGCTGGTGGACGCCCTCGAGGACAACGACGATGTGGCGGCCGTATGGGCCAACTTCGACATTGACGACAAGGATCTGGAGGCCTTCGAAGCCGGATGATCGCGCTCGGGGTGGACTCGGGCTCCCGGTGCACCGGTTACGGCGTCGTGGAGGGACGCGGGGCCGCCCACAAGGCCCTGGCCTACGGGGCCTTGCGCCTTGAGCCGGACCTCCCCCATCCCGATCGGCTTGCCCTCATCGGCGCGAGGCTCCGGGAACTCATCGGCGAGTTTCGCCCCGAGGTCCTTGCCCTCGAAGGGGTCTTCATGGCGGAGAACGCGCAGAGCGCTCTCAAGCTCGGTCAGGTGCGAGGGGCCGTCATGCTGACGGCCGCTCAGGAGGGCGTTCCCGTGGTGGAGATTTCCCCCGCAGAAGTCAAGGCGGCCGTCACCGGCTACGGGCGGGCCGAAAAGATTCAGGTTCAGAAAATGGTCCAGGCCATCCTCGGCCTTCCCAAGCCGCCGACCCCGCACGACGCGTCCGACGCGCTCGCCCTGGCCATCTGCGCGCTCGCCAGGGGCCGCCTTGCGACCGCGGGGGTGCGAAAATGATCGGGCGGCTCCGGGGGAGGCTCCTGGAGCGCGAGCCCTCGGGCCTCGTGGTGGAGGCGGGCGGCGTGGGCTACCAGGTTCAGGTTCCCCTGACGACCTTCACGAAGCTCCAGGACGAGACCGTGGACCTGTTCATCCACACGGAGGTGCGGGCCGACGCCATCCTCCTCTTCGGATTCCTCACGCGCCCGGAGAGGGAGACCTTCCGAAAGCTCATGGCCGTTCAGGGCGTCGGCCCCATGACGGCTCTGGCGGTGCTGTCCGGACTCACCTTCGACGAGCTTCTAGCGGCCATTCGGGGAGGAGACACCCGAAGGCTCCAGTCCATCCCCCGGGTGGGTAAGAAGACGGCGGAGCGGATTTGCCTTGAGTTGCGGGAGAAGATGGCCGATCTCGGCGGGATCCACCCCCCTGGAACTCCTCCCTCCGCCATCGGTGGGGAGTTGACGGACGCCCTGACCGCCCTGGAGAGCCTCGGGTACAAGGCCCTGCAGGCGGAGAAGGCGCTTACCGACGCCCGCGCCCAAGCGCCCGACGGGCCTATCGAAACATGGATCCGCCTCGCGCTGAAGTCTCTTTCCTGAGCCCATCCCGATTCCACCGCGGCTTCGGATCCGCTCCACGACGCATGGAGGGCCGACTACATCCCGCCTCTTAGGCCTGCGTCCACGAAGTTCTGTATGCGCCGCCGGTCCTCGGGGCCCAGATCCTCGAAGTGAATTCCATACGCGTTCAGGCGAGAGTCCACTTCGCGGGCCTCTCTCACGACCTGGCCCGTGACGCGCACCTTCTCCTTTTCGAGGGGAAGAGTGATCTGGAGCTGAATGGAGTCCCCCAGCTTCAGCCTCCGGGCGGTCAGGATCAGAATCCCCGAGGCGCTCAGGTTGAGCGAATTGCACAGGAACAGGCTCGACTGGACGTACCCTTGGACCTGAACGTAGACCAGGAGGCGGGCGTCCTTTCGCACCGCGATCGACAAGAGCCGGCGGCACGCCTCGTTGAAGTCGCCGCCCACAATGGGCTTTCGCAGAACGGTATTCACCCCCTCGGGCTTCTCTGCGGCGGGGCTCCCGCTCAGGAGGATGAGGGCGGCGTGGCGGCCCTCCTGACTGAGGCGGACCTTCTTCACGAAATCCTGCACCTCCATGTCGGCCAGGCGGTCGTCCGTTATGATCAGGCTCGGGCTCAGCTCCGAGATCTTACGGATGGCCTCCTCCCCGGTCGCCGCCCGCAGGACCTCGTGCTCCTTCCGCAGGAGGAGGCTCTGGTCGAAAGGCACCACCGGAATCCCGCTTTCCAAGATTAAAATGCGATGTCCCATGGCCCCCTCCGGGTCCGCACCCCGCTCGTGCGGGAACGCGGGCCCATGACGGCTCGATTGCGCCTGGCCCCTGCTCAAGTGTAGGCCCAGGCGGGAGCCCGATTCAAGGGCTGGGCCGGTCAAGGGGTGGCGGTTTCCGGCTCCTCGTATGGATACAGGGGCGTGGAAAGGTAGCGTTCGCCGCTGTCACACACTACGCTCACCACGCGCTTCCCCGGCCCGAGCTCACGCGCCACACCGAGGGCGGCGTGAAGGAGCGCCCCCGAGGAAATTCCGGCCAGAATCCCCTCTTCGAGGCCGAGGCGCCGGGCCCCGTCGAGGGCTTCGTCGAACCCGACGCGCACGACCCGGTCTACGACGGAGGGGTCGTAGTTTGCTGGGACGAAGCCGGCCCCGATTCCCTGGATCCTGTGCTTCCCGGGCTCCCCCCCGGAAAGGACGGGAGAATCAGACGGTTCCACCGCCACGATCAGGACAGAGGGTCCGAGGCTCGCCTTGAGCATCCTTCCGACACCCGCCACGGTTCCACCGGTCCCCACCCCCGCCACGAAAGCGTCCAGCCGGCCGCCCGTGTCTCTCAAGACCTCCAGCGCGGTAGAGTTCCGGTGGATCCAGGGGTTCGCTGGATTGTCGAACTGCGACGGCACGAAGCACCCGCGCGTCTCCGAGGCGATGCGGAGGGCCACGGCGATGGCCCCCTTCATCCCCTTTTCGCCCGGGGTCAGAACCAGCCGGGCCCCGAAGGCCTGAAGGAGGCGCCGCCTTTCCAGGCTCATGGTGTCCGGCATCACGAGCGTCAGCTTGTAGCCCTTCTGGGCGGCCACCATGGCAAGCCCGATCCCTGTGTTGCCCGAAGTCGGCTCGACGATGGCCATGCCGGGAATCAAGTCTCCCGAAGCCTCCGCCGCCGACACCATGGCTTCGGCGATGCGGTCCTTCACGCTTGCGCCGGGATTGAGCGATTCGAGCTTGACGCACACTTCGGCCATGTCGGCTGACGGGATCCGATTCAGGCGCACGAGCGGCGTGTCCCCTATAACCTGCGTAACGTTGTCGTAAATTCTACCTCTCATCTCTACGCTCCCCAAAAGTGGGCCCTTGGCGCCATCTCTTTCCCGCCATGGCTTGGCGGGATGGCTTGAAGTACGACTTCCCTGGTCGAGCCCGGCCCGCGGACCATGACGCAGAAAGACGCAATCGGGAGGGCTCCCTCAGGAAGCGCGCCTTGTTCCGGTAGAGTCCCGTGGGGCGAACGGCGGCCTCCAGGCTCTCCGCGATGCGCCTCGCCCGTTCCGACTCTACCCCAGCCCGCATGAGACCTCCCTCCAGAGATCGTCCAGGAAGCCTTCCTGGAACAGCCCAAGAACCGACCGCATAACCCGGCCTATTCCCGGAGACGCCTGCCCCCCCTCCGCCAGGGGAAGGGAATCGGCGTCCCCGCGGGCAAAGTCCCTTCCTCACGGACCACCTTGGAGGCCTGCCTCTCCTTCGCCGAAGGAAGCGACAAAGCTTCCCCTTGCCCTAAAACCTAAAGTTCTCGCTACGCTGGCGGCCGCTCGGAGGCTTCTCCGCATACGCCCATGCGGTCCATCGCAATCACTCAAGAAATGGATCCGGAGCACCCAGCCACTCCGAAATCCGGCCATCCAGGCACCACCTCGACCAATTCCTGAAGGTGTTCAAGTAAAAGACATACATTGTATATCTAGCATATCGGTATGCACATTCGTTTTGACTGCTTCGATCTCCTGTCTGAGAGGCGCTCTCTGCTTGTAGTGCTGGATGCAGTCCGATCAAATACCTACTGTAGGTATGGCGCGGCCGCACGACCTTCGGCCCCGCCCCCCACCCGTAGAAACCCTATTCGGGCTTGGCACCCCGTTCTTCCTTCACCCGTTTCCACCCTCGCACCGAGCGAGGAACGCTCCCCGTCGGCCTTGGACCTGCTCACTCGGTCCCCGATTCGAGGGAGGGCGGCTGACCTGGCTCGGTCCTTCCCTTCGGCCAGGGCAGAATGGCCAGGAAAAGCAAGAAGAGGGGGAGAACCAGCCACCTATCTCCTATGCCTACCCACAGGGTCGTGGTGGTTCTCGGGGCCACAATGCCCCAGAAGGAGGCCGGCTCTCCCGGGGTGGCGGCCGACTGGAGCCTCCCCCGCGGGTCCACGATTCCGCTGATTCCGCCGTTGGCGCTACGGATGAGAAAGCGGTCCGTTTCCACCGCGCGGACGCGTTCCATGAGGAAATGCTGGGCGGGTCCCGGGGTCCCCTCATACCAGGCATCATTCGTCAGATTCACGAGGATTTCTCCCCCCTCTCGGACCTGCCTTCGCACCAGCCCCGGGAAGATGGCCTCGTAGCAGATTGTTACGGACGCGGCACCGGCGGGCGTGGAAACCGGCTCCAAGGACTCGCCGGGGACGAAATCCCCCACCGCTTCCACGAGGGGGCGGGCAAAGAAGAGAAGACGGCGAAGCGGGACATACTCCCCGAAGGGGACGAGGTGGGTCTTGGCGTACCGACCGCCCTCCCCACCGTCCGGGCGCACCAAAACGGCGCCGTTCTGATAGCCCCCATGACCTCCGAAGGTCGTCCCGAGAAGAACGGGCGCCGACAGATCCCTCGCAATGGCGGCCACCCGCTCTCGGTAGGCCCCGTCGCCGTCCCAGGCCACGGGCGTGCAGGACTCGGGCCAGACAAGCAATCGGAGACCGAACTTGCGAAACGCTAGACTCAGGGTCTCCATCCTTTGCCAGGTCCGCTCGGCCTCCAAAGGATCCCATTTTTCGTCCTGGCGGATTTGGGGCTGGAGATATCCAACCGCAAGGCGGGGCATGGGCGAAACGGGGCGTCCCTCCTGGACCGTCCCCCAGGCGAACGCGGCTCCGTACAGGAGCACCGAAAGCAGGACGGCCGCGAGCGTCGTGCGGGCGCCGCGCTCCCGGACCCAAAGGGCCACGGCCGATGCCCCCAAAAGGGATAGGAAGGAGAGTCCGAGGATCCCGAAAAACCGCGTATTCTGGAGGAGGGCGGGGTAGAGACTGAGGGAATACCCGGGACCCCACCATGGGAAGCCCGTGAGGAGATGGCCCCTCATCCACTCCCAGATCACCCACGCGCAAGGCGCGAGCAGGAGCGCTCCCTCTCCCCGGCGCCTCACCGCCCAGGCCAACGTTCCGAAGAAGCCTGCCCAATAAAGGCCGAGGAGGACGGACAGCCCCGCCACGAGGGGAATCGCCATCCACGGGGAGATCCCTCCATACCGGACCATCGTGGGAACGAGCCACCACAGGGTGACGGCTTCACAGAGGGCGCCTCCCGCCCACCCCCAGGAGGCGGCCCGGCGCGGCGTCTCCTCCGGAAGAAAGAGGAGAGCCGGCACGAAGGCGGCCACCGCCAGGATGCCCACGCCGTAGGGCGGAAGCGAAAGCCCCCACAAGACCGCCCCCACCGCCAGGGCCAGCGGGAACCTCACCCGATCTGAGCCAAGCCGCTCTGCGAGACGCCGGACCGTTCCAGCCACTCCAGGTACCTCTCCCTTTCGCCGGTCCCCCAGCTTCGGCCGGGGTCCGAGAGGCGCGCCGCCCATTCGCGCGCGCGCATGAGCGTATCATGATCCCTTACCGGGTCGGCCAAGCGAAAGCCGGCCCCGCCCCACTGCCGGACGCCCGCCAGATCGCCCCCCCCCCGAAGACGGAGGTCCGCCTCCGCGATCTCGAATCCGTCCCGCGTTCTCTCCAGCACCCTCAGCCTTTCGATGGACTCGGGGGAGGCTGCGGGGGACACCATGAGCACGCAGTACCCCTTCTGCCCCCCGCGCCCGACGCGCCCCCGCAACTGGTGCAGTTGCGCCAGTCCGAAGCGTTCCGCGTTTTCCACGACCATGACGCTGGCCTCGGGGAGGTCCACCCCTACCTCCACGACCGTCGTGGCCACCAGAAGCCGGACCTCACCCGACCGGACCCTCGCCATGACGGCCTCCTTTTCCTCGGGCTTCATCCGCCCGTGAAGGAGGGCGGACGGGTAGCCGCGGAAGGCGCCCGTCGACAGGCGCGCAAAGGCCTCCGTCGCCGCCTGGAGATCGAGGACTTCGGACTCCTCCACCAGGGGAAAGACCACAAAGACCTGGCGCCCGGCGTCCATCTCCTTGCGCAGAAAGGCCTCCGCCTTCCTGCGGGCCCCCTCTTCACGGATCAGCGTCACCACGGGGGAGCGCCCGGGCGGCATTTCGTCCAGGACGGAAAGGTCGAGGTCCCCGTAGAGGGTCAGCGCGAGGCTTCTCGGAATGGGCGTGGCGGTCATGACGAGCACGTTGGGGCTCCTCCCCTTCTCCACGAGGTGGGCTCGCTGCAGCACCCCGAAGCGGTGCTGTTCGTCAATGACGACGAGGCCCAACGCCCGGTAGGCAACCTTCTCCTGGAAGAGGCTCTGGGTCCCCACGAGGAGCTGGATTCTCCCCGCGGCCACCCCGGCGAGGATGTCTCTTCGTCCCTTTCCTTTGACCCCGGAGGTGAGAAAAGCCGCCCGCAGATCCGTGCCCTTGAGCATGGCCTCCAGCTTGAGAAATTGCTGGCGTGCGAGGACCTCCGTGGGCGCCATGAAGGCGGCCTGAAGGCCCCTGTGGGCCGCGAAGATCATGGCCAGGAAGGCCACAACCGTCTTTCCGCTGCCCACGTCCCCGTGGAGGAGACGGTACATGGGCCGCGGCGAGGCGAGGTCCTCGAACACCTCCCTCAAGACTCGCCGCTGGGCTCCCGTAAGGCGGAAGGGAAGGACCCGGCGCAGAAGGTCGCCGGCGTCGGGCGATGGGGAAATGGCCGGCCCCGATTTCAATGCCCGGTCGCGCCTCACCACGGCGAGAGCCCACTGAAAGCGCAGGAGTTCCTCGAAGACGAGCCGCCTCAGGGCGTCGGGAGGCGGGGACGGGGGAAGACCCTCCGTGGGCGCCGGCGGAAAGTGAACATTCCGGAAGGCCTCGGCCCGGGAGACCAGGGTCTCCTCCCGTACCACGTCCGTCGGGAGGACTTCGGGAACCTCCACGCCCGGATCCAGGAGGACCTTCAAGAGAATCCGGCGCAGGGTGCGCGGATGCACATCGCCTTCCCTTCGGTAGACGGGGACGATCCGGTCCGCCAGAAGGGCCTGGTCGGGTCCGTCGGCGGCCTTTTCGGCCTCCGGATTCTCGAGTTGAAGCCGAAGGCCGCCCCGGACGGAGTACAGGCCGACCTTGCCGTAGAGGTACACCTCGGTTCCCGCCGGAAGGCTCTTCGAAAGCCACGGCTGGTTGAACCACACCGCGTGGAGGCTGCCGGTGTCGTCCTGGACGATGGCCTCCGTGATGTGGACCCCGCCCCGAAAGCTGCGCCTGGGATGGATCGCCGTAATCCGCGCCCGGAAACAGGCTGCGAGGCCGGGTTTGGCAGCCGTCAGGCTGGATGGGCGGCGACGGTCCTCGTATCGGAAGGGAAGCCGCCACAAGAGGCCTTCCAGATCGCACACCCCAACGGCGGCCAAGCGCCGGGCCGTGGCCGCCGTGATGCCGGGGAGGCGGGTGAGCCCTTCGGTGGTCCGCAGGGCGCTCGACGGGCCGCCGGGCCGGCTAGTCCACCTTTCCATTGCCGTTGGAGGCGTACATCTCTTCAATCAGGTGGCCGAATTTCTGGTCGACGACGCGCCGCTTCACCTTCAGGGTGGGGGTCAGCTCCCCCTCCTCCGCCGTCAATTCCTTTGGAAGAAGCCGGCACTTCTTGACCTGCTCGAAGCGGCTCAGGTTGGCGTTCACCCGCTGGAGCACGTTTTCGAAGAGGTGGCTAACGACGGCCTCCTTGCACAGATCCCGGGGGTCGATCTTGTTCACACCCTTGCCCTTGGCGTAGTCGATGACGTTGTCCCAGTTGGGGACGATGAGGGCCGTGATGAACGGGCGTCGGTCTCCGATGAGGACGGCCTGGGAGACGTACTTGTTGCACTTCAGCTCGTTCTCGATGGGCTGGGGGGCCACGTTCTTCCCGCCGGAAGTGACGATGATCTCCTTCTTGCGGTCGATGATGTACAGGTACCCGTCTTCGTCCATGGTGGCGATGTCCCCCGTGGCCAACCAGCCATCCGGAGTGAGGACCGCGGCCGTCTCCGTCTCCATCTTGTAGTAGCCCTTCATGATGCTCGGGCCGCGGACCCAGAGTTCGCCGTCCTCGGCGATCTTGACCTCCACGTTTTTCAGGGGCATGCCCGGAGATCCGAAACGGATGCGGTCGTTTCCATGCTGATCCACCTCGTTCACCGTGACAACGGGCGTCGTCTCTGTGAGTCCGTACCCTTCGGCGATGGGGATCCTGCACCCGTAGAAGAAGGAGGCGAGGTGCCGCGGGAGGGGAGCGCCGCCCGAAACGAAGAAGCGGATGCGCCCGCCGACCCGCGCGCGCAGCTTCTTCGGGACGATCTTGTCCGCCAGCGCTCTGCGGAAGGCAAGCCCGGCGGGCACCTTCCCGCTGCCCGCCTTGAAGGCGTCGGCCCATTCGCTGACGGTGCGGATGCTCCAGTGGATGAGGGTCTTCTTGAGGGCCGAACTCTGTGCGGCCTGGTCCATGAGCCGGGCGTAGACCTTCTCATACAGCCTCGGCACAGCGGCCATGACGGTGGGCTGAACCTCGCCCAGATTGTCGGCCACTTTCTCGGTGCTCTCGGCGTAGGCAATGGAAAGGCCCTTCCAGAAGTAGCAGTAGTCGATCATGCGCTCAAGGGAGTGGCAGAGCGGGAGAAACACCAGGGCCTTGTCGTTCCGGTCGATGTACAGGTAGTCCATACCCGCCCGGCAGTTCTCCACGAAGTTGTGGTGCGTAAGCATGACTCCCTTCGGGACCCCGGTCGTCCCGGACGTGTAGATCAAGGTGGCCAGGTCCTCCGGCTTGACCAGGCCGGCCACGCGGCGGTGGATGCCCGGGTTCTTGGCGGCGTAATCCTTCCCCCACGCGATGATTTTGTCCCAGGGAAGAAGGTCCCCCAGGCCCTCCGCCGGTGGGTCGAAAATCACGATGTTCTTGATGCGCTTCAGATTCTCCTTCTGGGAGAGGAGTTTGTTGGCCTGGTCCTGGTTGGAAACCACGGCCACTTCCGCGTCGCTGTTGTTGGCGATGTAGGCGGTTTCCTGGGCGTTCAAGGTCGGATAGATGGGCACGTCCGCCGCGCCGGCCGTGAGCACCGCATAGTCCGTGAGGAGCCACTTGGGCCGGTCCTCGGAGATCAGGACCACCTTGTCGCCCGGCTTGACGCCGAGGGCCATGAGGCCGCAGGAGAAGGCCTCCACGGTCTCCGCGATCTCCTGGGTGGAGACGACCTCCCAGAGCCCTTTTCGCTTTCGCATCAGGTGATCGGGTCTTTGAAGCGTATCGATGGTGTTGAAATAGAGGTCGCAAAGGGTCTTGATCTCGGCCATGGTCCCCTCCTTACCCTACCCTGTCATCCAGCCCGGATGGCGTAGCCCAATGACCCCATGGTGAGAGCCCCAGCGGGCCCTGTCAAGGGGGGGCCGGCGGACGCGGCGCGTTGGGGACCAGGCGCCTACTCGCCCGGGTCTCTGGAAAGCCGGGCCATGAGGACCCGGGGAACGGAGATGCCTAGGATCCCGTCCCTTAGCTGGTCCCCTTCCTGAAAGAAGGGAACCACGGCGTAGGCGATCCGCTCCACATCGAAGCGGGCCTCCACGCCCGTCACGTCGGCCGCGCGGTCCAAGTGGGCGAGCCACGCCAACCGGGCCATTTCGGGCACGAGGGCGGGGTCCCGGACGCCGTCGAGAAGCGCACCCCCGAAGGGCTCCCCGAAGGAGAGAAGGGCCGGATCGGCAAGTGCGAACCTCTGGGTCAGGTCGTCGTAGTAGGAGAGCCGCAGAGTCCAGAAGGCGGGAAACAGCAGGGGACCGAGCCTCCGGATTCGCGAAAAGGCGGCCTCCTTTCGGGCGTCGGGACAAGTGACCCGGAGGGATCCCGTCACCATCCAGAAAGGCGCGCCGACCGGGTCCCCCGCCAGTCCGATGCGAGGACTCAGCCATCCGGCGGGGTAGACCCGATCCTGGGCCTCCATGAAGATGGCGGTCCGGCAGGCGCGGCACAGGAAGATCCGGGCCGCGTCGCCTCCCGCGAGCACGTTCCCGCACGTCGAGCAGGTCAGGGGAACCAGGAGGGATCCGGCGCTCATTCGAGCCACCTCGGCGCACGGTCCTGCCCTAACCCGGACTTCAGCATGGCCCAGATCCCCCTTCTCACAGGGTCGAAGGGGCTCGGCGGCACTTCGGCGGCCGCCTCCACCCGAATCCCCGTCCCCGTAATCCGCACCAGGAAGGGAGTGCGGATAAACGCCCACGCAAGATCCAGCCCGAGGGCAACAAGGGCCCCGAGTACCCCGAGGATTACGGCCAACGCCTGCCACGCGGCTGTGCCCGCCCCCGGGGCGGCGAAATCCGGAGCGAAGGCCCCTGCCAGCCCTCGGAGGAATTGACCCGTCAGGAGGCCCAGGAGGCCCACCAGGATGCTTCCCCCCATGACGGCCAAGTCCCTTCGGAAGGGCATGGTCCCCGACAGCCAACGGCCGGAGACCTCTTCGACAACCGCGTGGAAGACCTGGGAGCCGTAGCGAAAGGTCAGCGAAGCCACGGGAACGTAGACGAGAGTCACCTCCACGGCAAGGACCTTCAACTCCCCCGCTGAAGAAGTCTGGCTCGCAACGCCCTTTTCCAGGACCGTTTCCAACGGTATGTTGGCGTCCACGACCTCTCCGGTTCCGGACAGGCTCAACGGGTCGGCCGGTTCCGCCGTCTCCAGGGCGCGTAGGACGGTCTCCTTCACATCGGCGTCGCTGAAGTCCCAGGCATGGAGGCTCACCGCCGGGTAGAAATACCGAAAGTCACCCAGAACGACGCGGCTGTCCTCTTCCACGACGACGGCGGGCCTCCTGGGCCGGACGACCTCCTGGAGGTCCGGATCGCCCGTCATGGCCCCCAGCCGCTGCCAAGGATGCAGGAACTCCCGCTCGTTGACGACCCTCTCCCTGCCCGTCTCCAACACCCCTCCGCGCTTCCCCGTCAGGAGGTAGAAAGGAAGGTAGAGCCGGCGTCGGCCCAGAAGAAGGACCCTCCTGGAAAGGTCCCTGGGCGCCACGAACCTGCCCATGAGATCCGCCGCAGATGCCCGCAGGTCGGCCTCGCTCAGCCGCGGCGGAACCACCACAGCGGGAAGAAAGTCGTCGCCGGCGTAATAGAACGTCCGGCCGCAGAAGGCGCATCGCGTCTTTCGGGAGGCCAGCGGGGCTGGAACGCCGCCCCCGCAGGCCGGACAGCTCAGGGTTTGAGCCTCGTTCATCGTGTCGCCCCCTGAACCATGCGGCGGAACAAAGGAAAAAGGAAAAGCCCCGTGAGGGGAACCGCCGCCGCCGCCGCCGGGCCGGGAAGGAAGAAGGACTCCAGGGCAAACAGCGCGAACAAGAGGCTCATGGCCGTCCAAAAGCGCCGGGAGATGTGGGCCGAAAGGGGCGGCGGAGTCTCCTCGAAGCGCGTCCTTCCCAGGACGCCGTCAACCCAGGCCGTGTAGGTCCTGCGCGCCGAACCGTACCGAATGCGGAAAAAGGGAACCATGAACAAGGTGAAGGAGGTTTCTTCGCCGGTCCCCATCCAGGCGGTGGATGCGCCCGGGGAACAGGGCACGGCCTCGAACCCCGGCGGTGCAGCCTCCCCCACGCGGGCGCCCGCCCCCGGCAGGCGAAACTCCTCCAGACAGGAGGGCCGCGGCGAGAAGGCGGGGACGGCGCCTTGGCTCTCGCGTCCCCGAACGCTCCAGAAGGGCAAGAGGAGGCCTTTCGTCTCCAGGACGGGCAGCTCCGGGAGTTCGCCGCTTCTCCAGGCATTCCTCAACTCGAGGACGGCCCGGGATGCGGACAGGACGGGCGGAAGCGCGAGCCGCGGAAAGGTGCGGGCGCGATCCAGGTAGAGCGTCGAGGCGCAGAACGGACACTCCAGAAAGGGGCGGTCCCTCTCCGGCGAAAAGTCCGCTCCGCAGCTTGCGCATCGTACCTTCATCGCGTCCTCTTCCGCCGCCCCTTTCGGGGCCTGCGCGGCCTCACGGCCCATCCCTCGAGCCCAGGATCCCCGCCAGCATCTGGGGAAGGCCGTGGAAGGCGCCGGAGGAAAAGAAAGCCACCAGTCCTGGTTCCAAGGCCTCCGCCTCGAAGGCGCGCTCGTACTCCGCCGCCGAATGCACGGCGCGGGCCTTCCGGCCGAGGGCCCTCAGGTCCCTGATTACCCGGTCCAGGTCGAGGCGGCTCTCGGCGGGGATTCTCGCGGAGGCGTGGAGGGGACCGATCCAGATCTCGTCCGCTAAGGAGAGGGCCGCCGGAAGCTCCTCCTGGTGCAGCGCGGTCTGACACGTGAAGGAGCGCGGCTCGAAGCAAGCCGTCACGCGCCGTCCTGGGAAGCGCTGTCTCAGGGCCTTCAAGGTCTCACGAAGGGCCGTCGGATGGTGAGCGAAGTCGTCCACCACGGCCCAGCGGGGCCCTGCGTGAAGGACCTCCTGCCTCCTCCGAACCCCCGGAAAGCAAGCCAGTCCGTCCCTCAGGACCTCCAGTTCGGCGCCGGCCTCCAGGGCCGCGGCGAGGGCGGCGACGGTGTTTCGGAGGTTGTGGGGTCCGTGAAGGGGGCTGGCGAATTCGCACAGCCTTCGCCCCGAATGGAGAAGGACAAAGCGGGTCCCCCCTTCGCCGTAGACCACGTCCGTGGCCGTCCAGTCTTCTCCTCCACCCAGGCCGAAGGTGACCCTCCGGCGGCCCGCCTGCGGAAGAAGCCTGGCCACCGAGGGCGACTCGGTACCCGCAAGGACAACCCCGTCGGGCTTCACGGACCCGAAGAGGCGCACGAAGGCCGTCTCCAGGCACCCGAGATCCGCAAAATTGTCCAGATGGTCCATCTCGATATTGTTGAGGATCAGGATGGAGGGATCGTAATGGAGGAACTTCGGGCCTTTGTCGAAGAAGGCCGTCTCGTATTCATCCCCCTCCAGGACCGACCAGGCTCCGCCGCCCCACCGGAAAGAGGATTCCCACCCCTTGACGATGCCTCCCACGAGTAAGTTTGGCCGGAGGTCCGCCGATTCCAGGAGCCATCCGGCGAGGGCGGTGGTCGTCGTCTTGCCGTGGGTTCCCGCAACGACCAGGCTTCTTCTACCCTCCACCATGAAGCGCCGGACCGCCTCGGCCATGGAGCAGTAGGGCATGCCGTCCGCGAGGGCCGCCTGCGCCTCGGGGTTGTCTGCGTGGATGCTGTTGCCGATTACCAGGAGGTCCGGATGGAGACGCATCAGGTGCTCCGGGTCGTACCCCGCTTCCACCGGAATGCCGTACCGGGCGATGGCCTCCGACATGGGGGGGTAGAGGGCCGTGTCACAGCCCGAGACGTCATGCCCCTGCGCCTTGAGGACGCCGGCCAGTGCCCCCATTCCCGTTCCCCCGACGGCCATCATGTGGATCCGCATGGCTCCCCCTGGGGCTTAGCCTACCACAGGAGGGAGGGGCCCTCCTGTTGTATTCGACCCTCCTCCCTGCTACCTTGGCCCGCGGAGGTCCCATGAGCGGGGCGGCACGCATCGCACGGGAATGCGGCATCGTGGGGGCCGGCGGAGCCGGCTTCCCGACGCACGTAAAACTGCAGGCGCGGGCCGACACCCTCGCCGTCAACGCCGCGGAATGCGAACCCCTCTTGTACAAGGACCAGGAGATCCTCGAGAACTTCCTGCTCCCCTTTGCGGAAGGGGTCGAACTCTGCGGGGAGGCGGTGGGGGCGCGCAGGATCCTCGTGGGGATCAAGGACAAACATCCCAGGCTGATCGAGCGGCTGAGGGACGAACTCCCCCGCTCCGTCGAGGTCCGTCCGCTCAAGGACACCTACCCCTCTGGAGACGAACACATCCTGGTGTGGGAGACCACGGGCCGCGCGATCCCGAAGGGAGGTCTCCCCCTGGACGTCGGGGTCGTCGTCCAGAACGTGGAGACGGTCCTCAACGTCGGCCTTGGAAAGCCCGTGACGGAGAAGTTCGTCACCGTTTCGGGCGCCGTGGCCGAAGCTCTCACGTTGAGGGTCCCTCTCGGCGCCTCCCTTCGAGATGTCCTCGCCGCGGCCGGCGCGCCCGTCTCGGGCATGGGATTCGTGGTCAACGGCGCCATGATGGGAACGGTGACCGAGGACCTCCGCGAGCCCGTGACGAAGACCACCTCGGGCATTCTCGTCCTTCCTCCCGACCATTCGGTCCTCGCCCGCAAGGCCCGGACGCCCCGGCAGGTGCACAAGATCGCCGCTACCTGCGACCAATGCATGCGGTGCTCGGACCTTTGCCCGCGGGACCTCCTGGGGCACTTCGTCAAACCCCACAAGGCCATGATTTCCATCGGATTCGCCCCGGACCAGGCGGTGGCCTGGCAGGAGACGGCTCTCTACTGCTGCGAATGCGCCCTCTGCTCCCTCTACGCGTGTCCCGAAGACCTGGACCCCTTCCGGGTCATGGTGGAAAGCAAGCGCGCCCTCCTCGCCCGGGGCGTTCGTGCCGCCAAGGAGGCGGTGGCGCCGTCTCCCCTGTTCGAGTACCGGCGGACGCCCACCCGGCTGCTCATGCGCCGCCTCGACCTGCTTCGATTCGAAGCACCCCACCGCTTCGACTCCCGCCCAGTCCAGACGGGGACTCTGCGGCTCCCCCTCAAACAGCACGCCGGGGCGCCCTCCGCCCCGACGGTTCAAACGGGCGACAGGGTCCAGTCGGGTCAGATGGTGGCCGAGATCGCCGAAAATGCCCTGGGGGCCAGGATCTTCACGCCGAAGTCCGGCCGCGTCCTCCTCGACGAGCGCGAGGTGATCGTGGAGGTTTCATGAGCCCAAAGATCCGCCAGATCCGGTCCGGGGCCGCGCGCCCCGCAGCCCCGTCCGCGGACCCCCCGGTCGGTGCCGCCGCTCGAAGCGGAAGCCGCGACGCCATCGGACTCCTGGAACTGACCTCCATCGCAAAGGGAGTGGAGGCCACCGACATCATGCTGAAGGCGGCCGACGTGGAGCTCCTGGGAAGCCGCTCGATTTGCTCGGGCAAGTACATGGTCCTCGTTCGGGGAGACGTGGCCGCCTGCACCTCCGCCGTGCGGGCAGGAGAGGATCTGGCGCTGGAGACCGTGGCCGACTCCATCGTCATCCCCAACCTTCACGAGCAGGTGTTCCCGGCCCTTTCCCAGTCCTCCGAGGCCGAGGAGGTGGAGGCCCTCGGCGTCCTGGAGGCCTTCAACGTGGCCACGCTCATCGAGGGGGCCGACGCCGCGGTGAAGGCGGCGGAAGTCCATCTTCTGGAGATCCGAATCGCCATGGCCCTGGGGGGAAAGGCCTTCTGCATCCTTACGGGTGGCGTGGCCGCGGTCCGGGCCGCGGTGGAGGCCGGCAAAAGCCTCATCGGGGAGAAAGGCCTCCTGACCAACTGGGCGGTGATTCCAGCTCCCAAAAAGGAACTCGTTCGCGAAATTCTGGGCGGCCGGCTCCTCTGAACCGGCACCCCTGGGGGAAAACGCCATGACTTTTGCGAGTCCCAAGTCCCGGAACAAAGCCCTTCGGTCTCCCCTTCCCACGGTCCTGTCTCTCGTCTCCCTGTTGTTTTGCGCCTCCGCCATGGGCCAGGCCGCGCCCGCTCCCGCTCCACCTCAAGCGGCGGCGCCCCCCGCCCAATCTCCACCTCCCCAGCCGCCCTCGAACCAGATCACCGGGGTCATCACCGAGAGTGGGTTCACTCGCCTTGCCATTGCCGTGCCCCCCTGCCGAACCGACTCAGCGAACGCCGCCGCCGGGCAGGAAGTGCTCTCGGTGGTGTCGGGGGACCTCGACTTCTCCGGCTACTTCCGGCTCGTAGACCCTTCCCTCTTCGCGGGAATGAGCCTCCAGGACGCCAAGGTGGATTTCGACGCGTGGAAGGCCGTGAACGCTGACTACCTCCTCCTCACGTCCCTGTTCTCCTCGGGCGGCCATCTGAGTCTCGAAGGCAGGCTCTTCGACGTGAAGCGCGCGGAGATGGTCACAGGAAAGCGGATCAAGGGCCCCAAGGCGGACGCACGGGTTCTGGGGCACAACCTGTCGGCGGTGATCTTGGACTACCTCTTCGGTGCGGGGACCTTTCCGACCAGCCAGATTCTCTTCACTTCCCACCTGGGGGCCACGGAGGATATCTTTCTCTGCGACTACGACGGGAAGGGGCTGGTCCGCCTCACGGCGATGGGGCAGCTCAACGTCACTCCCGACGTAAGCCCAAAGGGCGACCGGATGGTTTTCACGTCCATCCTGAAAGACCGCCAAGAGCTCTTCCTCCTCGACAGGCAGGGACGCCGGACCAAACTCTACGGCGAAGGCGAGGGCCTGAACTCCAACCCCCGTTTTTCGAAGGACGGGAAACTCATCGCCTACTGCTCCTCCAGATCGGGCAACCCGGACGTATGGGTCCTCGGACTCGACGGGAAGAATCCCACTCGGCTGACCTTCTCATGGGCCATCGACACCGCTCCCTCGTGGTCTCCGAACGACCAGCAGATCGCCTTCACCTCGGATCGCTCGGGATCTCCCCAGATTTACGTGATGGACAGGGACGGAGCCAACGTGAAGCGGATCAGTCCGGAGGGAGGGGGACGGTGCGACCAGCCCGCATGGTCCCCCCGGGGGGACAAGATCGCCTTCAGTTCTTTCCGGAACGGCCACTTCGACATCGCGGTCAAGGACCTCAATTCGGGCGAGGTGGCGTTCCTCACGGACGGCCCGGGCAACAGCGAGGCCCCCTCCTGGTCTCCGGACGGGCGTTACCTCGCCTTCGCCAGCAACCGCAGCGGGTCTTACCAGATTTACATCATGCGATGGGACGGGACAGGGGTCACCCGGATCACCAGCCAACCCGACTGCTACGGCCCCTGCTGGTTCCGGGGCTAGGACCCCGGGCGGGGCTCTCATGCTTTCCGAACTCGGCCTCAAGGACTTCGCCCTCGTCGAGGATCTCCACTTGGTTTTCGGAGAAGGCCTGACCCTTCTCACGGGCGAAACCGGCGCCGGGAAGTCCATCCTGGTGGAGGCGCTCGGCCAAGCCGCGGGGGAGCGGGCCGAGCCC
>CAZPSH010000020.1:0-49596 GCA_964589625.1 uncultured Thermoanaerobaculia bacterium
CGTTCACCAGCGCCCCAAGCGCCGGCAGCACAGGGATCAGCCAGAGAAGCTGGACCGCCGTCATGGGAGCACCTCGCGGCGCGAGAAAGCGCGGAGGAGAAGAAGGGAGGAGGACTGGACCCTCACCTTCTCGCCTGCGATTCGCATCGCCTTGCCCCTCGCTTCGGAATCTCGGAGTCTCGGCATCACGGCCTCTACCACTTCATTAGATTCGCGGCGTCGATGCTCGTGGTGCCCTGTCGCCGGATGAAGGCCACCACGATGGCCACCCCCACCGCGGCTTCCGCGGCACTGACGGCCATCACGAAAAAGGCAAAGAGCGCGCCCTCCACCTGGCCCAAGTGGCGCCCGAGGCCGAGGAGGAGGAGGTTCACGGAATTGAGCATGAGTTCCACGGACAAGAACACCGTGATGGCGCTCTTGCGCGTGAGGGCGCCGATGAGGCCCGCGGCGAAGAGGAAGACGGTCAGGACCAGGATGTGCCCGAGGCTGATCATGTCCAGTTCCTCCTCGAGAGGACGATGGCTCCGATCATGGCGCCCACGAGCAGGACCGACGCCACTTCGAAGGGCACGGCGTAGCGGCTCACGAGGAGGTGGCCGAACTGTTGGATGGAACCGAAGGCGGGCTCCACCTGCGGGAAGGTCCCAAAAGCCGCTCCGCGAGTCAGGCGGTAGACGTGAAAGATGAAGAGGAGGGCCGCGGCAAAAGTGAGCACGGTCTGCGCGGCGCCCACGGGCGGGCCCTGTTCTTCCAGGCCCAGGGCCATGATGACGTAGAGGACGATGATCATCACGGCCCCTGCGTAAACGATGATGAGGAACAGGCCGAGGAAGGGCACGTGGAGGATCATGTACAGCACGCCCAGCCCTACCATCGCCACCGCCATGCCCACGGCCGCGACCATCGGGTTCCTGTGGAACACGAGCGCCAGGGCGCCCACGAAGGCGACCAGCGCAATGGCGAAGAAGACCGCCGCGGAGAGCATCAGGTTCCCTCCTCCAGGGGCTTTTCCTTGCCGGGAAGGTAGGGCGGACGCCGCCCCATGGCCAGCAGTTTCTCCTTTGTGAAGATCAAGTCCGACCGGTCGTAGTCGGCCAGTTCGTACTCGTCCTTGAGCCAGATGGCCTCCACAGGGCAGACCTCCTCGCAGTACCCGCAGAAGATGCACAGCCCCATGTCGATGGAGAACTCCAGGGGGTACTTCTCCTTCTCCAGCGGCGTCTCCCCCGCAACGATGGCGATGGCCTTCGGCGGGCAGATGAACTGGCAGAGCTTGCACGAGGTGCACTTTTCGTGGCCGTCGAGGCCCGTCAGGAGGACCGGAGCGCCCCGGTACCGGCCGGGGAGGGTCCACCTCTCCTCGGGATACTGGAGCGTCACGCGCTTGCGGAAGATGTGGCTGAAGGTGAGGGCCATGCCCTTGAGAATGGCGGGAAAGTAGAGGCGCTCCCAGAGGCTCAGCCGGGGCCGCTTCAGGATCTTCATGGGCGCCCCCAAACGACCAGGATGGTGGCCATGAGCACGAAATTGAGGATCGCCAGCGGAAAGAGCCGTTTCCAACCGAGGTTCATGAGCTGGTCGTACCGGAAGCGGGGAAGCGTCCACCGGACCCAGATGAACACGAACATGCAGAAGGCGATCTTCGTAAAGAAGACGACGGCCGACAGGATCCCCCCCCAGAGCGGGCCGAACCAGGCGAAGTCCACGAAGGGCAGGTTCCACCCGCCGAGGAAGAGGAGGGTCACGAAGGCGGAGGCGGTGATCATGTTCGCGTATTCACCCATGAAGAACATGGCGAACCACAGGCCAGAGTACTCCGTGTGGTAGCCCGCGACGATCTCGCTCTCACCCTCGGGGAGGTCGAAGGGAAGGCGGTTGGTCTCGGCGAAGACCGAGACCACGAAGACCACGAAGCCGAGGAAGTGCGGGAGGAAAAACCACACCTTCCCCCAGCCCCCGGACTGGGCCGCTACGATGGCCTGGAAATCGAAGGTGCCCACCCACATCACGACGGACAGGAGGGCAAGCCCGATGCCCAGCTCGTAGGAGATGACCTGGCTGGCGGCCCTCAGGGCCCCCATGAGGGAATACTTGTTTCCGCTTGACCAGCCGGCGAGGAGGATCCCGTAGACCCCGAGGCTGGATATGGCCAGGAGGTAGATGACGCCCACGTCCACCCCAGGGGCGATGACGAGGGGATAGGCGGTCCCACTGAGCGTCACCGAGGTGCCGAAGGGGATCACGGCGAAGGTGATCAGGGCCGGGATCAGCGTCAGGAGAGGCGCCACGAGGTAAAACGGCTTGTAGGCCTCTCGCGGGACGATGTCCTCCTTGAAGAAGAACTTCAGGCCATCCGCCACGGGTTGCAAGAGCCCGAAGGGGCCCACGCGGTTCGGCCCGAGGCGGTCCTGCATGAAGGCGGAGACGCGTCGTTCGGCGAGGGTCGCGTAGGCGACGCCGGTCATCACAACGGCCACGATGACCAGGATCTTGATCAGGGCCGGGAGGACCACGGGGAAATAGGCGCTCACGGGGCCACCTCCTCAAGCCGAATGCCCTGGGGCAGGAGATCCCGGACCGAGACGTCCCGAAGGGCCGGCACGCGGGCCTTCACACGGCCCAGCCACGGGAGGAACTCGGGATCGGGGGCCTCGCCCCCCGAGAGCCGCATCCACCTGGACGCCCAGTCGTAGAAGGGCCGGCGGTGCCGGGGAGGGACCACCGCCCGCGCGGTCTTCTGGACCACGCCCAGGAAGTTCACCGTCAGGCCCTCCATCTCGTGCCACCCCGTGAGGGGGAGGTAGAGGTGCGCCTCCTGCGCGGTCTTCGTGAAGGCATAGTCGGCCACGACGAGCAGGTCGAGGGCCGCGAGGGCCTCCTTCAGGGCCGCGGAGCCGGCCGCCGCCGCGTCGCCCAGTGGGTCCTCCCGGAGGATGACGGCGGCCCTGCGCCCCCTCAGGAACTCGGCCGCCGGGGCCTTCGGCTCCGCCACCGGAAGGCCGAGAAGGCGGGCGCCGAGGAGGTTCGGCCTGCGCTCCTTCCGGATGAGGAGCCCGTCGTCCTCCCCCTTCTCCTCGCTCAGAACGGACACGGAGGCCGCGGGGAAGAGAGACTCCTTCAGGTCCAGAAAGGCGGCCATCTCCTCCAGCGTCATCCGTCCCGACAGGAGGAAGACCATCTTGGAAGAAGCCTCACCCGCGTAAGGGCGCAACCGCTCCACCAGTTTGGGAAGGAAGCTCTCCGAGGGCATGGCCGTCCACCCCTGGGAGCCGCGGACCAGGGGCCGGGCCGCGAGGCGGGCCTCCTTGAGACGCTCGGAGAGAAGGCGGCCGTAGTCGCACATCCAGTAGCCATTCACCTTGGCGTTTTCCCGCGGCACGAGCCGGAGGATCTCGCCCTTGTAGGCGTCCATCCGGACGGAGCATCCGCGGGAGCACTCGGGGCAGACGCTGTTGGCGGAGTTGAGGAACCAGACCCGCTCCTTGAAGCGGAACTCCTTGCTGGTCAGGGCGCCCACGGGGCAGATGTCGGCCGTGCATACCGAGTACGGGTTGTCCAGGGACCGGCCGGGGAAGGTGTCCACGACCGTGTGGACGCCCCGCTCCGCGAGCGTCAGCTCTCCCGTCTTGGAGATCTCCTCGCAGAAACGGATGCACCGCGTGCACTTGATGCACCGCTCGGCGTCGTAGACCACGTGGGGGCCGATGTCGACCCTCTTGGGGGCGTGGACCTTCTCGAACTCCATCCGGCTTCCGGGGGCCCCGTACGTGTAGGAGTAGTTCTGGAGCTGGCACTCGCCCGCCTGGTCGCAGACGGGGCAGTCCAAGGGGTGGTTCAGCAGCAGGAACTCCAGGATACCCTTCTGGGCCTGCTTCACCGTCGGGTTCCTCGTCTCCACAACCATGTCGTATTTGCCGTCGATCTTCTTGTCCGCCGGCAGGGTCGGGATGGTGGTGGAGCAGGCCGTGAGCAGCTTCGGCGCACCCTTGACCTCGACGAGGCACATGCGGCACTGGCCCACGACGGACAGGGCGGGGTGGTAGCAGTAGTACGGGATGTACACCCCGTTGCGAAGGGCCGCGCGGAGGACGGTCTCCCCCTGAGTCGCCTCGATCTCCCGGTCGTCGATCCGAATCAGCGGCATGAGAACCCCTAGAAAACGCTCTGCGCCGAAGCCGGGCCTTCGCGCCCGGCGGTCACAACCCCTAAACCGCGGCGGTCATGCGCACGTCCTGCATGGGGCAGCGCCCCGTCCGGACGTGGGCTTCGAACTCGTCGCGGAACTGGTTCACGAAGGAGATGGCGGGCATGGCCGCGGCGTCGCCCAGGGGGCAGATGGTGCGGCCCATGATGTTGTTGGAGACCTCGAGGATCAGGTCGCAGTCCCCCGCCTTTCCACCGCCGCTTTCGAGCCGCCGGAGGATCATTTCCAGCCAGTGGGTTCCCTCGCGGCAGGGGGTGCACTGGCCGCAGGACTCGTGGGCGTAGAACTCCATGAGGTTGAGCAGGGCCCGGACCATGCAGACGGAGTCGTTCATCACGATGACGCCCGCCGACCCCACCATGGACCCGACGGTCTTGAGCCCGTCCGGATCCATGGCCACGTCGATCTGGTCGGCCCTCAGGACCGGGACCGAGGAGCCTCCGGGAATCACCGCCTTGAGGGGGCGGTCGCCCAGGATCCCCCCGGCGTGCTCGTAGATGATCTCCCTCAGGGACGCGCCGCCCGGGAGCTCGTACACCCCGGGGCGCTTCACATGGCCGGACACGCCGTAGAGACGGGGCCCCGGCATGCTCTGTGTGCCGATGGAGGTGTACCAGCCGGCGCCGTTCTGGATGATGAGGGGCACGTTGGCGAAGGTCTCCACGTTGTTGATGTTCGACGGCACTCCGTAGACCCCGTATCCCGCCGGGAAGGGAGGCTTGATGCGGGGCTGACCCCGCTTGCCTTCGAGGGACTCCATGAGGGCCGTCTCTTCCCCGCAGATGTATGCCCCGCCGCCGCGCGCCACCCAGACGTCGAAGCTGAAGCCCGACCCCAGGATGTTATTTCCGAGGAATCCCCTGGCGTAGGCCTGGTCCACGGCGCGCTGGAAGATCCTCGCGCCCTGGGGCATCTCTCCCCGGATGTAGAAGAAGGCTCCCGCCGACTGGGTGGCCCAACCGGCGATCACGATGCCCTCCAGGATGGAATGGGGATCGTTCTCGATCAGCAGGCGGTCCTTGAAGGTGCCCGGCTCGCTCTCGTCGGCGTTGCACACAAGGTACTTGAGGGGCTCGGCCTTCTCGCCCTCCTTCCTCTTCGGGAGGAAGGTCCACTTGAGGCCCGCCGGGAATCCCGCCCCGCCGCGGCCCTTCAGGTTGGCGGCTTTCACCTCGCCCAGGGCCTGCTCGGGCGACATCTTGTGGAGGGCCTTCATGAGGGGCTCGTACCCGCCCGAGGCCATGTAGGAATCGATGTGGGCCGAGTTCGACTTCCCCAGGTTTCTCGTCAGGAGCTTGAGAGGCTCAGCCATCGTTCACTCCGCGTTCCCATTCGGCGTGCCGCCCGGCGCGCGCCTCACTGGAGCTCCTTGAGGATCCGGTCCACGTCCTCGAGGGACACGCGCCGGTGGAGGGTCTCGTTGACCATGAGGGCGGGTCCCCCGTCGCAGCAGGCCAGGCATTCCACGGTGATGAGCGTGAACTTGCCGTCGGGGGTCGTCTCGCCCGGTTTCAGGCCGAGGCGCCGACCCAGGTGCTCCAGGAGCGTTTCCGAACCCGCCAGCATGCAGGGTAGCGTCTTGCACACCTGGAGGAGATACCGGCCCATGGGCTTTTCCGTGAACATTTCATAAAACGTCACGACGCCGCGAACGTGGGCCGGGGTCATCCCGAGCTTCTCCGCGATGAACTCCTGGAAGCCTTCGGGGACGTGGCGGACCTCCGACTGGCACAGGTGGAGGCACATGAGGAGCGCCGTCCTGGGCTGGGGGTAGGCCGACGCCAGCGCGTCGATCTTCTTGAGGAATTCGGGGTCCTGAAGCCGCGCCAGCACGCCGGGTCTTGCTTCGCTCACCGCCTCGCTCCTCCCACTCCCTGTATGCCCGATTTCCGGCTTTTCCGCCGCTCCGATATCCGGTTTCCCTTGTTACCGATCCACCTCTCCGAGGACCGGATCCAGCGAGGCGATGGTGGAGATGACGTCGGCCACCATCTGTCCCTTCACCATCACGGGGAGGCCCTGGAGGTTCACGAAGGAGGGGCTCCTGAAATGGCAGCGGTGGGCCACGTTGGTCCCCGATCCCACGAGGTAGAAGCCGAGCTCCCCCTTCGGGGCCTCGATCGAAAAGTAGATCTCCGCGCCGCGTTGGGTCTTCGGACCCTCGGTGGCCACGATGAACTGGTGGATGAGTTCTTCCATTTTCGTCAGGACCCGGGACTTAGGGGGAAGGTAGGCCTTCCGGGATTCCGGGTCCTCCGGGAAGAGGGGCACCGAGGGGTCGTATTCCTTGAGCGCCTGCAGGAGGATGGCCGAACTCTGGCGGATCTCCTCCAGCCTCACCAGGTAGCGGTCGTAGCAGTCTCCGTGCTCGCCCACCGGGACCTCGAACTCGTACCGGTCGTACCCCAGGTAGGGGTAGGCCTTCCGGATGTCCCAATCCACGCCCGCCGCGCGCAGGTTGGGGCCGGAGAGTCCCAGGTCGATGGCGTCCTCCGCCGAGATGGGGCCCACGTCCTGATTCCGCTCGATCCAGATTCGGTTCCGGGTCAGGAGCCGGTCGCACTCGTCGAGGGTTTTGTGGGCCTGAAGGACGTAGGCCTCCACGTCCTTCTCGATCCCCGCCTCCCACTCCCTCGAAAGCCCGCCGATGCGCCCGTAGGAGACCGTGAAGCGCGCCCCCGTCATGCGCTCGAAGAGGTCGAGGATTTTCTCGCGCTCGGTCATGCAGTAGAAGTAGACGGTGCCCGCGCCGATATCGAGGGCCGTCGTGGCGAGCCACAGGAAGTGGCTGGCCATGCGGGACATCTCGCACGCCACGACCCGCATGACGCGGCACTTTTCCGTCGTCTGCAGGTCCACGAGCTTTTCGATGGCCAAGCAAAGCCCGATGTTGTTGGAGGCCGGCGACAGGTAGTCCATCCGGTCGGTGTAGGGAATGACCTGGTGGAGGGTCTTGTTCTCGGCGATCTTTTCAATGCCCCGGTGGAGGTAGCCCACGTCGGGGCGCGCCGCCAGGACCACCTCTCCGTCCAGCGTCAGGACCACCCGCAGGACCCCGTGCGTGGCGGGGTGCTGGGGACCCATGTTGAGGGTCACCAGCTCGGTGTTCAGGTTCAGGCGCTCACGGCTCGCGGTCGTCATGGCCCGCCTCGCTAACGGGGAGGTAGTTGCGCCATTCGTCGTCCCCCTCCATGGGGTACTCCTTGCGCAGGGGGTGACCTTCGAAGTCCTCCGGCATGAGGATTCGCCTCAGGTCCGGGTGGCCCACGAAGGTTATCCCCATAAGGTCGTAGACCTCCCTCTCCAGCCAGTCCGCCGTTCGCCAGACGTCTGCGACGCTTTCGATGACGGGCTCCTCCACGGGAAGGGCCGCGCGGACCCGCAACTGCTCCCGGGTCTTGAGATTTCGGACGAGATACACCACGTCGATGCGGCCCTCGTCGGGCCAGTGGGCGGAAGAGACGTCCACGAGGTAATTGAATCCCCTCTCGTCCTTCAGGTACCGAAGGAGGGACTTGGCTCGCTCCGGCTCCACGACCGCCGTGGTCTCGCCGCGGGATTCCACGACCTCCAGGACGGCGCCCGGAAACCGCTGAGAAAGGGACTGGGTCAGTTCGGACATGGCTTCACCTGCGCTCCACGCGCCGCCCGGGGGCGACATCAGCCCGAGTAGTAGCCCTTCCGCCAGGTGGGCTTGTCCTGTCCCTCCGGCGCCCCGTGGATGGAGACCTTCTCGCCCGTGTCGAGGACGGGCAGGGCCTTGTAGCGGGGGTCGCGTCCCCGGTAGTGCCCGCGCACGGGGCGGCGCCCCAAAGGAGACCAGGGCTCCTTCATGACCCGCTCCTGGATCTTCATGATGGCGTAGATGAGCGCCTCCGGCCTCGGTGGACAGCCGGGGACATAGACGTCCACGGGAATGATGTGGTCGATCCCCATGACCACCGAGTAGGCGTCGAACATGCCGCCGGTCGTGGTGCAGACGCCCATGGCGATGACCCACTTGGGCTCGGGCATCTGGTCGTAGATCCGCTTGCACGCCGGGGCCATCTTGCGGGTCAGGGTGCCCGCCACGATCATCATGTCGCACTGGCGGGGCGTGAAGCGCATGGCCTCGGCGCCGAAGCGGGCCAGGTCGTACCGGCTCGCCACCATGGCCATCATCTCGATGGCGCAGCAGGAAAGCCCGAAGGGCATGGGCCACAGGCTGTTTTTCCGGGCCATGTCCACGATCTTGGAGAGGGAGCCCAGGATGAGGCCGCCCTTGACCAGTTCAAGGTCCTGGCGGGTCTGGGCGTCCATCTCGGAGGTCACCGGTTCTATTCCCATCGGAGCGCCCCTTTCTTGAGCGCGTAAACGTACCCGACGAGGAGGATGGCGAGGAAGACGAGCATCTCGCCGTACACGAAGAGGCCCCATCCCATGGCCATCCGCTCCCGGAAGACCGCGGCCACGGGAAAGAGGAAGAGGGTTTCCACGTCGAAGAGAAGGAACAGGAGGGCTACCACATAATAGCGGACCGAAACCCGCTTGAAGGGCGCGTCCATGGGATCCAGGCCGCACTCGTAGGGCATGAGTTCGGTCCTCGACCCCCTCACCTTCCCCAGGAACCAGGAGGCCAGGAAAAGACCCACGGCCACCACGAAGGCGAAGACCACCATCACGAAGACGGGCAGGTAGGCCGAGACCATCTGCACCTCCAAGGCCGTTGCGATACCCCCCACGTGAGCGAGCGCTCAAGCGGAGAGGCTAGCATAGCGCCCGGGGGGTGTCAACAAACGCCATTGGCCTCCAATTTCCGCCGGGGGGGCCTTTTCGCCCAACGTGAGTGAGCGCTCATCGCGCAGCAAAAAGGGGCGCGGCACCCGGCCGCGCCCCTCCTTTGGCCCGCGTTTCTGTCTCCCGGATCAGCCGGGGGGCAGCAGGGTCCCGCCGCACTCGGCGTTGTTGGCCGTGTTGCTGTTCCGGATGGAGTCATACAGGCCGGACTCAGAGTTGGAGAAATAGGCCCTCGCGCGCTTCCGCTTCGCCGCGTCCTGCACGATTGTTCCTTCGCGGGGTTTCACCACGAACACGGCGGAGGGTTGTTGCCGATGTTGGAATCCACGAGGGCCGAGTATACACCTTGGGAGGAGTTGGAGAAATACGCTCGGGCCCGAAAGGTCCGCAGATCCAGGGTGGCCGTGATGGAATTGGGGTCTCCCGCCTCCGTCCAGAACTGGGTCCCTCCGTTGGCCACCACGCCGGTCCCAGCGAAGGTTTGTCCCGCCTGGGCGCCCGACAGGAGGGTGAAGACGTACTCCCCCGTGGCGCTGTTCACGCAAAGCTGGGAGCGGTTCCGGTCGTCCCGCAGGGCGAGGCGGTAGGCCGACACTTCGCCGGTCTGCTCGCAGACGTTTTGGCCGTCGGTGACGGTCATCCTCCACGTGAACTGCCCCTGGATCGCGTACACGTGGACGGGGTCCTGCTCCGCGGAGGGCGGCGAGCCGTCTCCAAAATCCCACAGCCAGGAGATCGCCCCGCCCGTTCCGCCGAAGGCGGCGCCATCGAAGGCCACGGTCAGGGGCGCCTGCCCCGAATGCGGCACGGCCGAGGCCGAACAGGTGAGGGGCACGCAGCATACCGCGCTCCCGTCCCCCGTGGGCAGATCGAAAGAGACCTCCCCCAAGGGGGAGGACCCGTCGGAGAGGGCGAGAACCGCCGTTACGGTCTCCCCGCAGGCGAGATCCGGATCCACCTGGAGGCTGAAGGGCGCCGAGGCCGACGGCCCGCCGGGCGGCAAGGGTCCAAGGGATTGGGAGGCGCCCGGATCGAGGACGCCCTGTCCGGCCAGAAGCTCGGCCGAGACATCGCCGGCGGCCTGGTTCCCGACGTTCCGAAGGGCAAAACGTATCGTCGCGCCCTCGCCGGGGTCGAGGCTCCCGTTCCCGGGCTTGCAGGACTCGTCTTCGAGGGAGGCGGACTCGGCGAGGAACACGGGGGCCGACTCCGGCACACCGTTGGCTACCACCAGGGCGAAGTCCTGGTCGGTGGCGCCACCGAAATTCGGGACGCCGTCGGCGGGAAGGTGGGCGGCCCGGACTCGGACCGCCACCGGCCCACCCGTCCCGGCGGGCAAGACGACCCCCTCCACGTTGTTGCGCCCATCCGGCGATCCGCCGGTCTGGGAAACCTCCCCGGAGAACACGTTTCCGAGGTACAGCCGTCCCCCCGCTGTCACCTGGAGGTCCAGGTCGTTGGCGTAGGCCGGGCCGACGGTGCTGCCAGGGGCGTCGGTCCAAGCGAGGGTGATTCGGAGGGCCTGACCGGGGTCCGAGGGCCGTACCACGAAGACCCTCTCCTGGCCGGGTGCGGTGAAGATGTCCTCGGGGACCTGGTCCCTCAGAAAGCGCGGGGCGCCGTCGAAGGCCTTCCCAAGGTCCGGCATGCCCCATCCCTGGGAATCGGACGGGACGCCCGCGCCCGAACCCGCCCCCAAGAGCCGCCGGCCGGCATTGACGAGGAAGGCTTTGGTCATGGCGGGGCTCGGAGGGGCCATCCCCCCGTCGAGAAACCGCTGGCGGAGGAGGGCCGCCGCGCCGGCCACCGCGGGCGCCGCGTGGCTGGTGCCCGAGGAGGCGGTGGTCCACTGCTGGCCCAGGGGCCAGAAGTTCTCGAAGAAAGGACCTGCGCAGACGCCCGCGGCGTTGAAACAGGGGTCCGCCTGACCGAGAGCGGGGGGAGACGCGGCCTGGACCACTCCCCCCGTGACGTGGGTGCCGGGCGCCACCACATCCGGCTTGGACCTCCCGTCGTCGCAGGGGCCCCGGCTGGAGAAGGGCGCCACGTCCCCGGCGTTATCCGCCGCCCCGTCCCCCACGCCGCACTGGTCGTTCCCGCCGAAGGCCCTCACGTTTTCCGAGGCCCCCACGGTGATCACGTTCTTGGCCGTCCCGGGAGCGCCCACGGTGTTGGACGCGGGACCCAGGTTGCCGGCCGAGAAGACCACCACCATCTCCTGGTTCCCGGCGGCGGGCAGGGGCGATCCGTCGGGCTGGGCGTCCCGCACCAGGGCGTCGTAGGCCTGGGCGTCTATGGTGTAGGCGCCCTCCGCGGGGGAGCCCCAGCTGTTGCTGCTGATCCTCGCCCCGTCCGCGTAGGCCCTGGAGAGAAGCTCGGCGTAGTTCGGGTGGGTGAAGGCCGTCGGGTCGAAGATGACGGACGAGCCGATCCGGACGAAGGGGCAGATCCCCAGGCCGTAGCGGTATCCCTCCGGGTCCGCGTGGGGGTAAGCCCCATCCGTCGAATAGCCCGCCGCGACATGGGCGTTGAGGGTCCCGTGGCCGTCGCAGCCCGCGAGCGTACTCCCGCCGTGGGGGGTCCCCACGAGCCGCGCGTAGGCCACCCGGCTGGCGCCGGGCCGGATGCCCTCTTCGTAGAGGCCGAAGTGATTGGGGAGGAGGGTGCCGTTGTCCACCCCGCTGTCCGAGACGTCCACCACAAAGCCCGATGCGACGAAGGAGGCCTGGGAGAAACCCCGCGCGAGAAGCCAGTCCAGGTACCCTGGACCGGACGGGGAGCCGTCCACGACATGGCCCGCCAGGATTTGGGCTTGGCGCTCGTCGTGAGGCTCCGGCACGGCGTAGAGATCAACGGAGACCACGTCCGGGCGGCCCGCCACGGCCTCGACGGCCTCCGAGGGGAGGAGGAGAACCACGTTCCGATAGCCGAGAAGGCCGTAGTCCTGAACCGGGTCGCCCGCGCCGAGGGCCCCGAGAAGGGCGAGGGTCTCCGCGTTGGCCCGTGGATCCAGAGCCATTTGAATCGCGTGGAGAGCCTCTCCGGCGGGGGCCTTGCTCCCCTGCTGGACCTCGGCGGACAAGATCGCCCTGGGCTGGATCTTGTACGCGGGGGGCAGGACCGCCAAGGCCGCCCCCGGCGAACCCAATCTCCGGAGCCGCTTCGAGGCCCTCGGCCCGTCCCCGTACACGAGGTAGGCGTTCTGAGGCAGGTAGGAAAGGACCTGGAGCCCGGCCCGATCCAGTCCCCGCCGCCATCGGGGCGTGATAGGACCCGGCGCCTGTACAACGAGGACCCTGGGCCCCTCGGGCAGGTCCGCCGACTCTCCCCTCGCGCCGTCTGCAGGGAGGGGGTGGAGATCGCCTGCGTTGAGCCGAACCGGGGGGCGCTCCGAACTCGCGGCGCTCAGACAGATTCCCAGCGCCGCCGCCCACGCCCATCCCTTGAAGCGCATTCGTTTCAAGCTCACTACCACCTCTCGATGCAAGGGTCTTTTCACCGCGCTTGCCCCTTGAACCTTCCATTCCCGGCGGCTATTCCCCACAACGGAAAACGGGCGGGGCCGAAGCCCCGCCCGCATCCATCCTGATCCGCGCCGGCCCCCCTAGGGGCAGGCCGGGTTGCCCACGGTGTTCGAGTCCACGATGGAAGAGTAGGTGCATCCCGGGTCCGTCAGGTACGCCCGAGCCCTGTGGCGGCGGATGTCGTGGACGGCGTAAATGTCGATGGCATCCGCCTCGGTGGTCCAGAAGGCCGTGCCGCCGTTGGCCACCACTCCCTGGCCGAAGAAATCCATGGCGCCGGGAATGTACGTGGCCCAGTGATAGTGGCCCGTGACCGAGTCGATGCAGAGTTGCGCCCGCCCGAGGTTGTCGTAGAAATTGAGGGTGTAGGTGGGAGCCGATTCCGCCGTGTAGGCCTGGGTCCCCGGGCATTCGTTGTCGTCCATCACGTCGATCGTGAAGTCGTAGGTCCCGGCCCAGGTGGGCGTTCCCGACAGGGTGGCCGTGGCAGGGTCCCACACCAACCCCGGAGGGATCGTCCCAGTCAGCGTGTAAGTGTAGGGCGCCGTCCCGCCCGAGGCCGTGAAGGTCACGGACCAGGGCACGGCCCTCTGCATGGCCGGAAGCGGCGGGGCCGGGTCGATGGTGATGGTCGGGCATCCCGCCGCGCAGGTGTAGAGGACGAAGGGCATGCCCTGCTGGGTCAGCGTGCCCGAATCGAGCGCCGGGGCCCAGGCACCTGAACTTGTCGTGTACTGCAGGGCGTTTCCTGTCGTAGTCTGGCCCAGGATGGTGATGGGCGGCGCCCAGGGACCGGAGGAGAGGGACCCGTCCGTCATCCAATCGATCCAATACGTGCCGGCAGGGAGGCTGACGCCCGCCGAGCATGTGTTCCGGAAGATGTACCGGTTGTTGGCGCAGGAGCTCGTTTCGCTGTCGCGCTGGATGTTGGTGAACTCCGTGGCCGTGAGGCGATTCGTCGTGAGGTCGCCGAAGACCACCGTCCCTCCGGCGTTGGGCGGGCCGTCCCAGATCTGGTAGTAGACCCCCGTGATCGGCGAGGTGGTGGGCGCCCCTGTCTGGTAGGCGAAGAAGTCGATCTGGTCTACCTGCCAGCCGCCCGCGTCGGTAACCGTGAAATCGTCGGCCATTCGGTTCCCTGTCAGGAATTGGTGGCCGAAGCCCAGGGTGTTCATGCCCAGCCCCGTCTGAAGACGGCTGGCGTCCTGCCCGGAGCACCCCGCAACGTGTGTCACCAGGGGCCCGTTGTCGTAGAGGACCGTGCAGGAGCCCAGGTCGCCCTCGATGCGGAAGGCCAAATCCGTCTGGGCCGCTCCCAGGACCGTCCAGTTCTGCCAGGCCGTGCCGAGGCCGAAGCCGCCCCCGGGGTTGATGAACTGGGCCGTGGCGCCGTTGGCCGTGTCCGAGGCTTGGCGACCGTACTGGCCACCGCCCGATAAGGCCATCGTGGGATAGAAGACGAACCAGTACGTGCCCGGCGGGAGGGCCACGGGAGCAGAGAGCGTGACCAGGGTGTCGCTCAAGAATCCGAACGTGGGATTGACGGTGAGGGTAACCTGGGGATCGGATGGGAGGAGGCTAAGGGACCAGACCGGCGCGTTGCCCCCCCCCGAGGGATCGCCGTCGGGAATGCCTCCGCCATCGGCGTAAATGGCCCAATTCAGGGCCGTAGCGTTGGCGAGGGAGGAGAAGCCGTTCCAGCCGCCTCCCGAGACGAAGATGGAGGTAATGCTCCAGGGCCCGGCGTTGGTGAAATCATCGGCCAGGTAGGAGCTGTAGGTCGGATAATCGGGAAAGTCCTGGTCCACGTAGGCGCCCGTATTCACGGACGACACGGGCTGGTCCCACAGGACGGCGTGGGGGGCGAATTGGACCGGGGGGGCCGGCGGCTCTTCGGGGACGTCGCCCACGTTCTCCTGGGCCAGGTTCACCGGCGGCGCCACAGGGGCTGCCGGAGCCAGTTTCACGATCGTCTTCCCGCTGGAGACCTGGGGAAGGGCACCCGTTCCCGCCCAGGCCAGCATCCCTACGCCCAACAACAAGATGGCCACACAAAACATCCTCCCGCTACGACACATGGCGCGTCCCTCCTGTCTTCATCCTCCGGACCGGTGACGAGGATCCCGTTGCGAACCCAGTATCCGTTCTTGGTTTCCTAAAGTCAACGGGTTGGCCGCTCTGTTCTTTGACATGAGCGAACTTTCACACCGATTTCTCTGCCGGGCAGGAACTGGTTTCGGTTTTCATGACTGCATACTGCGTTCCCGGTCCTCATCCGTAAGCGACTCGTTTGATTGAAGTGCAAAGACAGAAAGAAGCGGAAACCCTATGCTTGAAGACCAGGTCGCAACAAAGAGGCTCTTTGCTAGATGCCGGAACGGGCTTGCGCTCCCGAATCCACCACAGGCTTCAACCACAGAGCACACAGAGAGATCTTCTGCCTTCCAGGGCCTCTCACCGTGCCTTCCATTCCCTCTGCGGGGGATACCCTGCTTCTCTCGCAATGGGGTCCAAACGCCTTGCAGAACGAAGAGTGGAAAGCAAACGGGCGGGGCCCAAGCCCCCCTCCCGTGTTTGGCCCCTTCCTACACAGAGCGGCAAAATTGAACGCGCATGAGGCGGTGGGGCTGAGCCCTCCCCTCACGTCTCTTCTATGCCCAGCCAACCGCATGATCGCGACTCCATCCAGGCACCCCACATCCACAAACGGGCCAAAGGCGAGGGGCGAGCCCGAAGGCCCGCCCCTCTTCGGTTTGAAAAGCCAAATCCTAGCGAGTGTAGTTGTAGGGCGCCGAATCCACGCCGTCGTCCGTGTTGTTCACCGTGATCTGGACCGTCGTTCCCTTGGGGCATGCGGTCTTGAGGTCGGTCCCCTTGGCCACGATCTTCGTGGCGCTCTTCCACGCCACCGTCCCGCGGGTCACTCCGTTCACCTTAACCGTGCAGGGATTGTGGAAGTTCGACCCGAGGATGATCAGCTTGAAGGGGGGAGCCTTCTTCGAGACGGACGAGATGGATGCCGGCGTGACGTACGTGAAGGCTCCGGCCAGGGTGACCGCCGGTTTTCCGGGGACGGTGAGGGTGACGTCCACGGCCCCTACCGCGTGGGCCGGGGCGGTGCAGGTGATCGTCGTGGAGTTCACGAGGGTGACCCCCGTGGCGGCGGTTCCCCCGAAGGTCACCGTGGCGCCGGCCGCGAAGTTCGTGCCCGTGAGGGTCACCGCCGTACCTCCGAGGGTGGACCCCTTGGCGGGGCTCACGCCCGTCAGGGTGGGCGGCGGGCTCGTCACCGTGATCGAGAGGTGGCTGTCCACGCCGGAATTCGAATGGCCGTCCGTGACCGTCAGGGTCACGGGAAACGTGCCCGACGTGGTGTAGGTGTGGCTGGGGCTCTGGAGGTTGGAATGAGCGGTCCCGTCGCCGAAGTTCCAGTCGTAGGTGTACGGGCCGCCGTCGCCTCCGGAGGCCGATCCGGTGAAGGACACCGCGAGCGGGGCGCTCCCGTTTGTGGGGGAGGCTCCCGCCGTGGCGACCACGGCGCCGTATCCCACGGTCAGGTTCACCGGGACCGTAATGGCGGGATAGGGGGTGTCCCCCGAAATCAGAAGCCACCCAGTGTAGGTGCCGTTGCCGAGGGCCGACGCGTCGAGGCTGACCGTGACGGGACTGGAGCCAGAGGCGGCGACTGTCCCCGAAGTGGGGGACTCGCTCAGCCAGGGAACGTCCGGTGATTCGCTGCAGGCGACGCCGTCGTCCAGGCGCTGCAAGGAATCGACCGTGGCCGTTGTGCCCGATCCGCCCGCCGTCACGAGGCCGTTGTTCACGCAATCGCACGCCGCCCCCACTACGGGTGTGGGCACGACCTCCCCTTGGGAGGCCCACGACCCCGCCGGCCAGGCCGACGTGTCGAGCGTGATTGTGTCGGAGAAGGGATCCCAAATGCTACCTCCTTCGCCGCCTCCGCTGGACACGTAGAGCCCGTTTCCGTACCAGGCGGCCTGGGGGCTCATGCGGCCCTGGGGCAGGGCGGGACCGGAGGCGTCCCAGGCGTTGGAGGCGGGGTCGTAGCGCTGGACGTCATTCACGGTCCCGGAGCCGTCGGAGCCTCCGACGACGAAGATGTGGCTCTGGACCGTCACCGCGGAGCCGTACGTGGTCGCCGTGGGCAGGGCCGCCAGGGGCCCCGTCCAAGAAGTGGTCCCCGGATCGTATTTCCAGGTTTCCGCGCTCGGCCCGGGGTTGCCGCCGAAGGCGTAGAGCAGTCCTCCCACCGCCGCGGTCATGGGCGTTCGCGCGTTGGGCCAGGTGCTGGCCGTCCAGGAATCACTGGGGATGTCGTAGATCAGGAAGTGGTTGGTGTGGGCGCTTCCCGTGTAGCCGCCCACAAGGTAGATCTTGGTCCCAATGGCCGTGGCTTCCATGTTCATGAGCGATACGGGCATGTCGGCGAGCTGGTGCCAGGAATCCGTGTAGGAGTCGTACCTCCAGCTTTCGCCGAGGACCGCGTCGGACGCATTCGCCCCTCCGAAGACGTAGAGGTACCGCCCGTCCGGAGTCGTGCCGGCGGAGCGGTACCGCGCTCCCGTGGGGATGGGCGTTCCGGAGGTCCAGGCGTTGGGCAGATCGCCGAGGCGGTCCCGGGGGGCCGTTTCGGAGGGATCCCAGTAGGAGGTTTGCTTGAGTTTGTAGGGCGGCCGCACGGGCGAGGCCGGTGAGGTAGGCGCTTGTTCCGACTCGAGGATGGAGAAGTTCACGGTCCGCGAGCCGGAATTGGAGAGGGTGAGGGTCCGGGTCGTGCTCCCGCCCGGAGAAAGGGACACGTCGATGGGCGAGGGAGAGGCGGAGAGCTGGCCCGCCGGAAGGTTGAAGTTCTGCTCCACGGTGGCACCGGTCCCCACCGAGGGATTGCTTGAAACGGCCGTGTAGGAGGAGCCGAAGGAGGCCTGAATGGCGTCGTTCCCATCCGAATAAAGGCAGTAGAAGGCGTCGTCCACCGAGGGGTCGGAGGTGGAGGCGGCGGTGGCGCTCGCGCCGCGGTCCAAGTTCTGCACGGTGGCGCCCGTCAGTGCCGTGCCCGTGTTGGCGTCGTAGACGTGGCCCACCACGAGCCCGCCCGCAGAGGGCGCGCCGCACCCGGAGGTCACCTGGAGGTCGTCGATGTGGACGTCGTTGCCGTACTGGCTGACCCCGAGGAGCCCGATCCGCACGTCCGTTAGGCCGCCCGTGATTCCCGACAAGACCACCACGTGCTGTTTCCAGCCCGTGGACCCGTCGTAGCGGGGGACGGCGGACCCCACGCTCTGCCACGTGGAACCGCCGTCGGTGGAGGCCTGGACCTGGATCCGGTCCAGGTACCCCGAATACCCGGTGTCGTGGTACATCCAAAAGATGACCGCCGCCGCCGGGGCTCCGGTCAGGTTGACGCCGCTGGTCCGGTAGAGGCGCGTGTCGTTGCCTGACGTGGCTGTGTAGGAATTGAAGTAGGCCAGCCGGGAGCCGCCGTGGGGGGCAACCCCCGAGGGATGGACGGTGGAGGCGGAGGTCGCCCAATTCCCCGAGGATCCGTTCACGTCCGCTTGCGCCCACCCGGAGGGAAGCCCCGGCGGCGTGGCACTCTCGAAGCCCTCGGGGAAGAAGACCGTCCCGTTGCTCAGGCTGTACCCGGGGGCGTTGCAGGTGGTCCCGTTGGGCGTCAGGCCGAAGCTCAGGCCCATGTCGCCCGTGACGGTGCCCGTGTTTACCATGTAGCTCTGGTAGCCGGTGACCCACGCCGACACGGTGACGTCGTAGCTCGCCCCGGCGGGAAGCTGGAGGCTGTACGCCCCCGTCACCGGGTCCGTCCAAACGGCCCCGTAGGGATAGCCGCTGAAGGAGAGGGAGGCGTAAAGGGGCCAGGTGGTGGTGGCGTCCCTCACCCATCCAAAGACCTGGTAGAGCTGGGCCGCGGACAGGGCGAAGTCCCGGACCGTCACCGCCGACTCGGTCACGACGACGCCGTTGGCTGTCTGGGTTACGAACCCCCATCCGGCGACCGTCACGGTGTACGTTCCCACGGGAAGGGTCATGCTGTAGGCGCCGTTGGAGTTGGTCCTCACCTGGACGGTCGTGCTGGCGGAAGTCGCCGTGACCGTGGCGCCGGGGACCGGAAGTCCCGAGGCGGAACTCGTGACGGTGCCCTGAAGCGTCCCCTCCGGGCCCGTCGTGCAGTTGGGAAACTTGAAGGCGCCGACGCGCGTGAGCCATGGCGCGGAGGCCGTGGTCGCCCCGATGTACTCCTGGGTGTACCAGAAGGTGCAGTCGTCCGTGGGGTCGATGCTCAGGGTGCTGTAATCCCCCCACCGGTAGGCCCCGCCCGTCTGAACCCCCGGCCCACCGACCATGAGGGACGTCTCTCCCTGGGTCAGCTCCCCGGCCGGATCGCCCGAGAGCCGACCCGCATAGCGGATGGAGGGATACACGGACCCCGAGGAGACGCTGTAGCCCACGGCCAGGTTGCCCATGTGGTCCATGGCGGCGCTGCCCATCCAGCGGTGTTCCGTGTCGGCGGGGGCGAAGGTCCCCTCCTGGTGGACGCTCCACGCGCCCCCGAAGCGCCGCAGTTCGAACCAGCGCACGCCGGCCCGGCCGCTCTCCGCGTCCACGGTCATGTTCACGACCGCTGACTCGTAGGAGCCCCTGTTCCGGTAGTTGAGCCGGTACATGAGGCGGTCGCCGATTTCGTCCAATCCCACGGAGGTCCCCGGCTGGGGGATGCAGTCGCGGGTGGAGGGGCACAGGACCGCGAAAGGGGTCACGTCGAGGATCTGGTTCGGTTCGAAGGAGGCCAGGCCCAGGGTGGAGTTGGCGGGCGTGTCCCAATCCACGCTGCACTCCCAGATCCGCAGGGCGTCGTTGGCGTAGCCTGGGATCCAGGTCCCGTCGTCCACCTCCATGAGGTAGTTCGGCGTTCCCGCCAGGGGGGCGTTCCATTTGGATTCCATGTGGGACGGGAGCATACCGCCGTAGTTGAGGTTGACCGCCCCGACGTCGAAGTATTGGAAGGTGGCCGATGGGTCCCCGGCGAGCATCTTCTCCCGGTCGAAGACCACCACCCCGGCGCCGCCCCAGGAACTTCCATTAATGAACTGGTTGATGGTCATGTAGTAGCCGTCTGGCCACACCCCGAACTTCGGGTAGTCGTTCATCTTGTCGGTGCTGAGCTGGAAGCAGTAGAGGTACCAGGAACCGAGGGGATCGCTCGTGGCCGACACGGCGATGGCCTGATAGTAGGGCCCCGGAACCACGAACTGGCTGATGAGCCAGCGGTCCGCCAAGGCGTCGTAAAGGACGATGGGGTCCCCGTCGTTGTTTGTGGCGCAGGCGCCGCCCAGGGACGCCCAGATCGTGTTCCCGTCCACCGGACCGAAGAGGGAGGTCCCGTTCTTGTCCCAGATCTGGAGGGACAGGTTCACCCACTGGATGTAGTGGTTCGGTCCCACGTCGCCTTCGGTGTCGGGCGGATAGACCCCGTTGAGGTTGCTGATCCCCTCCCACTGGGTGGACGGCGCCGGCATGGATCCGAGCCCCGGCCAGGATTGAACCGCGGCGTCGGGCGCCGCCGGCACGTGGGAGGCGCCCAGGTTCTTCTGTTTGGGCAGCGGCGGGTTCTCAGGGCCCGGCCTGGATTCGGCCTCGGGGGTGAAGGACCGGGGAGGCGGTGGGGTGAGGTTCCTCAGGGGAGGAGAGACGGCGAATTTCTGCGCCTGGCCGACCACGGGCGCGAGCGAGGGGCGCGTCCCGGCGCCCTGGGCGGGTTCGGCCGCCCAACAGCAGGGGATCCCAAGAACCGAGACGAACGCCAGCGCGAGGCAGTTCAACCTGAACCGATGCATGGCCACCTCCAGACCTCCGTGCGGCACGGAGAGCGACTCCAGCGCCCCCCCGCGCCGCGGGGCCTCGTGGATCCCGTCCAGCGGGATGATCCGGTTTCCATCTTATCGCCTTTGGTCCTCCGTGTCACGGAATCCCATGCCTCCGCATCGGCCCTGGGCCTCCCGGCCCTTGCATCCCCCCTTTTTGTTCCGATTCCGGACTGGGACTACAATGCCACGGTGGAGGCAACGATGCGGAAAGCGATGCTCCTCTCGGCCGCCGCTCTTCTCTCTGCGGCGTGGCTCCTGGCCACGGCCTGCGCTCTCCTTCCCACCCGAATCGGCGATATCGTCCGAGAGCCCGGGCGCTATGAGAACCAAACGGTGACCGTAAGGGGAGAAGTGCTTTCGGCCACCAAGCTGCCCTTCATGGAGCAGGGGTTTTACGTGATCCGGGACGCCTCTGGCGAAATCACGGTCGTGACCCGAGGCGCCCTTCCGGCCGAGGGTCAGAAAAAGCAGGTGAGAGGCAAAGTCCAGAGCACCTTCAAGGTGATGGGAAAGTCCCTGGGAGTGGTCCTCCACGAGAGGAACTGACCCCATCCCGCCCGCCCCTCGAACTCGCCCGGTTACCCCCCCGCCCGCCCGCTTCATCTCCCTGGCCTTGGGCGGCGAGGCAGCGCCCGCAGGAGGACCGCATGGCCACGAAAGAGACCTACGGAATGTACGTTCGCTCCTCCAAGACCTTCGAGGAGGCCCTGGAATCTCTGAGAGGGGCCCTTCAAGCGAACGGTTTCGGCGTCCTTTGGGAAATCGACGTAAGAGCCACGATGAAGCAGAAGCTGGGCGTCGATTTCCCCGAGTACATGATCCTCGGGGCCTGCAATGCTCCGGTGGCCCACCAAGCCCTCACCGCTGAGCCGAACATCGGTCTGCTCCTGCCCTGCAACGCGATCGTCCGCAGGGATGAAGACGGAGTTCTCCTGGGGGCCATCTCCCCCCACGAACTCATGGGGCTCACGAGACGCCAGGGCCTAGAGCCCTTCGCCGACCACGTGGCCTCGGTTCTCGAACGGGTGCTTGAAGCCGCCGCCTGATCCTCCTCCAGAGGGGACAGAGACTATCTGCGACGGACGTACACCTGGGAGGCGAGGTCCCTATCCACGGCGAACTGGGACTCGCCGCTCCGGAAGACGACGGAGGGGGTCTTCCGGACGAGTTGGATGTCGTCCCCCGGGTGGATGCCCATGGAAAGGAACTTCTGGAGGTCCTCCCCGTGCGGGGTGGCCAGGTAGGCGATGACCCCCGTCTCGCCGGCCTTTAGAGCGTGCAGGGGCGCCACGACCGGATCCACGCTGGACCGCGCGGCCCGGCAGCAGGGGCCCTCAGGGATGGGGTTTCCGTGGGGACACACGCGCGGATGGCCCAGAAAGGTGCAGACCTTCTCGGCGAGTCCCTCCACCAGAGAGTGCTCCAGGCGGCAGGCATCCTCCTCGGCGTTTTCCTGCCTCTCCCCCATGAGGTCCGCCAGGAGGCGCTCCGCCAGTCGGTGCCTCCGGATGGCCCTTCGGGCGAGGTCCAGCCCAACCGTCGTGAGGGTCTCCCCATCCGAATCCACCCACCCGCGCTCGACGAAACCGAGGTCTCTCACCTGGGAGCCGGCCGAAGACCCGAGGGCGGCCCCTTCCTCCTGGTGTTGCCACAACTGCTCCAGGACTTCCTGTTCCGCTTCGCTAATGTCGGTCTGATGAACCATGGACCAAGCCCCTCCACCGCTCCTTGAGAGCGCTCCAGGCGTCCCGGAGGGGACGCTGGTTTTCGTATCCGCAGTGAGGACACCGCGCCTTGCCGCACCCGGCGGAGACGAGGGCGCACGCCCGGCAGGCCTCCTGTCCCTTGTCCGGATCGAAGTCCCGACCGCACAGGGCGCACCGCATCAGAGGACCCCCCCCCACAAGTCCAGGCCGGTCTTGAGAAGCCATCCCACGGAAAAGGCCACCACGAGGATGGTGCCGGACATGGCCAGGGTGGCGGGCCATCCCCGCTCCTTCCGCATCACGAGGAACTGGGCAATGCAGGGGAGGAAGAGGGTGAGGACCACCGTCGCGACGAGGAGTTGCGCCCCCGTCAACGCGCCCGCGGACTGAAGGTCGTAGAGGCCCGCCGCACCGTAGTCCCTGCGGAAAAACCCGAAGAGGAACGCGGTGGCCGTTTGGGGGGGCAGTCCGATGAACCCGACGACCGGCTCCAGCGCCCCGACGAGGAGGGGGAAGAACCCCGTCACCGTCCCCAGCCAGATGAGGATCGAGGCCACCAGGAAGAGGGGGACGATCTCCAGGAAGTACCAACCCATCCGGCTCGCGGTCTTTGTCCACACGTTCTTGAGGGAGGGCCAACGAAGGGGGGGAAGTTCCATGAAGAAGGACGGCCGCTCCCCCGGCAGGAGGCGCGCCATGAGGGTTCCCGCGGCGAGAAACACGGAGAGGACGATGACCGCCCACAGGAACAGTGCCCGAGGGTGGGCGGACAGGAGGCCGAGGAGAACCCCGATCTGCGCTGAACAGGGGATGGAGAGGGCCAGAAGGAAGGTCGCGATAACCCGCTCGCGGCGGGTCTCCAGGATCCGCGTCACCATGGTGGCCATGGTGTCGCACCCGAAGCCGAGGACCAGCGGAATGACCGCCCGTCCGTTCAGGCCGATCCCCTTGAAGACCCGGTCCAGCATCATCGCCAGCCGTGGGAGGTAGCCCGTGTCCTCCAGGACCGAGAAGGCCAGGAAGAAGGTCCCCACCACCGGGAGGATGATGGCCGCCGCGTACCGGAGTCCCAGGGTGAAGAGCCCGAATTCGCCCACGAAGAGGGAACGGAGCCAGTCCGCGGGCACGAGTACCGCGAAGACCCTTTCCAGGAGGGGGTTGATCCACTCGCCGAAGACCGTTCCCTCGAGGAAGCCCACGAGGGTTCCTCCCCCGAAGACGCCCACGAACTGGTAAAGCCCCAGGTACAGCACGAGGCAAAGGAGGGGAAACCCCGTCCAGGGATTCAGGAGGAGTCCGTCCAGCCGGTCCTGAAGGACAGAATTTCCGGGGCCTTCCTTTCGGTACGATCCCTCCAGGATCGTTCTCGCGGCCACCGAAAAACCCCCGGCGACCTGCGCCGCCAGGGACCTGCGCGAGGTGTGTCCCTCCAGGCGGCGGAGCGCCTCTTCGACCAATGCGGGCGGGACGGGCGCCGCCTCCGCCGCCGCTGGATCCCCCTCCAGGTGGCGGAGGGCCCAGAAGCGGCCGGAGTAAGGCTCGAGCATCGCCAGGACCGCCTCCACGCGCTTGGGGAAGGCGACCTCCGGGGCGGCAGGGGGGTCGGGCGGATGCGAAAGGACGTGCCGAAGGGCATCCAGGCCTTCGCCCCGGGTGGCCACCATTTCCACCACAGGGATGCCGAGGGCTTCCGAGAGCCGTGTGGAATCCACACGGATCCCCCTCTGCCTGGCCTCGTCCATGAGGTTGAGGACCAGCACGAGCGGCCTGCCGAGCAAGGCGAGTTCCAGCGTCAAGGGAAGCATCCGGGGAAGGTTCTTGGCGTCCAGGACGTGAACGATGACCCCGTCGGACTGGAGGAGGATGTCGCGAGCCACGCGCTCCTCCTCGGTGATGGGCCGCAGGGAGTACATGCCGGGGGTGTCCACTACCTCGAACCGCCGGCCCTCCAGCTCCATGGCGCCTCTGGAGACCTCCACCGTCGTGCCGGGATAGTTGGAGACCACCGCGTAGGAGCCCGTCAGGGCGCCGAACAGGACGCTTTTGCCCACGTTCGGGCTTCCCACCAGAAAGAGTGTGGGCGAAACCGGCCGCTGGTCCGCATCGGGCCGGCCGTCGCCTGCTCTGGGAGCCGCCTTCAGAGCCATTCCCGCCTCTTCCGCCCTTCCTGCACGAAGTCGTTGACGTGCTCGAAGGCCTCTTGAAAGAGGATCGCCACGTGCGGGTCGTCCAGGGCGTAGATGGCCTGCTGCGCGTCCCTCCGGAAGCGGACGAGCCCCAACTGCCGGAGCATCCGGAGTTGGTGGGAGACGGCCGAGGGGCTCACCGAGAGGTGCTCGGCGATCTCGTTGACCGAAAGCTCACCCGAGGAGAGGATGTGTACGATGCGCGTGCGGGTGGGGTCGGCCAAGGCCCGGAAGGTTTCCGCCATGGCGTTGTAGGTCCTGTCGCTGTAGGCCTGGTGCCTGGTCCGCACCGCCTCCTTTTTCTGGGAAACCGACACCATGATGGCCTCCTCTAAATCTGAGCAACTGCTCAGATACGCAGTTTATGCCTTCACTCTTCGGGTGTCAAGGGCCGGGCTCGGCCCCGCGGCCCGCACCGCCCTTCGAGACGCATTTGCAAGGGGAGCCCCGGATTTTCCTCTGGTTCCCCGATTAGCGGCTTCCCGGTTTCCGCTCCTCAGGGCTCCACCTGGGACAGGATCTTCCGCAGGAGTTCGGGGTCCTTTGGCAGGAGGCCCGCGGCGGGAAGCCGCGGGGTGAGGTCCGCCCACTGGGGTTCCTTTGCGAAGACGTCCCGAAAGATGGGCAGGGCCTCCTCCAGCCGGCCGTTCGAGGCGAGCGCCACGGCCTCCCAATACGGGAGTTCCAGCACCTCCGGGGCCAGGCGCGCCGCCTCCCCGTACTCCCGGAGTGCCTGGTCCATCTTTCCTGCGGCGGCGTGCTCGTCCCCCGCCGAGGCGTGATTGTAGGCCCGCTGGAGCCTCAGGAGCCGCCTAAGTTCCGCAAGGGGCTCGGGCGAGTCTTCGACGCGCAGGTTGAAGACCGTGTCGGCCCAGGGCCGTCCCGTGGACGTTCCCCTGACCACGAGGATGGCCGCCGATTGCATGCCGCGGATGTCTCCCCCCGCCCCCTGGGCCGCCTCGAGGGCCGCGAGCATTCTCTCGGCGAGGTCTCCCCTGGACCCTTCGAAGGCCTTGGCCATGGTGGGCCACACAAGGGGGCTCTCCATGAGGTTGGCCTGGACGGAATACTGGGGCCCCAGAGAATGTCCTGCCGCGGGGATGCAATTTGCGCCCGTGTGGGCGGCCACCCCACCCCGTGCGTCCACCATGGCCACCTGCCGAACGGCCGCCCCCGAGTCTCCAGCCAGCAAGGCCTTGAGCGCTTCGGGCGCCGCCTTGCCCGCCCTCAGCAGGGCGAGGCCCAAGGGTCCGTAGGAGGGCTCCACGAAGGACTGGGTGGCCACGGCGCCCACGCCCGCCTCCGCCCACGGGACCACCGATCCCACCGAAAACCAGTGGGACTGCACGGCCACGCCCATTTCCCCGGTGACGGGGTCCCTGGCCACGATCGAGTACGTGAAGGCGCGTGGGCCAGCGGCGGCCATCGCGTGGAGGGACCCGAGCAATAGGACCACGGCCAGCGGCGTCTTTCGAATCACGGCGAACTCCTATGCGACAGGTTGTTGTTTTTCAAGGTGCCCCAAGGCGGCTCGGGCTCCTCCGGGCCGCTCTTCACCCTCCCTGCCTGGACCGGCGCTGGGGTCTCACCGATCGCCGGGCGCCCCGCCCTCCCGAAGGCGGCGCACGTGGGCCACCTTTTCCTCCATGGAGGGCTCTCGATCCACGCGCGCGCTGACCTTGATGGACGTGGTCACCCGGGGGGCCCCCATTTCGAAGAGGCGGTCCTGGCAGGCCTTGACCACCGCCATGACCTCCTCCCAATCGCCCTCCAGGTTGGTCCCCATGCTGTGCAACTCGTGCTTGAGCCCGCTCCCCTCGATGATCTTGAGGCACTCGGCCACGTAAGGGGAGAGCGACAGGCCTACGCCAAGGGGGACGAAGGACACCTCAACGATCACGCGCAAAACAGCCTCCCGAGGCGCGCTTTTTCGGCCTCAACCCGAGCCCTGCGCACCGTCTTCACCCGCCAATGAGGGCGCCCGAGACACCTTCACCTTGTGGATCCGGCGCCGGTCGGCGGAGAGGATCTCCACGTCGAGCCCGTCGAAGGCAAGCCGCTGACCGGTGTGGGGGATGGCGCCGAGGCGCGTGCTGATCCATCCCGCAACCGAGTCGTAGTCCCCCTCCGGGAGGTCCGCGTCGAGCCGGGTAGCCAGATCGTAGACGGAAGCGCGCCCGAGGGCGACGAAGGTCCCGGGGGCCGCCTCGTGAAAGGGCTCCTCCTCCGATTCCGCCGATTCCTGAATCTCCCCGACGATCTCCTCGATGAGGTCCTCGGTGGTCACCAGGCCGTCCACACCCCCGTACTCGTCCACCACGATGGCCAGCTGAAGTTTCCCGGCCTGAAACTCGCGGAGCAGGTCCGAGATGGGCTTGTTCTCGGGCACGAAGGGCACCGGACGTGCGTAGGCCGACACCGGCCGCTCCCCCTCCCCTGCCAGGAGCGGAGCCAGGAAATCCTTGAGATAGGCCGCCCCCACCACGTTGTCGATCTGGCCCTCGTACAGCGGCAGGCGTGTGTGGCGGGCCTTGGCCAGGATTTCGGCGGCGAGCCGCAGGGGCGTGTCCGATGGGGCGCACACCATGTCCGTCCGAGGCGTCATGACCTCCCTCGCGACGGTGTCCCCGAACTGGAGGACCCCCCGGATGAGTTCGGAATCGTCGCTCTCGAGGATCCCCTCGCTCTGGCCCACCTGAATGAGGGCCGAGATCTCCTCCTCCTTGTCGTCCTCGCCCTCGCCCAGGCGCTCCTTTGCGGCGTCAATCCGCCGGGACAGAACGGCGTCCAGCGGAAGGGTCAGGACCCCGAAGAGGAGGAGAGCGCCGCGCACCAGCGGAAGGGTGTACAGCAGGACCTTGTGGGGGCTCAGGGAGGCGATCACCTGGGCCACCACGGCCAGCGCGGGAAGGCCCGCCGCGCACCACGCGAAGCCCCAAAGGAGAGGGTGGGGGGAGCCGAGTCGGGCCAGCAGCGCCGCCGCGAGAAGGGTGAGGGCCACGCCCGACGTCAGGATTCCGAACTGGAGGGTAAGGAGGTAGGCCAGCCGGCGCCGAAGGTAGTGCCGCACCCCCTCGACGAGGGGCAGGCCCTCCTCCTCCGCGAGCCGACTCACCGCCATGAGGGAGAGCGCGTTGAGGGCGGAGCGGACCAGCAGAAAGGAGAAGAGCGCCAGTCCCGCGGCGGCCATCCCGGCCAGGATTCCGGTCACGCGATCCCCCACTGCCGACGGAGGCGCCTCTCCTTGCGCATCATGGTCCCTCCGTCGGTCTCGTGGTCGTAGCCCATGAGGTGGAGGAGCCCGTGGAGGAGGAGGCGCCGCAGTTCTGTTTCGAGAGGATGGCCCGCGGCGCGGGCCGCCCGAATCGCCACGGGGACGGCGATGAGGATGTCCCCCAGGTAGGTCCCGCCGTCCTCCGCCGGCTCTCCCGAAGGGAAGGAGAGGACGTCCGTGGCTCCCCTCTTGCCCCGGTACCTGCGGTTGGCTTCGGCCATGGACCGCTCGGAGCAAAAGCGGACTCCCACCTCACCCGTGGCGCCCAGGCAGTTCATGGCGTCCAAGACGAAGGCGACCAGGGTCTCCTTAGGAAGCGGGGGGTTTCGGAGCCGGCTGTGGAGCCGGACTTCGCGGCGTTCCATCTACTTTCTCCTTGTCGAAACTGTACCCAGGATACGAGATCCGGCGACTGAAGATGCCCATGAGCGTCTTCAGGAAGGCCTCCTGGAGAACGGCCAGATCCCGGAACGTGAGGTCGCACTCCTCCAGTTGGCCTTCCTCCTGCACACGCTTCACGATCTCCTGCACGAGGGCCTTGAGCCGGTGGTGCGTGGGTTCCTTGAGCACCCGCGACCCCGCCTCGATGCCGTCGGCCATCATGATGATGGCCGCCTCGCGGGTCTGCGGCTTGGGGCCGGGATACCGGAAGTCGGCCTCGTTGATCGTGTCCTTCTCGGGGTCCAGCATGGTCAGGGCCTTGTCGAAGAAGTACCCGATCCGGCGCGTCCCGTGGTGTTGGGGGATGATGTCGAGGACCGCCTCGGGAAGGCCGTGCTGGCGTCCCAAGCCCAGGCCGTCCTTGATGTGAGCCGCCACGATGAGGGAAGACATCCGGGGGGCCAGGCGATCGTGGGGATTCTGCGGGGGGGCTTGGTTCTCCACGAAATAGGGGACGTTGAGGAGCTTGCCGATGTCGTGGTAGTAGCAGGCCACCCGGCAGAACAGTCCGTTCGCCCCGATGGCGTTCGCGGCGGCCTCGGAGAGGGCGGCCATCATGAGGGAGTGGTTGTAGGTCCCCGGGGCCTCGAAGGCCAGCTGCTTCAGGAGCGGGTGGTTTAGGCTCGAGAGTTCGAGGAGGCGGACGTCGGTCAGGATTCGAAAGAAGCTTTCGAAGGGCGGCAGCAAGGCCGAAACGAGCATGACCGTGAGGGGGAGGCCGGAGAGGAACGCCAGGCTCAGCGGAAGACCCACGTCCCGGACCGGATGGTCCGCCCACCACGGGTCCGTCAGAAGGACCCCAAGGGCGAGCGGGACGTTGACCGCCCCGATGAGGAGCGCCCCCTTCCATTGGGCCGTCCTCTGCCGGAGCTTGGCCCCCGCGTAGATTCCCGTGCAGGAGGATAGAAGGGCAAAGAGGAGCATTCCGAAGCTGAAGTCCGCCAGGACGCCGAAGAGGACCGAGAAGAGGAGCGTGTACACCACCGCGATGTGGCGGTTCACCAGGAGCGTCATGAGCATGCTCCCGGCGGCCACGGGGGCCACGAAGAGGAAAAAGGCGGGGCGGTCCAGCAGGGCCGATTTCCCGCCCTCCGCCAGGAGCTTCACCAGGAGGCCCATCACGTGGGAGAGAGCGACGAACACCGTCGCCATGATCAGCGTCAGCACGAAGAGGCTCAGGTCCGGGCAGTTCTCCTTGCGGTACGTCTTCAGGTACATGAAGGTGAAGGCCATGAGCAGGAGGAGGAAGGCCAGGAGCGCCCCGAGGAGCGGCAAGTTCACGACTCCCTTCTTGGATTCCCGGTACGCCGCGATCTTCTGGAGGGCCGCCGCGTCCACCATCTCGCCCGCTTTCAGGAGCGCCTGGCCCTTCCGCAGGAAAATCACAAGGGGCTCGACCTGGGCCCCGGCGCGCTCCCTCCTGAGGTTGGTCTCATTGCTCGAGTACGTGAGGGAGGGCTGGAGCTGGGAGCGCACGAGCTCCTCCACGGCCCCCCGGAGGGCGGGCGGAACGCCGGGCTCCCGCTCCACCATGCTCCCCACGAGGCGCCGGGCCTGCTGCAGGGTCACGACGTCCGCCGCGAGCGGGTCTCTCTGGTCCCACTCGAAGCCCGTCCGCCGTATGTCGCGGATCCGGATGACGGGGGCCCCTTGGAAGAGGTCGCCCGTCGGCACGATCTTTCGCTTCTGAACCTCCGCCAGGACCGATGCAACGGCTTCCTGGAGGTTCTCGCTGAAGCCCTCGGCGAGGAGCTGTTTGATCGTGAAACGGGAGAGGGAACCTCCGAACACCTCCGAGATCCGGCCCAGGAGTTTCTCCTCCTCCTCGGAGCGGGCGTTGGAAGGGACCTCCCCCGACCGCACCCGCTCCCGGAACTCCCCAGCCTCCGTCCGGACCGTCGCGAAGGCCTCCCTAAGGCGTGCCGTCCCCGCCGCCGCCCGTCCCGAATCCCAATCGTATACGGGATTGACCTTCGCCCGCGCCTCGTCCCGCTTCTGTCCCGTGGCCACCGCATCAACGATCTGAAGGTCGAACGGGGCACGGATGTCTCGGGTGGTGACCGCCCCGACGGGCAGATCCGGCGGCGGCTGCACCTGATACCGCTGGGCGTAGATCCCGAAGACGACGGCCAGGAAGACGGCCGCCCAGAGCCAGGGGTTTTCCCTCAAGAAGTCCGCCGCGCGCTGGGCGGGGCGCTCCCGGAGGCGGGCGCGGAGTTCTATCCGGCTGGGCGGCGGCTCCGAACCGTTGGTCTGGGTGGGTGGCATCTTCGCGTCCCGCACGGCTGTTGGGATTCTATCAGAGGACGCCTGCGGCGTCACCGTCCTGCGGCGCGATCGTAGGCACGGATGATCTCCTGGACCAGCGGATGGCGCACGACATCCTTCTCGGTGAAGGAGACGAAGCCCAGTCCGGGGATGGAGCGGAGCACTTCGGCGGCGTCCACGAGGCCCGACTTGCGGGAAGGATCGATGTCGATCTGGGTGACGTCGCCCGTCACCACGGTTTTGGAATTGAAACCGAGCCGTGTGAGAAACATCTTCATCTGGTCGATGGTCGTGTTCTGGGCCTCGTCGAGGATCACGAAGGAGTCGTTCAAAGTCCGGCCCCGCATGAAGGCGATAGGGGCGATCTCGAGTACCCCCGTCTCCATGTACTTGGACACGCGGTCGCCCTCCATGAGATCGAAGAGGGCGTCGTACAGGGGCCTCAAGTAGGGATTCACCTTTTCGGCGATGTCCCCGGGAAGGAACCCGAGCTTCTCTCCCGCCTCCACGGCCGGGCGGGCCAGGATGATCCGCTTGACCCGCTTCTCCTTGAGGGCGGCCACCGCCATGGCCACGGCCAGGTAGGTCTTGCCCGTGCCTGCGGGGCCGATGCCGAAGACCACGTCCTTCTCGCGGATGGCCCGGAGGTAGCGGCCCTGGTTAAGGCTCTTGGGGAAGACGACGCGCCCGTGGGAGCACTGGACCTTCGCCTCCCGGTAGAAGTCCAGCAGTTCTCCACGGAAGCCCTCGGCGCGAAGGGAGTAGGCCGTCCTCAGGTCGCCCGAGCCCAACCGGATGCCCGCGGCGTGGAGCCGTTGTAGCTGGTCCAGAACGGCCAGGCATTCGGCCACCGCCCGGGGTTCCCCGTCCAAGAGCAGGGCGTCGCCTCGCGGGGCCATCCGAACTCCCGACTCCTTCTCCATGAACTCCGCGTTTCTCGGATCGCCGCCCAGGAGGTCCTGGAGGAACTCCGAGGGAAACGGGTGGGAGGACGGAGCCGTGCCGGAGTCGGGCGAGGCCGCCTGGGGGAATTCGGGAGGATCGGGATCGGGGACCATGGCGGGCGGGGAGGAGGAGTGCGGAGCGGGGGGACGTACCCCCCGCCCCGCGGGAGTTTCTAGTTGCCCTGGGGGGCGGGCGTCTCGGCGGGCGCCGTCGTGATGGATTCGGGCACCGCCGGGGCGGCGGGCTCCCACCGGTGGTAGCGGGCCGTCTTCTCGGCCTTCTTGGCCTCTTCGCTGGTGAAGGTCCTGTTGATGTTGAACTTCCAATCCGGGTAGATGAGGTCCGGGTGGTCCTTTACGAGCGCCCGGTTGGCATCCCAGATGAGGGGCCACAGGAAGGGATTGTTGTAGATGAACTCCTTCGCGGCGATGCGCCAGAGGGAGTCCCCCTTCTGGACCACGTAAGTGCAGGGCTTGGACTTCATGGCCTGCTCGACGGCCGCGGCCTTGCGCTCGCGCTCGGCCTGGATGCGGGCCACCTCGGCCTCCGCCTCGGCCTTCGCCTTCTTGGCAAGAGCGAGGGCCTCGTCCGCCGCCGCCTTGACCTTGTAGTAGTTGCAGGCGGATTCCGCCAGGAACTTCTCGGCCTCCGCAAGGCGGCCCTTCGCGTTCTGGTGCGCGGCGGGAGCCATCTGGGCCACCGTGATTTCCTGGCCGATCACCTTGAGCTCGGCTTGGATGCACTCGCCCTCGGGCTTGCTCACCATGGCCACGAGGGCCTCGTTGGCCGATTTCCCGGCCGAAGCCTGGGCCATCACGCCCTCTTCGGCGGCGCGGACGGCGGCGCGGGCGGCCTGGAGAGAGGCCTCGGCCTCCCCCTTGGCGCGGGCCTGCTCGACGGCCGTGGCCTCGTTGGCGGCCTTCACCTTGGCCATCGCCGCGGGAGCCTCCTTCTTTGCGGCGCGGCACTTCCGGTTGGCCACCAGGTCGTTCAGGTGGTCGACGGCGCCCTTGGCGTCCTGGACCTGGGCGGAGGCATACGCCGGGGCGCAGGTTTTCATGGTGTCGTTCAGGGCCGCGTTCGCGTCCACCACTTGCTGTGGAGCCTTGCGACAGCATGCGACCGTCGCCGCTGCCATGAATCCGACCGCGGCCACCTTCCACAGGTTCTTCATCGTCGCTCCCCCTTTCTGATCGGATAGGGCCCGCTCAGGGCCCGACTTCCACCTGGAGCACCTCGCCCGCTTCCGGCGGCAGAGGCGCCTGCGATTCGCTCTGAGTCCAGGTCACTTGACCCGCCTGGACCTCCTTCATGGCCACGTGGGCCGGCTTCTTGCAGACGGTCTCCACGCGAGGTTCGGCGCCCTCCAGGAGTTGGCGCGTCCTCTGGGCGCAGAGGATCACGAAGCGGTACTTGCTGCCGATCTTTTCGTCAACCTTGAACATGTCTTTCCCTCAGCCATTCGGCGATGTGGCGCTTGAGATTTCCGGCGTGATCCTCCGGCCCGACAGTGCGGAGCCGCGCCGCGTCCAGGATGCACCGGACCTGCCCGACGGCCTTGTCCAGGTCCGCATTTATGATATTATATTCGTAAACTCCGCTGAATTCAAGTTCTTTCTCCGCGGACCGCAGCCGTCGCGCCAGGTCGAAGCCCGGCTCCCCTTCCCGCCCGGCCAGCCGGTCGAGAAGGACATCGAGGGACGGGGGAAGGATGAAGACCGTCAGGGCCTTGGGCCGCGCCCGCTTCACCTGGAGCCCGCCCTGCACGTCAATGTCCAGGACGAGGTCGAGTCCCTCCGCGCCGGCCTGGACGACCTCGTCCGAATGGGTGCCGTAGAGGTGGCCGTGGACTTCCGCCCACTCCAGGAACTCCCCCGCCGCCGCCATGGACTCGAACCGGGGCCGGTCCACGAAATGGTAGTCCAGCCCATCCCTCTCGCCGGGCCGCGGGGCCCGTGTCGTATGTGACACGGAAAAGCGGACGCGGCCGTCCTCGGCCACCACGCGCCGACCGATGGTGGTCTTACCGCCCCCCGTTGGAGCCGAAAGTACAAGGATCACGCTGTCCCGCACCGTCTCCTCTCCTTGATCGCCCGCCTACGCCACGTTCTGCGCTTGCTCCCTCATCTGCTCGACGACCAACCTCATCTGGAGGCCCGTCTGGGTAAGGGCATAGGCGTCCGACTTGGCCAGGAGGGTGGAAACCTCGCGCTGCATCTCCTGGAGGAGGTGATCGAGCCGGCGGCCCAGGTCCGTGCCGTCCGCATCGAGTAGGTTTTCCATCGCCTGCCGGTGAGCGGCGAGGCGGACCAGTTCCTCCTGGACGTCGGCCCTCTGCGCCAAGAGGGCCACCTCCTGCTCCATCCGCACCGGGTCCACCTGAGTACCCAACTGCTGGATCCTCTGGTTGAGGCGCTCCGCGGCGGACTCCACCTGTGCTGCCGCCCCCGCATCGGCCTCCGTTTTCAGGGCGCCCAGGGACTTCAGGGCCTGGCGAAACTGAACCTCGATCCTCTCCCCCTCCGCCCGGCGAGTGTCCCGGAATCGCGACAAGGCCTCCGAGAGGGCCCCGAGGAGGACCTCCCCGGCCAGGGCCTCCACGCGGGGCGAGAGGGCCACGCGCACGGCCTCGGGCACGGCGAGCAGGTCCCCCAGGGTCATCCCCCGGGCCAGGAGCCCGTCCCGCGTCAGCGCTGCGGAGAAGGCCCCCAGGGCCCTCGCCGCCGCCTCCGAGTACCGGACCTCCACGGTCTCCTCCCCGAGCGTTTCCAGGAAAGCCCGAACCTCCACCCGGCCCCGGCCCACGGAGGCCTTCACGGCCTGCCGGCAGGCCAGTTCGTGCGCCTGGAGCGAGGGCGGGAGGGAGACCTGCACGTCCAGGCCCTTGTGGTTGACCCCACGAACTTCCACCCGTACCCTCAGGCCGTCCCGCTCGGTTTCGGCCCGGCCGAACCCCGTCATGCTCTCCACAGGACCTCCTCCGCCAGGGCCTCCTCGGCCCTCCTCACGGCCTCCTTCAGGCCCTCCTCGACCCGGCGGCGAAGGACCTCCACACCGGCCCCGTCCAGGTCGCGGGGAACGGGGATGGGCTCCCCGTAGGCAAAGACCACCCGCGTGAAGGGAAGGGGGATCATGAACGCGTCCCAGGAGCCCAGCGTTTTTTTTTCCGCGCGGCCACGGCGACGGGGACGATGGGCAGGCCGGAGAGGCGGGCCGCTTGGACCACTCCCGCCTGGGCCACCCTCGCCGGCCCCCGGGGCCCGTCCGGCGTGAAGGCCAGATCGTACCCATCCCGGACCTTCCTCAGAAGGGCGTGCAGGGCCCGGACACCCCCACGGGTGGAAGACCCCCGCGTGGGGTCCATTCCGAAGCGTCGCATGACGCGGGTCACGAGTTCCCCGTCCCGGTGCTCGGAGACGAGGAAAGTGAGCCGTCGGCCCACGTAGGCGAAGACCATGAGCAGGAGATGGCCGTGCCAGAAGGCCATGATGTACTGGCCCCCCGAAGCCTTGTGGGCTTCCAGGGATTCCCGGCCGATGCTCCGGACGCGCACCGAGCGGTGCAGGCCCTTGACGAAAAGGGCCAGGGGGCCAGGCGCCGCCTTCAGCAGCAGGGCCTGCCCCATCCGCTCAAGGAGAGATTTCGCCAACGGACGCCTCCACGTGAGGCCATTATGGCCGGCCAGGCTCCGGACGTCCAGAGGGCGCGCATGCCCCGAATCCGCCCGGGGGCTCGCGCCCCCGGCCCGCGCTCATGTTTGGGTTGCCCCACCCTCGCTGGCGCCCCAGCGCCACAACCTCGGGGCCCCTACTTCCCCCGGGTCATCTCCGAGACCAGAGCCCTCAAGTCGCTCTCGGCGCGGCCCATCTCCTCCGCGGCGGCTTTGAAGTTGTGGATCCCGCCGGCCTTGTCCAAGTAGGCGACGCGGTCGGAGATGGCCCGCAGTCTTCGGGAGTACGAGGTGGTGGGCTCCTGCCGGCGCGTCAGGAGGCCCAGGGAGAGGCGCGCCTCGTCCTCCAGGGCCCTCACCCGGTCCCGGCGCTCGCCCAGTTCCTTGCGCCAGGCCGCGAGGTCCGCCAAGCCCTGGGCGTCGTGGCAGCCTTCGCAGGACTTGGCCACCTCGGCGAGGGGCTCGGACTTCGTAGGATCGTGGCAGTCCGCGCACCCGACGGAGGCGGCCATGGTGTCAGGGGCCGCTTTCATGCCGAGGCCGGCGGGCAGGGTCCCCCTGTAGAGGGCCTCCTGGCGAGGGTGGCACCGGGCGCACGAGGCCTGGGCGCTGTCGTGGTGGCAGGGGGCGCAGTCTTTTGGGGAACCGAGGACCAGGGCCTTGTGCTTCCCCGCCTCGTGGCAGGTGTCGCAGGAGAGCCCGGCGGTCTTCACGTGGTAAGAGTGGGGAACGTCCACGCCCTGAAAGTCGTAAGGCTCCGTTCGTGCGAGGAAGCCGTGGCAGGACTCGGTGCAGTAGGAGAATTCGTCCTTCGCGAAGCCGGCCCGGATGGCCGGCTCCCCGGGGCGGCCCGCCTCCTCGCCCAGCTTGGCGAGGAGGGTGCGACTCCCCTGGAGGATCCGGATGGCGTACTCGATGTTGTGGACGGGGTGGCCCTGCTCGAGGAACCGCGCGTTGAATTCGAGGTCCGCGGCGAGGGAGGCGGCCTCGGGCGCCCCCTTCGACGCCGCGTAGAGGCGGGTCCCCTCGGAGGCGAGGCGCCGCGCCTCGGCGGCCAGGGCCTCGCCCTGCTGCTTCCAGCGGGCCACCATGGGGATGTACCGGGCGTCGTGGCAGGCGGCGCACGCCATGGGGTCGGCGGTCTTGGTGCTCTGGCCCAGGAAGGCGGTCCCCCCCCGCGTCAGCACCTGGGTGTGGCAGCCCGTGCAGTTGATCTGGGCGGCGAACATCCGGCTGGGCGTGTCGGCGGCTCCCTTTCCACCCACGCCGAGGTACATTTCCTTGGCCGCGCCGTGCAGGTTGGCGTGGCAGGATTCGCAGGAGACGTCCAACACGGAGGCGACCTTCACGTTCCCGTGCCGGATGGGTTCGTGGCAGTCCAGGCACCGAGCCCGCATGCCCGTCACGTGCACCTCGTGGACGAGCTTGGTCTCCCCGTACTCCTCGACGCGCGAGATGTGACAGGCGTAGCACTTCTCCTTCCCCACGGCCCCGTCGCCCTCGTGGACCGAAAGGTGGCACCGCGAGCAGGCCACCCCCGAATCCACGTAGGACTTCATGTCGAAGAGAAAACCGCCGTGGGCCGACATCCCACCCGGCGCACCGTGGCACGCGCCGCAGGCCCCCACCGTTTCGGCGGGCCGCTGGCCCTCGAAGTGGCACAGGAAGCAGACGCGCTGGTCCACCGCCACGTGCCCCGCCTCGTGGGTGAATCCGTGGCAGGAGGCGCAGTGCAGGCGGATCCCCCGGCGCTCCTGGGCCAAGTGCGGCGCGTGGGGGAAGGTGATCCCGGAGAAGGACGTGGGCTTGGCCGCCGCCATGTCGGGATGACAGTCCTCTTGGGAGCAGGCCGAATCGGGGACGTAGGCCTTGGGGCGGGGCCGGTAGGTCCCCGTGGCGTACTTCACGAGTTGGGCGAACATGTCCCGCCGCTGGGTCGGATGGCACTGTACGCAATCCACCTGGGAGTGGGTGGAGGCCTTCCACTGCTCGACGTAGGGGGTCATGTAGTGGCAGTTGTCGCAAAAGGAGGACCGCCGCGCCGCCACGTCCACGAAGAGCCATCCCGCCAGAAGGACCGCCAGGGAGATCCCGCCGAGAACCAGCGTCCGCTTCGTTCCGAGCGCCATGGCCTAGCCCTCCCCCCCGCCGCGCCGCGCTTCCGCCGGACCCTCGGCGGGAAGCCGGCCCTCCCTCACCCACTCCTCGTACTCCAGCGCGTGCTCGTCCTTGAACTCCTCCAGGGTGATCCGCCCGTTCCAGAAGGTGAGGCTCCCGGGGAAGCGCTTGGGATTGAAGTGGACGTTGTAGAAGTGCCAGATCACGATGGCCAGCGTGGCCAGGAGCGCCTCGTCCGAGTGCGCCTCGCGGCCGATGTCGTAGACCACCTTGCCGAAGCGGTTGATGGCGTCGTCCTTGAACCAGAGGATGAACCCTGAGGTGATCATCACCACCATGCCCCAGTAGACGGCCCAGTAGTCGAACTTTTCGATGTAGGAGAAGCGCCCGAAGAGAGGCCGGTCCTTCTCGAGGCCGAGGAAGTACCGCACCTGATGGAGGAAGTCCTTAATGTCCTGGGGCTTGGGGAGGAGGAGGCCGAAGTCTCTCCGGCCGACGCCGGAGAAGACCGTGTAGAAGATGTGGTACCCGCCCACGGCGGTCAGGAGGACGGCGCCGATCCGGTGGAGGAGGCCCGTCACCGACGGCCCTCCCATCACGTCCATGAACCACTTGGAGAAGGCCGCCTCGTGGAACTTGATGGGCAGGCCCGTGACGATCAGCAGGATGCAGCTGGTGAACAGGACCAGGTGCTGGGCCCTTAGGTGGAGGCTGAGGCGCTCCACGAAGCCGCCCGCCTCCTCCTTCGCCGCCTTCTTGCGGAGGGCCTTCTTGCGCCGGTGCTCCTCTTCGAGGAAGGACCTGCACACGCGACGGACTCCCTGGTCCGCCTCCCGGTGCAGGGTCGAAAGGAGGAGGGCCCGCAGGCGCTCCTTCTGTTCAGGAGTCAAGTCCGAGGGGACCTCCTTTTCGAGAATCCCGGCGAGGGAGGCCGACGCCTCCTCCACCACGGACCGGAGCTCCTCCCGGCCCGTGCCCTTTCCGGCCTCCTGGCTCATGGCTTCGCCTCCCCCTCTTCCTCCGCGTGCGGTCCGGTCCTGCGGCGCCGCCGGGACCTGTACTGCCGGAACAGGTCGAGCCCGATGTGGATGAACAGGCCCGTCAGCGTGCTCACCGTCAAGATCTCGAAGCCCAGGGCCACCCAGTAGACGATCCCCGCGGAGCGGTCCTTGGGGTTCAAGTGGATGCGGCCCTTCGCGAAATTGGCGTTGGCCCCGGGGTGGCACTTCCCGCAGGTGGCGGGAATGTTCTTCACGTTCACCGAACTCTGCGGATCCGCCGAGGGCAGGATCAGATGCGCCTGGTGGCAGGAGGCGCAGTTGGCCGCCTTCAGGTTCCCGAACTCGGTGGCAATGCCGTGGAAGGAGTCCCGGTAGGTGGCCACCTGCTGAACCTTCACGCCGTATTTCTCCATGATGAACACCTTGGCGTGGCATTGGGCGCAGGTGTTGCCCACGTTGGCCGGGTTCACGCTGGAGCCGCGCTCCTCCGGACGCGCGATGGTGTGCTCGCCGTGGCAGTCGGTGCACACGGGGGCGTCCTTCGCGCCCCGGTACAGGGCCTTGCCGTGGATGGAGGCCCGGTACTCCCCGTACACCTTTAAGTGGCAGGCCCCGCAGACCTGGGTCACGTGGGCGCGGTTCACGGAAGAGCGCGGGTCGGTCCCCGGCGCGATCAGGTGGTCCCCGTGGCAGTCCTGGCAAAGGGGCGCCTTGGGATTGCCCCCCGCCAGCTCCCGACCGTGGACGCTCCGCTCGAACTCCATGTACTTGGCCGTCTGGGGGACCCCTGCCGTGCTCCCGTCGTAGTGGCAGCGCCGGCAGTTGACCCTTCCGGGCCGCTCGGGGTGGGGGACCTCGTCCACGTCCGCGTGGCAGTCCACGCAGGTGTTCTGGGCGTGGACCGACCGGCGCAGAAGGGTGGGGTCCACGAAGAGTTCCAAGACCTCGCCCGACGGACGGACTTGGCGGAACCCCGGCTTCCCGTGGCACGAAAGGCACCGGAGGTCTTCCTGGGCCGGCGCGGCCACCCACACGGCGGAGGCGACCAGGAGGACGGCAAGCGCCCGCCATCCGCGGCGAGCGGGGACGGGGAGGTCCTTCCTCATGGCCTCTCCACCTCCTTCTCCCGCGCCTCCACCTCTCCGAGGTGCTGGCGCCGGTACACGTCGGCCCGCATCCGTCCCGTGAGCCAGGCGGGGTTCATGGGGAAGTTCCCCGCGGCCACGTGGACGTCGTAGACGTGCCACAGGATGAGGACGATGAAAATGAGCTGGGCCTCCCTCGAATGGAGGACCAGCATGAGGTCGATTAAAGACTTTGGAAAGAGGATCAGGCTCGCCTGGGGAGACCACAGAACCAGGCCCGACAGGACCATGACGAGGCAGCCCGCCAGGATCCCCCAGTACTGGAACTTCTGCCACGGAGTGAACCGCCCGAACTTCGGGGGCTCTCCCTTTCCCGTCCAGTTGTACCGCCAGCCTCGCGCGGCCTCGGCGAAGTCCGCGCGCGCGAAGAGGAGGTCCCTCAGGTCCCTCTTGTAGCGCCTCGAGAAGACCAGGCCCCCCACGTGGAGGAATCCCGCCCCCAAGAGCCCCACGGCGGCCGCGCGGTGCAGCCAGTGGCGGCCGCCCAGGCCCCCCATCAGCCCGATGAGAGCCTGGGCCCACGCGTGGTCGTGGTAGGCCAACGCGAGCCCCGAAGCGACGAGGAGGAGGACGCAGAGGGCGAGGAGGGCGTGGTCGATCCGCTGGAGGAGCGTCATCCGCTCCACGGTGGGATGGGCGTCTGCTTTGGCCATCGTGAGGTCCCCTGCGCACGATCGAGTTTTCGCCAAACGAACGGGTTGGAACGGTCTGTTCTCAAAGTACCGGGTTCGGGCCTCGAGGCGCAAGCCCCCGCCGATCCGGGAGAAACGGTACCCGGTCCTTCGGCCCCGGACAAGCCGGTGCCCCGGATAGCCCGGCCATTGTGGGCCATGTCACCCACCGTCCTTTCGCAACGGGACAGACCGATGGGGCAAGAGAGGCTTACAGACTGAACACACGATTATTGATACTGGGTCATTTACCGCTATTCTGTTCTATCCACGTATCTATCCGCCTGTCTCCCGGCCCAATGAGGTGGTGCAGGCGTTTGGATAGATTCGGTAGCCCAGAAAACCGCGCGAACCGGCGGAACGGGTCCAGGGCGATCCGCGGAGCCGAGGGGTCCAGCTCCCAGGGATGGAACCAGTAGACGGCCGGTCCGCCCCCGGAGAGGACGGCCTCCCGGCCGGCCTCCAGCCAGCGCACGGGCAGGCGCCGGAGGAAGATGGTCCCTCCCATCGGAAGGGGTATCCCCCGCCAGGGCGCGCGAAAAGCCGGCACCTCGCAAACCCCGGCGACGGACCCCCGAGGGCCTGGACAGCCGCCTCCCAGAAAGGGCACGGCCAGCCGGCTCGAGGAGTAGGTGAACCCTTCTTCGGCGAGCACCTCGTAGGGCCAGGGGTGACCGCCCATGGACCACATGGGCGCCCGGAACCCGTGCACCCGGCACCCGCAGGCATCCTCCACGGCCCGGCGCCCCTCCCTAAGCTCCTGCCTGAAGGCCTGGGGGGACAGCCCTTCCACCCGGCGGTGGAGGTTTCCGTGGCAGGCCACCTCATGGCCCTCCTCGGAGATCCGGCGGACGGCCGCCCTGTGGCGAGAGGCCGCCCAGCCGAGCACGAAGAAGGTGGCTCGGACCTCCAGGGAGGCCAGGAGGTCCAGCGACGCGCGGAGGGAAAAAGGGAGCCGGGGGGCCAGTCCGGCCCACAGGCGGGGATCCCCGCCCACCGGGTGGCCGGGAACGTGGAACCACTCCTCCACGTCCACCGTCAGCAGGATCCCGTCGCTGGCGCGGGGCTCAGTCGTCCTCGTTCCCCTTGTCGGAAGCCTGGTTCATGGGGATGGGCTTGTCGAGATTGAGGTTGGGCCGGGCGAATCCCGCCGGGGGCTGGGGCTTTTTCTCCCCCTCCTTGGCGGGGGGCTCCTCGTCCTCGGGAGGGGCCTCCTCCTCGAGGTCCTCCTCCTCCGGCTCCTCCTCCTCGGGTTCGGCTGGCGGAGGGAAGGGCGGCCGCTCGGGGACGAAACCGGGCCGGGAGGGGGGGATCGGGCCTGGGAATCCCCTCTGGACCGCCGGCTGGGGCGCGGAGGGGGGAAGGGTCAGGGGCAGGGCCCCCTTCTCCTGGGTGAACTGGAGGATCTCCGAGGAGCGTACGGCCAGTTCTCCGTTGCCCACGCGCAGGTAGGTCCACTCCTCGTCCGTCCGGTGGCTCTGGATGACGAGGGAGCGGTGGTCCTTGAAGATCACCACCTCCTGGGCGAGGAGGGGTGCGGTAAGGACCAGCCCGAGGACCGTCCACAGGATGCGTTTCACGGCACGACCTCCACGGCGAGCCCTTCGGCCGACAGCGGTGCGGCGAGGATCCGGACGCCGCAGGCCCCCAGGGCCCGCTCCACGTCCCATCGTGCGCCCTCGCGGACCAGGAATGCAAGACACCCCCCACCCCCGGCCCCGCACGCCTTGCCCCCAAGGGCCCCGGCGGCGAGAGCTGCCTCGTGGAGACCTCCCAGGGAGGGGGTTTCGATGCCCTCGGCGAGGCCCCTTCGAAGGGACCACTCCCTTGCGAGCAGGGCTCCGGCCCCGTCCCAATCCCCAGCCAGAAGGGCCTCCCGCATGGACCGGGCAACCGCCGCGATGCCCTCCAGCCTGTGAGCCGTTTCGCCGTCCCCGTCCAGAAAGCGGCGGACGAGGGCCCAGTTGGTCCGCGCCGAGATCCTGGACTCCCCCGAGTACGCCACGACCAGGCGCCTGCCGAGGGCGTCCAGGTCGACCTTGAGGTTCTCCACCCGGTCCCCTCCCGGCTCGTAGTGGAGGGCCAGGACCCCTCCGTGGATGGCCGGCCAGAAGTCCTGGACCCCCGTCGGGATGCGCAGGTGGGCCGCCTCCACGTCGCGGCAGAGGGCAACGAGCGCGGCCGCCGACAATCGCCGGCCCGCGGCGGAGTCCAAAGCCGAGGCCACCGCCACGGACAGGGCCGAGGAGCCCCCCAGGCCGCTCCCGGGGGGGATGGCGCTCCCCGTGGCCAGGTGCCACCCGTCCGTCAGGCCGAAGGCGGCGCAGTAGCGCTCCAGGAGCGCCAGGGGACCCGGCTCGTCTCCGGGCTTCCACCGGTAGTCGGCGCCGAGGCTTTCGGAGGTGAGGCGCACCCCTTCCCCTCCGTCCTTCTTCAGGGACGCCTCGGCCTTCAAACCCAGGGCCGCGTTGACCGTCACCGAGCCCGGCACCAGGAGGCCGACGGGCCAGAGGTCCAGGCTCCCGCCAGCCAGGTCCACCCTCCCACAGGCGCGCACGCGTACGGCCTTCATTCCCGGCTCATTCCCCGAGGGAGGCGTTCGATTCCAACCCCCGGATGATGTCACGCAGGTTCCCCGCTTCGGGACCGTAGGGATCGGCTGCGAGGGCCCTTCGGAAGTACACCAGGGCCGCGGCCGGGTCCTCCTTGCCGTTGAGATACAGGGAGCCGAGGGTGGCCATGTAGGAGGCCTCCCTCGGCGCCGCCTTCAAGGCCCGCTCGTACTGGACAACGGCCTCGTCCACGCGCCCCTGCTGGTAAGCGATGCGGCCGAGATTGGCCAGGGCCTGGTGGCGCAGGGGATCGAGCGACACCGCCTTGGTGAAGGCGTACCGCGCGGCCTCCCACTTGGATTCGCGCGCCTCCAGGAGCCCCTTCTCGAAGTACAGGTCCGCGCTTTGTAAGCCGCGCCCCAGGGCCGCCTCGAGCACCTTCCTGGCCTCCGGGAGGCGGTCCCTCTGAAGCAGGATTTCGGCCAGGTTGGCGGCGGCCTCCGCGAAACCCGGCGAGAGGGCCAGGGCCGCCCGGTATTCCTTCTCGGCCAGGTCCAGGTTCCCCTTCCGCTTGTGGACCGTCCCGAGGTTGAGGTGGGCCGTGTCCATCTGCGGCTTCAGGAGAACTTCCCTCTCGAAGCAGACCCGGGCTTTGTCGAGCTGGCCGTCGTTGAGGTAGGCGATCCCCAGCATGGAGAGGGCCGGCACGTTCTCGGGGTTCCTCTTGAGGATCGAGAGGAGGGCCTCCACCCCCTGAGCCTTCTCCCCCTGGTCCATGAGATCCGTTACGGCGCGCAGTTCCTCCTCGATCCCGATGACGTCCTTGGGGTCGAGGAGCCCCTGGGCGTCGGGCCGCACCCCCCCCGCGGACAGGTAGCCCAGGGACATCAACTGCCTCAGGGTCTCCGCGTTGGAGGGGTCCTTAAGGAGCCGGTCCATCTCTGCCTTCTCCCCCGAATCGGCGGCGGGATAGGCGGACAGGGCCTTTCTGAGAGCCGCCGCCTGATCGGGCCGCGCCGCGAGGAGGTTCTTCGTCTCCGACGCCTCCCACTCGTAAAGTTCGGGTCGGGGCGCCTCGATGTACTTCCAGGGCCCGTTCACCAGGCCCCTCAGGGGCGCCCAGCCGTAGGTGAAGAAGCCGTGGTAGGACTCGGCGTAAACGGGCCTCGCCGGGAGCGCCTTCCCTTCGAGCAGGGGGCGCAGGCTCCGTCCGTCGGCATCCCCCACCGGCAGGCCGAGGAGGTCCAGCACGGTCGGGGCCACGTCGCACAGCCCGCACAGGTCCGGGATCCGCCGTCCCCCTCGGATGCGGCCCTCCCAGGCCACAAGCAGGGGAACGCGAAGGGCGTAGTCGTACAGGAAGACGCCGTGCTGGCGCTCCCCGTGCTCCATCAGGCCCTCCCCATGGTCCCCCGCAACGACGACCAGCGTGTCCTTGAGGAGGCCCGAGGCGCTCAGGCCCTCCAGGAGCGCCCCGATCTGGGCGTCCATGTACGCGATCTCGCCGTCGTAACGGTCCTTCGCGAAGGCCTTGGCGTACGGCTCGGGGGGGCGGTACTCGTAGTGGGGGTCGTAGTAATGGGCCCAGAGGAAAAAGGGCCCCTTGGCCTTGCGAACGGCCTCAAGGGCGGCCCGCGTGACCTCCTCCGCCCTTCGCTCCTCCGGGGGTCCGCCCGACCGGGGGCCGAGGGTCATCCGGTCGTCGTACACGTCGAAGCCCGTGGCGAGCCCGCGAGCCCGGTCCAGGACCACCGAGGAGACCACCGCGCCCGTCCAGTAGCCCTTGGCCTTGAGGCGCGTAGCGAGGGAGGGAACGCCCTCCCGCAGGGTGAGCCCGTTCACCCGGAGGTTCAGGGAGGAGGGGAGCTTCCCGGTGAGGAGGACTGCGTGGGAGGGAAGAGTCAAGGGGACGTGGCTGAGGGCCCTCTCGAAGAGCGCACCGCGGGCGGCCAGGGCGTCCAGGACGGGGGTCTTGGCGGAAGTCCGGCCGTAACACCCCAGGCGGTCCGCCCGGGTCGTGTCCAGGGTCACCAGGAGGACGGAGGGTGCCCGCGGAGGTACCTCCGCCGCCGCGGAGAAGGCCGACAGGAAGGCCGCGGCCAGCGCGGCCCCCAGCCGGCGGAACGCCCTGCCTAGGGCGCGGAGGTCGGAGCCATGGTCTTCTTGAGCCATTCCGCCACCTCGCCGCACGCCTTCGCGTCCACCACGCCGCCGCCGCCGCCCTCGGTCTCCTGCGCCGTCAGGTAATGTCCTACCCCGGCCAGGGTCCGGACCTCCTGGCCCGCGTGGAGCGAGGGGGCCAGCACGTCCGCATGGAAGGCCTGGATGACCAGGCCCCTTTCGGGATAAGCGAAGAGGCACGGGATCCGAAGGCCACCGGCCAGGGCCAGGGGATCCACCGCGGACAGCTCCCTCACCGCGGGGAGGAACACCTTCGACCCGCGGAAGGTCGCCCACTCCTCCGAGGGCGTCTGAAGTTCGCCTTCCAGGGCCGACAGCTCGGCATAGGCCGTCTGCCGTCCCTGGGGGTCGGCCATGGCACCCACCTGCTCCTTCCACAGGCGGGCCAGGGGCTTGGCGGGATAGGCCAGGGCCACCAGCGCAGCCGGAGAAACCTTGGAGGAGACGGCCGCCGCCACCCATCCGCCCAATCCCTGACTCAGGAGACCTACGCGTCCGGGAGCCGCCTCCGGGCGGCCCTTCAGCCATCCGTGGAGAGCTTCCACGTCCGCGGCGCGCTCGCCCGGAAGGGTCCGGTGGACATCCCCTCCCGACTCGCCCACCCCCCTCGAATCGTACCGAAGGGAGGCGACGCCGGTCCCGGCCAGGGCCGCCGCCAACTGCTTCCATGTACCCGAGAGGACATGGGGGTTGGAGGGGTCGTTCCCGTCCCGGTCGAGGGGAGCGAGGTCCTGGACCATGACGACGGCGGGAAAGGGCCCCTCTCCCTGGGGAAGCGTCAGGGTGGCGCCGAGGGTGACGGTGCCGGAGGAGATCCGGACCCGCTCCTCCCGGAAGGCGCCGCCTGCCTCCACGACCTGCCGGACTAGACGGGGCACCTCCGCCTCGAAGGGCACGGGTTCGTACTCGTCCCGCAAAGCCACCAGCCCCTCCACCGGATTCGAAACCATGACTACCTCTCCCTTTTTGTCCAACCAAAAGGAGGAAAGGAGGGCTCCGCCCACGAGCACGTCAAAGTGTCGAAGAAGCAGCGTGCGCCCCTTGAAAGGAGTCTGATTCACGCCCATTGCTTCGAGAGTCCCCTGCTTGAGGCTCATGACCTGTGGAAGAACCAAAGTCAGTGGGAGCGACGGTCCCGTCATGACTGCCGCCATTTTGGCCAGACGTAGGTACGGGCAGAAGGTGTAGGCGTCGATGATGGTGATCTCGTCGGGGAGAGCCTCGTCCTTCACCCGGCTGTTAGAAAAGCGCATCTGACTAAAGTGAAGGGTTCTCCCCACGGGATACACTTTCCCCGAGTTGACGCCCAGGTCGATCCGGTTGGCCAGTTCGTCTTCTTGGAGCTGGGCCTGGCGGCTGAAGAGGTCGTAGGTGCGCCAGTCCTGGTCGAGGAACTCGGTGGCCGACTCCTGAGCCTCCACCATATCCGTCCTGCTGAAGTCGTTGAAGGTGAGGCGGTAGGTGTACCCGAGGAACCGGTCCGTTTCAGGGTCCGTGGAGAGGACGGGGTAGAGGTAGAGTTCGATGTACTTTCGCTTGGCCTTCTCCACGGGAAGCTGAAAACGGACTTCAGACGAGAGTTGGAGTTCGCCCTTTTTGGTTTCGATCTTGAACTTCTCGAAGCCCTTGTTCACGCCGTTGAGGAAGAGGTCGAACTTCCCCTTGACCCGTGGGCCCGCCAGGGCGGGCAGGGAGAAGAGAAGTGCGGCGGCCAGGATGATTCGGCGCATGAAGTCACCTCCAAAGACGTGCAGTATAACGCAAAGCCGGGGCAATGCGCCCGGGGAGGGAGGCGGGCGCGCCGCGCCGGAAGCGAGGGGACGCACCGCCCCCGCCTCCCTATTGCGGCCTCCTCCCCTCCTCCCCGCCTTCCGGACGTCCCGCCACCTCGGGGTCCACGAGTCCGAGGAGGATGCGGTCCACGTCTAGGTAACCGGATAGGCCCGCGGCCTTCGCCAGAGCCTCGGCCCTGCGCCACGCGGCGCGCGCCTCCCCCCCATCCCCCAGGAGAGCGAAACCCAGGGAGACGGAGGCCCCGTGGCTGATCTCCCGCGCCGCCCGCTGGAGCGCCCCGAGACCCGTCGCGGGGGCCTCCCCGTCGAGCCGGACCTCCTTCAGCGAATGCGGGGAGAGCAGGCGCAGGGTGAGGCCGTCCCGCTGGACGCACCGCCCCGTGAGGTGGGAGGTCACGGCGAGCAGGGCGACGGGGCGGCGCGAAGTGATGTCCCTCTCGGCCGCGGCCAGCGCGTGGGCTTCCTCGTAACGGCCCGTCTCCAGGAGCCACAGGGCCCAGAGCCCGGCGTTCCGGGAGAAATCCCGGCCCGGGTGGGCTTCGACGATGCGGCGGGCCTCGTCCACCCGGCCCAGCCGGACCGCGATCTGGAAGCGCTGGACGGGGTTCTCCCCGCCCAGGCGGAGGGCCAGGTCGCTCCGGCCGTTGAGAATCAGGAGGCGCGTCACCACGGCGCCGTCGGCCCCGTAGGTGGGCCCGGTGCTCAATAGCTCCAGGCGGTCCCGGATCTGGCGGCGAAGGCACGCCGCCTCGCGGCAGGCCCGCAGGGTGGAGAGGTACCGCATCCAGGGCCGGAACTCGGGGTGGCGATGGGTGAACTCGGCCTCCGCCTGGGGGCTTGCCGAGGCAAAGGTCCGATAGGCCTCCAAACGCAGGTGCCCGTACCGGGCGTAAGGCCGGCCCAGCCCGTAGGCTCCCGCCACCAGAACGAAAAGGACCGCCAGGGAGGGGCTCGCCAGCCGGAGGACCCAGAAGCCCCGGGCGGGGGCCGGCGGCGGCTTCCACTCCCTCCCCTCGGCGTTCACGTACCCGCGGGGCACGAACCGGCTCCGTGCGCCGTCCCCGATCCACCACCCCCCCTCCGTGCGCACCGCCCACGCCACCGAGGATGGTCCCCGACCCTCCGGCCAGCTCAGCCCGGATTCGCCCTCGGGGAGGATCGCCACCTCGCATCGGCGCCAGAGCGCCTGAAGTACCGCCACGAGGGCCCCGAGGGCCAGGGTCGTCAGGCTCCAGGCCGGGAGCGCGCCATAGCGGACGGCGGACTCCGTGGAGTAGGCCCCGTGGATCGCGGAGAAGGCCCTCTCCAGCAGGCCCAGCCCGGGGCCCGGGACGAGCCACAGGGTGAAGCCGCCCCAGATCCCCGTCACCGTCCATTGCACGGCGGAGATCCACCGCGGGGGGCGACCCCGGGAACCCGCCAGGAAATAGCGGAAGGGGGAGGCCTCGCCCCCCCCCTCTTCTCGGCCCTGGCTCATGCCCGCCACGGCCCCCTCAGACGTCCACCGTCTCGCCGAAGCCCACCACCCGGACCTTCACGCCGCGGGCGGCGGCCTTGGCCGCGAAGGCCGACGGGTCGGCGGGGATCACGGGGAAGGTGTCGAAGTGGATGGGCATGACCTCCTTGGCCCCGCACAACACCGCGGCCTCCACGGCATCGTCGATGCCCATGGTGAAGTTGTCGCCGATGGGCAGGAGGGCCAGATCCGCCGGGTAGAGGCGCCCGTAGAGGCCCATGTCCGAATGGAGGGCCGTGTCCCCCGCGTAGTAGACCGTCTTGCCGCCCATGAAGATCAGGAAGCCCGCCGGGTTCCCGCCGTAGGAACCGTCCGGGAGCGCCGAGCCGTGCAGGGCCGGCACGAGCTTCACCCGGCCCCACGGAAAGGTGAAGGCCCCGCCGATGTGCATCGGGTGCGCCCCTACCCCCTGGGCCCCCATCCAATTGGCGATTTCGAAGTTCGAGACCACCACGCACGCGTTCCGCCGCGCGATCTCCACCGCGTCCCCCACGTGGTCCCCGTGGCCGTGGCTCACCAGGACCGCGTCCGCCTTCACCTGGGACGGCGCGATCTTCGCGTGGCCGTTCCCCGTCAGAAAGGGGTCCACGATCACCCGCCCGTTCTCGCAGGCCAGTTCAAAGCAGGAATGCCCGTGGTACGTCAGCTTCAACATGGTCAGCCTCCTCCTGGGGTCATCCTCTTTGGGTCACCTCTTGCCCTAGCCGCTTTCCGCTTCAACCGCGGCTTCCTCCATGCCTCCCGCTTTCCCCTCTCCCTGGCCCAGACGATACAACCGACGAAAACGCAGTGCAAGCCAAGGCGGCTCTGCTTGGTCTTCCCCTGGTTGAACCCCCTTTCTTTCCGACCCCGAGTCCAACGTGGCGGCGGAGGAAATCGGCATCGGACCTTGGCTCTGGTTCCTGGCCTCCCCTATTTCTTTCCGGAGCACAAAGCCGCGATCTCCGGCGAGGGGGCTTCTTCATTCGCGTACCGGGCCGCATCGCGCCCGTAGGCGTCCAGCAGCGACGCATCCGCTCCCTTTTCCAGCAGCCACTCTACCGACTGCTGCTTGCCTTTCTCGCAGGCGTACATCAACGGGGTACGGCCATAATGATCTCTCCGGTTTACGTCCGCCCCCTTGGCCAAAAGCAGGTCTAGCATCACTACTGTCCGGTTGTTTGCTGAGCAACCCGATGTAAGTTCTTCTCTGTGCAAGGGATAGACCCCATCATGACCGTTTTCGATTTCAACTCGCTTGCGTTTTTCGCCCATTCCCCGGTCCCCTGTGGGCTGGGGGTGACGGATGAACGCCGGGAAAATGGTCTTCTCACAGCTCATGGAGTTTCTCCCCGCCCACGAGTTCAACCGGTGTGTGGAACGCCACGGCGGCCACTACAAGGTGCAGAGCCTCACCTGCCGAAGACAGATCCTTGCCATGGCGTTTGCCCAGCTGACCTACCGGGAGAGCCTGAGGGACATCGAGGCGTGCCTTCGAGCCGTCCCTCAAAAGCTCTACCACATGGGCATCGGCGGGCCTGTCGCCAGGACCACGCTCGCGGACGCCAACGAGAGGCGGGACTGGCGCATCTATGAGGACTTCGCGCAGGTTCTGATGCGCGAGGCCCGCAGTCTCTACGCCGGAGAGAGCCTCTGCGTCGAACTGGACCAGACGGTCTATGCGCTGGCACACCTGTCCAAAATGGCAATTGAAAGGAAGTGCCTCCTCTGTTGTAGGCTTG
>CAZPSH010000021.1:0-48131 GCA_964589625.1 uncultured Thermoanaerobaculia bacterium
AGATCGTAAAGGTTCGTGTCACTCAAGAGGCCAATCTAGGGCGTCTTTCTACACCAACGGCTTGGTGTGGTTGGAGTGTGATTCGAAGCCCAAGGGGGCGCCGCGTGACGCCCCAAGCGAGAACGCGACCGGAGAGGGATTCGTACGGTGGGTCTTCCCGGTTTCATTTCCCGGGCTCATGGCGTGGGCGACGGGCTGGCCTTGCGACTAGCCAAGTCAGGGGAAGGTGCCCAATATTGCGTTGTGAAGGATCTGATTCCCCATCGGGGAGGCCGAAAGCCGTTCGCAAGGGAGATACCCTTCGCACGCGAAAGGGGGCATATCGCGCACATCCTGGAGAGCTGTGATTGTAAGGCAAAGGGACCCGGCCTCTGGATTGCGCGGCAGGACCCTTTCGGTCGAAGCCGCTATCTTCTGGGGAGATGCCCCAGTTGGAACGACGGCTTGCATTTCCAGAGGAAGCCGGTTACACATACTGTCATACTGGGTGTAAGCCGGTGGACCGGCGGCGGCATAAGGAGCACGGCGTGGGCAAGAAAGACCGTTTTGGCGTTTTTTGGGGCCTGGTCGCCCTCGTTTGCGGAGCGCTACGGGTGGCCGCCCAGGGTCTCTCGGGCGACGTGGCGGTCGGCCACGCGTGGCTCGACGAGGGAGGCAGCCTATCCAGCTTCCGCACACAGTACGACCAGGGCGAAGGGGCGTACCTGGAGAGCCTCCTTCTCGAATGGCGCCCGGGCCCCAACGCGTCGCCCCGTTTCTCGTTGAGGGCCTGGAGTCTGGGCGATCCGGAGCCGGATCATCACGGAAGGCTCGTCTTCGCTCCATCCGCCTCCTGGCGATTCAAACTGGGATACGACGGGCGCGCCTCCTTCTACTCCCTCCAGGACCCGCCCGAGGACCACCGCGCCGACCGCTGGACGATCGAACGCTGGAGCGCCGAAGCGGTCTACGACGGCTGGGAGGCGGCCCGGTTCGCGCTGGGTCTGCGCCATTCGAAGCGGGACGGGGAGGTGGACCGGGTCCTCTACGGGCTCAACGAACTCTACCCGATGCGGGTGGACCTCGACGAATCCTACCGAGAGGTCTCCGTGCGCCTGGAGACCCGAACCCTCCCCGTGCGCCTGTTTTTCGAGCAAAGTTTGGGAACCTTCGAGCGGGAGAATCGATGGCGCCCCCTGGGCGGTCGAGATCTTTCGGGCACGGACCCCGACCTCCTTTCTCGACTGGAGACCTCCCGACGGGACGAGATCGAGGTTCCCACCTCCCGGCTGGGCGCCTTTTACCGCAACGACCGGTGGGACTTGGCGGGGACCTTTCTGTACAGCCGTTCCGATTTGGACGCCACGGGTTCAACCTGGCGGACCTTCGACATCGCCGGCGGTTCCACGGGCCAAATCGCTTACCTCGACGAACTCGTGGGATCGGCCTCCCAGGACACCCTCGCGGGAGACCTTCGGGCCGCGTTCCGGCTTACCGACGCCTGGTCCCTTCGCCTTCGAGGAGCCTACCGGAAATCCCAGTCCGATTCCGATTCGGTAGGACGGTCCCTGCTTCACGCGGGCTTCCCCGGGACCCCCGGGCTGGATTTTTCGGTTCCCGTGGACGAGCGGGGGTTTTTCGACGTGACGGATCGCTCCGCGTCCTTGGAGGCCGCCTACGAAGGGCCGCGGTTCGGGGCCTGGGGAGGAGTCTTCGGCGGAAGCCGAGCGGTGGACTGGCGGCGCACGACCGACGGCGGCCTTCGCTCGGCGGACCGGGATTCGGCGGGGTTCCGCCTCGGGGCCTCCTGGCGCGCCGGCCGACGCCTGTCCCTGAGCGGAGAGTGGGAGCGGGGGACCTTCGAGAGGTACGTGTTGAGGGTGGATCCCGAAACGGTGGACCGCCTCACCCTGCGCCTGCGCTCCAGGCTCGACGGCGGATGGTCCTTCTCCCTCCACGGGCGTTTCGAACGGACCGATGCCCCCGCCTCCCAAAGCGGCCTCGACGGTCGGAGCGACGCCTTCGGCGGCGCGGTGGCCTGGGACGACCCCAAGGGCCGGGGGGGGGTGGCCCTGGAAGTGGACCGGAATCGGATCCGATCCCGGACCGACATCGTCCTGCCCGACCGTGCGGCCGACCTTTCGGTGTACGACCTGGGTCTTTGGACCGTGGGCCTGCGGGGCTACGTTTCCGCCGGGAGGCTCTCCCTGGATGGTTCCATCCTCCGCGTCAAGGATTCTGGGAGCACATGGCCGTCCTCTTCCTGGATCGGCGACGCGCGCGCCACCCTCCAAGGTCCCCAGGGCACGCGCGTCTCGGTGTTCGCCCAGCGGCGCTCCTACGATGAAAAGAGGAATGTTTTGGACGATTTCCAGGTCACCCGCTACGGACTCGTTTTGGGGTGGAGGTTCTGATGAGGGCCCTTCGTTTCGCCTGCCTGATCGGAATGGCGGCCGTCGCCCTGGCGGTGAATCTCCCCGCGGCCCAGGAGAAGGCGCCCTCCCTGGAGGACTGCGCCGCCTGCCATGAGGAAGTCACCCAGGCCTTTGCCGGAACGGCCCACGGCGCCGCCATGGCGGCGCGCTCTCCCGAGGTTCTTGCCTCGGCCTGCGCCGCCTGCCATAATCCCGCGCCCGATCACCTCGAGAATCCTTCCGCCGAGAACGTCCGCCGGGTGCCCGGGCCGTCCGCCTGCCTGACCTGCCACGGAGACCGTTTGGGGTCCGTGGCCCTCGCCACGCCCGGCCACGAGAGGACGGGCGTCGCCTGTTCGGACTGCCACCAGGCAGGGCACATGAATCCGGCGCCCGCCGAGCCCCTCCTCATCGCCCAGCCCAGGGAACTGTGCGGCTCCTGCCACCAGGCCGAGGCGGCGGCCTTCCGGCTGCCGTATGCCCACCGGGAGGGTCCCGGGGCCATGGATTGCACGGCTTGCCACGACGTGCATGGGCTTTCGGCCCGGGGCCGCTTTGCCCAAGGCCAGGACGGCGGGGCCTGCCTGGATTGCCATTCGGAGAAATCCGGCCCCTTCGTCTTCCCGCATCCGCCCCAGCGTCTGGGCGCCTGTCTCTCCTGCCACACGCCCCACGGCTCCGCAAACCCCCGGCTCCTCCTCCGCCGCCAGGCCGCGGACCTGTGCCTGGAATGCCACACCCGCGTGCCCTCCTTCCACAACTTGGCCCGTCCACGGTATCGGAACTGCCTCAACTGCCACACGGCGGTTCACGGTTCGAATCGAAGCGCGGTCCTGTTCGACGACTAGCGAACACGGGAGCCTCCCGGGGGCCCGCGGCAGGCTCCTTTTCCCTCCCTTGATGGGCTCGTTCCACCCTTGGACCCAAAGGGTTATATAGCGCACTGCCAAGTCTGGCGTCTCGCGTCCAGTTTTTCTATTAAAAGGCCCATAGATTTCAGGTGGCTATTAAATTAGGCATCTAGAATACGGCATTCACCTGCGCGATATCCCCCCATGCCCTATTTGTTCTTCCAATATCCTTGTCGAAGGCACTTGCGCCAAGTAACTTGGTAGGCGTTGAGGGAGCCCTGGGGCGAGACCGCCGGCTGGGCCGCCTCACCCGGTAAACGGGCAGGTTTGTTCTTGACGTTAAGGAGGGTTGCATGAAGCACATCCGCACATGGTTCGCTGTCGTCGTGGCCGCCTCCGCGGTGGCCGTTCTGGCGGGCTCCCGGGCCAAGGGCGTTTCGGGGCCCGTCCAGGTCCCCCCGCAACGGGACGGGAGTCTCGAGAAAACCCTCCTTCGATACTACACGAAGGCCCAGCTACAGGCCGGCACCATGGTGGGGTCGGAGTTTTGCCTGGCCTGCCACGGGTCCTACGGGGATTCGGCGGAGTGGCGCCACACAAACCACTCCCACGCCCTCCGCAAACCCATGGGCATGTACTCCCTCCAGCCGGGCGAGGGCATCCTCGCCGACTACGACAAGAACGGCATGGACGACTTCATCCAGGGCCTCGACTTCAACACGATCTCCTCGGCTTTGGATTCCGCCAAGCCCAACGCGCCCATCCTTTCCTACAACGCGGCCGACGACACCTACTGGATCCATCTCGGTCCCGGAGGGCTTCAGCTCCAGGTGGTGGCCACGTGGGCCGGGATGTCCGCCACGAACGGGCAGCGCTACATGGTCCGCATCCCCGTGAGCGATAGCCCCACGGGCTTCAGCAGCGCCATCTATTTCGGCCCCTTCTCCTGGTCCGGATCGGCCTACTCGAGCAACCTGTCGAACTGGTACGCGGGGAGCACCCCCAAGTACGCGCCCGGTCTGGCCAGCGCCGCTCTGGTGCCCCTCCAGGGACAGAACTACTTGAAGAACTGCTCGGGGTGCCACATCACGGGCGTGCGGGTGGCCCGCGTGACCGCCGCCGGCGAATACGTCGTCAATCCCTTCCCGGCTTCGCTGGTGCCCGAGAACAGCCCGAACTACCCCGACCTGGACGGCGATGGCCTTCCCGATCTCGCCAACATCGGGTGCGAGAGCTGCCACGGCCCCGGATCGGCCCACATCCTCGCCGGCGGCGACCCGTCCAAGATCGTGAACCCCAAGGACATCGCCAACAACCAACAACGGAGCGCCACCTGCCTCCAGTGCCACGTTCAGGTCACGTCCGCGCCGAACAAGGTGTGGGGATTCCCCTTCGATGAGGTGAACAACAAGGGCTATTTCATGAGCAACCCGCCCGCCGCCCTCTCCAGCTACCAGATCTCCAAGGCCGTCAAATGGCCCGACGGTGTCCACTACCAGTATGAGCGCATCGACTCCTACATGAGCAGCGCCCACTACACTGGCAGCCACGGCATCGCGTGCAACGACTGTCACAACAGCCACGCGGAGACGAGCAACCCGGCGCAGGTCCGGGACAAGATCACGCGCAGCGGCGTCACCGACATCCCCGCCAGCGTCCACAACCCGAGTTTCTGCCTGTCCTGCCACGCGGGCTACGGCGACTTCGCCGGCATGACCAAGCAGACCATCAAGGACTACGACGCGAATTTCGAGCTCATCCGCGCCAAGACCGAGGAGCACTCCCATCATCCCTACATGGAAGACCGCGACATGGGCCTGGGCAACTGCGTTTCGTGCCACATGGCCCGGCAGGTGAACCACAGCTTCCACCCGGCCCGGCCCGAGGACACGCTGGCCTTCCAAGGCTCCGTCATCTCGGCCACCGCCACGGGCAACCCCAACGCCTGCGCCACCGCGTGCCACCGCGGCAACGTCCGGATCTGGCAGGACACGCCGGTCATCGGCGACTGGACCAACTCCCTCTTCGGCACGGCCGACGAGGTGAAGTTGGCGGACCACCTCGTCAACTACTACGGTCCGGGCGGAACCTGGTGGAACACCACCCCGACCTCCACCCCCTCCTCCGACGAGAAGCCCTGAACGTACCTCCTCATTCTGACTGCACGGGGCCCCTGCGGGGGCCCCTTTTTTTCGGCTCCTCTGGAGAATCCGTGCAGGCCGGTGGGACCAGGGCCTTCCGCTCCCAGGCCGGACGGGGAGATACTGACCGGAGGGTCCCATGAGAACCGTGCGCCTGGAGTCCGGGGAGCCCCCGGCTGATTTCGCGCTGGCCCGCCGCCTGGCGGGCTCGTTGGCCGAGTCGATCTTGGGGGAGTGCACGTGCCTCTCCTGGTCCGACCGGATCACCGGCAGGGAGTCTCCTTCCAACGCCTCCGACTGCCACGGCTCCTGTGAAGTCCCCGGATACGTGGAATATGCCCTGACTCGAGGCGCCTCCCTGCGCGTGCGGGTAGACGGGGAGACCTTCGACTTTCTCTTCCGGGCCCTCGGAGAATTCGCCCCCGGCGCCGGAGAATAGGGTCTTCTCTTCGCCGTTTACATGAGCAGGCACACGCCGCCCATAGGAGATACGACATGAGACCGATGTTCACCCGACTTGCCGCCGCTTCGATTCTCGCCGCCGCTCTTTTCTCGCCCCCCTTCCGGGCCCAGGAAAAGGAGGGCCAGGCCAAGCCCGCGCCCTCCCAGGATATGCAGGCCATGATGGAGGCCTACGCAAAGGCCGCCCAGCCGGGGCCGGGACACGCCTTCCTCGCCCAGCTCGCGGGCACCTTCAAGGCCACGGTGAAGGCCTGGATGGGCCCGGGGGAGCCAGAGGTCTCGGAGGGAGTCTCCGAAAACACGATGATCCTCGGTGGGCGCTACCTCCATCAGAAATACACGGGGACGATTACGGGCCAGACCTTTGAGGGCCTCGGCCTGACCGGGTTCGACAACACCCTCCAGAAGTTCACGGGCCTTTGGATCGACTCCATGAGCACGGGGATGATGACCAGCGAAGCTTCCCTCGACGCCACGGGGAAAGTCTTGAACTCGGTGGAGGCCTACCCCGACCCCCTGACGGGCAAGGTCAAGCGGACCCGGAGCGTCCTGAAAATCGTGGACGCCGACACCCACGTCATGGAAATGTACGACTCGGGTCCCGACGGAAAGGAGTTTCGGATGATGGAGATCACGTACCGGAGAAAGTAAGTTTCCGCGGGGATTCTCTGGTGACGAAACAGGGGCGGCCCAAGGCCGCCCCTCTCGTTTTCGGAGGCCCCGTGCCCCGTCACTCCACGGTCAAACCCGGGATGCGAACCTCTCCGAGCACCAGGGTGACTCGGCTTCCGGACTTCACGACGCGCCCCCCGTTCGCGAAGAGCATGAAGTAGGTCTTTCCCTCCTGAATCCTCTCGGACCGCTGGCGGAGCGGGCCCACATAGGCGGGGCTGGGGACCTTGAGCACGGAGTTCGTGGTCTCATCGATGAGCGAAATGGTGAGGCCCTTCTTATGGACCGCCTGGGCCTTTGCGGCATCGAGGACGCGGTACCTCATGTCCACGACCATGCCGGCGGCGCTCAGTCGCAGGGATTCCACCTCGATTCCCAGGAGCTCCCGGTAGTCCGGTGGCGGCGCCGGAGGCTTGCGGGCCCCGCATGCGAGGGCAGTCGCCAGGGTAAAGAGGAGGAGGAGAAGCACGGCGGGCCGGAAGATTCGAACATCCCCCGGCCCGCGGCCACGTTCAGGGGCTTTGGGCGTGCGGTTCATGGGCCTCCGTTGGGATTACTTTTGGGGGCCTTCGGCCCCGCACGTCACGCATCCCGTCACCTGGAAGAATACCAGCGGCTCCGGCGGAAGCGAAAGGGTCGCTCCCACCGCGCCCGACGAGGCGACGGCTTGAAAATTCGTGAAATCCGCGGGACCCGGAGTCGTGCTGGAGTAAACCCGATAGAAGCTGGCTTCGGGAATGTCCGTCCACGTGAGGGTGACCGTTCCGGGGCCCTGGGCGGCCATGAGGGTGTCCCCGACGCGCGGAGGCGGTGGGCCTCCCGCCGTCAGGCTCAGGTAGGTGAGCATCCCACCCCCCGTGGCGGCGGCGTTGGTCAGGTTCATGGCCCTGTCGAAGACCGGGAAGTTGCACCCCCCCAGCTGGCTCGAGGGGCCGAGGAGGAGGGCGTCCGCCGTCGCTCCGGCCCCCAATACGACGCTGTAGGTTTCACGAGGATAGGTCAGCTTGTTGGCGGCTTCCGCAACCTGGCGCACGTAAAGGCCCTGGAAGAGCGGGATGTGGGTTTCAATTCCCGCGTTGACCAGCCGGAGAAGAACCTGATCCCCCGCCGCGAAAGCCGGTACGGGTGGAACCTCCGGAAAGGGCTTTCCGTTGATCAGAAAATAGGAGGGCTTGTAGTACATGGTGCTCGTGGGTGCGGGCACCGTACCGTACGTGCCTCCGTCCACGGCGGCGTGGAGGGTCAGGTCCACTTCGCTGAAGAGAAGGAGGAGGTCCTGGTCGTAGACCACTCCCGGGTAGGCTTCCCCGGCGGCGCTGTCCTTGGTAACGGCGCCGTAGAGCCCCATCTGGACCTGGACCTGAGGGTGGGTGCCGCTGTGGTAGAGGTACGTGCCGGGCGACAGGTTACTCCATGTATAGGTCCCGTTGTTGCCGGGGGTGGTCACCTGCGTGAAGGAGGTGATCCTGCCCCCCGCGTTTCTCACGGGGTCGAGGTCGGCGTCCGGAACGGCCCCGGGTATGAGGAGGGACACGTCGGTGGTGACGCCCGGTATGGAAGCGGGCAGGCGGTTCTTCAGCACGACCGTTAGGGCCTGGCCGGGAGATACGGTGAGCCTTGGGCCGGGCACAGCGACGGTTCCGTCGTCCACCGCGGCCCCGCTGTCCAGGGCGAAGCCCCACATGGGGGTTGTGGCCCCTCCGGGAAGGCTCAGGGTGGTCTGGGCGGCCCGCAGGTAGTACGTTTCCGCGCGGACTGCCTGGCTTGCGAGGGCCAGCGCGCACAGAGCGGCCCAGGACAGCGTTCGGGAAAGGGTCCGTCTCTTCATGGGGTTCATCTCCTCCCTTTCTCTCGCCCGCTCAAGGGATGGCCACGCCGGGAGGCTCGACCACCGCCATGGTGAGCATGCCTCCGGGGAAGAGGTCGAAGTTCACGATCTCTCTTTCGTTGTGGGAGTGCCACATGAAATAGAGGCCGCCGTTTGCGTTGAATCCCCCGTCCCCCGGCGGGAGGGCGCCCGCGCTGCCGAGGTTGGGGCTGCCGCTGTAAAACATGCCGAAGGTAAGGGATTGCTGGGCAGGCAGGACAACGGGGATCGGAACGCCATGGTCCGTGTGGGCGAGGATCGTTCCCGCGGCCCAGTTCTGCGCCGCCGTCCCCTCTTGGGCCCTCAGAATCGTAAACGTGTCGGAGGTTCCGGCGTGGCTGAGGACGACGACCTCTCGGTTCGGATCGTGGTCCGGTGTCGGAAACGCGGGATCCCAGAGGATGGCCCGGAAGCCGTAGGGATACTTGCGCCCCTCGCCGGCTGGGAGGGTCGTCGTCGTGTCGCCGGACGCCAGCGGCGTCGCAAGGGCGGATTGGGCGTAGAGTTCGTGGCTCTGGAGGGCCTTGTTCGCATCGGGGTTGATGACGCCCAGGGTGTGGCCGTACACGTCCCATCCCAGGCCGTATGCCGTCCAGGTGAACAGGGCGTCGTAGGTCTCCCCTGGGTGGACCGACAGGGTGAAGTTGGATTCCGCGATGTCCGGCCCCGCCCCGGGAGCGCTCTCCAGAAGCCGCGCATTCCGAGCGATCAGGAGATGGTTGTTTCCGTGGGTGTGGTAGGGGTGGGCATCGTGGCCCGTCCCGATGACCCGCAGGAGAACCACCTCTTCCGGGTGCATTCGAGGAAGGCACGAGTAGGGCTGGTGGGGAAGCCAGGGGACGCCGTCGGCGGCCATGGTATCGGGACCGGTGCGACCGTTGATGAACCAGTAAACCGGCCACCATTTGGTGTTGTCCACGGCCTGTCCGAACTCGGTCTTGTTGTGGACGTCCACGTCCATGTCGCTCAGTACGAAGAGGTACTCGTGGTCAAAGGCCGTGTCGGGGTGGCTGTAGGCCCAGGTGGGCTGGCCCTGGGGCCGGACGATCAGCGCGCCCACGAGGCCCATTTCCACCTGGAGTTCGGGGCTGGTGCCGCTGTAGTACGTGTAGGTCCCAGGCCGGGAAGCCACGAACCGGTACGTGACCGTTCCTCCCGATGCCGCGGCCTCCTGGGTCAAAAGCCCGGGAGAGCCTCCGATTGCCTCCACACCCTCTTGTCCGGGAAAAAGGATGGAGGCTGGAACGGTGAGCGTGTTTTCGAGCGTCACGGTGACCAACTGTCCCTGCTCCACGATGAGGGTCGGCCCGGGGAACTGCATGAGGCCCCCGCTTTGTGCGTACCCCCACATGTAGACGCTGCCCCCGTCCGCGGTGCTGATGTAGCCGTCCCGGGTGGCCAAGCTGAAGTTAGGCCCGGTGAGTCCGGAGATGGCCGCCTGGGTGGCGGCGGCGAAGCCGCACACCGCCACCACAGCAACCGCCCACAGGAGCACCCGGGATCCCGATCTCTTCGGAATTCCTTGGGTAATCGTGCTCATCATGGTCCTTCGCTCCCTTCCGAGGGATCCGACGCCCGTTCAAGCCTCACGGCGTAATCCGGATCTCGGTCATCATTCCGCCGAAGTCCTCGTTGTCGTTGCTCAGCTGGTTCAGGTTGGTCCCGTACAGGCAGTACGTTCCGGGGGGAACGCCGGCGGTGTCCAGGATCACGTCCACAGACTGGCCCCCTCCGAGGGTCAAGGACTGGGTCGTGTAGTAGAGGTTCTTGCCAAGCAGGGGCCCGGGGCCGTCCGGATCGGGGCCGCGCAGCTGCCTCGCGCCCTGGCCGACGACCGTCATGGGGATTCCGGCGATGCCGACCGTGTAGAACTCTCCGGTGGCGAGGCTGGAAATCCGAAGAAGGATCTTCTGGCCCTGGCTCGCGGTCACGAGGGCGTTCACCTTCTGGGAAGGCCTCCCGGCGTTGTTGAGGATGTTCCCCGTGTTCACCGTGTCCGGATATCCGCGCCCGTTGATCATGGGGTAGGTGTCGTGCATGTAAGCGAAGTCGAGGGGCTGGACGTTCTCGCTGGACCAGTGGAAGCGCGGGTCGAAGGAGGTCACCTGGATGGGGAAATCCACGTCGTAAAAAGTGGAGCCGTCCTCGTCGTTGTAGGCGTACTTGTACCCCGCCTGGTGGACGAAGCCGTTGGAGAAGGTCGTCCCGGGCGGCAGCATGTCCTGCCGGGGCCTGACGTACAGGATCCCGAGCATTCCCATCTGCATGTGCTCGGTGGCCTCCACGTGGCAGTGGTACATGAAGGTGCCCGGCTCGACCAGGTTGTAGTAGTAGGTCAGAGACTCGCTCATGTTGATGGAGATGGAGGCCATGGGCTCGCCGTCGAAGATCACGGCGGCGTTGGGGAAGCCGTGGAAGTGGACGCTGTGAGGATCGAAAAGGTCGGGGCGCATGAACATGCCCGTGTTCGTCAGCGTCAGAAAAACCTTCTGGCCTTCTCGAAAGACGAGGGGAGGGGCCGGTGTCTCCGCGGCGAGCCTCCCGACGATCAAGGCCGAATCGTCGTTGATCCCTGTCAGGTCCGAGAAGCCGAAGGCGTACATGTCCAGTCCGTCGGCCATTCTCACGTAGCCGTCTCCGCCGGAGAGGTGGTAGCACACGTAATCGTTGTTGACGATGCCGTCTCCGTCCGTGTCCACCCCGTCGGTGTCGGGGGGGCATTGCACGAAGACGTGGGCCTTGGCCGTTTGCGCCCCCAAAAGGAGCAGGAGCCCGAGGACCAGGGCGGAAAGCCAGATCTTCCTTCCTCGCATGGGGGTCTCTCCCTTTCTCACTGAGTCTGCGCTCACGGGCAGCCCTGCCCCACGTTGGGGGTGAGGCCGCACAGGTTCCGCGTCCTCACGACGTAGTAAAAGACCTCGCCCGAAGCGGGGCTTTCCGTAATCGTGGCACCTGGTACGGAAAGCGCGGAGGCCACGCACGCCGCGGCCGAAAAGTCCGAGGCGGTGGTGCTTCGGACGAGATCGTAGGTGACGGCGACGGATCCAGGCGCCGCGGGGGCGCTCCAGGTAAAGTCCGTGGAGGCCGAACCCGACAAGGCGAGGAACCTCGCCGCGCCCGGAGCGGACCAGACCGACGGGTCGGCGGGGCGACAGTCGATGGCGTCGTAGGCCGCGTCACCGTCGGCGTCTGGCATGGCCTCGGGCGCCGCGGAAGCGGTGTTGTCCGCGGGATCCGTCTCTTGGACGGCCCCGTCCACGGTAGTCGTCGTGGGCACGGGACCGGGGGTCGAAGGGGTGATCGTGAGGACCACCACCGCCGTTTCGCCTGGGGCCAGAGAGCCCACGTCGGCCGCCACCACGGATTCCCCGGGCGCAAGCGGTCCGCGAGTGCCGGCGACGGAGCCCGTCCGCAGGGTGCCCTTGGAGGCGGTGGCGTGGATCAGGCCCGCCCCGCCAGGAAGTTCGGTGACGGCCACCACTCCGTCCGCGCCGTTGGGGCCCGAGTTCGTGACGGTCACGGTCAGTGTCAGGGGCTGGCCCACGGCCACGGGATCGGGGAAGGCCGTGAGGGCGACCTGAAGGTTCGCGAGGGGGAGGAAGGCGGGATGCAGTTCGTCCGCGCCCGCGTCGGGGTAGAAGAAGCGTGGCCGGACCTGTCCATCGAAATCCTGGGCCAGTTCGGGAACCGAGTACCCCACTCCCGGGGTCCAGGAGGAACTGCGACCCAGATTGAAGGCCGAGGACGACGTGGTGGAGAGGTGGTAGTCGCCCGCGGAGGGATAAATGGGGTCGAAACGGACGGAGATGTGCGTTCCGCCTTCGTCGAGGACCGCCGCGGCGGCCAGGGCGTTGAAGTAGGGCGTGACGAACAGCGGGTCGGCCGAGGTATTCGTGGCGGCGTACCCTGCCGTGGTCGAGAGGACGCAGTACTGGGGATTCAGCGCCTCGGGAGAGGGAGCGTCCTCCACGAAGAGGTCCTGGTAGAGCCCGGCCGGGTTGGCCATCAGGCCGCCCGCGCCGGCGTTGGCCGCCGGGTCGTAGTACCAGGACCGGTTCTGCCACAGGATGCAGTCTTCCAGGACGGGGTCCGAATAGGTCTGGGTGAACCCGGGAATGTTGCGCAGGGCCAGACTGTGGTAGGCGGCCACGATTCCTGAGGCGCGGGGCGTGGAGACCGTCTGCCCGGCGCCGAAGGCCGTGATGGCCGTGGCCGTGCTGTCGTTGTGGGCGATGGTGTTGTTCGTGAGGTCCACCCGCGCCGCGTCCTGAAGGATGATCCCGGCGCCGGAGTGGGCCGCCACGTTGTTGGAGATGATGTTGTTGTGGATCTTGAGCTGGTACCAGGAGCCGGGGGTCGTCGGAGCCGCTTCCACGTCGGCTCCGTTGAAGCCCATGACGCGGATCGCGCCGCCCTTGCCCGCGCCGGCGATGTTCCCTTGGAAGAGGTTGGAATCCACGGTGACGTCCCCGGCGCCGGTGCCGAGGGCGCCGCCCACGCCCGGACCACCGAGCCACAGTCCGCCGCCCTCGCCGCCGATCTGGAGTCCGGAGAAGACCTCGTTGAAGGTGATCCGATTGCGGGCGATGGTGCCGCCGCCGCTGAGACCTTCGTGGAGGATGCCGCCGCCGTTGAAGCGGGAGAGGTTGCCGGAGATGAGGTTATCGGTGATGGCGTACCCGTCCTGCCCGGTGAAGATGGCGATGCCGCCCGCGCCGTCCACACCGCCGTTCTTGGCGATTTCGCAGTGGCGGATGGACACGTTCGTGTTGCTGGTGACCTGGTCGTTGCGGCCGAGGGAGATCCCCCCGGCGAACATGCCCTGGTTCCCCCGGATCTTCATGTTGCTGATCTCGGTGTAGTGGGCCAGGGTGTCCACCGCGATTCCACCACCGGTGATCGCCCCGGTTACCTGGAATCCGTCGATGTGGGCCGAAAGTCCGGCCGAGAAGGGGTGTCCCGGAGCGTTGCCGAACACCAAGAACCCGGGTGCCTCGGTGGCGGCGAAGGGATCGGCCCCAAGAATGGAGACCACCTTGGCGTGCCAGGCGGGCAGCGCGTCCACGGAAAGGGGCTGGGCGTTGAGGATCGTGTTGTCCGTTCCCGATCCTTGGACCGTCACGGGCTTGTAGACGATGGGGTTCTCGTTGTAGACGCCCGGAGCAACGAGGATGAGGCACCCGTCGGCGGCCGCGTCGATGGCGGCCTGGATGGTGGCGTACTGGGAGGGGACGCGCAGAACGCAGTCGTTGGCGCAGTCGATGACGTGCAAGGTCAGGCCCGTGGTGGAGGTGCGCCCCGTATCGGCCCGGGTGACCATCAGCTGGCCGGTGGTCGAAGCGGCAGGGACCGTAGCCTCGATGGTGGAATTGGTCCAGCTCACGATGGCGAGGGGTACCCCGCCCAGCGTGATGAGGCTGAAGCCGGGGTCGTAGGGTCCGAACCCATAGTCCCTCTGCACGGTGGTCTCGTTTCCGGGACCGGCCGGCAGGTTTGGGTCGTAGAGGGGGTTGGGCACGCTGACGAGACCCTTCGAGGTGACGGTGATGGTCCCGCCCGTGTCGCAGACGACCGGCCCGCCGCTGGGTGCATTCCCGTCCACCGAGGCGATGCCGGGGGTTCCCGCCGGGGCCTCCACGTCGAGGTTCCGGTAGGGATACCCGACCATGGCCGCGATAGGGACGATGGGGGTGTCAAGATAAGTCACCGTACCCGCGTAGTAGTGAAGGGTCCAGGAAACCTGGGCGAAGTTGGGGTCCCAATGGGGGTCCAGGATCTTCTTCGTGGGGTCCCCGGGGAAGGCCGGATCCTGCATGAGCGGGTGGTTCAGAACTACGGTGACCATGTGGGGCGCCACGCCGGAAGGCGCGGGTGCGTTGACGGTAAAGGTGGAGGGGAGCATGGCGTTGTAGGCGCCCCATTCGTCCGTGTAGACGCGGGCGATTTCCACGCCGTTCCAGTCCTGGAAGGAAAGGGGCAGCCAGGAGGGCGCCGACTTCTCGCCGAAGTTCGGGCTCGCCGCGTTGAATTCGGCCGTCAGGTCGTTGTTGACGAAGCCCACGGCCCGTGCCGCTTTGGGCACCTCGGTAAGGACGAAGAAATTGACGGGCGCATTGGAAGCGTCCGTGAGCCGGACCTGCTTGAGGTTGCACAGGGGCCTCGCGGTGCCCGCGTAGGGGGCGGGGATCCCCGGGAAGAGGGCCAGTTCCGGAGGAACGATGTACGGAATGGAAAGGCCCTCAAAGGAGGCCGGGAGGTTGTCCGCGGTGCCCACGCAGATGGCGGGGACCAGGTCCTGGGTGGGGGGAATGTAGCTGTCCCCGTAGTCCACGTTCTTGTCCTCTTCCTTCAGGAGGGTGTAGCCGGGGGGAGTGGCCGCCTCCACGATGTACATCCCGCGTGGGAGCGGGACCGGTTCGTCGCCCGGCAGGGCGTTGGCCAGGCCCGCGGGGAAATAATCTCCGAAGGCGAAGCCGCCGTCGAAGACGCCGGGGCGAATCTGGTTCCACGTGCCGTAGTTGTCGAAGCATTCGCGGGCGGGATTCCCATGGATGACGGGAAGGGTCTGACCGCACCCCGTGGGCATGTTGTCGTCCCAGGAGTCGGAGGAGGCGATCTGGACCGCGTCACCGGGGTTAAAGAGGGGATCGGCCGGGTGCCGGTCCACGTCCTCGCTACCTTGGGCGCCCCCGTCGGCCCAGCCGAAGGGATAGTTGTCCACGTCGGCCAGGTCGGGGGCTCCGCTTCCGTTGAGATCGTCGATCACCGCATCGATGTTGGCGTCCAGGTAGAGGGCCACCTGCACCCTCGGAACACCGGGCTCCCAGTTTTCTCCGGCGGCCCAGCGCGGATCGTTTTCCGCGCGGGTGGTGGCGTAATACACGATGCCACTGATTCCGCCGTTTTCTCCGGGGCCGTACAAGACCTTCCCGTAGTCGGAGTAATTGGACTGGTTCAGGAAGAGCATGAGAGCTTGGGTCAGGACAGGACCCGTTTCCGTGGTCGATAGGTTGTTTCCGGTATTGGGGTTGTTGACGGGAACCGACGAGGGTGCCGTGCCGTAGGGCCAGTTGGGCGGGTCCACCTGGGGCCGGGGTGTCAACTTGTCGAAGGACGGATAGTTCCATCCCGCGTGGGGACCGAGGGCGCCTCCCGCGTCCACCACGTTCGTCACCCCTGTGGGTCTGTAGCGCGTGTAATCCACCTCGGCGATCAGCCACTTGAAGAAGGGGAATACCTCGGAAAACTGGAAGTTCCCTGCTACATCCGTGGCCTGGGCCTGGTAGATCATTCCGTTTCGGTATCGAAGGAGGACGGCCTGGTTGTCGATTCCCAGCTCTTCAGGATCCCGGAAGCCGTTCCCGATGTGGGACGGAATGTGGGTGGGGCCTCCGTCGTCCCAGAAGACGCTACCTTCGTAGTTGCCGAACCAACGGAAGGCGAGCACGTTTCCGAGCTCCACCGCCTCGCCGGTGCCTCCGCCCCCCGCGGGCACGACGACGGACTGGAAGCCAAAGAGCGCGTCGAGGGGGATGTCCCACCAGACCAGCTGATAGGTTCCCGGGGGGATCCCTGAGATCGAGAACTCACCCGTGTCGGGGTTGCAGGGGGCAGCGTACAGGCCCTGGCCCGTGGCCGGGTCGTTCAGGCCGACCCAGGCCTCCCCGACGGGCTCGCCCACGGCGAACTGCTGGTTAGAGGGGGGCGCGCCGAAGTGGTTGTAGCGGAGGTACCCGTGCAGGGAGCCGGTGCCGGCGGGAGGGGTCGCCAGCCACGGCAGTTTGGGCTCGACGGGGCCCGTGGCGTCCGGGTTCACGAAGCCGAAAAAGCAGTGCCAGGAACCGGGGCCCCACCCTTCGGTGAAGAATTGGGGCTCTCCCGCCCGCACCCAGGCGTCGACGGTGGGAGTGCCCTCGATGGTGGCCGTCTGGATCCAGTTGGTGGCATCCTCCGGAATGATGATGACCCCGTATTTGCCCTGGGGGAGATATTTGATGAGGGCCTCCCCGACCTGGAGCCCGTAGGGGTTCAGGAGGGGATCGTTTACCTCGTCCGCGCCGATGGTCGTGACGGACCCCGTGCCGATCTGATCCGGCACCGGATTCCCGTCCACATCCAGGACGGGGGTGCCGTCCGGGTTGTACTGGTAGGTGGTCCCGAGGGGATTGCCGAAGGCATCCACGCTCACGGGACCCGCAAAATCCGCAAGAACCACGCTGAAGTGGCCCAGACCTGGTTCGCCGACGTCGGGCACGTTGTTGATCGTGTTGTGGTCGACGAAGCAGAAAAGGAAGATCTGCGAGGTCTCCAATGGGAGAGGCTCCACCGTGACGTAGACGCTGTTCTGGCCGATGTCCACCAGCTGGCCACTGATGCTGTAGTCCGCGGCCGGGAGGACCGAGACCACGAACCGCATATCGTCCGGGAGGCCCGGGACGGAGACCGTGTGGAAGATGGAGTTCCCCTTCGCTACCACGGGCGCATAGCTCTTGTGGATGACCGTCCCGATGCTGTCCGTCACCGGAAGCCCCGGAACCGTGTGCTCCGTGGTGTCCTCCTCGATGAGGTAGCGGAACCCGCTCACGTTGTTCCCCGCTGGGTCCCTGACCACAATGGTCAGCGGCGCCCGGGCCCAGGCGGTCAAGCCCGCGACCAGGAACAGGCACAGGGCGGACACCGTCAGGGCCATCTTCCGAAACGCTCCGATACCGATTCCCCGGTCGCTCATGTCAACCTCTCCATCCCTGCGGCAGGGTCTGGTCCCCGCGGGTCCGCGTTGTCCCGCGGCGGCCGCCGCGTCAGCTGCCTTCAACTTGGGTTTCCTCGCCCCGGGCCATGAGGGCCTCTGCGGCGCTACGGATCCTGTAGGCGCAATCTCGGGTGATGGCGTCAAATACGAGGCAGGCATCGCCGCCGTTCTCGGGCCCGCCCCAGTCGGCCAGCTCGAGAAGCCGGCGGGACACTTCGAGAACGTCCTCCACGTGTTGCCTGCACTCCGGCCACATACCGCCCTCCCTTGGGCTGACCATGTCACAGCAAGACAGTTGCCATATGCTGAGAAACTCGCAACAAGGTGCAAAACAAGGAGATTAGGACAAGGGCCTCCCACGGGGCCTCCCGAACTCTATCCCCGGGATCCGATCCGGCGGTCCTGGTTCCCTATCTGGCGCCCCAAGGGTTACGGGACGATCCGCGCCCGCATCCCGTTGGCCCGTTTTCTGTCCAATTGACTCCCTTCGCCCGAGACACAGAGACAGCGAGACAGGGCGGAGTGAAACGCTTCCTGGCAACCTAGGCGTTGCGTTCAAGAAACCGGTAGAGAGTGGCCCGGCTCACTCCCAACTTTCGAGCCGCCAGAACCTTGTTCCCGCCGCAGGAGAGCAAGGCCTCCGAAACCGCCATGCGGGCCAGAGGCACGCGGTGCCGCACGGCTCCGCGCAGGACTTCGACCTCTGCGGGCCCCCGTACCGCGGCGGGCAGATGGCAGACCTCCAGGTCCGCTCCCCGGGATTGGACAAGCGCGAAATGGAGGGCGTTCTCGAGCTCCCGCACGTTTCCAGGCCAGTCATGGGCCTGCAGGCGATCCAGCGCATCCGCCGTGAGCCTCGCGGGAGGGTGGCCGTGCTCGGAGCAAATCCTTCCCAGGAAGTGCTGGGCGAGGACCGCGATGTCCCCCCGGCGGTGGCGGAGCGGAGGAACCTGGATGGGCACCACGGCAAGGCGGTAGTAGAGGTCCGCCCGGAAACGCCCTTGGGCGACCTCCTTTTCCAGATTGCGGTTGGTCGCGCAGATGACGCGCACGTCCACTCTTGAGGTGTGCTCGCCCCCCACGCGCTCGAAACTCCCGTCCTGGAGGACCCGCAGGAGCTTGACCTGCATGGCCGGACTGAGCTCCCCGATCTCGTCGAGAAAGATGGTCCCTCCATCGGCCAGTTCGAAGCGGCCCTTCTTGTCGCGGATCGCCCCCGTAAATGCGCCCCGAACGTGCCCGAAGAGTTCGCTTTCCAGGAGGCCATCCGTGAGCACGCCGCAGTTCACCGGGACGATGTGCCGAAGGGCCCTTGCGCTCTCCTTGTGGATGGCCACCGCTACGAGTTCCTTCCCCACGCCGCTCTCGCCGTGAACCAGTACGGGGACGGGAAGACGCGCCACCACGCGGATCGCCTCGAAGAGGCCCTCCATTTGGGGGTCCTTCCCGATCATCCCGTGAAACCCCTCTTCCTGATGCGCCTGCTTCAATTGCACCAGCCGCGAGAGGTCCTCGACCAGCACAATCACGTATCTCCGGCTTCGGTGGATGAGCGGAGAGGCGCTCAAGTGAAGCTCCAGGTCCTGGACCTTTCCGCCGAAGGCCACCTGAAAGCGGGCCCGGGTCCGCTGGGTCTTTCCCTCCTGAAGCGCCGCCTCCGCGATCCTTCGAGCATCGCAAGAGCGGCAGGCCTCCGCCTCCCCGCAGGACTCGAGTCTGCTGGCGTAAACGCACCCCAGCGCGCCGCCCCCCTTCAGACCGAGGAGGCGGTTGGCCGGCACTCCCAAGGCCTTTTCGAGCACGTCGTTGACCGCGAGGACACGCCTCTCCTCGTCCATGAGGAGCATCCCGCAGGGAATGGCCCCAAGGAGCGTCCGGGTGAATTCGGGGCCGAGGACCAGGCCCTCGAGTTCCTCCGTCGTGGGGCTTGGGGAGAACTGGGCCATTGTTTCCAACACCCCTCCGTTCCCTCTAGCGAGACCAACGGATGTCCCGCCAATGAATGCCGACTGGTCTGCTGTTAGGTAAACCCTCGAAGCGGTTTTTTCTTCCCGCTCCGCCGACCTTGACGTCGGGGGCGGATTTTGAAAAGGTGAAGGCGGGTCAGGGGGGGGCACCGGACGCCGGGAGTCGCGGGGCCACCCCGATGGAGGGGGAGATTGAGATGAAACGGACGGCCTGGTCGCTTCTCTTCTGGCTAATTTGTTCCGCCGGATGGGCCCAGATTCCCGATTCCTCACCCGGGGAGGCGAAGGTCCTCGTGCTCCACCGACCCCACTTGAGGGGGCAGACCTACGAAGTTGCGGTGCGCCTCGATGGACACAGCAAGGGCACCATGGGAGTCGGCGAATCCACCTCGGGCCAGAGCCAGAGTTTCCGGCTCGACCTGTCGGGCATCGCCAAGGTGGTGTCCGTAAATGGCTTGGGGGAGCCGACCCTCCTCGTCCTGTCCGTGGCGAAGGCGCGCCTCCTGCTCGACGGCGAGGAGAAGGCCCTGGATCTGGATGGGGCGGAACTCGGAGTCTCCTTTCCCGGAGGCAAGGTTCGCTTCACCCGCAAAGACGGAAAGCCCATGGTCAAGGAGGCCGAAGGGCTTCTTTCTCAGGCCTTCGGCCCGCCCAAGGCCGTCCACCCGGATGAGGCACTAGGCCCTGGGCGACCCGTGAAGCCGGGAGAGTCCTGGACTTTGAAGCCTGAAATTCTGGCCCGTTTGCTGGCGTCCAGAGCCGAGGGAAATCTCGCGCCCCGACCCTCGAACTTTGAAGGGACCATGACCTACCTGGGTCCCGAAACCTGGGACGGGATTCCCTGCTCTCACCTCCGCACATCGGTGGTGGTGAAGGACCTCAAGATCCCCAAGTTCGTCGGCACGATCCGCACGGACGTCACGGAAGATCTCTGGCTTCCCGAGGATGCTTCGTCGATCCGCGCCCACCGCGTCGCCACCCTCGTCAACGATGTGTGGGGAAAGTTCCTTTCGGGGGACGGCAAGGCACTGGACGTCAAGAGCAAGGATACGATGGCGCTGGATTTCCAAACGCGGTAGGCGCCGGATCAGGACTTCTCGCCCCAGACCTCCGCCTCGAACTTCTCCACGACGGTCCCCGGCTCTCGCCACACCCCTGGCGGGAGACCCGCCTTCAGACAGGTCTGCCGGAGGAATTCTTCCCGGTCCCAATCCCACTCCACGACCACCTGTGGAAGGAGCAGCCCCTTCCGATACCCCCGGCTCACGATCAGGCCGTGGCGGCCGATCTCGATGGAGTCCCACCCCGCCACGGGCAACGGGACCGTGAGGGCGGAGATTTCCAGGCGGATCCGGGGCAGGTCCCTGGCACCGACCGGAGGAAACCTGGGGTCCTCCACGGCGGCGCTAACCGCCATGCGGGCGATGGTGGCGTCCAGGGGCCCGACGGGCAACACGGTGCCGACGCACCCCCGCAGGTCTCCCTCCTCCGTCTTCAACGTCACGAAGGCCCCCCGAAAGTGGGGGGCCACGGTGGGGAAATCCCGCACGGGCTGGAGCCGTCGGCCCTCTTCGAGGTAAGCCCGGATGGCCTCCCGGGCGAGGGCCAACAAAGCCCGGCGGGTCTCCGCTCCAAGGGGCGAAACGTGCGGTTCAGACGGCAACCAGCTCCCCGAACTCGGGGATGGTCCGTTTGAGTTCGCCGTAGACCCCTTGATAGAGCGTGTAGACGGCCCCGGGGCAACCGTGGCAGGCACCCACGAGCCTGACCTTCAGGTTGGGCTCCTGGATCTCCACGATCTCGATGTCTCCGCCGTCCATTTGCAGCGCCGGGCGGATTCTGGCGATGACTTCGCGGACGCGGTTCTCAAAGGTCTCCGACATACGACGGCCTCCTCATAGCTGTCAGGATAGTCCGTCGGGGCCCTGCCTGGCGAGACCCGGGGGGCCGGGCGCCCCGTTTCAGGGGCTTTTCAACCACAGAGCGTAGGTCCTTCGGGTCTCTTCGATGTCGCGCCGGTAAGTCATTCGGGGCAGTCCGTCCTGTCCGCCCCGCCTCAAGGCCTGGGGGCCGGCGTTGTAGACGACCAGGGCGGCGTCCACGCTTCCGTAGCGCGCTTCCAGGGACTTGAGGTAGGCAAACCCCAGCCGGATGTTCAGCGCGGAATCGAAGAGGCTTGCCCCGTCGAGGTCGATTCCCTCTTCGGAGGCGACGGACCTTGCCGTGGCAGGGAGAAGCTGCATGAGCCCCACGGCGCCCTTCGGGGAAACCGCACCCACCTGAAAGGTGCTCTCGTTCTTGATCACGCTGAGGATGAATTCGGGCGCGTACCCGTGTGCGCGGGAGACCTCGTCCACGGCCGAGGCGGTCCGGTCGAAGAGGGGTCGGGGCCATCTCAGGCGGCAGTCGACCAGGGCTCGGGAGAGCAGAAGGGGCGTGGGGGAGGGCGCCGGGCGGCACGGCGCCGGCCGGTTCACCCGCACGGCCACCTCGCCCGAATACCCCGCGGGCTTGCTCCAGACGTTTATAAGGAACAGGCCGGACAGGGCGGCGGAGCACCCCAGCAGGCGTTCGAGGACCCAGAATGCGCGTCTCATCCTGCTCCCAATATAGGTCTTCCCTCTCGAGCAACCCTTACCTGCCTGCTTCCAGGGGGGCTAGGCTCGGCGATCCCTACCCGGGCGCGGCCGGGCCGCGCCCCTCTTTCAGGAAAACGGCCTGCATGCGGCACTCTGACCAGGGAACCCCGTGGAGGCCAGTTCCATTCCCCCGCGGGGGCCTTTGGCCCTCATCGGGCGGGGCCGGTCAACACCCCGGGCAGGCCGGCCGGGGCCACCAGGACGAAGGGCTCGGAGGCGAGGGGCCTGAGTTGCTCGTATTCTGCATAGGCCCTGACCAGCTCGGGTGGAAGGGCGTGAACCCGCCTCGCCCGAACCATGTCCTCGGCTCCCCCCTCCAGGAAGGACTCGAAAAGGGTCTTGGGGCGCGGGTACACGCGCACGCGCACGCGCTCGTCCTTGGGGATCCCTGCCTTGTCCTTCGCCAGGTCCATGGCCTCCGGGATCCCGCCCAGCCGGTCAACGAGACCGATTTTCAAGGCGTCCTCACCCGACCAGATGCGCCCTTGGGCCACGCGGTCCACGTCCTCGTAGGACATTTTCCGGCCCTCCGCGACCTTGGACACGAAGTCCTGGTAGAAGGCTCGCATCTGCCCCTCGATGATCTTCTCCTGTTCCGGGGAGAAGCGGACGCCGGAGCTGAGCATGTCCGCGTTGGCGCCTCGCTTCAGAACCTCCTCCCGATAGTCAATCCAGTCGTAGAGACCCTTGAGGACGAATTTGCCCGATACGACCCCGATGGAACCCGTGATGGTGCCCGGCTGCGCCACGATCCCGTCGGACCCCATGGCGATGTAGTAACCCCCAGAGGCCGCCACATCCGACATGGAGACGACGACGGGCTTGGACTTTCTCAGAACTTGGACCTGGCGCCAGATGACGTCCGATGCCAGGCCGGATCCGCCGGGGCTGTCCACGCGGAGCACGACGGCCGAAACGCCCCTGTCCTCCCCGGCCTTTCTCAGCCACTTCACCAGGGTGGCAGAGCCCACGTTCCCGCCGGAGCCCCCGTTGGATCCCTCCCCTTCGCCCGAGATGATCCCCCCGCTGGCAAGCACGAGGGCGACGGTCTTGCGGGCCTTGGCAGAAGGATCCACCCGGTGGTCTTTGATGTACTGGTCCATTTCCACCCGGTTCCACCTCTCGTCGTTCCCGTTGACCTTCCTCAGGGCCTCCTCTACCTGATCCCGGTAAAGGAGGTCGTCCACGAGGCCTTCCTCCTCGAGCTGGGCACCCCAGAGGAAACCTCGATCCACCTTCGCCATGACGGATTCGGGAGTCACCCTCCTCCCCTCCGCGATCCCGCGGACCATCTGGCCGTAGAGGCTGTCCAAAATGGCGTTGGTGGCCTCCCGCTGGGCCTCCGTCATGTCCTTGCGCATGAAGGTATCGGAGTAGGACTTGTACTCCCCGATGTGGTACAGCTGGGGCTCCACCCGGAGCTTGTCCAAAACCCCCCTGTAGAAGGGGACCTCCGCCAGAAGGCCCGTCATCATCAGGCTGGCGGAAGGCGGTGCGAAGACCTTGTCGGCCGAGGAAGCCAGGTAGTAGCCCCCGTTCCCGGCGCTTTCGAAGTAGGCCCACACCGGCTTCCCGCTCTTCTTGAACCGGAGGACGGCGGCTCGGATCTCCTGGATCTTGCCGAATCCGGCAGGGATGGCGCCCACGTCGAGTAGGACGCCCTTGATCCGGTCGTCCCCGGCCGCCCGGTCCAAGGCCGTCACCACCTCGTGGACCGTGTAAACCTTGATGTTGAACAGCTCGGTAAAGAGCGGATTGGGCGGCAGTTCCTGAAGGGGGCGATCCAAGGCGAGGACCAGCGTCGAGTCCGGCTTTACCGAGACGGTGGGCCCCTTCATCAGGGACGCGAAGCCCGCCAGGGCCAGGACGACGGCGAGGGCCAGGCCGACCACCACGACGAGGGCGACGATGAGGCCCCAGCGAACGCGTCGGGGGGCGGGGGTGGGATTCTCGCTCATGGGCACACTCCTCCTGCAAACGTATTACAACGGGTCAGCGGGGTCCGAGGTTTCAATCGGTCCCCGTCCCTCGTCGCGCCAGGGCCGCCTCCAGACGCGCGCCCGTCCAATCCAGCAGTCGCGCGGCCCGGCGGCGGTCCCCCCCACAACGACGCAGGACTTCCCGGGCCCGCCAACGCTCTTCGGCTTCGAGCCAGGCTTCGGGGTCTTCCTCCTGCGCAAGCGGCGCGTCGGCTCCCCCCGGGGGGGGCAGCCGCCCGCCGGCGAGGATCTCGGGGCCGATGCGGCCGTCTTCCGGTGCGAGGATGGCGCCCCTCTCCACGCGGTTCATGAGCTCGCGGACGTTGCCCGGCCAGGGCTGGGACTCCATCCAGGAGAGAGCCTCCGGCGTGAAGGACAGGCCGGAGCGGCCCAACTCACGGCGGAAGTGTACCAGGAAATGCTCCGCCAGTTCCTGCACGTCGCCGGGCCGCTCCCGCAGGGGGGGAATCCGGATGGGAAAGGCGCTCACCCGAAAGAAGAGGTCCTCGCGAAAGGAGCCCTCCTGGACCATCTGGGACAGGTCCCGGTGGGTGGCGCAGAGGACCCGCACGTCTACCCGGATGGGCCGGGTCCCCCCGACCCGGGTGAAGGACTTGTCCTCGAGGACCCTCAGGAGCTTTGCCTGAAGGGCCGGCCCCATCTCCCCGATTTCGTCGAGAAAGAGCGTTCCACCGTGGGCGTATTCGATTTTTCCGAGGGCCGAGGCGTGGGCCCCCGTAAAGGCCCCTTTCTCGTGGCCGAAGAGCTCGTTCTCGAGGAGGCTCTCCGGAAGAGCCGCGCAGTTCACGGCCACGAAGGGCTGGTTCCGCCTCGGGCCCGCCTCGTGGATGGCCCGCGCGAAGAGTTCCTTGCCCACTCCTGTCTCTCCGAGAATCAGGCACGTGGTGGAGATGGGGGCCACCTTGGCCGCCTGCTCCTGTGCCTCCAGGAGAAGTCGGCTCCTCCCGCGGATGGGGCGAAAGGCGGCGATGCGGTCGAGGTCTGCGGAAAGGGCCTCCTGGACGCGGCCCTGCCTTCCGGAGTCCAGGGCCCGGCGCACGACGTGCAAGAGGTGGTCGGGGTCCACGGGCTTGCTCAGGAAGTCGCAGGCCCCTCCCTTCATGGCCTCCACCGCCGTCTCCACCGATCCGTATGCCGTCAGCAGCACGACGGGGGCGAGGGGCCAACGGTCCCGGCTGGCCCGGAGGAGTTCGAGCCCCGTATGGACCGGAAGTTTGAGGTCCAGAAGCGCCAGGTCGTACCCGCCCTCCTCCACGGCGGCCATGGCGGAGCGTCCCTCCGCCGCCTCCACCACCTCGAAGCCCTCCCGCGCGAGAACCTCCGCCACGGCCCTGCGCAGGCTGGCCCTGTCCTCCGCGAGAAGGACGCGGGGGCTCATGGCTTCGCCTCCCTGGCCAGGCGGCGGAGGACCTCGTCCACTTCCTTGATCCGTCGTTCGGTATCGGCCATGTCCCTCCGCAGGTTGTTCTGAACCTCCTGCAGACTTGCCACGTCCTGTGCCAGCATCTCCCTCAGGAGTGCCTCCGTGGTGTAGCTTCCCTGAACGGCGGCCAGCCGCAGTTCCAGGTCGGCAAGCCGCTCCTCCAGGGCCCTGCGTTCCGTCTCGAAGCCCTCTCTCCGTCGCCCGTACTCCGCCCGCTCCGGTTCGGGCGGGGTCTCCCAGTCGTAGATGAGGTCGAAGTCGCGGTCCCACGAGAGGGCGATACCGGTAAGCAAGGGATCGGCCTTCCGGTCCGCCCCGGACGGGACCCCCTGGGTCCGTCCCAAAAGGGATGGCAAAAGGACGAGGACCGCCGCGGCCAGCATCGTTTTCAGCCTGCTCATAAGGTCAGTATAGACGCGCCTGCTCGGGTCACCAAGCCCGCTTCAACGGGAGACCCTCTCGCGGTATAGTGCCGGATGGAGGGGCGCATGGAAACCGTGATCGATAGTGCCGCCCGAGTGAAGGGGCGCCTGCGCACCGAGGAAGACCTTCTTCTGGAGGGGATCCTCGAGGGCGAGATCCGATCCGGCGCCTCCGTCCGGATCGCACGGGGGGCGCGGGTCCGCGGCCCCGTGACCGCGCGTCACGTGCTGGTGGAGGGGACGGTGGAGGGAATGGTCTGGGGATCCGAGAGCGTCCGGCTCGCCGCCGGGGGCCGAATCACCGGAGACGTTCGCTCCCCCCACATCCAGGTGGAGGACGGCGGTGTGCTGCAGGGGCGGGTCCTTACGGAGGAGGCCGCCCGTCCCGGCGGAGTTTGACGTCATGGCCTCCAGGGTGCTGCTCACCACATGGCAGGCCGCGCGCTACTGCAACGTCAGCCCCTACACGGTGCGGAACTGGATCCGCACGGGCGAACTCGGCGCGTTCAAGACCCCCGGAGGACACCACCGCATCCAGCGCCGCGACCTGGACGCCTTCCTCGAGGCCCACGCCATGCCCGTCCCGGAGGCCTTTGTGGTCGGCTCCAAGCGGGTGCTGTTCCTGGTATCCGAGGGGATCCTCCCCGTGGTCCAGGCGACGGCCCTTTGGAGTCCCGATTTCGAGGTCGAGGTGGCGCCGTCGGCCTTCGAGGGAGGGCTCGCCCTGCTGACCTTCCGCCCCCACGTCGTGGCGCTGGACCTGTCCGATCCCCGGTGGGGCGGCATCGCGTCTCTCCGGCGGCTGGCTCGCACGCCCGAGACCGCACAGGTCCGGCTGGCCGCCTTCGTGGAGGGGCAGGACGTGGACACCTTGGAATCGCTGCAATCCCTGGGGATTTCGGCGGTATTCACCTGCCCTGTGGATCCGAGCCTCTTCCGTCGGTACCTCCGCCGCCTGTTTCCCTATGCCCGCTGGACGGCCCTCCGGCCCCGGGCAACGGGTTCGTGAGGTCGGCGTAGAGCCGGGCGTAGGCCCTCGCCATTCGGTCCATCCCGAAATCCAGGACCCGCCGAGCCGCCGCGGCCCGGAGCGCCTCGGTCAACCGGGGGTCCTTCGCCAGCCGGTGAACGGCCTCCCAAAGCCCCTCCGAGTCTCCCGCGGGAACCAGCAGAGCCTCGCGTTCGTGGCGGAGGATTTCCGCCACCCCGCCCACCTCGGCAGCCACCACGGGAACCCCGGCGGCGGCGGCCTCCTTTACAGCGCCCGGCGACCCCTCGCCGGACAGGGAGGGCAGGACGAGAACGTCCAGCGAGCCGTAGAAGGCGCCCAGGTCGTCCAGGTGCCCCAGGAACCTCGCCGGCAGGCCCTCTCGGTCGCAGATCGCCTGGAGGTCCGCCCTGCAGCACCCGTCCCCCGCAAGAAGCAGGTGAAGGCCCGGGAACGCACTCCGGCGGGACACAAGGGCCGAGAGAAACCGGGCATGGCCTTTGTGGGGGGCGAGGGCCGCCGCCACACCCACCACGAAGGCGCCCGGGGGGAGGTTCAGGGATCGCCTCGCTTCCTCTCGTCCCGGCAGGTCCCGAAAGCGTGCCAAGTCCACGCCGCTGTGGATGACCCGAATCCGGTCCGGGGAGATTCCGGAGGCCTCCAGCGACGCGCCGATGGTCCCGCTCACCGCCACCACGGCGTCGGCCCGGCTGTACTTGATCCGGGAGAATTTCGAACGGAGGGGGAAGGAGACCCTCCGGGTGGCGACCACTCGAAGCCCGTGATCCAGGGCCGCCGCCACAAGAGCGGGTGTGAGGGCGTGGGCGGTGTGGGCATGGAGGATCGTCGCGCCCCATCGCCGCGCTGCCCTCCGGACGGCCCCGGCCGCCGCGAGGTCCCATTCTCCCCGCATGTCCCAAGAAACCGCCTCCAGACCCAGATCGAGGGCCTTCCGGGCCAGGGGTGACCCGGGGGGGGCGGCGAGGATCCCGCGGTCCCCGCCCGCCGCGAGCTCCCGGAGAAGCCCGAGGGTCTGGACCTCTCCCCCCCGGTAGGTGGCCTCGGTGTTGAGGTGGAGTACGGGTCCCACGGTTCCTCCCCCCGGGTGGCACGGTCCTTCCCCCCGTCAGAGCGTCGGGTAGAGGGCCAGGATTCGGGCGACATACGCCCGCGTCTCGGGAATCGGCGGCACCGCTTGCAGGTTTTGGACGCGGTTCACGCCGGCGTTGTACGCCGCCAGAGTGAGCTCGAGGTCGCCCTGGAAAGTATCGAGGAGCCACTTCAGGTAGACCACGCCCCCTCGAATGTTCTCCTCGGGTGAGAAAGGATCCTTGACGCCGAGGTCCTTCTGCGTCCCGGGCATCAGCTGCATCAGACCCTGTGCGCCCTTGGGGGACACGGCCGTCGGATTGAAGTTCGATTCCACGCGGATCAGTGCCGCCACAAGCTTCCAGTCGATCTGGTTCTCCTGGCAGTAGCGCGCGATGAGGTCCCGAAAGGGAAGGGATTCGGGGAGCATGGCCTCGGGGTCCTCCAGGTCCGGCGGGGGAACGTAGCCCTCGTACCGACGGAGGATGGACTCGGAGGGAACCCCCATCTGCCCACCGCCCGGCAGGTGAAGGATCACGAGGCCGTCGGAGGGCTCCACCCGCTCCGCCACCAAGGAACGCTCGGATTGGAAGACCACGAGTTCCATGGCCCCGAGGGGAAGGGTCCAATGGAGGACGAGGAGGAGACACGCCGCCGCGCGCTTCACGCCAGCTCTCCCAAGGAGGCGAAAAACCGGTCGTTCCCCGAAGGGTGGTAGGTGGCCCTGTCTGGATCCAGCAGACAGGTGCGCGCATCCAGGGGGGAGAGGTCCTTGAAGATGAGGGACAGGCGAGCGTCCTTCCCGCCTTCCCGGGCCAGAAAGGCCGCCAGCGTGGACACCATTCCGTAGGAGAGCTTCCCCGCGGGAGACGCGGAGGGCGGTTTTCCTCCAGTGAATCGGCGGAAGGCGCTGGCGAGGATTCCGGACCGGGCCGGTTCCACTCCATTGTACCTCAGAAAGGCCTCCCGGAAGCCCTCTTGTTGGGTCACCGGAACGTACTCCATGACGGCCAGCGACGGGGAGGCGGGATCGTCCGTGAGGTAGAGGGCCGCATACACCGTAGGACGGTCCCACTGGACGGACGGGTCCAGAGGTTCCAGGGCGCTGCCGCACAGGAGGCCGTACCGCGGGTCGATCCGCAGCAGGCTCGCGATCCCCCGGGTCCTCAGGTAGGCCCGCAGGCGCAGGACCAGGTCCCGGATCTGCCGGGAGGCCTTTCCCTCCCCATGAAGGAGAACGAACACCTCCTTGCGGCCGGACAGGGCGTCCTGCTCCTGAAGCAGGAAGAGGGTGAGGGGGGTGGGGCCGAGGGTGCCGGGCGCCCAGGTGGACTCGATGCGCGCCTCCTTGAGGTGCTGGGGCAGAGGGAGCCCGTCGGCGCCTCCGGCGCCCCGTTGGTTCAAGGCCGCCAGAAAGTCTTCCATGGACAGCCCGTCGTAGCGAAGGGTGGATCCGCTCGGCACCTCGACCTCCGGCCTTTCAGCATAGGCCAGATGGCTCCTCCGGGCAAACGACGGCGGAGGCGGCGGGAGTCCCTCCCTCCGCTTCGGAAGTCCGAGTGGTCCGTAGCCTTGGGAAGAGCCGGGCCCGCGATTCCTTGACTTGCGGAGCGCCCGTCTCCTACTGTAGCGCCATGGAGACGCCGAAGACCGACCTGGAACGCCGCGTGGAGGCCGTACAAGGGGCCCTGGCCACCGCGGTCGCCGCCGCGGGCAGGGCTCCCGGATCGGTCCACCTCATGGCGGCCGTTAAGACGCGTCCCGCCTCCGAGGTGGCCATCGTCGCGGACCTCGGCCTCCGGATGTTCGGGGAGAACCGCGTCCAGGAAGGGGAGGCCCGATGGGCCGAACTCCCGCCGGGCCTGCGGAACCGGGTGCGGGTCCATTTCATCGGCCGGCTTCAGGCCAATAAGGCCCGAAGGGCCCTCCGGCTCTTTGACAGCCTGGACGGCGTCGATTCCGCAGAACTCGCCCGGCGCCTTTCGCGCATCGCCGTGGAAGAGGGCCTCCTCCGGGAGGTCATGATCGAGGTCAATCTGGGGGAGGAATCGCAGAAGGGCGGCGTGCCGCCGGAGGACGCAGGGGCTTTGGCCCGCGAGATCCTGGGCCTCCCCGGGCTCCGCCTGACCGGCGTCATGGGCGTCCCCCCCCTTTCGGAGGACCCCGAGGCGGGCCGCCCGCATTTCCGCCGCCTGGCGGAGGTCTTCCGCCACGTAAGATCCTCCCACCCCGAACCCGAAGCCATGCGGTGGCTCTCCATGGGGATGAGCCACGATTTCGCCGTGGCCGTGCAGGAGGGGAGCACCCTCGTGCGCATCGGGACCGCACTCTTCGGTCCCCGGAGGCCCTAATGACGACGCGCAAGCCGCTTTCCCCCATCGAGATCCAGACCGCCGAATTCCGCCGTACCTTTCGGGGCCTTGACCCGGAGGAGGTACACCTTTACCTCCAGGCCGTGGCCGAGTCCTACCAGGCCCTGACCCTGGAGAACCAGCGCCTCCGCAAGGACGTGGAACACCTCCAAGGCTCCCTCGACGAGTTCCGACGCCGGGAGGGGCTTCTCCGGGACGCCCTCTACACCGCCCAGAAGGTATCCGACGACATCAAGGCCCAGGCCCTTCGGGAGGCCCAAAGCACGGTTCAGGAGGCCGAGGTCCGAGGCCAGGCCCTCGTCCAGCAGGCCCAGGTCCGCGCCCACGCCGTGGAGCGGCAGATTCTCGATCTTAAGATGGAGCGCGAATCCATGCTCCAGGGAATGAGGGACCTCACCGCAAGGATCCTGGCCCTCGTGGAGGCTCTGGATGAATCGAAGATCCGGGACAACGTGGCCACCATGGGGCGGGAGGGCTGATGGCGGCGGATTTCGATCTCCTCGTGGGACCCGTGGGTTGCCTGGTGCCCTGCGCCGGTCCCGCTCCACGCCTCCGCGGCGACCTGAAGGTCCTTCCCACGGTCTCGCCCGGAGGCCTGGGAGTCCGCGAGGGCCGGGTGGCCTACGCGGGCCCTTGGGGTGACGTGCGAGACGCTTCGGCGCGAGAGCGCGTGGCCCTGCCAAACGGGACGCTCCTGCCTGGACTCGTGGATCCGCACACCCATGTCCCCTTTCTGGGGGATCGGGCCCACGAACTCCGCCTCCGCCTCGAAGGCGCCACGTACATGGAGATCGGCCGTGCCGGCGGAGGAATCCTGAGCACCATGCTCGCCGTGAGGGGCTCCTCCGCCAACGAACTGCACGCCTCGGCGCGGCGCTTCGCGGCCCGGTTCTTGAGGCACGGCGTCACGACCTTCGAGGCCAAGAGCGGGTACGGCCTGAACGAGGCCGACGAGATCAAGCAGCTGGAGGTCATCCGGCGCCTGGCAGAGGAGGGGCCGCAGAGGGTGACGCCGACCTTTCTCGGCGCCCACTTCGTCCCTCCCGAGTTCCGGGAGTCTCCGTCGGGGTACGTGGACCTTCTCGTGGAGGTCCTTCTTCCGCGCGTGGTGCGGGAAGGTCTGGCACGCTTCTGCGATGTGTTCTGCGAGGAGGGCGCCTTTTCTCCCGACCAATCCAGGCGCATCCTCTTGGCTGCAAAGCACTTGGGGCTCCTTCTGCGGCTCCACGCCGACGAGATCGCGGACACCGGAGGCGCGGCCCTGGCCGCCGAGGTGGGCGCCGTGAGCGCCGACCACCTCATGGCGGCGTCTCCGGCAGGCATCGAAGCCATGGCCCGGTCCGGCGTGTGCGCCACCTTCTTACCCGGGACTTCGTTCTACTTGCGGAAGCCCTATGCGCCCGCCCGCGCCTTCATCGAGGCGGGCTGCCCCGTGGCCCTCTCCACCGACTGCAACCCCGGCTCCAGCTACACCACCAACCTCCTGAACATTTGTACGCTGGCGGTCTTCGGAATGGGGCTTCTCCCCGAGGAGGCCCTCTGGGCCGTCACCTTGAACGCCGCGTACGGCCTGCGCCTCCACCAGGAGGTGGGCTCCCTCGAGGACGGCAAGCGGGCCGATTTCACCCTGTGGGACGTCCCGGATTACCTCCACCTCTTCTATCCCTACGGGGAGGCCCAACTCGCCGCCACCTACTGCGAGGGCCGTCGCGCGTGGGTCAAGGAGCCCTCATGAAACGCCTTGTCGTCGTCCTGGCCGCCGGCCAGGGCACCCGGATGAAATCTCCTCGGGCCAAGGTCCTCCACCCCGTGCTGGGCCGGCCCATGGTGATCCAGATCCTCGCGTCCCTGGAGACGCTTTCGGCCGACCGGACCTTCGTCGTCGTAGGCCACCAGCGAGAGGCCGTTCAAGAGGCGCTCTCCCCCTCCGGCGCGGTCTGCGTCGTTCAGGAACCCCAGCTGGGGACGGGCCACGCCCTCATGGCTTGCCGGGGCGCCCTCGAAGCCGAGGGCCCGGCGGAGGTCCTCCTCGTGCCCGGGGACGCGCCGCTCCTTCCGGGCGACGTCCTAGTGGGGATGTGGGACACCTTCCGCCGGTCGGGCGAGGCGGCCGCCGTCGTCACCCTCCGCCTGGAAAAGCCTTCGGGATACGGAAGGATCCTCCGGGACGGGGCCTCGCTGGCCCGGATCGTGGAGGAGAGAGACGCCACCCCGGAGGAGCGGGCGGTGACCGAAGTGAACTCCGGCGTGTACTTCTTTCGCTCTCCCGAGCTGTGGGGGCTCCTCGAGCGGATCGGACGCGACAACGCCCAGGGGGAGTATTACCTGACGGACCTCTTCTCCCTCCTGCACCGGGAGGGCCGCTCCGCCTCCCTCTATCCCGCCCCCGACCCCCAGGCCTGGCTCGGGATCAACACCCAGGAGGAACTGGCCCGGTCCACGGCCCGGCTCCGGGAGAGGGTGGTTCGGCAGTGGATGGAGGCGGGAGTGACGATCATGGATCCGGCCTCCACCTGGATCGAGCCCGGCGTAAGGCTCGGCGCCGGGGTCGTGCTCCACCCCTTCGTGCGCCTGTGCGGCTCCACGTGCTTGGGCGAAGGGGTGGAGGTGAGGAGCTTCAGCGTTTTGTGCGACTGCGACATCGGGGACGCTACGCTGATCAAGGAACACTGCGTCCTCGAACGGACCGTCGCAGGCCCCCGGTGCATCCTGGGCCCCTTCAGCCGCACCCGGGAGGGCACCGTACTGGGGGAGCAGGTCCACCTGGGCAACTTCGTGGAGACCAAGAAAGCCCGCCTCGGCAAGGGCGTCAAGGCGAACCACCTCTCCTACCTGGGGGACGCCACCGTGGGCGCGGGCTCGAACATCGGCGCGGGCACCATCACCTGCAACTACGACGGCCGGACGAAGCATCCCACGGTTCTGGGCGAGGGCGTGTTCGTGGGAAGCGACACCCAGCTCGTGGCCCCCGTCACGGTGGGCGACGGGGCGTACATCGGCGCGGGCGCCACCGTTACCAAGGACGTTCCTCCCGGGGCCCTCGCCATTTCCCGCGTTTCCCAAAAGAACGTCGAGGGCTGGGCCCATCGGAAGAAGTCCCGGGAGCGCTGAGCCGTTGTCGAGGACTCGGAAACAAATGGCCCCCCAGGCCCCCCTCGGGTAGGGCGAGGTATACTCCTTCCAGGAGGCGGTCATGTGCGGAATCGTGGGCTACATCGGCCCGAAGGACCCGGTTCCCATCCTCATGGACGGGCTCAAGCGGCTCGAATACAGGGGCTACGATTCGGCGGGCATCGCCGTTTTCGACGGGGACGGCCTGCGGACCGAGCGCGCCGCCGGAAAGATCGTGAACCTCGAAGACAAGTTGAGGCTGAACCCCCTGCACGGGGTGTACGGGCTCGGACACACCCGCTGGGCGACCCACGGGAGGCCCACCGAGGAGAACGCCCACCCCCACACCGATTGCACGGGGCGGCTCGTGGTCGTCCACAACGGGATCATCGAGAATTACCTCGCGCTCAAGGAGGAACTGATCGGCCGCGGGCACGCCTTCCGGACGGAGACCGACACGGAGGTGGTGGCGCACCTGCTGGAGGAGCAGGGGGACGACCTGGAGGCGGCCATGCGCGCCGTGGCCGGCCGCCTGTCCGGCATTTTTGCGCTGGCCGCCGCCAGCGCGCGGGACCCGGGGCGCATCGTCACGGCCCGGATGGGGCCGCCCCTCGTGGTAGGGCTTGGCCGGGGCGAGAACTTCGTGGCCAGCGACATCCCCGCCATCTTGAGCCACACCCGCGACATGGTTTTCTTGGACGACGGCGAGATGGCCGTGGTGACGGAAGAATCCATCCGATTCACGGATTTCGAGGGGCATCCAAAGACCAAGTCCCCCACCCGCATCGCCTGGGACCCCATCCAGGCCGAGAAGGCCGGGTTCAAGCACTTCATGCAAAAGGAAATCTACGAACAGCCCCGGGCCGTGGCCGACACCCTCGTCGGACGGATCTCCCTGGATCGGGGCCAGGTCTTTCTGGACGAAGTAGGACTATCCGACGACACGGCCCGGGAGGTCCGGAGGATCCTTCTGGTGGCTTGCGGAACCTCTTGGCACGCGGGGCTCTGCGGGCGGTACCTCATGGAGGGCCTCGCCCGGATCCAGGCGGAGGTGGACTACGGTTCCGAATTTCGGTACCGGGACCCCCTGGTGGACGCGTCCACCCTCTGCGTGTTCATCTCCCAGTCGGGGGAGACGGCGGACACCCTCGCGGCCCTCCGGGAAGCCAAATCCAAGGGGGCCCACACGCTCGCCATCTGCAACGTGGTGGGGAGCATGCTCTCCCGTGAAGCCGACGGCACGCTCTTCACCCACGCCGGTCCCGAAATCAGCGTGGCCTCCACCAAGGCCTTTACGACCCAGCTCGCGGCCCTGAGCCTTCTGGCGCTTCATCTGGCCCAAGTCCGCGGCGTTCTGTCCGCGCGGGACCTGGGCCCGAGGCTCCAGGCCCTCACGGCGATCTCCGGGCTGATGGAGCAGGCGCTGGCCCTCGAACCGCAAATCGAGGACGCGGCACGCCGCTACAGCCGCTACCGGGACTTCCTCTATTTGGGGCGGGGCATCCAGTACCCCATCGCCCTGGAAGGGGCGCTCAAGCTGAAGGAGATCTCGTACATCCACGCCGAAGGGTACCCCTCGGGCGAAATGAAGCACGGACCCATCGCCCTCATCGACGAGAACCTGCCCGTGGTGGCGGTGGCGCCCCGGGACGACGTCTACGGGAAGCTGTTGTCCAACTTGGAGGAGGTGAAGGCCCGGGACGGAAAGGTGATCGCCGTCTGCAACGAGGCCGATGCCCGTCTGAGGGGCTTGGCCGACGAGGTCTTTCTCGTTCCCGAGACGGATCCGCTCCTCATGCCGATCCTGACCGTGGTTCCGCTTCAACTCCTGGCCTACCACATCGCCGTCAAACGGGGGGCGGACGTGGACCAGCCCAGGAACCTCGCCAAGAGCGTCACGGTGGAGTAGGCGCCGGCGGGGTGCTCTGGCTGCGCAGGCCTCTCAGACGAGCCAGTGCCTCCGCCGGGCGGCGAGGCGGCGCTCGATGTCCCGGCGCGTCCGCGGCGCGGAGGTGAGCAGGCGGGCCCCCGAGGACGTCACAACCACGTCGTCCTCGATGCGAACACCCAGATTCTCGGGCGCGATGTAAACCCCCGGCTCCACGGTAATCACGACGCCGGGTTCCAGGGGACGGTCGTAGGAACCCGCGTCGTGGGCTTCGAGCCCCAGGTAGTGGCTGGTCCCGTGGAAGAAATGCGCTTCGTGGCCGGCCTTTCGAATGACCTCGAAGGCTGCCTGGTGGACATCACGAATCAGAACCCCCGGGCGGACCGCAGCCACGGCCGCGTCGTGGGCCTCGAGAACGAGGTCGTAGATCTCGGCCTGGCGGCGGCTGAATGTTCCGGAAACCGGGTAGGTCCGGGTCTCGTCCGCGCAGTACCCGCCCACCCGTGCGCCCACGTCGCAAATGACTACATCCCCGGCCTCCATCCGCCGCCGGTTTTGCCCGTAGTGGAGGAGGCAGGAGTTGGGCCCCGAGCCCACGATGGAGGCAAAGGCCTTTTCCTTTGCCCCGGAGGCGGTAAAGACGTATTCCACGAGGGCCTGCACCTCGTATTCGTGCAGGCCGGGCCTCAGGTGGCCCAACACGGTTTCCAGCGCCGCGTCCGTCACCGCCGCCGCACGGGCCATCCGCTCGAGTTCGTCCCGGTCCTTGACGCGGCGGAGGTCCCCCAAGAGGCGGCCCGCGTGCAGCACGGTCAGGTACGGCATTCGGTCCAGGAGGCGACGAGCCACGGGGTCGTCGGGCCGCGGATCGGGGACGTCCGCCGGAAAGTCGAGGAAGAGGACCTGAGCCTGGCGGAGGGGCCGGACCAGGGCATCCTCCAGCTGGTGGGCGAGCAGGATCCGCGCAAAGCCCGTCGCCTTCTGTGCCTTCCGCCGCCGGGAATCGGGCCCCGCTTGGGCCGTGAGCCCGCCGGGATCCAGTCCGGGACCGTTCCACCGGTCCCTTGCCGGGTCGGCCTCCGGGAGCAGCAGGGTCTCCTCGGCGCGGTCCCGGTCGAGGACGACGAGGAGGCACGCTCCCGGCAAATCCAGTCCCGTCAGGTAGTGGAAGTTGGGAGAGACGCGGAAGCCTTCCAGCCCCACCTCGGACCCCGAGAAGAGCAGGGCGACTCCCGGTTTCCCTCCGGCCGCTTCGAGTAGGCACGTGTGCCAGGCTTCACGCCGCTTTCGCGTAACCGCGGGAGGCACGTCGGCCCCTCGAACGGTGGGCCCTCCCGCTTTTCGGGCGCTCATTTTGCACCGCCGGTTCCGCCGCCGGCCTGGGGAGGTTTCTTGTCCGCCGGGGCTTCGGCGCCGCGGGCGGAGGCCAGCCGGAGGGTGCCCTCCACGAAGCCCCCGTCCATCACCGTCAGGAGCGGGGAGGTCATCTCCAGCTCTCCGAGGAGGCGACCCTTGGGATGAATCTCCACGGGCCCTTTCACGAGGGCCTTCCCCTCGACGCGGCCGTAGACGACGAGCGAATTCACCTCCAATTCGCCGCTTACCTTGCCCTTTTCGCCCACCACGAGCCGGTCCGACCGGAGGATCTTTCCCTTGAATTGGCCGTCCACCCGAAAGGTCTGGGTGAAGGTCAGGGTCCCCTCCATGACGACGCCCTCTCCGAGCATCCCGCCCACCTGGGTTACCTCACCGGGCCGTTTTCCCATCATGGGTTTCTCCCCTTCTCTCCCAGAAGCCGCTCGTACAGGGCCTGGAGTTCGCCCTCGTTCCGGAAGGAAACGACCACACGGCCGCCCTTCCCCCGCCGCTGGATCTCCACCCGCAGGCCGAGGTGGCGTCCCAGCATTGTGGCCGCCTTTTCCGTATCGGGGTCCAAGGACGCCACCGCGCGGTCCCGCGGTTCGGCCACCCGGAAGGCCTCCGCCTCTCGCACCGAAAGGCCCCGGCGGAGGATCGCCTCGAGCAGGGCTGCCTGATCCTCCCGGCGGCGCCGGGAAAGGATGGCCTTTGCGTGGCCCACGCTGATCCGGCCCTCCTCCAGGGCGGCGAGGGCCGGCTCCGAGAGGTGAAGCAGGCGCAGCACGTTCGCCACGGTGGCCCGCTCCTTCCCCACGCGCCGCGCCACCTCGTCCTGGGTGAGATCCAGATCCTCCACCAGGAGCCGGTAGGCCCGGGCCTCCTCCACGGGATTGAGGTCGTCCCTTTGAAGGTTCTCCACAAGCGCCAGTTCCAGCATCTGGGCGTCGGCGGCCTCCTTGACCAGGACGGGGACCTTGTGGAGGCCGGCCTTTTGGGCCGCCCGCCAACGGCGCTCGCCGGCGATGATTTCGTAGGTCCCGTCGGAGGGGCGGACGAGGATGGGCTGGAGGATTCCGTTCGAGGAAATGGACCTCGCCAGATCCTCGAGGGATTCCTCTTGAAACCGGGCCCGGGGCTGGCGCGGGTTGGGCCGGAGACGGTGGACCTCCACTTCCAGGACCCTTTTGGCCTCCGGGCCTGGCGCTCCGATCAAGGCGTCCAGCCCACGCCCCAGGACGTTCTTAGATTGCATGGGCGAGCAGCTCCTGTGCCATCAAGAGGTACGACTGCGCCCCACGGGAGGCCACGTCGTACAGGAGGGCCGGCCGGCCGAAGGAGGGCGCTTCGGCTAGCTTCACGTTTCGGGGAATGGCGACGCGGAAGACGCGGCCGCCAAAGAAGCGCTGCACCTCCGAGGACACCTGCCGGGAGAGGTTGGTCCGCTCGTCCACCATGGTGAGGAGGACGCCGGCCACCTTCAGGTTGGGATTCAGGGACTCCCGAACACGCTCGAGGGTGCGGAGCAACTGGCTCACCCCCTCCATGGCGAAGAACTCCGCCTGAATGGGTATCAGAACGCTGTCGGCCGCCACCAGGGCATTGAGGGTCAGGAGGCCCAGGGAGGGGGGGCAGTCCACGAGGATGTAGTCGAAGCGGTCCTTGAGGGGTTCCAGGAGCCGCTTGAGAGCAAACTCCCTGTCCTGTGCGCCCGCGAGCTCCACCTCCGCTCCGGCAAGGGACACCGACCCCGGAAGGAGGTTCAGGCCTGGCAGCCCGCAGGGGACGATGACGTCCTCCGGTGCCTCCGAGCCGGATAGGCAGGCGTAGACCGTGCGGCCGTTCTCCGCCGCCGCGCCTACTCCGGAGGTGCAGTTGGATTGGGGATCGAAGTCCACGAGGAGGACCCGGCGCTCGGCGGCGGCGAGGGATGCGCCTAGGTTGATGACCGTCGTGGTCTTCCCGACCCCGCCCTTTTGGTTGGCCACGGCAATGATGTCTCCCACGTGATTCCTCCGTCGCCCTTGTACCACAGACGGGGCCTTCGGGGAAGCCCGCCGGACGGCGCTCAGCCGGGCGTGTCCCCTGTGGGGGGGATGGATGTTCCACGTGGAACAAAGGCGGCCAGAAGGGCGATCCCCGCCTCGGGCGCTTCGATCCGCCGCACGTCGGCCCCGAGGGCTCGGAGCCACTCCGAGTAGAGGGCCTGCCGATCCCCGCCGGTCCAGAGGAGCAGGGGCCCTCCTGGTCCGAGGGCCTTGATCAGGCGCTTGAGCAGCCCCCTCCTCAGGCGCACGCCCCGCACGGTGGCGGCCCCGTAGGTCTTGCCGCGAAAGAGCTCCTCCTCCACCGTGGTGCACCTCACTTGGGCGGACAGGCCGAGGAGCGCCACCGCCTCCCGCAGGAAGGACGCTTTGGCCCCCGAGGGCTCGCAGAGGATGAACTGCAGGTCAGGCCGGTGAATGGCGAGGGGCAGGGCAGGGATGCCTCCCCCGCTGCCCACGTCCAGGACGGTGGCCCCCTGGGGCAGAAGCGGCTTCCCCAGGAGGGAGGGGCCTATGCCCTTCCGGAGGACCTCCTGGCGGGTCCGGAAGGCCGTGAGGCCGGCCGCCGGACTCCGGGAGAGGAGCAAGTCGACGTAGGCCGCGATCTTTTCATCCGCGCTCAATCACCCTCCTCCTGTCCAGTGCGAAGCGGATCCGGAGGAGCGCGGCGGGCGTCACGCCCGGGATCCGGGAGGCCTGATCCAATGTCTCGGGCCGCGCCGCCGAAAGCCGCTCCACCACCTCCCGGCTCAGCCCGGGAATCCCCGAATACTGCAGGCCCTGGGGGAGGCGCAGGCTGCGCGCCCCCTTCAGCCTGGCGGCTTCGGCCCGTTCGCGCTCCCTGTATCCCCGGCCCTTGACCTCCGACTCCACGTAGAGGGCTTCCAGTCGGTCCAGTCCGGCGGGCCCGTCCAGGTGCAGGGCCACGGATGACAAGGTCTGCCCGGGGCGGCTCAGCCACTTTGCGAGGGTCACCCCCTCGCCGTCGAGGCGGACGGAAATCCGATCCAGATCTGCCAGGACCGACGCCACGCGGTCTTCACGCCCTTCCAGGATCCGGCGATCCTCCGGGGGCACCAGGCGATCCGCCTCCGTCTTTGGACGCAGGCGGCGGTACGCCGAGTGCCGGTCCAGGAGCAAACGAAACTCCGCGCGGGAGGTCAGCATGCGGTAGGGCTCCAGGAGGCCCTTCGTGACGAGGTCGTCCACCATGACGCCCAGGTATGCCTCCTCCCTTCCAAGCAGAAAGGGTGGCTCCTTCCGGAGGGAGCGTGCCGCGTTCAGCCCCGCCCAGAACCCGAGCCCCGCCGCCTCCTCGTATCCCGTAGTGCCTACCACCTGGCCCGCCAGGTAGAGACCGGGGATCTCCCTGGCCTCCAGGGTAACCGAAAGGGCCCTTGGGTCTACGGCGTCGTACTCCACGGCGTATCCGTAGCGGAGAATCTCCGCCTCCTCCAGCCCCGGAACGGTTCGAACGAGCGCCTCTTGCACATCCTTGGGAAGCGAGGTGGACAGCCCGTTGGGGTAGATTTCCTCCGATCCGATGCCGTCGGGCTCCAAAAAGACCTGGTGGGTCTCGTTGTGGGGAAAGCGGACCACCTTGTCCTCGATGGACGGGCAGTACCGTGGACCCCGCCCGTGGATCGCCCCCGTGAAGAGCGGCGATCGGTCCAGCGCGTCCAGAATGACCTTGCGCGTCTCCGGCGTCGTGCGGGACAGGTGACACCGAACCTGAGGAAGCAAGGGAAAGGGCCGGCTCAGCACCGAGAAGGGCTCGGGGTCCGGATCCCCGTTTTGGGCCGTGGTCCGGTCCCACAAGAGGCTCCCCCTTCGCAGCCGCGGGGGAGTTCCCGTCTTCAACCGAAGGAGGGGAAGCCCGAGGCTCCGAAGGGACTCGGCAAGCTCCCCCGCTGAAAACTCTCCCGCCCGACCGCCCGGGGTCCGCTCGTCCCCTACGTGCATGAGCCCCCCAAGGAACGTGCCCGTCGTCAGGACCACAACACGGCACTGGAGGCACCCTCCCCCCAGCACTTCGACACCGACGGCCCGCCCCCCTTCCACTCGAATCCTGGAGGCTCGCCCTTCCAGGAGCCGAAGGCCGGGGACGGACTCAAGAATGGCCCGGACGGCCCGGTGGTAGGCCTGCCGATCGTTCTGGCTTCTCAGCCCCTGAACGGCTGGGCCGCGACTCGCGCCCAGGACCCGGAAGTGGATTCCGGTGTTGTCGGCGGCCCGCGCCATGAGGCCCCCCAGGGCATCGATTTCGCGCACGAGGTGGCCCTTCCCCAGGCCGCCGATGGCCGGGTTGCAAGACATCCGTCCGAGGGATTCCAAGGAATCGGTAAGGAGGACCGTATCGAGTTCCTTGCAGGCCAGCACCCTCGCCGCCTCCGCTCCGGCGTGCCCGCCCCCCACTACCACGGCGTCGCAGGACATCATGGAGGACCACCCCTTCCCATCCACTCGGCTTTCCATGGAGCCGCGTGGGGTTTTCATCTCCGGGTCCCCACGGTGCGCCTCACTTCCCGATGCAGAATCTGGAGAAGATCCTCTCGTAGAGCTCCTCGTCCGATCCCTCCCCGAAGACGGCCTCTCGCAGGGACCGATCGGCTGCGGACAGGGCGCTCAGGGTAATTTCGAGCCCCTGGCCCGCCCGATGTCCGAGGAGGGCCTCCTTCAGCGCGGCGGCGGCCCGAGCCACCGCCCGCGCCTGGCGCTCGCCGGCGGGCGGGATCTCCCCTCCGGCGGGAGAGACCTCTCCCATCCAGGCCCTCAGGGCTTTCACCAGAGCCTCCATTCCCTCCCCGGTGAGGGCGCTAACGGACAAGGCCCCGGGGCAGAGGGGCGCCCCAGGGGGCAGGTCGCACTTGTTGGCCACCGTCCAGAGCGGGGGGCGCTCCAGCCGGGCAAGAACCGCCGCCGCGTCCTCTCCCCAGCCCCTTGACCCGTCGAAGACCAGGAGGGTCCCGTCCGACGCGGCCGCGGCCTCCAGGCCCCGCTCCACGCCGAGGGTCTCCACCTCACCTTCGGCTGCCCGGATACCGGCCGTGTCCCGCACGACCAGGGGAAGCCCGCCGATCTCCAGCGTCTCCTCGAGTACGTCGCGGGTCGTCCCCGGATGGGGCGTCACGAGGGCTCGCTCCCGACAGAGAAGGCGGTTGAAGAGGGAGGACTTCCCCGAATTGGGCGGCCCGACAAGGGCCACGCTCCAACCTCGGGCCATCCTGGCTCCAATCTCCCCCTCCCGCGCAAGGGCGGCCAAACCGGCGGCCAGTCCTTCTAGCTCCGCATCTTCCTCCGAGGAAACCCTCTCCCCCACGTCCTCCGGAAAATCCAATCGGGCCTCCCAGGCCGCACGGAGATCCAACACCCTGGCGCTCAGCTCCGAAAGGCGGCCGGAGAGGCGCCCGCCCAGGGCGGACGCCGCTCTCAGGGCCAGGGCTTCCGTATCCGCGGAGACGATGGCATCCACCGCTTCGGCCTCCGTGAGGCTCATCTTGTCCAGGATCACCGCCCTCCAGAGGAACTCTCCGGGGCGCGCTTGCCGGATCCCGAACCGGAAGCATAGGTCGAGGCACGCCCGCACCACACCCGGCGATCCATGCACCTGAATTTCCGCGACGTCCTCGCCGGTGAGCGAGTCGGGGCCCACGAAGAAGACCGCCAGGGCGCGGTCTACCACTCTTCCGTCCTCTCGCACCAGCTCTCCCAGGCAGAGACGCCGGGGGGCTTCGCAGGGGGGAGGACCCACAGGATGGAAGTGCTTCTTGAGAAACGGCCCTGCCAGCGGGCCGGTGATCCGCACCACCCGGACGGCGCCCCTCCCGGGAGGAGTGGCCTCGGCCGCGATGGTCCCCCCCAGATCAGGCACGGGAGGGACGCGACGGCCCCTTGGGCGTGGACTTTCGGGCCTTTTCGGCCTCGAGGGCCCGGGCCGCCGCCTGCCGGTTGATGAGGGCCTGTTGCCCCATGCTCAAAACGTTGTTAGCGAGCCAATAGACCGTAAGCCCCGCGGGGGCCCACAGACAGAACCATGTGAACATGACGGGCATGAACCAGAGCATGAGTTTCTGGGCGCCCTCCAGCCCCTGGGAACCCGACATCCGGGTGGACACGATCATGGTGACCCCCATCAGGAGGGGGGTCACGTAATAGGGGTCCGGGATCGAGAGGTCCTGAATCCAGCCGAAAAAGGGGGCGCCCCTGAGCTCGATCGCCCTGGGCAGAAGTTCGAAGAGAGCGAAGAAGATGGGCATCTGAAGAAGGAGAGGGAGGCATCCGCTCATCTGCCCGAGGGGATTGACGCCCTCCTTCTGGTACAGGGCCATCATCTCCTCGTTCATCTTCTGCCGGGTGGCCATGTCCTTTCCCATCTTCTTGTACTTGGCCTTGATCCGGTCCACTTGGGGCTTGAGGCGCTTCATGGTGTCGCCCATCTGCTTCATCTTCACCATGGAGCCCTGGGTCAAGGGGTAAAACGCAACCTTGATCAAAAGCGTGATGAGGATGATGGCGATCCCGTAGTTGCCCGCGAAAGCGTAGAGTTTCTTCAGGCCCCAGAGCAGCAGCCCGCAAAGGGGGGTGAGCCATCCCCAGTCGGTGAGGCGGTTGAACTGGTCCGCGACGCCCGACAGCAGACCCCACTGTTTGGGTCCCAGGAAGAGCCTCCCCTTCCCCGTAAACCCGGCCACGAGCGTGATGTCGTTCTGAGCCGGATGGATCTTTTGCAGATCGGGCGACAACGCTTCCGTGACCACCCGCACCCAGGGCATCGGGGCGTCGGGCAAAAGGGCCGCGGCAAAATAATTGTTGCTGATGGCGGCCCACGCGATGGGCCCCTTGGTTCCATAGGAGTCGGTGACGGGCGCCTTGTCTCCCGTCACCTTGTCGGCGCGCTTGACCTTCTTGAAGCGGCCGGCCTCCAGCAGGCCCACGTACTCCTGCTGGAAATACCGGTTCTTGGCCTGTTGGGCGTTCAGTGCCGCAAAGCCGGGGCCCCAGGCCACGGGCACGGGGGAGAGCGCCTGGCCGTTCATCTCGGCGTAGGCCTCGAATCCCAGGAGGTACCCGGCGCCCGGAAGGGTGAACTCCTTCCGGACGGCGTTTCCCTTTCCGTCCGACCAGGTGAACTCCGCCACCTTCTCCCCCGCCGGCCCGGTCCGTTGTTCCACGTGGAACAACGCCTGTTCTGCGGCGTCATCGAAGGCCTTCGTCCCGGTGAGAACCGCCAGCGGATACCGCCCCGAAGCCGCCGACAGGGGGGAGACCAAATCGTCCAAGGGCCCGCCCCTCAGCCTGTACTTCTTCAGCTCCACCCGGGTGAGAACGCCTCCCCGGTTGCTCAGGACCAACCGGAGGTCCTCGCTTTCCAGAGTGACCAGCCTCTCCGCAGAATCCTCAACGGCCACGGCGGTTCCGGCCGGCCGCGCCGTCTCCGCCGGAGCGGGCATCTCGGCCTCCGGAACCGCGGTCGCCCCTTCCCGAACGGCCGGGGCCGGCTCCGCCGGAGGCGCCTGGCGCGTTCCCGTGAAGAGGGACCAGATCCCGATGAGGGCCATCATGACGACCATGGCCACGATAAAGCGCTGCGTGCTCTTGGGATCCTCTTGTCCGAGCTGCTCCATCACCCGCTCCTCAGCGCGGCCCGGGCGGGCACGGATCGTACCCGCCCTCCGCAAAGGGGTGGCACCGCAGGATGCGGCGCGCCCCCAGCCATGTCCCCCGGAGCGTTCCGAACCTCTCGATGGCCTCCAGGGTGTATTGGGAACAGGACGGCGCATACCGACACGCCCCACCGAGATAGGGTGACAGCGCCATTTGGTACAGCCGGATCGCCCAGACCACGAGCCGCCTCATTGCGGATACCCCTCATGGGCCAGGCGCTCACCCACCTTCCGGAAGGAACCTAGCGCCTCCGCCAGGGTCAGCCGTCCCGCCGAGTGCCGCGCGTTGACCACCACCCGGCACCCTTCGGGCAGGCCCCCGCGCTCTTGGCGAAAGGCCTCCCGCACCAGGCGCTTAACCCTGTTTCGCACGACCGCACCACCGACCTTCTTGGGCACCGTCACGCCCAGGCGTCGCGGCCCTTCGCCCGCCGCAGCGTAGAAAACGAGGCGCCCCACGTGCATCGCTTTGCACGATCCGTACATGGCCCTGTATTCGGCGCGGGAGCGAATCCGGTCTTTCTTGGAGAAGGGTCCGGTAGGAACGGTCACGCCGGCGTCAGGCGCCAGCGACCCTTCGCCCGCCGCCGCGAGAGCACTTCACGCCCGCCGCGCGTGGCCATGCGGGCCCTGAACCCGTGCGTCTTCGCCCTGCGGTGTCGGTTCGGCTGAAAAGTCCGTTTCATGTTGCTGCCTTCCTGACTGGTCCCTCTCTACTCACCGGGGAAGCGGCGCGCCCTTGGAGGCCACCTGCATCCGAACGAGCGCCTGCTCCAGGGCGATCTGGGCCTGAACGAAATCGGCGTCCGGGTGCTGAAGCCGCGCCCTCGCCGACTCGGCGTCCTGCTTGGCCTGTTCCACGTCAATGTCTTCGGCCCGCTCGGCCAAGTCCGCGAGCACCGTCACCTTGTCGGGAAGGATCTCCACGAAACCCCACGAAACGGCGAGGTAGCGCCATTCGCTCCCGAGCCTGTACTTTATCTCACCAATCTTGAGCGACGTCAAGAGCTGCGTGTGGCCGGGGAGGGCGCCGAGGTACCCTTCGGCGCCCGGGAGGGATACCTCGTCCACCGATTCATGCACGAGGTGCTTCTCCGGCGTGACGACGGTCAGAAGGAGCTTCTTGGGGATCTCGAAGGTCGCCGCCATGGCTCAGCCTTGCTTGGCGAGGCGCTCGGCCTTCTCCATGGCCTCCTCGATGGTGCCGACCATGTAGAACGCCTGCTCCGGCATTCCGTCGTGCTTGCCTTCCAATATCTCCTCGAAGCCCCGGATCGATTCCTCGATTTTGACGTACTTGCCCTTCATGCCCGTGAACTGCTCGGCCACATGGAAGGGCTGGGACAGGAACCTCTGCATCTTGCGGGCCCGGGCCACGGTGAGCTTGTCGTCCTCGCTCAGTTCGTCGATGCCCAGGATCGCGATGATGTCCTGCAGGTCCTTGTACCGCTGCAGCACGCCCTGCACCCGCCGGGCCACGGCGTAGTGCCTCTCGCCCACGATCCGCGGGTCGAGGACCCGGGACGTGGAAGCCAGCGGGTCCACCGCGGGGTAGATGCCCAGCTCCGTCAATTGCCGCGAAAGGACCGTCGTGGCGTCCAAGTGGGCGAAGGCGGTGGCGGGAGCAGGGTCCGTCAGGTCGTCGGCGGGAACGTAAATGGCCTGAACCGAGGTGACCGACCCTTTCTTCGTGGAGGTGATCCGCTCCTGCAACTCACCCATCTCGGTGGCGAGGTTGGGCTGGTAGCCGACGGCCGAGGGCATGCGGCCCAGGAGGGCCGACACCTCGGACCCCGCCTGGGTGAAGCGGAAGATGTTGTCGATGAAGAGAAGAACGTCCTGCCCCTCCACGTCCCGGAAGTACTCCGCGGCCGTCAGGCCCGTCAGGCCGACTCGAAGGCGGGCCCCCGGCGGCTCGGTCATCTGGCCGTAGATCAGCGCGGCCTTGGATTTGTCCGGGTGTCCGGGGCTGATGACGCCCGACTCGGTCATCTCCAGCCACAGGTCATTCCCCTCGCGGGTTCTCTCGCCCACCCCCGAGAAGACGGAAACGCCGCCGTGGTGCATGGCGACGTTGTTGATGAGTTCCATGATGAGGACCGTCTTGCCCACGCCGGCGCCGCCGAAGAGCCCCGTCTTTCCGCCCTTCAGGTAAGGCTCGAGGAGGTCGACGACCTTGATGCCGGTCTCGAACATGTCCGCGGACGTGGCCTGGTCGGCGAAGGGCGGGGCGGACCGGTGGATGGGGAATTGCTGTTCCGTGACCACCGGACCCAGCTCGTCCACCGGCTTGCCGAGGACGTTCAGGATCCTCCCCAGGGTCTCCTTTCCCACGGGGACCATGATCGGGGTTCCCAGGTCCGTGGCCTTCATCCCGCGCACCATGCCGTCCGTGGGTTCCATGGCCACGCAGCGAACCCGGCCCTCGCCGAGGTGCTGGGCCACTTCGGCCGTCACGTCGATGGGTACCGTCGCGTCGAACCCTTCGGCGGTGATGTGCACGGCGTGGTAGATCTCGGGGATGTGGTCCGCCGGGAATTGAACGTCCACGACGGGCCCGATGACCGCTACGACTTTTCCTTCGACTGCCATGTGCACCTCTCCCATCAACCCAGGGCCTGGGCCCCGCTAACGACCTCGATGATTTCTTTGGTGATCGCCGCCTGCCGCACCCGGTTCGCGTAGAGGGTGAGCCGGTCGATCATATCCCGGGCATTGTTCGTGGCGCTCTCCATCGCCGTCATGCGTGCCGCGTGCTCGGCCGCCCCGGACTCCAGCATGGCGCGGAACACCTGGAATCCCACGTGTTTCGGCAGCAGCGTCCCGAAGAGTTCCTTCGGGGTGGGTTCGTAGAGGTAATCCACCAGGGGCTCCTCGGACTCGACCTCCATCCGAGGGATGGGCAAGAGCCGCTCCACCACGATCTTCTGGGTGATCACGCTCTTGAAATGGTTGTAGATCAGGTAGACCGCGTCGCATTCCCCGCCGACGAACTTCTCGGTGAGCTCCCTGGAGATCTCCTCGGCGTCGTCGTAGGAGACTTTGGCGAAGCGCCCCACCCACTGGCCGCCCATCTCGAAGGACCTGCGCTTGAAGAAATCGCGCCCCTTTCGGCCGATGCAGTCCACGACGACGGCCTTGCCTTCCGCTTGGAGTTCCGAGGCGTGCTTGAGGGTGTAGCGGAGGATGTTGGTGTTGAAGGCACCGCACAGTCCCCGGTCCCCCGTGAGGACGACGATGCGGACGCGCCCTTCCTCCCTCATGGTGAGAAGGGGGTGCGCCGTCTGGTCCGTCCGCGCCGCGAGCGAGTTGAGAACCTCGAGCATCTTGTTGGCATACGGGCGCGCGGACATCATGCGCTCCTGGGAGCGCCTCAGCTTCGCCGCGGCCACCATCTTCATGGCCTTGGTGATCTGCTGGGTGCTCTGGACGGAGCGGATCCGCCTCCGGATGTCCCTCAGGTTCGGCATGGCCTACTTCGCTTCCCGCTCTTTGAGGTACTGGTGCTTGAAGCTCTTCAGAAGGTCCTCGATCTGGGCCTTGAGGGCCTCGTCGAGCACCTTCTTTTCCATGAGCGCGTCGGCCCAGGCCTGGCCATTGAGGTCAAGGTAGCGGTTCAGGCCCGCCTCGAAGACCCGGCACTCTTTGACTTCCAGGTCGTCGAGGAACCCGTGGGTCGCGGCGTAGATGATGGCGATCTGCTTCACGACGTCCAGGGGCTGGTACTGGTCCTGCTTGAGGATTTCCACCAGGCGGACGCCCCGGTGGAGCTGGGCCTGGGTGGCCTTGTCCAGGTCCGACCCGAACTGCGCGAAGGCGGCCAGCTCCCGGTACTGGGCCAGCTCCAGGCGCAGGGTACCCGCCACGGCCTTCATGGCCTTGATCTGGGCATTGCCGCCCACGCGGCTGACGGAGATGCCGACGTTGAGCGCCGGGCGGACGCCCTGATAGAAGAGGTCCGATTCCAGGTAGATCTGCCCGTCGGTGATCGAGATGACGTTGGTGGGGATGTAGGCCGAGACGTCGCCGGCCT
>CAZPSH010000022.1:0-43118 GCA_964589625.1 uncultured Thermoanaerobaculia bacterium
CCCGTTCGCCGTCACCGTGCCCGTCGTAGGAGTCTCGGAGAGCCACGGCACGTCGCCGGAGCCGAAGGTCGTGAAGGCCAGGCAGTCCACCTCGGACCCACCGGGGAAGGAGCCCACGAGGGTGCTGGCGCCGGTGGCCGTGTCGATGGTGCGAAGTTCGCCCGAGGTCGTGTAGGCCGCCCAGTAGAGGGTGCCCGAGATGTCCTCGAAGTCCATGCCCTGGGCGTAGTTGGCGTTGACGCCCAGGCCGCCCACCACCGTGCCGGCGCCCGTTGCCGTGTCGATGTAAACCAGCGTGTCGTTCACGATGTCCACCCCGTACATCTCGCCCGCCACGTTGATGGCGATGTCGATGATGCCCGGGGCGTTCGTGATCTGGCCCACCACCGTGGCGGTGCCCGTGGCCGGGTCGACGGTGTAGAGCGTCGAGCGCGTGATGTCCGTAGAGCAGGCGTAGAGCGTGCCGTCGCTCGAGCCAGTCATGCCCGTCCAGCTCTCGCCGCCGAAGGTCGTGCAGGGACCGATGACGGTGGCCGCGCCCGTGGCCGTGTCGACTGTGTAGAGAGCGTTGGACGTGTAGTCAATCGCGTACAGCGTGGTCGTGTCACCCAGGAGGAAGTCACCGCCGAACAGATCCAGCGATCCGTAGGTCCCCACGGTGTTCCAGGTTCCAGGCACGTCCACGTCGGGAATCTGGTAAAGCGTATTGTCCATGAGGTTGCAGGCATAGGCGGACTCGCCCAGGAGGGCCGCAACGGGCCTCATGGTCTCCGTCCCGGGCTTCTTCTCGCCCTTGAAGTCGGTGGCCGGGGCGCGTCCGATGCTCGTGCCCTCCTTGCCGGCTTCCCACTTCTTCTCCATCTTCCGGGCCAGCATCTCCTGACCCTTGACGGAGAAGCGCCGCGCAGGAGCCAGCACGTGGCCGTCCCGCTCGCGGATGTCGAAGGTGGCGTCGGCGCCGCCCGTTTCACTGAGGGTCATGGTCAAGGAGGTGGTCGGGGCCGAAGGGGACACCGTCACCTCGATGGGGGTGGGGCTGGCCTCCAACCGACCCGTGGGCAGGTAGAAGTCGAGGCGGACGGCGTCGTAGTCGAGGACCGTCACCGATTCGGTGTCGGGACCGTAGCCCGTGCGCGTGGCCGTGAAATCGCAGGGGCCCGCGCAGGGGGTGGCGTACAGGCAGTAGAGGCCGTCGTCCACGTTCGGGTCGTCCGGCGTCGGGAGGGTCGTGGTCGCCGTGCCCAGGTCCACGCTCGTCACCGTGGCGCCGTTCAGCGGGTTGTTGGTGTTGGCGTCGTAGACGTTGCCCACCACGAGGCCGCCCCCTTCGGGAGAGAGGCAGCCCACAGAAACCGGCGGGGCGGTCGAGTAGCTGAGGCTCACGTCGTCGATGTACCACCCGGCGTACGTGACGCTCGAGTCGGAGCGGAAGCGGAAGCGGAGCCGGAAGGTGGATACGGCGTACGTGGAGGCCAGGGTCACGGACCTCTTGGCCCAGGCGAGATCGATGCTGCCGGACACCTCGCCGTAAACGCGCGTCCAGGTGGTTCCCGAGTCGCTGCTGACTTCCACGCTGGCGTAGTCGTAATTGGATTCGCTGCGGAGGTACTGCCACCAGTCGAGCGTGATGGAATTGCCCGCTCCGGCCGAAAGGTCGATGACCGGAGAGGTGAGGTAGCCGCTTTCGCTATTGCCGTAGTTTCCGCTGAGGTTGGTGGCCCAGACGTTGACGCCCGAGTGGGCGGCTCCAGGACCCGATGTGGGCGCGCCCCAGGCGAAGGAACTCGTGCCGCTCACGGCGTAGCTTCCGTTGGTGGCCTCGAAGTCCTGGGAATAGAGGACCGTCGCCGGAGGAATGGCGGCCACCGCCACGCCCACGTCGTCCACGTAGTACCCGGGATAGGAGTTGACGCTGGAGTCGGAGCGGAAGCGGAAGCGGATCTGGAAGGCCGCCGTGGCGTAGGTGGCGTCCAAGACAACGCTGTGCTTTGTCCAAACGGTGTCCACGGCCCCGGAGACCTCGCCGTAGACTCGCGTCCACGTGGAGCCGTTGTTCGTGACCTCCATGCTGCCGTAGTCCCATCCGCTTTCGCAGTTCAGGTACTGCCACCACTCCACGATGGGTACCTGTCCCGCGTAGGCGCTCAGGTCGATGGCCGGGGAGGTAATGTAGCCGTCCTCGCTGTTGTTGTAGTTGCCGCTCAGGTTGGTGGCCCAGGCGTTGGCGCCCGAGTGAGCCTGGCCGGGCCCGCTGGTGGGGGCGCCCCAGGCCCACGAGGTCACGCCACTCACGGTAAAGGCGCCGTTGTCGGCTTCGAAGTCCTCCATCCACACGTAGTCTGGATGGTAGCCGGGGGCGTTGCAGTCCGTCAGGTTGGCGACGAGGGGGAAGTCCTGGGTCACGTCGGTGGAGAAGGGACCCACCACGGCCCCGCCCGGATCGTATCCCGACACCCAGGCGGAGACGGCGAAGGTGTAGGCCATGCCGTCCACCAGGGTGATGCTGTAGGCACCCGTCACCGGGTCGGTGAAGAGGGTCGCCGTGGGGAAGCCCGGCGCCGTGACCGTGATTTCGGCGTAGAGGGGCCAGTTCGTGCTCGAATCGGTGACCACGCCCGACACCACGTGGCTCGGGGCCGGATCGAGGGCGAAATCCTGGACCGTCGTCATCCCGTCGGTGATCACGAGGCCCGTCGCGGCATCCGGGACGTAGCCGTACTTGGCCGCTCCCACGTCGTAGTTGGGCGGGGAGACAGGAAGAGTCAGGGTGTACGTGCCGTCGGGTGCCGTGTTCGTATTGACGGTTACGGTGCCGTTGGTGGCCGTCACCGTGGCGCCGGAGAGCGGCAGGGTCGTGGCCGAATCGGTCACCGTGCCGGCCAGGGTCCCCGTGGGTCCAACCGAGCAGGTCCCGAACTTGAAGGCTCCGATTCGGGTGGCCCAGTTCCAGCCGCCCGTGGAGTACTCCTGCGTGTACCAGAAGGTGCAGTCGTCATCGGGGTCGATGCTCATGGTGGAGTAGTCGCCCCAACGGTTCACGCCCGTCTGGGAGGCGGCGCCAAGGTACATCAGCGCTTCACCCTGGGTCAGGTCGCCGGCCGGGTCCGAGGCCAACCGCCCCGCGTAGTAGATGGAGGGATACATGGTGGAGGCGTCGGAGACGCTGTATCCGACGGCCAGGTTCCCCATGTGGTCCTGCGCCGCGCTGCCCATCCAGCGGTGGTAGGTGTCGGCCGGGGCAAAGGTCCCCTGCTGGTAGATGTACCAGTCGGGCTGTGTGGAGTCCTTGCGCAGTTCGTACCAGCGCACTCCGGCCCGGCTCGATCCCGCGTTCACCGTGTGGTTCACCACCATGGACTCGTAGGAGCCGAAGTTGCGGTACTGCAGGCGGTACATCAGGCGGTCCGCGATGGCGTCCACGGCCTGCGTGGTGCCCGGCTGGGGGATGCAGTTTCGCGTGCCGGAGCAGAGGATGTCCCAGTTGTTCGTCGGCAGGATGAGGTCGGGCTGGCCCGCCACGCCCAGGGTCAGGGTCCCGGTCGACCAGTTCGTGGTCGCCTTCCAGATGCGGAGGGCGTCGTTCGGGGGAATCCAGGAGGAGTCATCCACCTGCACGATATAGCAGGGCGATCCGGCCGGAGGATTGGCCATGCCTTCGAAGTGCGCCGGTAACTGGCCGCCGAAGTTCAGGTCCACGGCGCCCAGGTCCACCTTCAACATGCGGGCCGTGGGGCTGCCCGTGATCATCTGGTCCGCCTCGAAGACGCACACGCCCGCGCCCGCCCAGGAGGACATGTTGGCGAACTGGTTCACGGTCATGTAGTACCCGTCGGGCCAGATGCCGAACTTCGGGTAGTCGTTCATGTTCGTGGCGTCGTATTCGTAGCAGTAGAGGTACCACGCCCCCGTGGGATCGGCCGTCTGGGAGACGGCGATGGCCACGTAGTACGGGTCGGGCAGAGAGAACTGGCTGATGACCCACCGGCTCCGGAAGCGGTCCCACAGCACGATGGGGTCGCCGTCGTTGTTGGCCGCGCACGGCCCGCCCAGAGGCGCCCAGATCGAGTTCCCTGCGATGGGACCCAGAACCTGGGTGGCCGTGTAGGGCACCGTACTGCGGTTGATGGACCACGCCGCCAGGTGCAGGTTCACCCACTGCACGTAGTGGTCGGGCCCGATGTCGCCTTCCGTGTCCGGAGGGGCAACGCCCGCCAGGTTCCCGATCCCCGCGAACTCCGCCACCGTTCCCGGCATGGCGTACATACCGTGGGACGACTGAACGGCCGGGTCGCCCTCTTCGGAAGACGGCGCCGCCGTCAGGGCGCCCTTCGGGAGGGCCGGGTTGGGGATTTCACGGTTCGCCGCCGGCACCAGCATCTCCGTGGCCGGAGGAAGATCCCTCAAGGGAGGCGACACCGCCACCCCGTGGGGATAGAACACCTGCGTCTCACCGGCTCCCGCGAGCGGGGCTTGCGCCATCGCGCCCACCGCCGTCAGGACCAGGGCGAGACACACCACCACCCAAGCTGTCCTTCTCATGCCGTTCCCTCCCTTTCCACAAAAGCCAGACGAAGACCGGAATCCCCGGACCCGGGACCCCCGGATGACCGCCCTTTGATCGCGTCCCTTTTCCTGGAACTGCTCGTGGTCCAAGGTCTCCCCCGCGGAGCGCATGGATCCCTTTCCTGTAGCGGACACGCCGTCGAACCCGTCTGATGCAACGGTACCGGCGAATCCTAAGAAAGTCAACCTGCCGCCGTTCGCGCCGGAGGAGCCGGGGAGAAAGACACAGGTTCCAAGGATGGCATTCCTCTTCGGCCCGGCAAGCGGCCTTCGACGTCTGTGCTTCGGGACGCTATATTTCCTTAAGCGGGAGGCATCGCCGTGAGAGATCGCATCCGGACGGTCCTGCAAGCCCTGGCGCCCGCCCGCGCCGTCTTCGGTGAAGCGGCGGCCCGTGGGGAACCCGTCTACCTGGTGGGAGGGGCCTTGCGGGACCTGGCCCTTGGCCTCGAACCCGTGGACGTGGATTTCGTCTCCCCCAATCCCTACGAACTCGCTTCCTCTCTGGCCGATGGCGCGGGGAAGCGCGTGGTCTCCCTCGGAAAAGAGGCCGCCCCCACCTACCGGGTGCCCCTGGACGCGGCGGTCCTCGACTTCACGGCGCTTCAAGGAGGCGGCATCGAGGCCGACCTCCTCCGGCGCGACTTCACCCTCAACGCCATCGGGTACGATCCCCGAACCCAGGAGATCCTCGATCCGGCCAACGGCTTGGGCGACCTCAAAGCCGGCCTCATAAGGCTCGTGTCGGAGCGGGCCCTGGAGGACGATCCCGTCCGCGTCCTGCGGGCCTACCGCTTCCTGGCCCAGCTGCCGGGATTTCGCCTGCACCCGGGCACGGAGCGAGTCCTCGGCTCCCGGTCCGGCGCCCTGGTGGATGCGCCTTCCGAAAGGCTCCACCTGGAGCTGGAGCGCCTCTTCGAGGGCGACGCGGCGGGCCGCGCCTGCCGGGCCATGGCGGACTCCGGAGTCCTCTTCCTCCTCTTTCCTGAACTGAAGCGGCTGGACGGGCTCGCGCAGAACGACTACCACCACGCCGACGTCCTCCACCATTCTCTGGAGGCCCTGGAGGAGTTCGACGGCCCTCCCCGGTGGACCGACCGCCTCGGACTCCCCGGCTTCGGCCCGCGCCAGAAGGAAATCCTCCGCCTCTCCCTCCTCCTGCACGACCTCGGGAAGGCCGACACCCGCACCGTGGGCGAGGACGGGAGGGTGCATTTCTACGGGCACTCCAAACCTTCGGCCGAACGGGCCTCGGACATCCTTCGGCGCCTGCGCTTCCCCAACGCCGTCGCGGAACAGGTGGCCGCCCTGTGCCTTCACCACCTCCGCCCCCTGGCCCTTCTCAAGACTTCCCCGAGAAAGACCGCCGTGCGACGCCTGATCCATTCCCTCGGGGATCTCCTGCCTCTCCTCCTGGCCCTGTCCTTCGCCGACAAGTCCGCCGCCCGGGGAAGGGACCGCCGCGAGAATTTGGAGGAACTGGGCGTGCTGATCCGGGAGGTCCTGGACGTGGCGGCCCGGGAGGGCGAGCAGATCCGCCACCTTCCGAAGTTCGTGGACGGAATGGAGGCCTTGGACATCCTGGGCCTTCCCCGCCCGGGACCGGACCTGGGCCGCGCCCTCGACGCCCTCCTGGAGCGCCAGGTGGAGGGCGCGGTGGCCACGAGGGAGGGGGCGGTGGCCTTCCTCCGGCAGTGGCGCGACAGGCACCTCGCCCCCAAGTCACGGTAGGCTCGCTTTCCCCGGAGATTCGTGCCGATCGTGGGAAAGGCCCGCGGGAGGGCGCGTGTGCCCTCCCCTTTCCGCCCTCCTGGGAAACCGCTCCCCTCCTCCCCAGCCGTCTCCCCGTGCTACGCTTCCCACCCATGTGGCGCCGCGACTTCGAATTCGATCTTCCCCCCGACCGCATCGCCCGCTATCCCGCGAGCCCGAGGGACGCGTCGCGCCTGCTGGTCCTGGCTTCCGCCGGGAACCCGGTCCACGGCCGCTTCCGGACCTTGCCCTCGCACCTTTCCCCCGGCGACGTGCTGGTCCTGAACGACACAAAGGTCATCACGGCGAGGCTCCTGGGGACGCTCCGGGGCGGCGGCCGGGCGGAGGTGTTCCTCCTTCGCCCCTCGGAGGACGGCCTCTCGTGGGAGGCCTTCGTGAAGCCGGGGCGGAAGTTGAGGGCGGGAGCCTTCGTATCCCTCTCGGGTGGATCCGTGGGGTTGGAGATCGTGGCCTCGGCCGGGGAGGGCCGGCGGAGGGTTCGGCCCTGCGGCGCGTCCATGGAGACCCTGATCCGCACCTTCGGGTCCACGCCCCTTCCGCCCTACATCAACCGCCCCGCCGAAGAGAGGGACGCCCGGCGGTACCAGACGGTCTACGCCCGGGAGGGACGCTCCGTGGCGGCCCCCACGGCCGGGCTCCACTTCACGCCGCGGGTCCTTCGGGCCCTCGAATCGGGCGGCGTGCGCATCGTGCGCCTCCGCCTCGACGTGGGCCCTGGGACCTTCAAGCCCGTGACCGCCGAAAAGGTGGAAGACCACCGGATGGACGCGGAGCCTTACGGCGTGCCGGAAGACACGGCCCGCGAGGTGAACGAAGCCCTGGCCCAGGGGCGCCGCGTCGTCGCCGTGGGCACCACCGTCACCCGAAGCCTCGAGGACCAGATGCGCCGCCACGGGGCCGTGATCCCCGGGGAGTACGAGACGGACCTCTTCATCACGCCCGGATTCCGCTTCCGGGCCGTGACCGGCCTGGTTACGAACTTCCACCTCCCCGGGTCCACGCTGATCATGCTCGTTTCGGCCCTTTCGGGAAGGGAGCGAGTCCTGTCGGCCTACCGGGAGGCCGTTGCACTCGGCTACCGCTTCTACTCCTACGGGGACGCCATGCTCGCGTGGGCGGAGCGGGGGGCGTAGCAGACGGCGCGGAGAGCGCTCCGCCCCCGTGCTATCCTTCCCCCATGGCCATCGAACTCCTGCACCCCGCGTTCGTCCACTTCCCCGTCTCCCTCTGCGCCGTCGGGGCGGTCCTCCTCCTGTACGGGCGGGTCCGCGGCCGGGAGGAGGCGTGGCGCTGCGGCCTGGCGTCCATTCTGATCGGCTCCGCCCTGTCCGTTCCCGCTTACCTGACGGGCCAGGTGGCGCGCGCCGTCATGGAGGATTCGGAGCGCTTCCTTCGCGCCGAAGCCGCGGCGGACCTCCACGAGGACATGGGGCTCCTGACCCTCGGAGCCCTCGTGGCCCTGGGAATCCTGAGCGGATTGGAACTGGCGAAGAAGCGGACGCCACGGTCGGGCCCGTGGGGGCTCCCCCTCCTGGCGATGGCCGCGGCGCTCTTGGTGGCGGCCACCGCCTACCAGGGAGGAAGGCTCGTCTTCGAGTTCGGCGTGGGGGTTCGCGCCGCGGCTCCCGGCCCCCTCACTCCTCCCGCGCCGAGATGATCTCCCCCGTTGCCGGGTCGTAGTCCTCGAAGACCACAGGCGGGGCCGACGGAGCCGGGCGAAGGGTCAAGCGGCAGAACCGGCGCGCCAGTCCGCGCCGGCGGGGGTCCTCATGGCTTAGGGAGAGGGCCAGGTCCTCCGGGTCCACGCCATCCGGTTCGGCGCCGCCGCCCGAGATCAGCCGGCAAAGGGCCCAGAGGCAGCCCGCCTCGAAGGGCTCCTCGTGGAGGAATTGCGGCAGCAGGGGTGAGAAGGCCGGCCGCAGGTCCGGGCGGGCCGATAGGATTTCCCCGATGGCCTCCGGGGCCGTGCGGCAGAGGTTCCCCGATTCGTCGTTCATCATCCAGAAGAGGCCGCGGAGGGTCTCCGCGAGCGACGGGTCCGAGGGAGGAAGGACGGCCGCCACCCGGCCCAGCGCTTCGACCGCCCGCCACCTCACCAGAGCCTCCGGGTGCTGAAGGAACTGGACGAGCTGGCGCAAGAGCCGCCCGGGGGGAACGCCCTCCGTGAGAAGTCCCCCGTGATCCCGCGCCGCGAGCCTCTCCTCGACGATCCTCTTCCGGGCTTTCCGGTCCATCCGGTACCCCCCTGGGGATTTCCTATTCCGGCGGCGGCCCGCGCCGCCGGAGGCCCTTCCTCAAGATGCCACGAACCATGGGAAGGGTACGCCGGGCTCGCCTCAGCCACCGTTTCCCCCCTGGCGCAGGAGCCACGCCACGATCTGGTGCTCGGCCCCGGAGGCCCCGCCTTCTCCGAGCCTAAGGCCGCGGGGCATGCCGACGTGGCCGCCCCGGGAGGTCCAGCGCACCGTCAGGAGGGGGGAGGCCCTCCGCAGCCAGGGAAGGGCCGAGTCCGCGGGAACCATGGGGTCGTAGGGCGAAAGGAGAAGAAGGGCCGGGCGCGCGAGGCGGTTGAGGAGGGGTCCCGCGCTCGCCCGGGCGTAGTAGTCCGCCGCGCCCTCGAATCCGTGCCGCGGGGCCACCACCGCCTCGTCGAAGGCCCGTATGGATCGGATGTCCCGGACGCCGTCTGGCGGAAGCAGGTGGGGGCGGCGTGCCGCCGTCTTCTCGTACATCTCGAAAAGGGACCTCAGCAGATACCTCCGGTAGAGCAAGGCCCCCGGCCGATCGATCCAGTCGGCGCACGCGGAGAGGTCGACGGGGGAGGAGACGGCCGCCAGGGCACGGACCCGGGGATCGGGCCGGAGGCATCCGTACCTCAGCGCGAGGTGGCCCCCCAGGGAGTAGCCCAGGACGTAGAGGTCCGGGTGGTCGCTTGTCTCGGGAGAGGAAAGGGCCGCCTCCAGGTCCTCCACGAGGCCAGCGTGGTAGAAGTCCTCCCCGTCCCGGGCGGCGCCCCGGAGGTTCAAGCGAAGGCAGGACAGGCCTGCGGCCTCCGCCGCCCGGGCCGCCCGGCAGGCATAGTAGCTCGACGCCGTTCCCCCGAGCCCGTGGACGACCACGAGGAGGGGCGTGCCCGGGCCGAGGTTCCGGTAGAGGCCCGTCAGCCTCACGGGTCCCGCCGAAGGATCTTGAATGACGGAAGCCCACGGCCTCGCATCGGGCGACCCCTCGGGCCTCAGCCCGTGGGCGATCCTCGGGGCGAGCGTCCAGTAGTGGCCCAGGATCGCCTGGAGGCGGTTCCTCGCCGGAAAGTTCGCGCCGCTCATGGGCCTGCCGGCCTGCCGGTTTCCCGGTCTGGCCTTCCCATCGCCCACCGCAGTTCGGCCGCCGCCACACGCTCATCGTAGAGGGCGCGGACCTCGCGGACGCGCGCCTCGCTGAGGCCCGTCTCGGCGTCAAGCAGGTCCGTGATCGTCCCGGCGCCCTCTGCGTACCGCTCCCTGGCCATGCGGAGGCTCTCCTCCGCCTCGCGGACGAGATCGCGGACCGCGAGGACGGCCGCCCTGGCCTCCTCCGCCCGGGCCCGCGCGGCAAAGGCCTCCTGTTCCACGGCAAGCCCCGTCCACAGCGCCTCGCTTTCGGAGCGGGCCAGTTCGGCGCGCGCCCGTGCCAGGTCGTGGCCCCTGGCGAAGCCCGTGAAGACGGGAAGGGCCAGCGTGACCCCCAAGGACCAATCCTTGTCGACCGGGAAGTAGACCTGGTCGAGACGGCCGTAGGAGGCCTCCAGACGGATCTTCGGGCCGAAGGCGCTCCTGGACGCATCCACCCGGCGCCGTCCCGCCTCCACGCGCTGGACGGCGCCATCCAATTCGGGCCTCTTTGAGAGGGCCGAGGCGAGGGCCTCGCTCACCGAGGGGAGGCGGGACTCCGCTGGCGCCTCCGGCTCGTTCAGGATCGTGAGGGGCGTCTGGGGAGGGCGGCCCATGGACGCGTTGAGGGCTCCCAGAGCCACGGAGACGTCGGAGGAGGCTCTCAGGAGGGCCACCCTGGCCTCGGAGGTCCGCACCCTGGCCCTCAGGACGTCGGCCAGGGGCGCGTCCCCCGCCTCCCGGCGCGCCTGCGCCATCCGTTCGTGCTGGAGGGCGCGTTCCAGGACCTTTTCGGCCACACCCTGGGCCTCCTGGGCCGCCAGCGCGCCGTAGAAGCCCTTGTGAACCGAGAGGACCAAGTCCTGCCGCGCCTCCTCCCGCGCGAGCGCGGCGCCCCGAGCCTCCGCCGCGGCGAAGCCGGTCTCGGCCCGCCTCAGCCCGCCGTCGAAGAGCGTATACGCGCCTTTGACCGCGAGGGAGTGCTGGTTGACCGGGCCGATGACGGGAGAAAGCGCCCCCGCCGGAGCCGCTTCACCGGTGAGCGAGGAGGGCAGGAAGGCACGGCTCTCGAAGCGCCGGGATCCGGCCAGCACGTCCAGGCGGGGAAGATAGGCGGACCGGGCCACGCCTTCGGCCTCCCTGGCGGCGAGGAGCCCGTGTCCCGCCGCCTCGAGGAGGGGATTCGCCCTCAGAGCTTCCTGAACGCAGGCATCGATGCCCATCGGTTCCGGCGGCGGCTCCTGGGCCGGCGAAGGGAGGGTCCCCCCGGTCGCCGCGGAGAAGAGGACCAGGAGGATTAAGAAACCGCGAAACGTGCCGTGACGCATGGGACGCCTCCTTAGCAGGCTGCTAGGCTAGGGTCTTCTTGAACCTCTGCGCGGCCAGGGCAAGGAGCGATGCCCCCAGCGCGGCCAGGGCCGCCATCTGGGGCCACAGCACGTCCAGGCCGACCCCTTTGAGGAAGACGCCTCGGAGAATGACCAGGAAGTACCGGAGGGGGTTGAGAAGCGTGAGCCACTGAACCGCCTCGGGCATGTTGGCGATGGGGTAGATGAATCCGGAGAGAAGGATGGCCGGCAGCATGAAGAAGAAGGCCGTCATCATGGCCTGCTGCTGGGTCCGACTCACCGTGGAGATGAAAAGGCCCACCCCCAGAGTCCCCATCAGGAAGAAGACCGTGGAGACAAGGAGGATGAGGGGGTTTCCGGCGATGGGGACGTCGAACCAGAAGACCGCCACCCCGCTGATCAGCACCACGTCGAACAGGCTGATCAGCACGAAGGGAACGGTCTTGCCCAGAATGAACTCGGCCCTGCCGATGGGGGTCACCATGATCTGCTCGATGGTGCCGATTTCCTTTTCCCTCACCACGGCCATGCTCGAGAGAAGGATGGAGAGAACCATGACCAGCAGGGCGATGACGCCCGGGACGTAGAAGTTGCGGCTCTCGAGATTCGGGTTGAACCAGGCCCGGGACGCCATGGAAACGGCCGAGGAGGCCGCGGCCGTCCCCGTCGTCCGGCTCGCCCGCTCCGACAGCATCTCGGCGCCGAAGTCCGCGGTGATGCGCGCGGCGTAGCTCAGGATGACGGAAGCCGTGTTCGAATCGGTGCCGTCCACCAGAATCTGGACGTGCGCCGTACGGCCCGCCCCGAGGTCCCTTCCGAAGCCTCGGTTCATGCGGAGGACCGCCTTGACCTCCCCTCGGTCCAAGAGGTCGGCCACCTCCGACTCGCTCCGGATGCGGGCGACGCATTCGAAGTACCCGGAGCCCTCGAAGCGGGACAGGAGTTCCCGGCTCGCGGGGGTCCCGTCGAGGTCGTAGACCGCCGTTCGGATGTTCCGGACATCCGTGGTCACCGCGTACCCGAAGATGAGCACCTGCACGACGGGGATCACCAGGAGGATGGCCCGCATCCGGGGGTCCCTCGCGATCTGGAGGAACTCTTTGATGAGCATGTGCTTCAAGCGCTCGCCCACGGGGCCCCTCCCCTCAATCCAAGCGTTTCCGGAATGCCCGGAGGGCCAGAGCGGTCATCCCCACAGCGAAAAGGAACAGGAAGGTCCCCTCGCGCCACAGCACGGGAATGCCTACACCCTTCAGGAACAGGCCCCGCAGAAGGTTGATGAAGTACCGCGCGGGGATCAGGTAGCTGACCGCCTGGAGCGCCTTCGGCATGTTGGCGACGTCGAACATGAAGCCCGAGAGAAGGAACGCGGGCAGGAAGGTCACGACGAATGCGAACTGGCTCGCCACGAGCTGGTTCTTGGCCCGGATGCTGATGACGAGCCCCAGGGAAAGGGCCCCCGCGAGAAAGACGGCGGACATGCCCAGCAGGAGGGGGGGAAAGCCCCGAAACGGCACGCCGAAGAGGTATCGGCCCACGGCCACAGAGAGCCCCATGTCCACCATGCCGATGACAAAGTAAGGGGCGAGCTTCCCCACCACGAGCTCGGGGCCGCGCAGGGGCGTGGAGATGAGCTGCTCCATGGTGCCCGTCTCCCATTCCCTCGCCACCGTCAGGGAGGTTAGGAGCGCGGCGATGATCATCATGATGACGGCGATAAGGCCCGGAATGATGGCGTGCTTCGATTCCATTTCCGGGTTGTACCAGACCCGGGAGCGCACATCGAGGGGCGGGGCCTGGACGAGGCCCGTGGCCTTCTCGATCTGCTTTCTCCTGACATCGCGGCCGTAGGAGGAAAGGACCGCGTCGGCGTAGGAGAGCACGAGGGTGGCCGTGTTGGCGTCCGCACCGTCGGCCAGGAACGCGACCTCCGCCCCCGCCGCCGACTCCAGTTTTTCCGTAAAGTCCCGGGGGATCACGAGGGCCCCGAGGGCCTCGCCGCTGTCCAGCGCACCCTCGATGTCCCCGTAGCCGGAGGCCCGGCTCTCCACGGAAAAGTACCGGGAGGCCTCGAACCGCGAAACGAGGTCCCGGCTCTGGGGCGTGCCGCTCTGGTCCCAGATCGCCAGAGGTACGTCGTCCACGTCGAGCGTGAGCGCGTACCCGAAGAGGAGGAGAAGGACCATCGGGAGGGCGATGCTGATGCCGAGGGCCCTGGGGTCCCGCATCACGTGGAGGAACTCCTTCCGTGCCACGGCCCACGTGCGGCGCAGGTTCACGGATGTCTCCCGAGGTCGGCGGTCTCGCGCTTTGGCCTCACTGGGCGTACTCCTTCTGCGCCGTCTCTTCACGGTCCCGCCGTTCGATGAGGGAGACGAAGACATCCTCGAGGGAGGGCGGGACCTCCTCGATAAAGGAAACGGCGAAGCCGGCCGCCTCCAGCCGCCCGCGGACCAGGGGAGCGAGCTCCCGGGCGCTGGCGACAACGGCATGAACATCCCGCCCGAAGAGGGCCGCATCCTTCACGCCCTCCGTGCCTTCGATCACGGCAAGGGCCTCCTGGGGCCGTTCGCACCGGATCTCCAGCACCGCGTCCCTCATGAAGCCCTCCTTCATTTCGGAAGGGGTCCCCGTCGCCACAAGTTCTCCGCGGTAGATGAGGCCGAGCCGGTCGCAGTACTCGGCCTCCTCCATGTAATGCGTGGTGACGAAGACGGTGGTCCCCCGCTCGGCCTCCCTGTGGATGATGTCCCAGAAATTCCTCCGGCTGAGGGGGTCCACCCCCGATGTGGGCTCGTCCAGAAAGAGGATGGCCGGCTCGTGGAGGAGCGCGCAGCCCAGGGCCAGACGCTGTTTCCATCCGCCCGGCAGGGGGCCGGTGAGCTGGCCCCGGAGCGCATCGAGGCCCGCCATGTTCAGGACCCATGCCTTCCGCTCGTCCCGCTTCACCTTCGGGATGCGGTAGATCCCGGAAAAGAAGTCGATGTTCTGTTCCACCGTCAGGTCGTCGTAAAGGGAGAACCTCTGGCTCATGTAGCCGATGTGGGCCTTGATCTTCTCGGCCTCGGAGGCGACGTCGAAGCCCGCCACCGTCCCACGTCCCGAGGTCGGGGCGAGGAGGCCGCAGAGTATCCGGATGGTGGTGGACTTGCCCGCCCCGTTCGGGCCCAGGAAGCCGAAGATCTCCCCCTGCGCCACCTCGAGGCTCACGCCGCGGACGGCCGTGAACTCCCCAAACCGCCTCGTCAGCCCATCGAGACGCACCGCAACGTCGCGCGCCACGGTTAGGCTCCCTCTTCTCGGGCATCCGCCCCGCGCCGCCCCAGGGAGTCCATGAAGACATCCTCCAGGCTGGGCTCGGCGAGGCGCACGTCCTGGAAGCTCACGCCTCCGGCCGCGAGGACTTCCTCCACGAACCTCCTGCCTTCGTCCGGCTCGTCCACCGCGGCGTGGATGCGGTCCCCGTATGCCGCCACGCGGCTCAGGCCCGCCTCCCTCAGGAGCCCGGCGGCCCGGCGCGCCTGCGCCGTCCGGATGGAGAGGAGGACCCCCGGAAAGAGGGCCTTCACGCCCTCGGGAGTGGAACAGGCGATCACGCGCCCCTCGTGGAGAAGGGCCACCCTGGAGCACCGCTCGGCCTCGTCCAGGTAGGCCGTGGAGACGAGAATGGTCACCCCGTCCCCCAGGAGCCGGTACAGGATCCGCCAGAAATCGCGCCTCGACACGGGGTCCACGCCGTTGGTGGGCTCGTCCAGAAAGAGGACCTCGGGCGCGTGAATCAGGGCGCAGCAGAGGCCCAGCTTCTGCTTCATTCCGCCCGAGAGGTTCCCCGCCCTCCGGCGGCGGAAGGGAGCCAGCCCGGAAAAACGGAGAAGCTCCGCCATTCGCCGCTCGCGCTCGACCCGTCCCACGCCGTAGAGATCGGCGTAAAAGGCCACGTTCTCGTCCACCGAGAGGTCCGGGTAGAGGCCGAAGCGCTGGCTCATGTAGCCGATACGGTCCTTGATGGCCTCGCCGTCTCGGGCCGCGTCCAGCCCGAGGACCCGGGCCTCCCCGGAGGTGGGAGGGAGCACCGCGGTCAGCATCCGCAGGATCGTGGTCTTCCCCGCCCCGTCGGGCCCCACGAGCCCGAAAATCTCTCCTCTCGACACCGAGAAGGAGACGCCGGCCACCGCCTCCTTTCCACCGAAGGTCCGGCGGAGATCCGCCACTTCGACGGCGGCGGTTTCGGAACCGGCTGGAGTGGATGGGGAAAGCACCCTCGGGTTCATTCTCCCCCCCCTGCGCGCCCAGGATTCGAGGACCGGGGCGCCCTCAAGGCGGGCGGGAGGCCGGGGGTGCCGGGCGCGTCGCTGTTCATGGCGTCCGCTCCTTCATCCTTCCCTCCCTAAGTCGAGGGGGATCCGCGCCTCGGCGGGCATCCCCGGCTTGAGTTCCTGCTCCGGGTTGGGCAGATCCACCTTAACCCGGTAGACGAGTTTCACCCTTTCCTTGGGCGTCTGGACCGTGCGGGGAGTGAATTCCGCCTCGTCGGAGAGAAACGCGAGCGTGCCCGCGTAGGTCTTGCCCGGGTAGGAATCGGTGGTGACGGAAACGGTCTGCCCCAGCTTTACTTTTCCGAGGTCGGACTCGTCCAGGTAGGCGCGGAGGTACACCCGGCTCAGATCGGAGACCGTCAGTACGGGCGTCCCGGCGGCAAGCACCTCCCCCGGCTCGGCGTGTTTGGCGAGCACGAGGCCCGAGAGGGGTGAACGCAACTCCGCGAAGCCCTTCTGGACGCGGGCCAGGTCGAGGACCTTCTCCGCCGAGCCAAGGCGCGCCCTCGCCGCCTCCACCTGTTCGCGCCGGGCCCCTCGTTCGAGGAGCTTCAGGCGCTCCTTCGCCTCGCTCCGGCGCGCCGAGGCGGCATCCGAGGCGCCCTTGGCGGCGTCGAACTCCCGCTTGGATATGACCTCGCGTTCGAAGAGAGCCCTTTGGCGCTCCAGGTCCTTTTCCAGCCTCTCCGCCTCCGCCGAAGCGGCCGCGTGGGCCGCCCGGCCCTGGGCCACTTCCTCCGAGCGGAAGCCCTTCTCCAGTTCCTGAAGTACGGCCCGCGCCGCAGCCGCCTCCGCCTCACGCTGGGCGAGAACGGCATCCAGATCGGCGGATTCGAGAAGGGCCAGGACCTGGCCCTTCTCCACCCGCTGGCCTTCGTCCACGAGGCGCTCGCTCAGGCGCCCGCCCACACGAAATCCCACCGAAACCTCAATGGCCTCGATGTTCCCCGAAAGAACCAGCGGGCCGCCGCCGGAGGACAAGAAGCCCTTCCAAAGGGCCACGGCCGCCACCAAGGAGATCAGGGCCACCGCCGCGACAAGGATCCATTTCTTGTTCATGGGTGCCTCCCGGAATTCGAGGGCTCCGGGGGAGCCCCGTGCGAGCCGATTCCGAACAGGATGAGGTCCGACAGTTCCCGGGGGAGATCCCTGGGCCCGATGTCCATGAGGGCGGGCTGCGCCAAGCGCTCCCTCAGGACCGCGCTGGCCTGAAGGAAGATGATGGAGCCGAAGATCTGAAGGTGCGCCACCAGAGGATGGACCGGGCGGAAGTCTCCGCAATCCTGTCCCTCCCGAAGGAGGCCGCGGATCCGAAGGAATAGCCCGGCCATGTGCTCCACGACGGGCGGGGGCAGGTTGCGTGCACCGGAGGCCACTTCCCGGAGCATGATCGAGGGATGTTCCGGAACCTCCGCAAGGACCTGCAGGAAGGCCGCCACGGCCGCACGCAGGCGGTCCTTCGGGGAACCGGGTCGCTGGAGAGCCGCATCGAGGACCTCCTGGACCCTGCCGAAGTTCTTCAGGAGGACATCCTCGTACAGGCCCTCCTTGCTCCGGTGATAGTAGTAAAGCATGGCCTTGTTCACGCCAGCCGCGCGGGCGATCGAATCCACGCGCGCCCCTTCGAAGCCCCGGGCGGCGAACTCCCGCACCGCGGCGTCCAGGATGGCCTCCCGCACGTCCCTGTTCCTGGGCCTCCGCACCTTCCTGACCGCGTCCTCCATGCATCCTCCAATATGACCAACCGGTCGGTTTAACTAGCCAGTTGGAAATTATATTCCCCGTCCACCCATCCGTCAAGGCGCTGGCCACGCGCTTGCCTTGGATTCGGCCCACGCGAGTCAGGACCCGTCCTTCTCCACCTCGCTTCGCAAGCGAGGAATCGTTGACCGCTGGGCGAATTTGGTCGCGGGATGTGCTGTGGACGAGCCTTTGGTGCTTGCGTGTTTACGTGATTGGGTGATGAGGCGATTGGGTGACTTGGTGATCATGTCGGTAGGCGAGCGGGTACGGGAAGGGCCTCCTTCCGATTTCCCCCGACCCGTTCTTCTTGCCCGGCCTGCGCCGGGAGTACGGTTCACGCGGCGGGCGGGAACATCACCTTGAGCGCCAGGGGGAGGATCTCCACGGTGGCCGGCTCGGTCAGGGTCTTCAGGTTTCCGTCCACGTGGATGTAGGTGGGCCGGTCCACGGAGATCTCCAGGATGTCGGTCTTGAAGGTCTTGACTCCGCTGAGCATTTCCATGCGCCTCAACAGGACCATGGGAAGCGCGACAAAGCGCTCCATGGGGCCGTAATCGCCCAGGAGGGTCACGTCCATCAGGCCGTCGTGGAGGTCGGCGTGGGGCGTGAGGAAAAAGCCGCCCCCGGCGCACTGCCCGTTTCCAAACTCCACCAGGACCCCCTTGCTCTGGAACTCCCAGTCGCGGCCCTTCAGTTTGAAGTGGGGGTTCTTGTAGGTCGGCAGGTTCTTCAGGACGACCACCAGGTAGGACAGGATCCCCGTCAGCGTCTTGACCTTTTGGTTGTCCGCCGTAACCTGGCCGTCGAAGCCCACGCCCACGGTGTTAAGGAAGGTGTGGGGGCCAAAGCGGCCCACGTCGATGGGCTTCATCACGCCATCCCGGAGTGTGCGGATCGCGAGGTCCATTTTCCGGTAGACACCCAGGGCGCGGGCGAAATCGTTCCCCGTTCCCGCGGGCAGGAGGGCCAGGGTCGACTCGGTGCCGATGAGACCGCGGCCCGTCTCGCTGACCGTGCCGTCCCCCCCCACGCAGGCGACCACGTCGTAGGAGGCGTCGGCCCCCTCCTGGGCCAGTCGGGTCGCGTCGTCCGGTCCCTCCGTCCAGACCACGTCGTAGCTCAGGCCCATCTCGCGGCATCCCGCCTCGATGGCGGGAAGCGCTTTGAGGGCCTTCCCCCTACCCGCCGCCGGATTCACGATGATGAGCGTCTTTTTCTTCATGGGCCTAAGGTACCACAAGTGGAGGCCGAGAGGAGAGGCAAGTACGGACCGGAAAGGCCCGGACCGCGACGGCCCGAATCCTTGAGGATTCGCGTCGGGGGGAGGCGTCGTCCGGCGTCGGCGGCCCGGTCCCCCCGCGCAGGGAGCTCCCCCGCCGTTCTACATTTTCTCGGGAACGGGTATGCCCAGCAGGGTCTCAAGACCGCTCCGAAGGAGGCGCGCGAAGAGCGCGACCGTGTAGAGCCGGGCGAACCGCTTCTTCGGGTCCGCCTCCTGGATCACGGGGAACTGGTGATAGTAGCCGTGGAAGGCCTGTGCCGCGTCGAAGTACTGGCGGGCCACGATGTTCAGGTCCAACCCGTCCACCGCGGTTCGCACCTGGATCGGCACCCGCAGGAAGAGGGAGACCAGCCCCCACCCCTCCTCGTCGAAGTGAGCCACGGCCTCCCTGGCGGCGGCCTTGTCATGCGGATCGGGCACCTCCAGGCCCGCCTCCCGGGCCTTTCTCAGGATGTTCTCGGCGCGCACGCAGGCATACTGGAGATACGGCCCCGTGTCGCCCTCGAAGGCCAGCGCCTGGTCCAGGTCGAAGGGGATGATGACGTTCTTTCCGTAACGCACCATGTAGTACCGGAGCGCTCCCACCGACAGGGCTCGGGAGCGATCGCCCGCCTCCCCCTCCGGAAGCCCGGGCTCCCGCTTGAGGATCTCTTCCCGGGCCCGTTCCTCCAGCCGGTCCAGAAGGTGATTCGCCTGGAAGCCGAGGCCCTTCCGGCCGGACATCTCGACGAATGGCTTCTGCAGATCCTCCTCGGAAACCTGGAGGGAGGCCCCCCGCTCCATTTCGGCGCGGACGAAGGCGGCGGAGAGAGCCACCATCTCGTACGCGAAGTGAATCGAGCGCTCGGCCTGGGCTTCGTGGCCCATCTGCTTCAACCCCTCCTTCACGATCTTCTGAAGGTAGGACTGGCGCACGTCGATGACGTTGTAGACGGCCTCGCCGCCGCCGAAGGCGGGGGCTCCAGGGTCGGACTTCGAAGAGTCGGTCCGCCAGACCTCCCCCACGGGCGTTTGGAAGCGCCGGTAGTGGAAGTCCCTGCCGAGGAGTCCGAACTTCCAAAGCTGGTAGGCCATGTCCTTGCCGATGTACGTGACGGTGCCGTTGGAGCGCACGATGACCTTGTCGGCGTCCGACAGGCCCTTGAACTCCTCGGATTCCTGCAGCGCCATGACCCAGCACCCGCGGTTCTTGTCCTCCGACACGTCGGGGACTCGGTGGATGGCGCCCGAGGACTTGAGCTTCTCGAAGCAGGCCTGCCAGAACCCGATCTTCAGGATGTCGCTCTCGTGGGGCAAAACCTCGTAGGCGATTCCCAGCCTTGCCATCGTCGCCAGGTGGCACCGGACCATCTCCTCCGCCACCAGGGCGGCCATCTCCGCCGTCGGGTTGTTCCCCTCCTCCATCTGGCGGAGGGTCTCGTATCGGGCCCTCTTGTTCTCTTCCGAGGCCTCGTACCAGGGCGCCACTCGAGCGTACAGGTCCCAGCAGAAGGAATCGAAGGGCCCTTCAAGGGAGCCGGCCAGGGCCGCCTTCAGCCGCATGAGGTCCCAACCGAGGATCCGCTGGAACCCCACGACCACGTCGGCCACCTGGACGCCCGTGTCGTCGATGTAATTCTGGACCTCCACCCGGCGGCCCAGGTACTGGAGGCAGCGCACGAGCGTGTCCCCCAGGACGGCGTTGCGGAGGTGACCCACGTGGGCGGCCTTGTTTGGGTTGATGTTCGTGTGCTCCACGATGACCTTGTCGCCCGAGGTGTAGGGGAGGAACTTTCCCGAAAGAAGCCGGTCCACCGCGTCCGCCCGGTCCAGGTACAGGTTGAGGTACCCCCCGGCCGCGCGGATTTCCCGGACGCCGGTGAGGGTCGCCGGCGCGAGCTCCCGCGCTAGGTCCGCCGGGTTGCGCCGGAGGGACTTGGCCAGCGCGAAGGCAACCGGCGACGCCGCGTCGCCCATCTCGGGCCTGGGAGGAAAGGTGATGGGGATCCGGTCGGGCCGCCAGGATATTCCGAGGCGGTCCCGGATGGCGTCCGCCAGTTCTTCCTGCCATGTCGCAAGGGCCGTCAGCATGGCCCCGAATTAAAGCACACCCAAGGGCCCCGCGAAAAGGGGCCGTCCCTGCGTTCTCAGTTCACTCCGACGCGGAGTGAGGAGGGCGATCGTCGCGGAGGGCGGAGCCGGTGGCTGTGGACCCTCTTCCTTCCTCCCCTACTCCCCTACTCCCCTACTCACCTACTCCCCTACTCCCCTACTCACCTACTCCCCTACTCCCCTACTCCCCTACCAAATGGCACCCCACGTTCCAGCCGTCGCAGAACACGCGCCCGCGGGTGAAGCGGAAGAGGCTCACGGAGGCGTTGTCGGTGGCGAAGTACCGGGCGCGCTGGGGCGGGATTCCCATGACGCGGGAGAGGATCATCCGGTTGAGGAGCCCGTGGGCCACGAGGAGGACGTGTCCGGCCGCCGCGAGTTCCGCGGCCCGGCCCTCGAAGAAGCGGTCCACGCGCTCCCGGACGTCCTGAACCGACTCCCCCCCGGGGATCCGGAAGAGCGGGTCGTCCATCCACGCGTCGTAGGCCTCCGGTTCGGTCCGCCTCAGTTCGTCGATGGAGCGGCCCTCCCACTCTCCGCAGTGCATTTCCCGCAGGAGCGGATCCACCACGAGCTTGGGGACCGCGAGACGCTCCTGGACGGCGCGAGCGGTCTCCCGCGCCCGGCGAAGGTCGGAGGTGTAGGCCGCGGGAAAGGCCACTTCCCTCGACGCGAGGGCGTGCGCGAGGACCTCCGCCTGGGTCATCCCCCTCTCGGACAGGGGCACGTCCACGGAGCCCTGCACGCGGTTGTCGGAGTTCCATTCGGTCTCACCGTGGCGGACGAGCACGAGGAATTTCATGGGCAAAGTCCTTCGGTTGGAGAGGGGAAAGGAGGCCCCGCCGGGGCGGCCTCAGGAGACCTTGGCGTTCCACTCGGCCAGGACGTCCCGGAAGCGCTCGGCGAGGAGGCGCTGGGACTCGGGGCCTTCGAGGTGGGCGGCCTGGCTGAGGATCTCCTGGCACATGTTCTGAACGGCCTCCGTGCCCCGGCCGCCCTCCAGTTCGGACTTGGCCCGGCGGTAGGCCCGGAGGATCACGCTCCACCCCACCTCTCCCATGGCGATCTGGGCCTCTTCCCTCAGCTTCCGGATGAGGCCGTGGAGCTCCTTGCGGAGGTCGTCCGAATCCACGGCGACCCCGCCCTCCACGGCGTTCAGGCCCGACTCTTCCATGGAGGGCCCGGCGGGCTCCAGGCCCGGCTCTTCCAGGGTGATGAGGCCCATGGTGACAAGGCCGTACAGCAGTTTGGCCACCTCGAAGGCGGGCAGGTTCACGCGGCGGGCGATCTCGGAGATCCCCGTCTTCCCGTCGATCTTGCTCAGGACCAGCCATTCCTGTGTGTTGAGGTTGATCTGGCCCTGCTTGCCCTCGGGCACCTGGAAGCGCGGCACGTGCTCCAGGGAGGGGATTTTCTTGTTGAGGACCCGCCACTCGTCCATGCGGCGGGCCGCCTCCATGAGGAGGTTGGTGTTGTTCTTGGTGACGGTGCGCTCGGGCGACTCCTCCCCCGGGAGGAAGCGGAAGCTCCCCTCGTCCCAGGTCGCCAGGGCGTACACGGCCTCCTCGCCCCGGAGGTCCCCGAGGGTCGCGTGGACGATGCGTCCGGCCTCCAGGTAGATGAGGCCCTCCTCCCGGCCCCTCAGAAGCTGGAAGGCGCCCGTCTTCCCCGAAACCGCGACGAGTTGGATGACGTCCGGGAGGTGCAACTCCCTCAGGGAGCCCTGAAAGGTCATGGATGCCGTCCCGTTTCCCCGACGCCGCTGAACGTACTCACCGTGAAGGCCCCGCCTCTCTCATCTGTGAAGACATGTGAATGTAACACAAGGCCTTGGGCGAGTCAAAGGCACAACCGCGGCGGGCGATTCCGTCCGGGAGGGGAGCGATTTCACCCCCACGGAGGGAAGCGGACGCCGCGGCCGTTCGCGGGTGATGTAGGTCTCTTGGGCCCGATCTTCCTCGGCATCCTGGCGGCGGCGCTTCTCGCGGTACCCGGCGAAGATCAGCCAGCCTCCCGCCGCCATGAGGGCGACGGGCCAGAAATCCAGAAGCCACGACAGGTCCACGTCGAAGTAGATCTGGAGGCTCGCCACCGCGCCGAGAACAAAAAGGAGCAGTCCCGCGAGCAGCCCGCTCTGGCCCGCTCAGAAGCTCCAGGTCAGGGCGAGGCGGAAGGAACGGGGCGCGGAGGGGGTGAAGTAGTCTGTCGCTCCGTTGGTGATGCCGCGCCCGGAATAGGCCTTGTCCAGGAGGTTGAAGGCTACCGCTTCGACCGTGAGCGCCCGGTGGGCCCACCGCGCCGAGAGGTCGGCGGCGGTGTAGCCGGGGAGCGACGCGCGGCGGTTGGCGAGGTCGTTGTCGAGGAGCTGGGGGCCCACCCAGGAGGCCGCCAGGCGCACGGTCCATTCCCCGCCGTTCCACTGCAGGCCCGCCGTGCCCTGGGCGCGGGGGACCATGGGCAGGCGCCTTCCGGCATAGGGCCCCGCGGTCACCTCCGCGTCCTGGTAGGAACCCGAAGCGAAGACGCGGAAGCCGGCGGGGAGGGGCCACTCCGCCTCGGCCTCCACGCCGCGCCGGAAGGAGCGGCCCACGTTCCGGTTCTGGCCGATGAACCACTGGGGGTTGGTCAGGACGAAGACCACCTCGTCGCGCATCTCCATCCGGTAAACGGTCACCTTGAAGCGCCGCCCCTGGGAGATGTACCGCCACCCCGCCTCCCAGTCGGAGGAGCGGGTGGACTCGAGGTCGGGATTGGAGGAGAAGCCGGGATAGGCGAAGAGGTCCACCACCGAGGGGATGCGGTATCCCTGGGAGCGGGTCAGGAAGGCAGAGGAGGCCTCCCCCGTGCGGTAGAGGAGCCCCGCGCGCCACGTGGTCTCCCGGAAGGTCCGGCGGACGTCGTTGGACGGCGCGCGCCGGTCCGTGTAGGCGTAGCGCGCCCTGTCGGTCCGGGCGCCGCAGAGGACCTGCCACGCCCCCCAGGCCGCCTCGCCCTGGGCGTAGATCCCCTCCGACCTCTGGCGCGTCCTCGTGTCGGAGGCCGGAGACGGGTTCTGCCCGAAGATGTCCGTGAAGGACCCGCGGCCTTCGAAGGTGCCCCTCGAGAGCTCCGCCCCTCCGCTGAAGGAGAAGGCCGCCTCGCCCCAGCCCCAGGAGCGGGAGGCCTGCGCCGCGCCGCCCCTCAGCCGCTCCCGGCCCGCCGTGAGGAAGCCGGAGCCGAAGCGGCCCGTGGTGAGGGTGTCACGGTCGTGGAAGCGGCCGTACGCTTGTCCGGCCACGCTCCATCCGCCCGCCTTCCCTCGGTACCCGAGGGACGCCAGGCGGTGGCGTCCCCGCGTGCCGTCGTACAGGTTGAAGGGGGACTGCTCTCGGTCCCGTCTCAGCTCTTCCCCCGTGAGGGCGCCGGGGGCGCTCTGAGCCCCGCCGGAGTACTTGAGGAGGAGGGAGAACTCGTGCCCATCGAGGGGCACGGCGTTCAAGCGGAGGATTCCGTCGTCGAGGCGGTGGCCGTCGTTCTGGCGCCAACCCCGCTCGGCCCGGCGCGATCCCGCCGCGTAGAACTCCACGGGGCCGCGGCTTCCCGAGGCGCGCACGAGGGTTTCCCACGCCCCGAAGGAGCCCCCCCCCGCCGTGAGGTCCAGGCGGGGAAAGCCGGGCCGGCGCCGCGTGATGACGTTCACGACGCCCGCCAGGGCGCCGCCTCCGTACAAGGGCGCCGCCGCACCGGAGTAAACCTCGATGCGTTCCACGTCCCCGATCGGGATGAGGTCCCAACGGACGGCGTTGTCCTGGAGGTCGTTCAGCCGCACTCCGTCGAGGAAGACGGCCAGGCTCGTCCCCTGCGGAAACCCGCGCACGTCCACCGTGCTCTCCGCGGCATTCCCCGTCTGGTTGTGCAGGGTGACGCCGGGAAGCTGGGACAGGATCTCCTGAAGGGTGCGCGCCCCGGAGGCCTCGATGGCCTCCCGGGACACGACCACCACGGGGGCCGCCGTGTCGAGGATCTGTCTCTCTTCGCCGGGAAGGCGTTCCCCGTAGACGGTGATCTCCGTCTGGTAGTTCTCCAGCAGTCGCGAGGGCTCTTGGGCCGCCGCCCAGAGACCGGCCAGCAGGAGCGTCGCCCCGATTCCCATCCGTTCCACCATGGTCTACCCTCCCCCCGGGCGCGCCGCGCCGGATTTCGGCCCGGCCGCACCGGGCGTATCGTGTTCAGGCGTTGATCCTTGGATACCAGCAAGTCACGCCTTCCACCTCCATCCCCGCGAAGGGCACACCGAAGGCCCGTTCGAGGAGGAGCCCCTGGGCCTCCGCCTCCCCGGGGAAGGGCTTCAGGACCCCGTCCCCGTTCAGGATGAGGAGGCGATGGCCGAAGAGGAGGGAGAGGGTGATGTCGTGGGTGGCCAGGAGCACGGCCCTGCCCCTCCCGGCCAAGCGCTTCAAGAGCCGGAAGAGGGCGATCTGCCCGCTCAGGTCCAGGTGACTCGCGGGCTCGTCCAGGGCCAGGAGGGGCGTGTCCTGCACCAGCGCGCGGCCCAGAGCCACCCGCTGGGCCTCCCCGCCCGAAAGGGTTCCCGCCCGCCGCGACCAGACTTCGCCAAGACCCAGCAGATCCTTCACCTCCCCGAGCCTCTCCACAAGGGGCCGCGGCGCCGGCGGCCGCTCCCGGTGGGGATAATCCCCGAGGGCCACGAGGTCCGAGACGGTCCATTCGGGCGGGAGCACGGGATTCTGGGGGACGTAGGCCAGGCGCTTGGCCCGCTCCAGCCGGTGCCACGAAGCGGAGGGACGGCCATCGAGGAACACGCGACCTCCCTGCGGCGCCAGGACCCCGGCGGCCACGCGGAGGAGCGTGCTCTTCCCGGAGCCGTTGGGGCCCGCTACGGCGGCCACCTCCCCGGCGGCCACCTCCATGGAGCACCCCTTCAGGACGTCGAGGCGCTCCGCGTATCCGTGGCGGACTTCCTCCAGGCGGATCACGGCCAGGCCCTCCGGGAGGAGCGGACGAGGAGGTACAGGAAGAGAGGCGCGCCCACCAGCGTCGTGTAGACGCCGACGGGAAGGAACCACGTGCCCGACAGGGCCTTTCCCACAGCGTGCGCGGCGAGGAGGAAGGAGGCCCCCAACAGGAAGGACGCAGGCACGAGCACGCGGTGCCGGTGGCCCGCCAGGAGGCGCGCCACGTGGGGTACCACCAGCCCGACGAACCCCAGCATTCCGCACAGGGCCACCGAGGCCGATGCGAGAAGGGTGGCGAGGATGAGGGCCTCCCTCCGCACGGTGCGCACGGCCAGGCCCAGGGAGGACGCCTCCTCGTCCGTGAGCAACAGAAGGTCCAGCCCCCGGCCCGCCCGCGAGAAGCGGACGAAGGCGTAGGCGGCCGGGGGGGCGAGCAGGGCGGGGGCAAGCCAGGAGGGCGTGGGGACGAAGCCCACGAGGTAGGCCGTGACGGTGGCGATCTCGGAGGGCGAGAGCCAGACGGTAAGGAGGCGGGCCCCCGCGGCGAAGGCCGTGTTGGCGACGACGCCGCACAGCAAGAGGGACTCGGCGCGCCCCTCGGAGAGCCGCATGAGAAGGACCAGCGTCGCCATGCCTCCGGCGAAGGCCGCACCGGCCTGGAGGCCGAGGCCCAAGAGGGCGGCCGTCCCCGCGCCCAATAGGAGGACGAGAACGGTGGCGAAGGTGGCGCCGCCCGCCACGCCGAGCACGTAGGGGTCCGCCAGGGGGTTTCGGAGAACCAGTTGGTACAGGAGCCCGGAGAGGCCCAGGCTCCCGCCCACGAGGAGGGCCACAGCGGCTTCCGGCACCCGCACGTGGACCAGAATGCGCGCCGACTCCACGCCCTCGCCGGGGAGGGAAAGCCCCAGGGCCAGGGCCAGGGAGGCCGCCAGGGCGCAGGACGAAAGGGCGAGCGCGACGCTTTCTCGGCGGTTCACGGGGCGCCTCCCGCTTTGCGACCCCGGGCCAGCCGCTCCACCGCCTCCACGGACCCCGGGCCGGGGCGCACCAGGAGGTCCGCCGGGACCGGGACCGCCCGGGCGGGTCGCCCCGAGGCCCCTTCGAGCCGTTGGAGAAAGCGCCCGACGGATACCGGGGACATCTCGCCCTCGGGAAACACGACGGCGTCCGGCGCCGCCGCCGCCGCGTCCTCCAGGGATACGGCGGGATAGCTCTCGCCGCGGCCTCCCAGGGCGTTCTCGAAGCCTGCCGCGCGCAGAACCCCCGTCAGGAAGCTCGGGCCCCCGGCCACCACGAGGGGGTTCAGCCCCACCACCGCGAGGGCGCGCTCGGGCGGCCCGGGGGGAATCTCGCGGCCCGCCGCCCGCACCCGCGCCCGATACGACTCCGCGAGCTCGAGGCCCTCCGCGGCCCGCCCCGTTCGCGCTCCAACGGACTCCACCGCCGAGAAGACGTCCTCCAGGCTCTCCATGGGGTAGGCGTGGACCGGGATCCCGAACCGCTCCAGGCTCGCGAGCGTCGACGGAGTCTGCATGCCGGACACCGTGAAGCACGCCGAGGGCCCCAGCGCCACCACGGCCTCTACGTCCAGGCGCTCCCAGGAGGCCACCCGGGGGAGGGAGGCGGCTTGGGGGGGGCGGTCCGCCGGCTCGCAAACGCCCGCCACCTCCCGGCCCGCGCCCACGGCGAAGAGGATCTCCGTCATGCTGGGGGCCAGGCTCACCCATCGCGCGGAGCCAGACGGAGCCCCACCGCCCCGGGAGCAGGCCAGAAGCGTGAGGAGGAGGGCGGGGAGGAGGCGGGCGGCGAAAGCGCCGAAGAGAGATCTCCCCGGAGAGGGGCGTCGCGGCGGGACCGGGTCGGAAAACGAAATCGCACGCCTCATGGGACCTTCCCTTCGGTCCGGGGGTCCCGGGGCGCGCGGCCAGGCCCCCTCCCGAGAGGGAACCCAACGTGCGTCCTGGAGGCAGGTCTCCTGGCTCGCGGGTCTTCCTACTCGCGGCGCCTTCCCACCCTCACGCGGGCAGTGGCGTCGTGCCGCTTTCGTCGCCGCTCACAGTGGCTGGGCCGCGGCCGATTTTCACGGCCTTCCCTTTTCACCCCGGCGGGGCACCTCGGACGGAGGATGTGGGGCTCACGGGTCGGATCTCGGACGGGCGGGAACGCTCCACCCGCCGCACCTCCCGCGTCCCCGGCTTCGTCAGTCCGCGTCCTCCTCGAACTCGTTCTTCAGGCTCAGGCGCATGCAGGCGGCGGCGTGCATCTGGAGGGCCGCCTTCTTGGCCTCCTGCAGGGCGGCCAGACGCTCCTTGACCTTGGCCAGCTCGTCTTCGATCTGGGCGTCGATCTCTTTGATCTCTTCCTTCGTCTGCTTGTGCGCGTCCTCGTAGAACTTCTTCTGCTTTTCAGTCAGGGTCACGGCCACCTCCATCCCTCTTTTGCGCTACGGGCTCTGGATCTTGAAGACCACAGGATAGGTCAACGTCGTCTTGACGGGCACCCCGTCCTTGATGGCAGGAGAATACTTGGTTTGCAGGGCCGCCTGGAGGCAGGCGTCGTTGAGGCCATAGTCGGGGCTCAGCCCGCGCACAACCTTGGCCGTCGTCACGTCGCCCGACTCCGAGATGGAGACCTCCACGTACACCGTGCCCTGGGCCTTGTTCTGCCGCGCTAACGGCGTGTAGGCCACGGGGACCTTCTTGGTTTCACGCGGCTTCACGTCCACGGCCCAAAGCTCCACGAAGTCGCCGGCCTTGACTTTCCCGGCCTGGGCGGCCCTCTCGGCCTCTTCTTCCTGGGCCTTGCGGGCGGCCTCTTCCTGGGCTTTGCGGGCGGCCTCCGCCTCGCCGGCCTTTCTCGCCGCCTCTTGCTCCGCGGCGGCCTTGGCCTGATCGAACTGGGTCTTGACCTGGGCCGCGAGGGTCGCGGCCTGCTTGGCTCCGTCCTCGGCGGCCTTGAACTCCTCGGGCGCCCGGGCGCGGCGCATGAGGTTCTGGATGTTCTGCTGGCTCTGCTTGAGGGAGGCGAGGGAGTCGGAAACGTACTGGCCAGCCCCGGCCTGCTCCAGGTCGGACACGGCTTTGTTCAAGGCATTCACGGCGCCCGTGGCGCTCCGGCGTGCGACGGCGATTTCCGCCTCCGTGGCGGGGGGCGCTCCGACGGCGGGGGCCGTCGGGACGGGGGCCGCCACCACGGGCGGCGGGACCGCCGGCTGGGCGGTCGGCTCGGTGCCGGAGGGCTCCGGCTGGGCGGACGCCGCCGCGCTGCCCGTCGGCTCCGGCGCCGGCGGGGCGGCGGGCTTCTTTCCGCGGAGGGCGAAGAACCCGACGACGACGATCAGAAGGGCAGCGGCCACTCCTCCGCCGATGAGGAGGTTCTTGTTCATGCCGCCGGAGGGCTTCTCCACCACGTCCCCGAACATTCGGCTCCCCGTGGTGTCGTCGAGGCTCTTGGCTGACGCCGGAGGAGGCGCCGCCGCCTGCTTCGGCTCCGCGGGTGCGGGAGCCGGCTTGGCTTCGGGCGGGACTGCCTTGGGGGCGGGCTTGGGGGGCTCCTCGGCCTTGACGGGGGCCGGAGGCGGCTCGGGAACGGGGGCTTTGTCCTTCTTCAGCGGGGCCGGCCGGCCACGCTGAGACTTCGGGACCTTTCCTCCCCGGACGCCCTTCCCCTCTTGGGCCTCGGGCTCCTTCTTCAGGTTGTCGAGGATCTCTCGCTTGTAAACGTCGGGGAAGAAGCCGTTGAGGAAGGCCGCGGCGTCGTAGGCCGAGGGCAGGGTCTCCCACTCGTCGTACGCGAAGCGCTCCAGGTCGGCCATCAAGGCTTGGCACGAGGGGTAGCGCTCCTCGGTGGTCTTGCCCAGGGCCTTCAGGACGATGCGCTCGAGCTCTTCGGGCAGGTCCTCGCGGTACTTCTGCGGGGGCTCCACCTTGGCCTCGCGGACCTTCTCCAGGATGCTCATTTCCGAGTCGCCGTAGAAGAGCTTTCGGCCCGTGAGCATCTCCCACATCACCACGCCGAGGGCGAAGATGTCGGCCTGGTGGTTGATGGTCTTTCCCCAGGCCTGCTCCGGGGACATGTAAAGGAGCTTCCCCTTGAGCGCGCCCGATTGCGTATGGCTCGCCTTGGAGGCGGCCTTGGCGATCCCGAAGTCCACCAGCTTGGCCTCGCCGGTCGTGGAGATGATGATGTTCTGCGGGGAGACGTCCCGGTGGACCAGGTCCATGGGCTTTCCGTCCACGTCCTTGGCGGTGTGGGCGTAATGGAGAGCCGCGCAGACCCTCTGGGCGATGAATACGGCCACCCGGTAGGGCATCCGGGCCTGGTGGTTGTCGAGTTCCTTGAGGATGGTGCGGAGGTCGCGCCCGTCCACGTACTCCATGGCGATGAAGTAGGAGTCCTCGAGTTTGCCCAGGTCGTAAATGTGGCCGATGTTGGGATGGTTGAGCTGGGCCGCCAGCTTGGCCTCGTCCGTGAACATCGTCACGAACTCCTGGTTGGCGGCGAGGTGGGGAAGGATCCGCTTGATGGCCACGATCCGCTTGAAGCCCTCCAGCCCGTTCTGGCGGGCCTTGAAGAGTTCGGCCATGCCGCCCACGGCGATCTTGTCCATGAGGATGTAGTTCCCGAAGGTCACACCCTCCTGAGCGGGGGGTTTGGACGCTTCCTTCGGGGGCTCGGGCGCCAGCGCGGCCTTGGCGGGCTCGGGAGGCGCCGGCTTCGCGGCCTCCTTCGGCGGGGCCGCGGCAGCCGGGGCCGGAGGCTTGGGCGACTCGGCGGGGGCCGGCTTCGGCTCTTCCTTGGGAGGGGCCGGGGGCGGAGCGGGCGCGGCCGCCTTGGGCGGCTCGGGATGGGGCGCCTTCGGGGCGCCCAGCTTCACGCCCGAAAGGGTCTCCTCCAGCTTTTTGGACAGATCGGTCTCGGACCGGGCCTTGAGGCGGCGGACGGTCGAATCCTCCGTCCGCAGGGGCTCCTGCAGACTGCTTCCCAGGGCGCTCTCGAGGTCGATCTTTGCCGCCGCCGGCTTGCGGGTTTCGGGCGCCGCGGGCTTGGCCGGGATCGCCGTCATTTTCACCGTCGGCTCGGGCGGAGGGGGCGGCTCGACCTTCGGCGCCGGAGGCGGCGCGGCGGCCTTGGGCGGCTCGAGCGCCGGCGGCGGAGGAGGCGGCGCGGCCGCTTTCGGCGGCTCGGGGGCCAGCGGAGGGGGCGGAGGCGGCGCGACGGCCTTAGGCGGTGCCGTCGCGGGGGAGGCCTCGAGCACGTCCTGGATCACCTCGCCGAACAGGTCCTCGGAGGTCACGTCCCTGTCGGCACCCGTCGTTCCTACGCCCGCCGGCGGGGACGGCGGGGGCACCAGATCGGTCAGGGGAACGGTGGCCTCCATGGAGGCCGCCTTGGGAATCTTCATGTCCCGGCGCAGGCCGGAAAGGGTCTCCTCCAGGCTCTTGTCCACGCTGGACAAGGCGGACTTGGCCTTGGGCGCCGGAGGCGGCGGAGATACCGCTCTGGCCGGAGCGGCGGATTGCGTGGCCGGCGGGGGGGCGGAGGGCGCCTGGGTCGGGACCGGCGCCGGAGTCTTAAAAAGGAGCCGGTCCATGATCTCGTTCAGGACGTCCGCCTCGATGGGGTCCTCGAGGTACTCGGCGGCGCCGTAGATCTTCATGGCGTCGTTCCGGTACTTCCGGCTCTTGTAGATGCTGCAGTGCATGACCACGGGGACCTGGCGGGACCCGGTGCGCTCCACCATCTCCTGGCAGACCTGGAAGCCGTGCTTCTTGGGAAGCATGGTCCTCAGGAACACCATGTCGGGTTGGAAGCGGTCGAACTCCTCCAGGGCCTGGAACCCGTCCTGCGCCGTGGCGACCTCGAAGCGGTCGTCGGGAAGCAGCGACTGAAGCCGGTTGAGGAGCTTGGGCTCGTAGTCGACGATGAGAATGCGCTTCCTGGCCATGCGTCCCCTTTCCCCCTAACCCTTAGAAGGGCAAGCTCAATCTAGCATGGGCCCCGGGGCCTGTCAACGCGGCCCGGGACGCGCCTCAGCGCCCCATTCCCGAGAGGAGCCGGCGCATGTTTTTCATGCCGCCCTTCTTCAATTGTCCCATCATCTTCCTCATGGTGAGGAACTGTTTCAGGAGCTGGTTCACCTCCGCCACCGTGGTCCCCGAGCCCTGGGCGATGCGCCGCCTCCGGCTCCCGTTGATGACCTGGAAGTGCTCGCGCTCGTGGGGGGTCATGGAGTTGAGGATGGCCTCCGCCCGCCGGATCCGGCCCTCGTCCACCTCCCCCGGGTCCACCCCCTTCAGGGCGGCGCTCGCGCCGGGGATCATGGAGAGCACCTGATCCAGGGGCCCCATCTTCTTCATCTGCTTGAGCTGGCCGCGGAAGTCCTCGAGTGTGAACTCGGACTTTCTCAAGCGCCGGGCCATCTCCTCGGCCTCGCGCTCGTCCACGGCGGACTGGGCCTTCTCGATGAGGGAGAGGACGTCGCCCATGCCGAGCACGCGGGAGGCCATGCGGTCGGGATGGAAGGGCTCCAGGGCGTCGTACTTCTCGCCCGACCCCACGAATTTCACGGGAAGCCCCGTCACCGCCTTGACCGACAGGATCGCGCCCCCCCGGGCGTCGCCGTCGGCCTTCGTCAGGATCACGCCCGAGAGGCGGACCCTCTCGTGGAAGGCCTTCACGGTGGCCATGGCGCTCTGGCCCGCCATGGCGTCGGCCACGTAGAGGCTCTCGTCGGGCTTGACCGCGGAGACGATCTCGCCCAGCTCGGCCATGAGGGCCTCGTCCACCGCCAGGCGGCCCGCCGTGTCCAGGATCAGCCGGTGCATCCCGCGCTTGCGGGCCTCCTCGAGGGCCTTCCTGCAGATGGCCACGGGCCCGTCCCCGGAATCCGGCTGGTAGACCGGCGCCCCCACGGAGCGGCCCACCGTTTCCAACTGCTGGCGGGCCGCGGGGCGGTACACGTCGGCGGGCACGAGCAGGGCCGGGTGGCCGTCGTTCATGAAGTGCAAGGCCAGCTTTCCGGCGGTGGTCGTCTTCCCCGAGCCCTGGAGCCCCACGAGCATGAGGACCCCGGGGGGGAGGGGCGAAAAGTGCAGCCTGGAATCCCCTTCTCCCAGGACGCGGACCATCTCCTCGTTCAGGATCTTGATGAAATGCTGGTCGGGCGAGAGGCTCGCGAGAACGTCCTCGCCGAGCGCTTTGGCCTTCACCCCCTCCAGGAAGTCGCGCACCACCGACACGTGGACGTCGGCCTCGAGCAGGGCCAGCCGGACGGACCGCAGGCTTTCCTGGATGTTGGATTCGGTGATCCTTCCTTGGCCCCGGAGGCTCTTGACCGCCCCCTGGATCCTCTCGCTCAGCCGCTCGAACATGTGTCCTCTCTCAAAGGATCCCGCCTGGGCCCGCGCTACGCGGCCTTCTCCAACGCCGCGCCGCCGGGCCGGAGGCTCTCCAGGGCCTTCTGAAGCTGAACGTCCAGCGGGACCATGGCCCGATACCCCGCCGCCTGGCCCTCCAGCATGGTGCGCGCCTCCCGCTCCAGGGCCGCGCGGATGTACGTCTCGCTCTCTGTCCACTCGGCATCCGAGGGCGCCTGGTCCTGCTCGGCGAGGTAGGTCCGGAACTTCGCGGACCATTGGGGCGTGCCCAGGAGAGCCCGGTCCGCGCTCCCCTGCTCGACCTGCTTGGCCGTGAATTCGAGGAAGGCGCGCTTCCGCTCGAGGGCCAGGGCGAGGGGAGGGATGTCGGGGGCCTTCACGAGGACGTCGGGGGCGATGCCGCCCCCGCCGAAGACGGTGCGGCCTGCGTCCGTGTGCGCCTCCTGCACGCGCTGGGCCGACTCCTCCCGGCCTTCGGGCTGCTGTTCGGGGAAGTAGTAGGCGTCGTAGGAGGCACCGTAGTCCCGCTGGATGAGCCGGCCCGACGGAGTGAAGTAGCGCCCCGTCGTGATGGCCACGGCCCCCTGGTTTTCGAGGGGGCTCACGGTCTGCACGAGGCCCTTGCCCCAGGACCGTTCGCCCACGACCACCGCGCGGTCGTGGTCCTGGAGGGCGCCCGCCACGATCTCAGCGGCGCTCGCCGAGCCCAGGTTGAGGAGGACGGCCACCGGCAGATCGGCGAAGGCCCCCCGCCGCGTCGCGCGGAAGGAGCGCACGATGCCCACCGTTCGGCCCCGCACGCTGGCCACGGTCTGGCCCCGGTTCAGGAAGAGGGAGGCCACCTCCACGGCCGCGTTCAGCGACCCCCCGGGGTTGTCCCGCAGGTCCAGGACGAGGGACTTGATCCCTCCGGCCAGGAGGCCCTTCAGGTTCGTCTCCACCTCCTCCGCCGTGGTCTGGCCGAAGGTGTTGACCTTGAGATAGCCCACGCCCCCCTCCATCAGGAAGGCGTAGGGGACGGTGTGCTTGGGGATGGGGGCCCGTTTAAGCGTGAGGGAGACCGGGGTCGAGGAACCGCGCCCCAGCTTGATCGTCACGGAAGTGCCCTCGGGGCCCTTCAGACGCCTCACCGCCTCCCGGCTCGTCATCTTGTCGGTGGCCTCTCCGTCCACCTCGAGAATCAGGTCCCCCGCGCGAACGCCGGCCCGGGAAGCGGGCGTGTCCGGCATGGGGGTCACCACGAGGAGGGGCGACGTGGCGGAGGGTTTGGTCACCAGGAGGCCGAGACCCGAGAACTTGCCCTCCTGGTCCTCCATGAGGTCCTTGTACACGTCGGGAGGATAGTAGGCCGAGTGCGGGTCCAGGGCGTGGAGCATGCCGTCCATGGAGGCCTTGAGGAGGGAGCCCGAATCGGGGGCCTCCGCCGACCGCTCGCGCACGAGCCGGCCCACCTCCTGAAAGACCTGTTCGGCGGAACGCCTTTCCTCCGCCGCCTGGCCGGAGGAGGCGGGCTCCTCTCCGGGCAGTCGGCCTCCAAGGCCGAGGGCGAAGAGAATCAATACGGTGGCGTAGGCCGCGCGGCGCATCATCCCACCGTATTTTACGGCCCGGCCGCGCTCCTGTCTAGCATGCTACTGAAAAACCCCTGCGGGCCGTGCTTCCTCCTCGCCCACGTGGCGGATGACCTGCCAGTAGGCCTCGGCGTCGAAGAGGGGGGAGTCGCGCTTGCCGTGGCACGGGACACACACGGCAGCCCGATCGAGGACCGGCATCTTCCCGGGCGGATGGCCCGCGCCTGGACCGTGGCACGCCTCGCACTGCACCCCGGAGAGGTCCGCATCGTCCCGCGGGAACCCGCCGGGGCGGCCCACGCCGGTCGCGTGGCACTTCAGGCATTCGGGGTTGGAGGTCTGGTGGTCCACGGCCAGGTCCTCCGTGGCGCGGGCATGGCGGGTCTTGGCCCACACGGCGTGGGCCCCGGGGTGGCAGACGGCGCAGGCCGCGGCTCCCGCGTAGCCCTTCCCGGGCGGAGCGGGCCGGGTGATGAGGTCGAGAGCCTGGCGGTTGTAGGCCTCCACCGACGCGAGGGTCTTTTGAACCTCCGCCTCCACCTCCGGGTCCGACGGAATCTCGGGACCCAGGTAGAAGATCCCGGGCAGGGCGCTCCACCGCCCCTTCTCCCTCACCACTGTCAGGGTGGCGGCGCGGCGTCCCCGGTCCCCGATCCAGAGGACCCACGTGTCCCTCACCCGCTGGGGCGTAGTTGTCACCTGGGTCCCCCACTGGGCCACCACCGCGAGGATGTCGGGATGGGCGTTCAGGAGCCGCCCCACGGCGCCCGTGGAGAGGTTGCCCGTCACCACGTAGCCGTCGGCGGGGTGCTCTCGGATCTCCGACTCGAAGGCCTCCAGGGGGTCGCCCATGGGCGCGCCCTCGGGAGGCGTTTCGGAGACGAAGACGAGTCGGAGCCTCGCGGCCGTCGCGCCCATGGGACCCACGCCCCAGCCGCCGAGACGAAATTCCTTGGAGCCCGGGTAGGCCTTCCGCCCGGCGAGGTACTTCTCCACCCCGGGAACGAAGAGGTGGAGGGCCTCCGGCCCGAGGAGAAGGTCATAGCCCCCCAGGCCCAGAAGAACCCCCTCCCGCTTGAAGAACCGGCCCATCTGGCGGTTCAGCTTCTCTCGGGCGGGCACCCGCTCGGCGAGGCCGTGGGCCACTTCCACGGGGACCACCGCGCCGGCGTGCGGCTGGCTCCGCAGGTGGGCCAGGAGCCCCGCGCGCCGCGCCAGCCCCCCCGCCGGGACCGTGCGGCACCCGCAGGGCACGAGAAAGCCCTGGGTGTCGCCCGTGAAGAGGAAGGTCACGGTGGCCGGGCGGCGGACGGCCATGAGGCCGCCCAGCCCCCCCGAGAAGGCCAGGAACGCGCCCAGGAATGCCAGGAAGGGTTTCCACCGCATCCGCGTCAGCTCCCCGCCTCGGACCGCCGGGACGCCGGCGGGGCTACTTCTCGCCACCGAGGATGATGGGGAGCCCCGACTTGGGGTTTCCGATGACGACGATCTTGGTGTTGGGGCTCTGGGCCAGCTTCTCCGTGGCCTCGATGCCCTTCCACTCCAGGAGCTGAGGCGAGATCCCCTGGGCCACGATGCGCTGGAAGTCCGCGATGCCCTGGGCCTCAATGCGCTTGCGCTCAGCTTCCTGGGACTCCTTCTGGAGGACGAACTTCATCTGCTCCGCCTCCTGCTCCCGGCGAAGCTTCTCCTGGATCGCGTTGGCCACCACGGGGGGGAGGCCGATCTTCCGCAGGAGCACCTGCTCGGCCACGATGCCCCGTTCCTGGGTCATCTTCCGGAAGAGGCCGAAAATCTCCTGCGCGATGCGCTCGCGCTCGGCGGAGTAGAGGGCCTTCGCCTCGTAGGAGGCCGTGATCTCCCGGATGGCCGACCGGAACTGGGGCTCCACCACCACGGAATCGTAGCTCTTCCCCACGGTCTTGTAGATCTCGGGGGCCTTGGAGGGGTCGAGGCGGTAGAGGAGGGAGACCTCAAGGTTCATGATGAGGCCCTCCTTCGAGGGCACCTCCGCCGTCTCCTTCATTTCCTGGGTCTGGATCGTCATCTTCACGACGCGCGTGAAGGGAAAGACCACCCGCACTCCGGGCGGCAAGATGCCAGCGGACACGACGCCGAAGAGGTCCTTCACGCCCACGTGGCCCGCGGGGACCACCTTGATGGGGCTCCCCACGAGAAAGAGGATCAGGCCGAAGAGCGCGAGGAAGAAGATCCCGATGCCCTTGCCCACTCGCTTCACCTGATCCGGGTCGTCCATCGTCACGTTTCGCATGGCTCCCTCCCTGCCTGGGTGGGGAGATACTAGCAGAGGGAGCCGCCCAAGAGAAGGAGCCTGGGCGGCGGGGGCGGCCTCCAACCCCGTGGCGCCTGCCCGCTGCGGGCAGGCGGCCGACCTTCTCCGGGAACCTTACTTCGGCCCATGCCTGTCCAAGATCTTCTTGCCCGTCTTGTGGCCTGCCTTCCGAAGCGAAGCGGAGGAAGGCGCGTCCCGACGCGGATCCTTCCTCCCGTCTCCCCTCTCCCGCCGTTCCTACCAGTACTTCTCCCGGTGGACTTGCCCGGCCTTCCCGGGGCCTCCCTCCGTGAAACCCTTTTCGCCGAGGGCCGCCATCATGGCCTCGATCATGAGGGGGTTTCCGCAGAGGAAGACGTGGGTGTCCTCGGGGGAGGGGGTGAAACCGAAGGCGAGGTCGCGTCCCGGGGCCTTCCAGTATTCGTGGAGGAAGCCCGTGGAGCCGGACCAGGGAACGATCTCCTCCCGGGGCTCGGAAACCACGGGTATGTAGGCGAACCTCGGGCTCAGCCTCTGCATGGTCTCCAGCTCCGCCCGGTACCCCAGGTCCCAGGAGTGGCGCGCGCCGTGGAGGACCACCGTGCGGCCCCGGTCGGGATCGGCGAGGTGGGTCCTAAGCATGCTCATGTAAGGCGCCAGGCCCGTCCCCGTGGCCACGAGGAGCAGGTGGTGCCCTTCGGGGACCCGGTCCAGCGTGAACATCCCCACGATGCGGGCAGAGAGGAAGAGGGGGTCCCCCACCTTCAGCGCGAAGAGCCGAGGCGTCAAGGCCCCCGACTTCACGAGGGCGATGTAGAACTCGAGGTAGGCCTGCTCCACCGACGAGGAGGCGATGGAGTAGGCGCGGCGGATGACCTTGTCCGGGTCGGGCGCCGGATCCTCCGCATCCGCACCGGCCACCCGGGGGGCGTCTCCCCTCAGCCCCACCACCGTGTACTGGCCCGCCTTGAAGGTCGGCAGGCTCCATCCCTTGGGCACGGCCCTCAGGATCATGAGACCCGGCGCCACCTCCACCCTCTGAGCCACCACCGCGTTGTACTCGAAATCCGCCATGCGCTCCCCCTGGAGCCCAGGAGTATGCCAGAGCCCCCGCGGCGATTCAAACACTTGGACGCCTCCATCCGCCTACGGCGGACGGCGATCCAGGTCGGGGGCTTGCACTGATTCTCAAGACGAGCCGGAAAGGGGAACGATCCCGAGAACCCGTGTGGAAGGTCGTTGCCGTGAGCGACGGCCCTCACCCACCCAGGAACTTGGGGTGCCTCCGAGCCCGGCCCTGGAAGACCGGAAGAGCCCCGAGGGTGGGGCGGCGCTCCAGAGGGCCATGCGGGGATTTGTCCGGCCCGGCCTGCGCATCGCAGGTGCAGACCCCGGGCTTTCCCCGTCCAAGAGATTGCGCCTGTCCCCCGTGAACCCGAGAACCGGCCGAAGCCACCCGCGCTTCAAACGCGGACTTCGGGAAAGAGCAGGGGGCGGACGTCCGAGTCGAAGGAGGGGTCCTTCGAGCCACATTCTTCATTCCGCATCCCCCTTGACGATGCGGCTGACGGTGGCGTAGTGCAGACCCACGAACCGGCCGATCGCCGACAGCGTGTATTGGTGCTCGTTGTAGGCTTCCCGGATCCTTGCGTTCCGATCCGCCTTATCCCCCTCCCTCGCCCCGCCGAAGAGCGCAGCCAAACTGGGCCTGGCCGCATGGCGTTGCCGGCGCGGATGCTCCCGCCGGTTGCCCTTCTCGCTCAGCATGTGCGCGATGCGCTTTGCAAAGGCCTCGGTCCCCAAGATCAACCCGCCCAAAGCCTGGGGAGGGCTTACCTTCCCCTTCTTCCCCTGGGCCACGAAGCGCGCGTACCTCCTTTGCGCCTCCGGCCTCCTGCCCCCAAAGCGGGACAGGATCCACTCCACCGAAAGGAAGCCCGGGGCTGGCTCCAGGCCCGCCGTGGCCCGGTAACTGCTCCAGGGCCAGTCCTCGGGGGCGGCCACACGCATGCCGCGCGCCCGGACGGGGTTGAGGACGACGTAGCGGCAGAGCTCCAGCAGGTGGCTCTCCTTCTCCACCAGCAACGCCCTGAAGCGCCCCTGGAATACATGCCCCGGCCGGCGGTGGCGCCGGTTGAAGGCCTGCGTGTACTCGCCGTTGAGCGATCGCATCCCCCGCGAGAGGTTCGGCTCGGGCGTTTCGACCAGAAGGTGGTAGTGATTGCCCATCAGGCAGTATGCATGGCAGATCCACCTTCGCAGGGACACCGCGCGCTGAAGGATTCCAAGGAACCGCTCCCGGTCGACGTCGTCCCGGAAGATCGCCCCGCGCCCGTCTCCCCGTGACGTAACGTGGTAAACGGCGCCAGGAAACTCAAGCCGCAACGGTCTCGCCATGGCCCCTCCGTTTCCGGCCCGCTCTATCCGTCGCCAGAGAAGTCGCTCAGTCGTACAGCGCAGCCCATGTCAATCTATCATGGCCTATGTGGCATTACAAGACCTGACCCCTAGCTTCTTGACCCCTAGCTTCTGCGCCAACGGCTCCGTCACCGAAACCGCTGTAAGGGCTCGCTACCGGCCTGCCGGGCTCAGCTTTGGCCGGGCGGGCTTCGCACCCGCTGGACGATTCACCGAATTTCAAGGAGTGTCGCTACCTCCTTTCCCATCGGACCAGCCTATCCTGGCCGCTACGCAAGACGCGACCCCCCGCCCCTCATCTTTTCTTCATCGGCCGTGCACCAAATGGTTGTGAGGGTCTCGTTCGAATCGGGCGGCGAGGCGGAGGCGGAAGCCTTCGAGGAGGGCGGCGCCCAGGGTTTGGCGGGTGAGGCCGGGGAGGAAGTCCTTGAGGCCGGCGAAGGCGGCGCGGTAGGGGGCGGGGTCGGCGCCGGGGCGGCCCGTGGCGCCGAGGAGGAGGGCGTAGTCCACGCTCAGGGGCACGGCGCCGTGCTGGAGGAAGGCGCGGCGGCCACGGCGCTGGGCGCTCCCGGCGACTTTGCGGCCGTGGACGAGGACCTCGTCGGCGCTGGGCACCTGGAAGCACGGCGCGGTGGAGGTGGGCACGGCGCGGGCTTGGCGGCGGCTGAGGACGGCGGGGAGCCCCAGGCTGGCAAGGCCCTCCACGAGGGCGCCGGCGAGGACGGCGTAGGTTCCGCCCAGGTCGAGGCCGCGGAAGGGCTCCGCGCCGAAGGGGCTCGCGACGGCGTAGGTGACCTCGTCGTCGTGGAGGACGGCGAGGCCCCCCGTGGGCCGCCGCACGATGTCAATGGCGTTTCGTTGACAGAATACCGCGTCGGCGGCGAGGGCCGGGTCCTGGTGGTAGCCGAGGGAGAGGCACGGCGGCGACCAGCCGTAGAGGCGCAGGACGGGGCGGGTCTCTCGGCCCTCCTCGGCGTCGCGGAAGAGGGCCTCGTCGAGGGCCATGTTGGTGGCGCCGTCGCGGGGGGAATCGTCGAGCAGAAGCCTCCAGGGCGTCATGGGGCGGCGACCTGCTCCTCGATAAGACGCCTCAGGCCCCTCTCCTCGGCGGAGGAGAGGCTGTCCCCTCCCCGGTTTTCGAAGGCGTACACGGGCAGGCCGAGGTTGATGCGGAAGTAGCCCTCGTCCTTCAGGCTCTCGCAGAGGTACTCGACGGCGAGGACGACGGCCTGGAGGCGGCGGGTGGCCGCCTCGCGCTGGACCCTCTCCAGGCGGCGCTTGAGGCCGTAGGGGAGGGAGCAGGTGTGGTAGAGGAAGGTGAGGTCCAGGGAGGGGCTCATGGGATTGTTCTCCAGGCCCCACTCGTCGTAGACGGCCACGGCCCGCATGGATTCGAGGGCTTCGTAGAAGGAGGCGCGGTACGGGGGGAGGCCCACGATGCCCACGCGCGTCCACCGCTCCCGGCCCTCGTCCCGGTAGTCGAGGATGCCCCGCTCGATGCGGCGCCTCAGGCCCTCGAGGTCGCCCCGGGGGTCCATGGCCTGGGCGAGCATGGAGACGTAGTCGCGGGAGGAAAAGGCCGCCGTGCGCATCTGAAGTCCGTCGTACCGCCTCAGCACGGTGCGCACCTCGTGCAGGCGCTGGACCACCGCCTCCAGGACGGCGGGGTCCACGCCGAGGCGCCTCCGGAGGGCATCGAGGGCCTCCGAGAGGCGTTGGTCGTTGCGGAACAGGGGGAAGGAGAAGGGCACGGCCTCGACCCCCTGCTCGGCGGCCATTTCGATGGCCTTGAGCACCTCCTTGGGCACGCCCGGCTGGGGGTAGTAGACGGCCTCGATGCGGCGCTCGAAGATCAGGCCGTAGAGGCACCGTGCGTAGGAGGAGTAGTTCTCGGGGAACCCCGCGAGGCGCGCGGTCTCCAGCAGGGCGGGCCGGTCCGAAGCCGTGAAGAAGGCGCTCCACAGGTTGACCGCCTCGTGGGCGGAGGCCACGAAGGGTTCCATGGGAACGGGGGGAACGACTCCGATTCGCAACGCTTCCCTTTCACCGCCGCCCGCGCGGCGCGTCCTCTTCCACGGGTCAGGGAGAGGTGCCGGATGCGCTCAAGGCTTCCGGCCCGACTCCCCCTCGGTCTCTTCTTCGCGGACCGCCACCTCGAACTGCAGGCTCCCGTGGGGGAGCAGTTCGAGGGCCACCGCGTCGGCGCGGCGGAAGGCCCGAATCGCCGAGGCGCGGTGCCACTCGGGGGTCAGGGCGAGCTGGGCCATGGGCTCGGAGATCCTCCGCCTGAGGACCCGTCCCAGGTTGCGGGCGCCGTACTCGAAGGAGTAGCCCTCTTGGGCGAGGAGGGCCCTCGCCTCGGGCTCCAGGACCAGTTCCTTGCCCTGGTGGCCCAGCCGATCCTTGAGGTCGCGCAGTTGCAGGTCCACGATGCGCCCGAGGGAATCGGCGGTGAGGCTGCGGAAGAGGACCACCTCGTCCACGCGGTTGAGGAACTCGGGCGAGAACTGGGCCCGCACCTCCTTGAGGACCTCCTCCTCGGGCACGTGGTTGCGCGCCTCGGCGTATCCGACGCGAGCCTTGGAGAAGAGGTGCGTCCCCACGTTGGAGGTCATGATGATGGTGGCGTGGTGAAAGCGGACGGTTCGCCCCTTGCCGTCGGTGAGGCGCCCCGCGTCGAAGATCTGGAGGAAGAGGTTGAGGACCTGCGGGTCGGCCTTTTCCACCTCGTCGAAGAGGATGACGCAGTAGGGGTTCTTGCGGACCTGGTCGGTGAGCTGGTTCTGGTCGTAGTAGCCCACGTAGCCCGGCGCCGTCCCGATGAGGCGGGAGGTGCTGATGCGCTCCATGTACTCGCTCATGTCGATGCGGATCAGCTTCTCCTCGTCGCCGAAGAGGAGTTTGGCGATGGAGCGCGCCAGCTCGGTTTTGCCGACACCCGTGGGCCCCACGAAGAGGAAGACCCCGTCGGGCCGGTGGTCGTTGAGGTCGAGGCCGAGCTTGGCCGTGCGGATGAGGCGGCTGACCCTTCGGACGGCCTCCTCCTGGTCCACGACCTCCCCGGAGAGGATCTCCTCCATGCGGGCCAGGTGGTCGCGGTCCAGCAGGGAGAGGCGCTCGTAGGCCACGCCGGACATCTCCGAGAGGGTCTCGATGACGTCCCGGCGGGAGACCTCCGAGGTGGACCGCTCTCCCCGCGCGGCACTGAGGGCCACGCGCGCGGCGACGCGGTCCATGAGGTCCAGGACGCTCTCGGGGAGCGCCCTCCGGGTGATGGAGAGGCGCACCGTCTCCAGGCTGTTTTCGACGAGGCCCTCGGGGAAGCGCGCGCCGTGGAACTCCTCGTAGAGCGGCAGGCGCGTCTTCACGACCTCCTTCACCTGGTCCAGGCTCAGCTCCTCCACCCTCAACAGGTGGAAAAGCTTGAGGAAAGAGGGGTCCTTCTCGAGGATGTTGGCGTAGGACTCCTCGTCCGTAATGCCGATGACCTGGATGTCCCCCGAGAGAAGGGCCGGCTTGATGAGGCTCGCCGAGTCGAGGGAGGCGCCGCGCGTGGCGCCCGTGGCCACGAGGTGGTGGAGGTTCTCCACGAGGAGGAGGTGTCCCCGCTCCCGCACCTTCCGCACCACCTCGAGGACGCGCTCCTCGAACTGCCCGCGGAAGCGGGCGCCGGAGATGAGCGCGCCGAGGTTGAGGGCGCTCACCGTGCGCCCGGCCAGAACGGCGGGGACGTCGCGCTCGCGCAGGCGAAGGGCCAGCTCCTCCACGAGGGCCGTCTTGCCCACCCCCGCCTCACCCACGAGGAGCGCGTTGTGCTTGTCCCGGCAGGAGAGGATCTCCAGCAGTTGGCCCAGGGCCGCCTCCCTTCCCACGAGGGGGACGCGGGGGCGTGCCTGGACCTTCTGGGTCAGGTTCACGAGGATGTCGTCGGGAAGGGCCTCGGCCTTCTCGGCTTCGGGGGCCGGCTTGGTCTCGAGCCGCTCCTGTGTGACTCGCTTCTTCTCCTGGGCCCCCGCGTTGTGGGGGTTGAGGAGGAGG
>CAZPSH010000023.1:0-41414 GCA_964589625.1 uncultured Thermoanaerobaculia bacterium
TTAGCTTAGGGTGGGGTGGCTAGGGAGCGGATGAAGCAGACGATTCTGGTCATCGACGACAACCCGGACCTTCTGGACATCGTGGATGCCATCCTTTCGGATGCGGGATACGTCGTTGCCAAGGCCCTGAGCGGTGAGGATGGGCTTCACGTGGCGAGGGCCTTGAAGCCGAACCTGGTACTGCTCGACCTCAACATGCCCAAGATGGACGGATGGGAAGTCCTCAAGCTCCTCAAGGCGGATTCGGCGACCAAGGAGATCCCCGTGGCCATCTTCTCCGTCCGGACCGACCTCAAGGACAAAATCTTCGGCCTCCAGCGCGGAGCCGTGGACTACATCTCGAAGCCGTTCCAGTACGACCGCCTTACGGAGCGGATCGGCCGAATCTTGGCCACGGCCTGAAGGCAAAGCGCACCGCATCCCCGGAAGAGACCATGGGGGAACGGCCGTAGTCCGGTTCCGGGCGGGCCGATTACGGGCGGATGCGGCCCCGCAACACGGCGGCGGATACCAGGGTCCGCAGTCGCTCCATCTCCTCCCGTACCTTCTCCTCGATTCCGGGTCCGGCCGCCTCTTCCAGAAGAGGACCATACTCCTGACGTTTTTGAAAGAGGATGCGGCCCCCCACGTAGACTCGGGCTTCCAGGACGCGCTCCCGGTCCAGATCCTCGATCTGGAGGTGGTACTCGATGCCTTCGTGGGTCAAGGTCTCGTTGACCCCCGTGATCATGACCCCACCTGGAGCCGATTGGCCAGGTTGGCGGGAAGGCCGGCCCGCCGGATCCGGCGGGCGGCGCCCTCGGAATCGTACGGGATTCTCCGGATAACGACGCGCCGGGTGTCAGGGTAGAACTCGGCGAAGGCGGCCTTTGGATTCCGGTCCCTCGGCTGCCCCACGGACCCCGGGTTGATCAAATAGCGGGCCTGGGCGTCCAGGACCACTTCCACGCAATCGCCGGAGAGGGGGACGTAATCCACCCCTCCGGGCGTCTCCTGGTACAGGGCGGGAAAGTGCGTGTGCCCGTAAAAGCAGAGCCAGAAGCCGCCGGCGCGAAACGACTGGTACGCGTCGAAATCGGAGAACAGGTAGGCGTCCTCGTCTGGGAAGGAGCCGTGGGCGATCCAGACCCCGGGAAGGGCCTCCATGGGACCCTGGGGCAGCGCGGTGAGGAAGGCCCGGTTTGCCGGCGTCAGCCTTCCGTGGGTCCAACGGGCCGCCTCCAGGGCCGAGGAGTTGAAGTTCCCTCCGTTGTCCATGCCGGTGCAGACCTTGTCGTGGTTGCCCCGAACCGCCAGAAGGTTCTTGATCCGCCTCAACCGGGCCACCACGGCGTTGGGACTGGCGCCGTAGCCCACCAGGTCCCCCATGCACAGCACGCCGGCGTAGCGCCGGCGCTCCACCGCGCGGAACACGGCCTGGAGGGCCTCCATGTTGGAATGGATGTCCGAAAGAATGAGGTACCGAGCTCGACCCAAGGTGCCCCCCGCCGCCTACGCGCCGATTATAACAGCCTCAGGATGGATTCGACCACCTCGTCCACCGAAAGCCCCTCGGTCCACACCCGGTGACGCGCGCGGGCGTACCATTGCTTCCTACGCAGGAAGAGGCCGAAAAGATCGGGGCCGGAGGCCAGGGGCCTGCGCGGGTCGCCGCCGATGCGCCGCACGGCCTCCTGAAAGGTGAGGTCGAGGTGGACCGTCGGGCCGAGTCCGTTCAAAAAGGGAAGGGTGACCTCGTCGAAGGCTCCTCCCCCAAGGGCCATGACCCGCTCCCCCTCCTCCGGCGTGGACAAGACGACGCGCCTCTCCACTTGCCGAAAGTAGGCTTCGCCCTGCTCGGCGAAGATTCGTGCGATGGATCGCCCCTCCAGGTCCTCCACGAGGGCGTCCGTATCTCGAAAGGGCCATTTGAGCCGGCGGGACAGAATCCTCCCCACGGTGCTCTTGCCCGAGCCCATGAACCCCACCAGGGTGACCGTGCGCCCGCTCATGCGCCCACCCTAGCACACCTCCCGACCCGCGGGCCTCCGTCCCCTTGACAGCCTCCCGGCGAGACCCGTAAAATGGACCTCTTGGGCGATTAACTCAGCGGAAGAGTACTATCCTCACACGGTAGGAGTCGCTGGTTCGAATCCAGCATCGCCCACCACCCGGAAGGCGAGGGGCCCCGCGGAGGCGGGGCCCTCCCGTTCTTGCCATCCGGGTGTTTTTGTCCCGGGACTGGAGCCGTCTTCGATCTCCGCACCGCCGTTGCCAGGAGCCCCCGGGTCCTCTACAATCGGGCGTGAGCGGCGGCGGCGGCCGCCCCGCGCGAAGGAGACCCCGGCCCCCGCTCGGGGGCGGTCCGGTTCGAAGCGAATTTGCCGATCTGTTCGGAGGCATCCATGGCGAACAACGTCATCCCCGTCCCCAAACCGCAGAACGAACCCGTGCTGGCGTACGGTCCCGGCTCGCCCGAAAAGGCGGCTCTCAAAGCCGAATTAAGCCGCCAGCTTTCGGAGGAGATCGAGATCCCCCTCCTCATCGGGGGGAAAGAGGTCCGCACGGGCAATACGGCGAAGGCCGTCTGCCCCCACGACTACCGCCACGTCCTGGCCACGTACCATCAGGCCGGCGCAAAGGAGGTAGAGCAAGCCATCGCCGCCTCCCAGGTCGCCTGGAGGGATTGGTCCGAAATGCCCTGGGAGCACCGGGCGGCGATTTTCCTCAAAGCCGCCGAGCTTCTGGCCGGTCCCATGCGGGCGTCCGCCAACGCGGCCACCATGCTCAACCAGTCCAAGACAGCCTTCCAAGCGGAGATCGACTCGGCCTGCGAACTCATTGACTTTTACCGCTTCAACCCCTACCACATGCGCTTCGTTTACGACCAGCAGCCCGACAGCGCGAAGGGCATCTGGGACTACGCCGAGTACCGCGCCCTGGAGGGCTTCATCTTCGCCGTGACGCCCTTCAACTTCACCTCCATCGCCGGGAACCTCCCCACTGCGCCCGCCATGATGGGCAACACGGTCCTCTGGAAGCCCGCTTCGTCCGCGGTCTTCTCGGCCTACCACATCCTGAAGGTCCTCGAGGCCGCGGGGCTCCCGCCCGGCGTCATCAACTTCGTGCCCGGCCGCGGCGGCGCCGTGGGAGACCCCGTCCTCGCCAGCCCCCACTTCGCGGGGGTGCATTTCACGGGCTCCACGGCGGTCTTCCAGAGCATGTGGAAGACCATCGGCGCCAACATCGCGGGCTACAGGAGTTATCCGCGCATCGTGGGCGAGACGGGCGGCAAGGACTTCGTCTTCGCCCATGCCAGCGCCGACCCCCTCGCCCTCGCCACGGCGCTGGTGCGCGGGGCCTTCGAGTACCAGGGGCAGAAGTGCTCCGCCGCCTCCCGCGCCTACATCCCGAAGAGCCTCTGGCCGAAAACGAAGGAGGCGCTCCTCGGGCAGATCGCCGAGATCAAGATGGGCGCCCCCACCGACTTCCGGAACTTCTTCACCGCCGTCATCGATCAGGGCGCCTACGATACCCACAAGGGCTACATCGAGTACGCCAGGTCGTGCCCCGGCTGCACCATCCTCGCCGGCGGAGGTTGCGACGACAGCCAGGGCTACTTCATCCAGCCCACCGTGGTCCAGACCACCGACCCCAAATGCAAGATGATGGTGGAAGAGATCTTCGGCCCCGTCCTCACGCTCTATGTCTACGACGACCAGAAGCTCGACGAGACCCTCGAGCTCTGCGACACCACGAGCCCCTACGCCCTCACGGGTGCGATCTTCTCGGGCGACCGCATGGCCACGGTCAGGATGATGAACCGCCTCCGCCATGCCGCGGGGAACTTCTACATCAACGACAAACCCACGGGAGCCGTCGTGAGCCAGCAGCCCTTCGGCGGCGGCCGCGCCAGCGGGACCAACGACAAGGCCGGAAGCTACCTCAACCTCATCCGCTGGACGAGCATGCGCGCCGTCAAGGAGACCTTCGTCCCCCCAACGCACTTCGCCTACCCGTTCATGGGGGAGGAGTAAGTTAGAAAGTTAGAAAGTTAGGAAGTCAGGAAGTGAGCAAAGCGGGGGCTGGCCTTCGAAGGTAGCCCCCCGCTCCCGCTCTTTTTCTCTCCGCATGACGTCACTCCTTCAGCGAGCGGGGAGCAGGGACGGATAGGGGATAGGTCAATCGGGCGCCGCTTTCTTGGTCTCCCCGCTTCGAACTCCCGGCCTCCCTTCCATTCGTCATCCTGGCAAGCTGAGCGCCCGTGGGAAAGTCAAGGGGGACGGCCTTGCCCGGGTTCCCCCGCGCATGGCTCATCGTCCATTGCAGAAAACCGTGCAACCTGGGCAAATGCAGGTGAAGGTCTTGCACCAGTCTATGCAATTCCTGCAGCCGGAACACGAGCAACAAACATAGAGCGGCGGGAGGTTGGGATCGGGATTTAGCCCGATGGAGAAAGAAAAATCCGTCAGGTTGACCCTGCCTTCAGTCAGAACTTGCTCACCTTCCTCGGTAAGCACTACCACTGCGATTCGTCCGACCCCTGTGGCGGTATACTCCTTGGTGCAGAGATTGGCCTCGGTGTCGCCAATGGGGCCCGAGGCAGAGACCATCGCCCCTTCTGCGCCTGCAACGGTGCCGTCCGAATAACTTGCTAGAACTTTTTGCTCTGGCAAGAGCGCCAGCTTGACTCCATGGATCATCTTGTGCGGGTACTTTGCCGCCTGCTTGATCTGGTCCGCCTTCAGAGCCACGCAGAAGAGGCCGCCAGCCTGATAATGCCCCCTTTCCCGCAATCGTCCCCCCATCAAGAGGATTTGCCGGCGGCAACGGCGGTCCTGCTCCAAGCAGGGCAAGCGAGAAACAGAAACACGCCAAGGCCCCAAAGACACTCTTCCCCATAGTAGTCCTCTTTCGCCCGTTTCGCCTCCGCTCTCTCGCCCTTCGGCTCCCCTCCTGCTGTCCTCATTTCGCGATTCAACCCCTTTGGCCCCGTCCGTCGTCTGAACGGGTGAAGTGCAGCCCGAGGTGGCCGTCTCGGGCACCTTCGGCAAGGGGTCCGACCGGCTGGACTTCGAGGTCTCGGGGGACCGGACCACCATTCGGGCCTTTCTGGAAGCCTCTCGCTCCAGAGCGTCAGCGGTGGAGTCTCGGCTTCCGGTGCGGCGCCCGAGGTGTCCGCCCGCTCGGTGAGCGGCCGCTTCGAGGCTTCGCTACCGAAGGACCTGGTGGTCCGCTTCACCCTGGAGACCTTCAGCGGGGGACATCGTGCGGATCGGACGCTGACGGGGCACCGAATGGTGGCGACAGGAGCGGCGGGGCTGCACCCCTCCCGCTCCTTCGTCGTTCGCCTCATCCGACTCGCCGCCTCAGACTCCCCCCGCGAGCTGGAGCAAGGCTCGGCGTTGGGCCTGGTCGGCCAGCACGACGAGCACGTCGCCCGAGGCAAGCCTCCTGTCCTTCGGCGGATTGAATAGGAATTCCCCACCCCGGCTTCGGAGCGCCACCACCAGCGCCCCGGTCCGGCCGGACAGGTCGGCCTCGGCGAGGGTCCTTTCGAGGAGAGGGGACCCTTCCCTGATCTCCGCTTCCTCCACCCGCAGGGACCCGTCGCCCCACCGCAGCATCTGGTCCAGGAAGGTGACGACGTTGGGTCGGAGCATCTCCGAGGCCATTCGAAGACCGCCGATGGTGTGGGGAAAGACCACCGCGTCGGCCCCGGCCTTGAGGAGCTTGTCCCGCGTGCTCTCCTCGTCGGCCCGGGCGATGATCCGCAGGCCGGGATTCATGGAGCGCGCCGAGAGCACCACGAAGAGGTTGTCCTTGTCCTCCGACAGGGCGGCGAGAAGCCCCTTGGCGCGCTCTATGCCCGCGCGCTCCAGGACCGAGTCGTGGGTGGCGTCGCCCTCCACCGTAAGGAGTCCGGAGTTGCCCTGGAACTCCTCCTCCAGCAAGTGCATGTCACGGTCCACGACCACCGCCTTCTGGCCCGTTCGCAGGAGTTCGGCGAGGATGACCGAACCCACGCGCCCTGCGCCGCAGATGATGTGGTGGTCCGAGAGCCGGGAGATGGCCTTGTCCATCTTTCCCCTCCTCAGGAGCGTGCGGAGTTCACCCTCCACGAAAAAGGCGGTCACGGAGGATACGGCGTAGAGAATGGTCCCCATCCCGCCGAGGATGAGAGCCGTGGTGAACCAGCGGCCCAGGGGATCGAGGGGACGAGTCTCCCCGTATCCCACGGTGGCCACGGTAATGACCGTCATGTAGGAGGCGTCCTGAAAGTCCCACCCCTGTAGAATCATGTAACCCGCCACGCCAGCGGCGTAGACCACGGCCAGCAGGCTCAAGGGCAGGGCGAGGCGACGGAGGATCAGCCGGAAGTCCATGAAAGCATTCTATCAGCCAGGAGCCCTGGGCTCCTAGGGCGAGGGAGGGTAAAGGCTGGCTCTCGTTAGGGTGGTAGAATCTCCTGCCATCCACCCGGATGCCGCAGGACGGCGGCAGAGGTCTTGCCAATGGAGACGGGCATGTGGCTCGCACTCACCCAGAACGCGGCGCTCCTCCTGGCGCTCATCCTCCTCTACGATCTCCTGACCCTGCGGCCCCGGCGGCAGAAGCCCACGTGGGATCAGTTCTTCACGGGCCTGGCCGTGGGGCTGGTCACGGTGGCCGTCATGGTGGCGAGCATGGAGCTCAGGCCGGGCCTGGTCTTCGACACCCGCTCCATCCTGCTGGCGGTCTCGGGGCTCTTCTTCGGAACGACGCCCACGGTCATCGCCGGCCTCCTGGCCGGGGCCTACCGGCTCCACATGGGCGGCGGCGGCACGGCCATGGGGCTGGCCGTTATCGCCAGCTCCTGCGCCATCGGCATCGCGTGGCGGCACCTCCGCAAGCGGGACCTCTCGTCCATCCCCTGGTGGGAGCTTTACCTCCTCGGCGTTGCGGTCCATGGCGTGATGCTCCTCTGCACGGTTCTTCTTCCGGGGGACGAGATGAGGCGGACCCTTCCCGCCATCGGCCTTCCGGTGCTCCTGATCTATCCGGCCGCCACGGCCGCGCTGGGAGCCCTTCTCAGCCAGCGCATGGAGCGAAAGCGCACCCTGGCCGCTCTCGCCGAGAGCGAAGCCCGCTTCCGTGAAATCGTGGAGCACAGCACCAACCTCTTCTACCGCCACACGCCGGATCAGACCCTTACCTACGTGAGCCCGCAATCCCGCCACTTCCTGGGTTGCGAGCCCGAGGAGGCCAGGATCCGCTGGACCGAATTCGTCACGGACCACCCCTTGAACGGCGCCGGCTACGAGGCCACCCTTCGGGCCATCGAAACGGGAAAGCCCCAGCCGCCGTATCCGCTGGAGCTCCGGACGAAGGACGGGCGCCTCATCTGGGTGGAGGTCCACGAGGCGCCGGTGGTGGAGGAGGGCAAGACCGTCGCTATCGTCGGGGCCCTGACGGACATCACGGACCGGAGGCGGGCCGAGGAGGGCCTGCGGGCCAGCGAGGAGAATTACCGGGAGATCTTCAATTCCACCAACGAGGCCATCTTTATCGGCGAGGTCTCCACGGGCCGCATCGTGGACGTGAACGAGCCCATGCTGAGGATGTACGGGTGTGACTCCAAGGAGGAGGTCCTAAACGGGTCCCTCGGAGACCTGAGCGCGAACGTGGCCCCGTACACCGATGCCGCCGCCCAGGAGCACATTCGCAAGACCCTGGAGGAGGGCCCTCAGACCTTTGAGTGGCTCGCCAGAAAGAAGAACGGAGAGACCTTCTGGGCGGAGGTCTCCCTCCGTAGTTCGCAGATCGGCGGCCAGGGCCGGATCCTCGCCGTGGTGCGGGACATCACCGAGCGGAAAGGCGCAGAGGAGGCCCTCAAGCGGTGGGAGAACCTCCTGGACCGGATCTTCGACACGCTTCCCGTGGGGCTCTGGATCGCGGACGCCGAGGGTCACCTCCTGAGGAGCAATCCGGCCGGGCGCCGCATCTGGGGGGGCGAGCCGCTGGTGGGCCGGGAAGATTACGGGGTCTTCAAAGCCCGGAGACTGCCTTCGGGCGAGGAGGTCAAGCCCGAGGAGTGGGCTCTCTCGCGCACCGTTCGGAAGGGCGAGACGGTCCTTGGGGAGATGCTCGAAATTGACGCCTTCGACGGGAAGAAGCGGACCATCCTGAATTCGACGGCACCGGTGTTCGACGAGGCGGGACACGTGGAGGCGGCGGTCATCGTCAACTTGGACATCAGCGAGCTTAGAAAGGTGGAGGAGGAAAAGGAGGCCCTCCAAGCCCAGCTCCTGCAGTCCCAAAAGATCGAGGCCATCGGCCGGCTGGCCGGAGGCGTGGCCCACGACTTCAACAACATGCTCAACATCATCACGATCTACGCCGAGCTGGCCTTGCGGAAATTGGGCCCCGACGAGCCCCTCCGCCGCGACATCGAGGAGATCCAAAAGGCGGCGCGAAGATCCGCGGGCCTCACCCGTCAGCTCCTGGGATTCGCCCGCAAGCAACAGGCCATGCCCAGGGTCCTCGACCTCAACGAGTCCCTCCGGGAGATGGTCCGCATGCTGTCCCGCCTCATGGGGGAGGACGTGGAGTTCACCTTCCTTCCCGGGCAGGACCTCTGGCCCGTCCGCATCGATCCCGTGCAGGTGGACCAGATTCTCGCCAACCTGGCGGCCAACGCGCGGGACGCCATCGAGGGCGTGGGTCGGGTGTCCCTGGAGACGCACAACGTGCGTCTTGACGAGGCCTTTCAGGCCCAGCACCCCTTCGCCGAGCCCGGAGAGTATGTCCTGCTGACCTTCAGCGACTCGGGGCAGGGGATGGACGAAGAGACCCTCAGCCGCATCTTCGAGCCCTTCTTCTCCACCAAGGAGCACCTGGGGACGGGGCTTGGGCTGGCCACGGTCTATGGTATCGTCAAGCAGAATGGGGGGCTCATCTTCGTGGACAGCGCTCCGGGCCGCGGCGCCACCTTCCGCATCTACCTCCCCCGCTGGAAAGGAGGGCCGGACCACCCCTTGGAACCCGAGGCGCGGATGGGGCCCGGCGGTGTAGAAACCGTTTTCGTCGTCGAGGACGAGACGGCCATCCTGGAGTTGACCCGGAGGATCCTCGCCGCCCACGGGTACACGGTCCTCGCGGCCCGGTCTCCCGGGGAGGCGATGGCCCTGGCGGAGAAGCACGCCGGCACGATCCACCTCCTCCTCACCGACGTGGTCATGCCCGGCCTGAACGGGAAGGAGCTGGCCGGACGCCTCGGAGCCACCCGCCCGGGCCTCCGAGTCTTGTACATGTCCGGGTACACGGCGGACGCGGTGGCCCGGGAGGGGGTCATCGAGGAAGGGGTCCGCTTCATCGAGAAGCCGTTTACCATCGAAGGGCTCCTGTCCGAAGTCCGTCGCGCCTTGGACGCCTGATCCCCTCGCCACCTGGATGGCGCGGGCGGAAACGGCATTCGGGCGGCGCTGTGGGCCGTCCGTCCCGCCGTGGTCTGCGGTGCCTCCGGCGGAGGCACCACCCCTCCTTGCCTCCCGCCGCTCCCGCTGGTATCCTCGGCCCTTCAATGAGGAGGCCCCATGGCCGGCCCCGTCATCCGTCTCGCCCACAGCCCCGATTCCGACGACGCCTTCATGTTCTACGCCCTCGCCAAGGGCCTCTTGGATACGGAGGGCATCACCTTTATCCACGAATTGCAGGACATCCAGAGCCTCAATGAGAGGGCCCTGAGGGCCGAGCTCGAGGTGACGGCCGTCTCGTTTCACGCCTACGCATTCCTCGCGGACCGGTACCTGCTTCTCCCCCACGGGGCCTCCTTCGGGGACGGATACGGCCCCATGGTGATCTCGCGGGAGACCCGGGACGTGCGCTCTCTGCGTGGCCTCAAGGTGGCGGTGCCGGGGCGGATGACCTCGGCTTTTCTGGCCCTTCGGCTGGTGGAGCCGGACGTGGAGCCCGTCTTCATGGACTTCGACGCCATCCTGCCGGCGGTGAAGGCCGGAGAGGTCCCGGCCGGCCTGATCATCCACGAAGGTCAATTGACCTACTTCCGAGAGGGCGTCCACCTGGTGGTCGATCTGGGCGTCTGGTGGAAGGGGCGGACGGGTTTGCCGCTGCCCCTGGGCGGGAACGTTATCCGGAAGGACCTTGGCCCCGAACTCGTGGCCCGGGTGAGCCGGCTCTTGAGGGCGAGCATCGCCTATTCGCTGAGCCACCGTGAGGAGGCCCTGGACTACGCCATGACCTTCGGCCGCGGGCTCTCCCGAAAGGACGCGGACACCTTCGTGGGCATGTACGTCAACGAATGGACCCTGGACTACGGGGAGGCCGGCCGCCGGGCCGTGCGGCTCTTTTTGGACGAAGCCTTCGAGAAAGGGCTGCTCCCCCATCGCCCTCTCGTGGAGTTCGCACCGTAGGCGGCGGTGAAGCCGCGACGGGGTCGACCCTCGGCCCCCGGGAGGCGGCCCTCACCGCTCGACCGTCCCCGGCTGGCGACTTCAGGACCGGCAGACTTCCTCACGCAGAGTGAGTGTCAAGTGACATTTTTTCCTGTCGTGGTGGCCACGACGCCACCGTGCTTGACGCCGCGGGTGCTCAGGAGGGCATCGGCCAGGCGGCGGATGACGGCGCTGGGACCGCGGAGGATGACGACTTCCAGGCAGTTGTGTGCGTCGAGATGAACGTGCGTGGCGCTCACCACCGCTCCGTGGTGGTGGTGCTGGAGGTCCGTGAGCGCGTCGGCCAGGTGGTGCTCGTGGTGCTCGTACACCAGGCTCACGGTGGCGGCCACCTCCGCGCTAGGGTCGGTCCATTCCTCCCGGACGAGGTCGCGGCGAACGAGGTCGCGCAGCGCCTCCGATCGGGTCGCGTAGCCCCTCTCGCGGGCCAGGCCGTCGAAACGCCTCAGAAGTTCCTCCTCCATGGACACGCCGAAGCGGGCCACCTTGGCCATGGGGCACCTCCGGAAGCATTCTATCTCTCGCCGCCACCGTTGACAGCCTCCGCGCCGGCTCGCCATAATGGCCAAGGAGCGAGCGCATGAAAGCCAAGGTCCTGGTGGTGGAGGACAACAACGCCATGCGAAACCTCATCGCCACGGCGCTGGACCAGCACCTCGCCGTGGACGTCTTCGAGGCAGAGAACGGGTTCGCCGCCCTGAAGCTCATCCCCGAGAACGACTTCCGCATGATCCTGACGGACATCAACATGCCCGACATCAACGGGCTCGAACTGATTTCGTTTCTCAGGCAGCACCCCGTGTACCGTGACGTCCCCATCCTCATCATCTCCACGGAGGCCGCCGAGGAGGACCGCCGACGCGGGCTGGCCATCGGGGCCACAGGGTACCTGACCAAGCCCTTCACCGAAGGCGAACTCATCGATCTCGTCCAGCGGCATCTTCCGTAACCGAGGCTTCATGGACAAGAACCGCGCGAAGGCCCTGCAGGAATTCGTGGCCGAAGCCGAGGACATCCTCGAAGCCCTTGCCGAGGACCTGGAGTCCGCCCAGTCCCAGCACGAGGCGGGAGGCAAGGTCCGGCCCGACCTGGTGAACAAGATCTTCAGGGAAATGCACTCCCTGAAGGGCCTCGCCTCCATGTTCGGCCTCCAGGAAATCACCACCCTGAGCCACGACCTCGAGAGCCTGCTGGACAAAATCCGCCTCGGAAAGGCCGCCCTCTCCCCGGATCTCTTCGCCCTCCTGCGGGAGAGCCGGACGCACTTGAGGGCGATGGTGGGAGAGGCGGGCGAGGGGGAGGTCCGGTCGGATGCGGGAGATCTGCTCCGCCGCGTCCATGCGGTGGGCGCGCCCCCCGAGCCGAAGCCCGAGGCCCGCGCGGGCCCGCTTTTGGACGAGCAGACCCTGAAGTCGCTCACGGAGTATGAGGAGCACCGCCTCAAGGAGAATATGACCGAGGGCAACCGGATCCTGGCGGTGCTGGTTCGCTTCGATTTCGCGGATTTCGACACCCGGCTCAGGGCCCTGACGGAGAGGCTCTCGGAGGCCGGCGAAGTGATCTCCACGCTGCCCGTCATGGACCCTTCCGGGGACGGAGGCTTGCGCTTCCGCCTCCTCTACGGGACGACGCAGGGGGTCGCCCAGGTACAGTCCCTCGTGGCCGATTCCGGCGCGGAGGTTCAGGATCTGCTGCCTCCCTCGCCGGAGGCCGCTCCGGCACCCAGATCGGCGGCCGAGGGCGGGGAGGCCGCCGGCGAGCCCGCGGAGGCAGAGTCAGAGGACCTGCGCGGGCTGGCCAAGACCGTCAAAGTGGACATCGAAAAGCTGGACGGTGTGATGGGCATCGTAGGGGAGTTAAACCTCCTGAAGGCGGCTTTTCAGCGCATCGCGGAGGGCGTGGCCTCCATTCCAGGCCAGAGGGATCTCGCGGCGGATGCCAACAAACAGATCCGCACCATGGAAAAGAAACTCGGGGAACTCCAGCGGGCCATCATCGACATCCGGCTCGTTCCCATCAGCCAGATCTTCAATCGACTGAACCGGACGGCCCGGCGGTTGGCCCGGGCCGCGGGCAAGGAGGTCTCTGTCCAGCTCTACGGGGGGGACACGGAGCTGGACAAGACCATGATGGACGAACTGGTGACGCCCCTCATCCACACCATCCGAAACGCCATCGACCACGGGATCGAAACGCCCGGCGAGAGGGTCTTGGCGGGGAAGGGCCGGGAGGGCACGCTCGCCGTGAGCGCCTACCAGAAGGGCAACTCCATCGTCATTGAGGTCACCGACGACGGCCGGGGCCTTCAGGTGGAGAAGATCTGGAATGCGGCGGTCCGGCTGGGCCTCGTGGGTGCGGACGAGGAGATGGACCGCGAGCGGTGCATGGACCTGATCTTCCGGTCGGGCTTCTCCTCCGCCGACGAGGTCACCGAGGTGAGCGGCCGGGGCGTGGGCCTGGACGCGGTCAAAGCCGCCATCGAACAGTTGAAAGGGACCCTCTCGGTCTGGTCCGAACCCAACGTCGGCACGACCTTCCAGTTCACGCTCCCCATCACGCTGGCCATCATCCAGTCCCTCATCGTCCGATGCTGCGACCAGACCTTCGCAATTCCCATCTCCTCGGTGCTCGAGACCCTGCGGACCACGGAGTCGGAGATCCAGCTCGTCGACCAGCGGGAGGTCTTCAGCCTCCGAGGGGTGACCCTTCCCCTGTTGCGGCTCGAGGAGCGGTTCCGGCTCCCCCGGACGCGCCCCCGGGAGGGCGAGCGAATCTTCGTCGTGGTGGCCCGCCGGGGCGACAAGGCGGCCGGCATCGTCGTGGACGACATGCTCGGCGAGCAGGAGACGGTGGTCCACCCCATCGGGAGGACCTTCGGGAGGCTCCCGGGCCTGGCCGGCGCCACCGAGGTTGGGGAGAACCAGGTCATCCTCGTCATCGACACGGCCTCCCTCTTCAGCGCCATCGAACCGGCGCGGGGGCTCGCCTAGGGCGGACCGTGCGCGCCCTGGAGGACGCGGCGTGTACAAAGCCTTCTACGGATTGAGAGAGAGGCCCTTCGGGAAGACCCCGGACCCCCGCTTCCTCTTCATGGCCTCCCAGCACGAGGAGGCCCTGGCCCGCCTGGAATACGCGGTGGAGGAGCGGGAAATCGCCGTTCTCACGGGGGAGATCGGATCGGGCAAGACCACCCTTTCTCGGGCCCTCATGGATCGGAACGATCGGGACCGCTTCGTCCTCGTCGTCAACCCGAGGCTCTCCCCCCTCCAGCTCCTGAGGGAATTGGCCCTGCGGCTGGACGTGACGCCCTGCCACCACCGGGCGGACCTCCTGGATGCCCTGAGCGACCGGCTCCTCGAGCTTCACGAGGAGGGGGCGGGCGTGGTCCTGGTGGTGGACGAGGCCCAACTCATTCCCGGGAAGGCCACCTTCGACGAGATCCGCCTCCTGTCCAACTTCCAGTTGGACACGGAGAACCTCATGGCGATCCTCCTCATTGGCCAGCCCGAACTGAGACGGAGGCTGAGGCACCCCTCCTACCGGGCCCTCCGGCAGAGGGTGGGCATGTGGTACCACCTGGATTCCCTCTCCGAGGAGGAAACGGCCCAGTACGTCCGCCATCGTCTCGCGGTGGCCGGCGGGGGGGATGGACGGATTTTCACGGAGGAGGCCCTGGCGGCCGTCCACCGCTATTCGCAGGGTGTCCCGCGCCTCGTCAACAACCTCTGCACCAATGCCCTGCTCCTGGGTTTCGGCCGCGAGGAGCGGCCCGTCGGAGAGGCCGCCGTGACGGAGGCCGCGCGGGAAATGGTCCCGTGAGCGGGCGACCGTCCCGGCGGGATGGCCCCAGGGCAAAGAACCGAACGGGGAAGCCCGACGGGGAGACCTCGGGCGGGCTTTCCCAAGAGGATGCCCTGCAGACCCGTCTGGGCCACTTCTTCCGCGACGGGAGCCTCCTCAGGATGGCCTTGACGCATCCATCGGCCGCGGCCGAGGCGGGACTCCCACGGAGGCTGTCCTACGAGCGGCTCGAATTCCTCGGCGACTCGCTCCTCAACTTCCTCGTGGCGGAGCTGGTCTTCCACCGATTTCCCGCAGAGGAGGAGGGAGTTCTGACGCGGGTTCGGGCCCACTGGATCAGCCGGCGCGTTCTCGCCGCGGAAGCGGAGGACCTGGGCGTCGGCCCCGCGCTCCGAATGGGGGAGGGGGAGCGGAGGGACGGAGGAGCCAAGAAGGAGCGGGTCCTGGCCAGCGCCCTCGAAGCGCTCCTGGGCGCCCTCTTTCTCGACGCCGGCGTCCCCGCCGCCCGCCGGTTGGTGTCCGCGATCTTCTCGGAGCCCATCCGCAAGCGCGGGCTGGCCGTGCTGGCAGAGGACGCCAAGACGAGTCTGCAGGAAGCCCGCCAGGCGAAGAACCTGCCCCTTCCCGAGTACGCGACGGCGTCTTCGGAAGGAGGAGGCTTCGTGGCGACGGTGACCCTCGATGGAAAAGAGGCAGGCTCCGGAACGGGATCCACACGGAAGGCGGCGGAGCAGGCCGCCGCGCGAGCGGCCCTCGAGAAAGCCGGGAGGGCGGAAGGCGCCGGTAAGAAATAGCGGAATCGGAGCGCCGGGCGGGCCTTGACGGGCGATCCGCTCCGGAGGGGAGTGCCCTACCCGTTTCCCCTTGTCGCGCGGCCGGAGTTCGCGCAGGCATCCGGGTCAGGACACTGCCCGCATTCGGGCTCTAGAGTGACGTGCCCGATGGCCCACTCCTCCCTCAGGTAGCGCCGCATGTCCGAGAAGAGCCTCTCGGCGGCCGGCACCGTGGTCTCTGGAACGGCGACGTGGGCCGTCAGCATGCGTTCCCCGGGGCCCACCTCCCAAACGTGGACGTGGTGGACGCGCGCGGGCCGAAAGCGAGCCTCGATGGAATCCACGAGCGCCTCGAGGTCCAGGTCCCTGGGCACGGCTTCGGTGACGATGTGGAGGGACTCCAGGACGATTCTCCAGGCACCGACCAGCACGGCGAAACTCACGGCGATGGAGGCGACGGGGTCCAGGTAGGGCCCCACGCGGGTACCCATGAAGGCGGCCGCCGCCACGACGGTCAGAGAGACCAGGGCGTCCTGGAGCAGGTGGAGGAAAGCGCTCCGAACGTTGAGGTCGTGCCGGTCGTGGCGGTGGAGAAGCCAGACCCCACCCATGTTACCCAGGAACGCGAAGAGCGCCGTCCAGAATACAAGGCCGGCGGCCACCGGCTGGGGGTGGAGGAGGCGGAAGAAAGCCTCCTTGGCGATGAGGACGGAAATGAGCACGAGCAGACCGGCGTTGGCCAGGGCCGCCAGAACCTCGGCCCTCTTGTACCCAAAAGTGTGGCGAGGGCTTGGGGGCCTACGTCCGAGGCGGCGCGCGGCGATGGCGAGGAGAAGGGACGCCACGTCCGAAAGGTTGTGGAGAGCGTCTGCAAGCAGGGCCAAGCTTCCGGCCATCAGCCCCGCCACCACCTCCACCGCCGTGATGGCGACGTTGAGGGCCACGCTGATCCAGAGGCGAGCCCCCTGATCCACTGGATCGGCGCGGCCCACGGCTCAGGCCTCCCCATCCGGGGACAAGGGGGATCCCGGCTCCGACGCCTCTCGGAGCCAGTCCCGCAGAAGGGAGGGGGAAGGGGTGAAGCCCTGACAGACCAGGCGGCCGCCGATGAGCAGCGCGGGAAGCCGGTCCACTCCGATGGCCTGGATGGTCTCCGGATCGTGGATCTCCGCGACCTCGGCATCGAGACCCATGGCGGCGCAGGCCTCCCTCGTGCGCCGGAGCAATTCCTGACAGGCGCCGCACCCACGGCCGGCCACGGCGATGCGAAGGCGGGAATCTCGCCTCACGGCACGGCCGCCTTTGGGATGCCACCCGTCGGGTCCGATCGGTCCATGGTCCTCACCTGATTCCTGTCGGTCCCCCGCGGAGGAGGTCCGCACACCGGACAGTTTACTCCCCCGGCGTTCCGGTTGGGGACCGATGAAGGAACGCCTGGGGGCCCCGAAGCCTTCCCCGTCCGGCCCTTAGGGGGGCGCACGGGCCGGGCGCCGGCTCCCGTTCCTTGAGCCGCACGCCCTCCGGCGGTAGCATCGGGGGGCGGGAGGCACCATGGCTGCGTTTCCGAAGTCCAGGTGGTTCGTACTCCTGAAGGACTACGCCCTTCTGACGGCGGGAAGCCTCCTCATCGCGGCGGGGGTGGATCTCTTTCTCACCCCCAACAAGGTGATCTCCGCGGGCGTCACCGGCTTGGCCATGCTGGCCCACTTCCTCTGGTCGTGGCCCGTCGGAGCCGTGACCTTCGGCCTCAACGTGCCCCTCCTTGCGGCGGGGCTGAGGTGGGGAGGCGGAGTGCGGGTCCTGTTCCGGACGGGCTACGCCGTGGCCGTCATGTCCCTCGGCATCGATCTCCTCGAACCCCTCCTCCCTGCCATTACGGGGGACCCTCTCATCTACACGCTCTTCGGCGGATTGATGGACGGCCTGGGGGTCGGCCTCGTCTTGAGGGGGGGCGGCACCACGGGCGGTACGGACATCCTCGCCCAACTCCTCCACCGCTACCGGAGAATCCCCTTCGGCCGGGTCTTCCTATGGAGCAATACGGCCATTCTCCTCCTGGCGGTCCCTGTGGTGGGCCTCGTTCCGGTGCTCTACGCCCTGCTCGTCAACTACATCTCCAGCCGGGTGATCGACGCGGTGCAGGAGGGGATCGGCTTCGCCCGGGCCATCCTCGTGGTTTCGGACCGCGTGGAGGATGTCCGGAAGGCCATCCTGGACGAGGTGGGACGGGGCGTCACCCTCTTTCAAGGGATGGGGGGCTTCACGCGGACGCCGCGGGAGATCCTGTATGTGGTGGTGTCCCGCTCCCAGGTAAGCCACTTCAAGCGCATCATCGCCGAGATCGACGACAAGGCTTTCGTGGTCGTGACGGAGGCCAACGAGGTGCTGGGAGAAGGCTTCCGCCCCGTGGCGGCGGAGTGACCCCTTTTGGAAGGGGGCAAAGGCATGCTTGCGGCGATCGGTCTATCCCTCCTCGGAGTCCTTCTCCTTTTTGCGGGTGGCGAAGGCCTGATCCGCGGGAGCGCCGGTCTCGCCCTCCGTTTGGGGCTGTCCCCGCTGATCGTCGGGCTTACCGTCGTCGCTTTCGGCACGAGCAGCCCCGAGCTGGTCGTCAGCCTCCGGGCCGCCCTGCAGGGGAACGGGGACATCGCCGTGGGCAACGTAGTGGGATCGAACATCGCGAATACATGCCTGATTCTGGCCCTGGGAGCGCTCCTTCGGCCGATGGCCGCGGCCGCCCAGGTTCTCAAGGTGGAAGCGCCCCTGGCCCTGGGGGCTTCGGTCCTTCTGGTGGGAATGCTGCTCGACGGGGGCCTCGCCCGCTGGGAGGGGGCCATACTATTCGCGGGGATCGTGGTCTACGCGACGGCGGCCGTCGTTCTCGCCAGAAAGGAGCCTCCGGCGATTCGGGAGGAGTTCGAGACCGGAATACCGGCATCCCGGGTGGGCCTCGGGTTGCTCATACCCCTGATCCTCGGCGGGCTTGTGCTTCTCGTGCTGGGCGCACGGCTGTTCCTGTCCGGAGCCACCTTCCTGGCGCGAGAAGCGGGGATCAGCGAAGCCTTCATCGGCTTGAGCCTGGTGGCCGTCGGGACCAGCCTCCCGGAGCTGGTCACGACGGTCCTCGCCGCCTGGAAGGGCGAGGCGGACATCGCCGTCGGAAACGTGGTTGGAAGCAACCTTTTTAACGTCTTAGGAATCTTGGGGCTGTCCGCCCTCGCCGCCCCCATGGAGATCCGCGGAATCGCGCCGCTCGACCTCGCCGCCCTGGTCCTCAGCGGGGCCCTTCTCCTGCCCGTCCTTTTCACCGATCGCCGCGTGACCCGTCCGGAGGGGGCCGCCTTCCTCGCGCTCTACGCAATCTACCTGGCCGCCCGGGCCGCGTCCGGCTGAACCGTTCCAAAACGAAGCCGCCGGCCGGGTGTTCCGGCCGGCGGCGGTGCCTGTTCTGAAGCCCCGGATCAGAGGGCCTTGGCGAAGGTGTGACAGCTGGAGCAGTTGATCTTCTTGTCCCCCACGTGCTTGTTGTGGAGGCTGTAGAAGCCAGGGTTCGACTTGGCGCCGTGGCACGAGGAGCAGAGGGGCTCGCCGTTTCGCGTACTTATGGGAGTGTATCCGAGAGCCGCCCAGTCGAGTCGGTTCTGGTCGTGGCAGGTGGCGCAAGAGAGAGCTTGGTCGGAGGAAGCCACCTCGTGGTAGAGCCCCATGAAGCGCTTGGTATCGGTAAAGGTGTGGCCGGTGTACGTCCAGTTGACTCCGGCGGCGCCCTGGGCCACGGCCGTGTCGAGGTCTCCGGTCTGGAAGAAAATCCCGATCTTGAGGGGCAGGAGCCGGTTGGTCGCCGGATCCATGGGCTGACGTCCCCCGTGGCGCTTCATGGCCACGATCTTGGCCCCGGCTTCCTGGACCGAGCCGAGGGGACCCGCCATGAGGACCTTCCCGTCGGCCTCCGGCACGGCGGGCGCGCCGAACTGGTAGAAGCGCGAGCGTCCGTTGAAGAACCCATAGACGGGAGTCACGTTGGACGCCATGGCCATGTGGGGCTCGAAGAGCCGCGTCACGGGATTCACGTCGCCGGGCAGGCTCCAGTCGCGTACCATGTCCGTGGGGGCGGCCTTGGCGAAGGACGGAATGTGGCAGGTGGTGCAGTCCACCCGCTTCAAGTGCTTGTTGATGTTGGCCGAATCGTGGGGCGCCGCGCCGTGGCAGTTCGAGCAGGCCACGACGGCGGGGGTGTCCCGCTCCCTGAGGTCGATGCCGCGTCCGGGGATGCGGTGCCCGGCCGCCACGTGGCAGTCCAGGCAGGAGAGCCCGGCGCCGCCGGCGGACTCGGGGGCCATATGGATGTCCAAAGCGGGCGTTGCGTTGCGGTGGGCTTCTTCGATGTCGCCGCGCTTGAAGTTGTCCCCGCCTCCGGCGCGCGTGTGGCAGTCGAGGCAAGTGTTGCTGGAGGGGAGGCGGATGTCCACGGCGGCCTGAAGGAGCGTGACGCCCATTCGGGACAGGTCGGGCACGAATCGGAACTGGCCGTTCACCAGTTCGACCTTCCTCTTGTACTGGGGCGCGTGGCACAGAAGGCAGTCGATGTTCTCGAGCTGAGCCTGGGTGGCCTCGGCAGAGGGTTTGGCGCCGAGCCCCGTGTGGCACCGGGCGCACCCGCCGTCCACCTGGACGCCGTCCAGGTTGGTCAGCTTGCCGATCCAGTTGATGTCAGGGTAGATGCAGAAGTCGTTGATGCCCCCCAGTTTCCCGGCGATCGGAGAGTCCAGGCCGTCCACCTCGCTGGCGTCTCCCTGCCACTGGTAGTGGGCGCTCGCGTGGAAGGCCAGGGCTTCGTCGGTGTGACATTGGAGGCAGGTCTGGGTTCCCTCGAAGGAGGCGAAGCGGCCCGCGTGAGAGCCGACGAGGGGGGGAAGGTCCTGGATCGTGAGGTTGGCGGAGGCGGACTTCGTGACACCGCCAAAGGTGTAGGAGGCGGAGACCGTGACGGCCTGGTCCGAGGGGACCTCGCCGGCGGAGAGGACGCCCGCCGCGATGGAGGCGTAGGAGGAGTTCTCACTCCAGACGGAAGTGGAGGTGACGTTCTGGGTGGAGCCGTCGCTGAAGGTGGCCGTTGCGGCGAAGGTTCCCGAGGAGTTCTCCGGGACCTCTGCTGGCCCCGACAGGGCCAGGGAGGCAAGGGTCGCCGTGGTTCCCCCTCCGCAGTTGGCGGGCGCGTTCCTCACGTTTCGCTCCGCGAAGCGGGTCGTGCCCTGGAACTCGGCGCGCACCCGGCACGGCACGTAGGGGGGGGCGGTGAGGATCAGTTTCCAACGCTCCTCGCGATCCACCGTGGCGGTGCCCAGCGGCGAACCCGATTGGGCGTCCTTCACGAGGACGATGGACCGCCGGGGCCCCTTGCCTTCAACTTTCAGCTTGGACTCGCCCGAGCGCCACTCGGCTTTGATGATGGTGTAATCGGTGGCCAAGACGGCCAGGCTTGCCCCAAGGGCCAGAATCAGGGACAGAAAGGTACGTATCCAGAAAGATGCTCGCATTTCCTCTCCTCGAAGGCAGAAACGGTCTGTGAGACGTCAGGGCGGGTCCGTGGACAAAGACCTTCGGTAACCAGACCCCCGCGTCTATCGCGTTCCCTTTCATCCGTGCAGGCAGTTTTTGTCTTCGGGGCGGGTCCTCAATTCGGCCCTCCTTTTCGGTAACCGGGTCCCCGAGGCGCTGGTCCATCTCCGTCCGCATCGTTTCGTGTCCCCCGCCCAGAGCGCCCGCTCGGCGGGGGAGGTTCCCGTCATTCCCGAGCAATATAGGGGGACTTTTGGTCCATGAGTATGACGCAGGTCACATACGGTTGGGGGTGGGGGATGTGCCTCTGGTAGGAAAAAGACCTAACATTCATATTTACCATGTCTAATCTGATTGCCTCGTGGACAGGCTGGAAGTGGGAACTATGTACACAGCCGGCACAGGTGGGGAAATGGCGCTGTGTGCGGACGCCGCAGAGTAGAGCCCTCCGGCCGCCCAATGGTACGCTTCAAGCTCGGGAGGCGTTGTCGTGGAGGATGCGGTGCAGTCCGCTCGTTCTTCCCCCCCTCCGCGGGCTTTGTTTCTCGTCGGAGCCGGGTATCTGGGGTGTCGGGTCGCCCGCCTCTGGCGGGCCGAGGGCGGTCCGGTGCGGTCCCTCGTGCGGTCGAAGGCGGCCAGTGGCCCCGTGCGCCGGGCCGGGTCGGAAGTCGTCCTCGGGGATCTGGACCCGCCCTCCTCCCTGACCGGGTTGGATGCGCGCGGAACGGTGGTCTTGTACACCGTCCCTCCCCCCAAGCCGGGGACCGAGGACCCGAGGATCCGGGTTTTCCTGGCGGCTTTGGAGGATCGGGTTCCGAGCCGCATGGTATACGTCAGCACAACGGGCGAATACGGAGACTGTGCCGGTGAATGGGTCTCCGAAACGCGGCCTCCCCGTCACCGGACGGAACGGACCTCCTCGTGGTGGACCTCACCTCCGCAGGCGCCGTGGAAGCCATCGCCCAGACCCGGACCGGCCCCTCCGGCGTGTTCATTCTGGCCTTCGGTCCTCACACACAAAGGGAAGTCCTACGCGCGGCCCGGGAAGCGGGAGCCGACGAAGTCGTGGCGCGTGGGGCCGCCGCCGCCCGGATCGAGAAGCGGATTCGGACTACTCAGGGACCCGCCGAGCGGTGAACCCGGGCGCTCGGGGGACCCGGTTCGGCTTTTCTGGAGGGATGGAGATGCCACGGACCTTCGTTCAAGTGGACGCATTCACGGACCGGCCCTTCCGGGGCAATCCCGCCGCCGTTTTTCTGCTGGAGGGCCCCGCGGATCCGCAGTGGATGCAGGACGTGGCCCGGGAGATGAACCTCTCCGAGACGGCCTTTCTTTGCGGAAGGCAGGGCGGGTTCGACCTGCGCTGGTTCACGCCCGCCGTGGAGGTGGACCTTTGCGGCCACGCCACCCTCGCGTCGGCCCACGCCCTTTGGACCGAGGGCCACGCCGATCCGGCGGCGCCTCTCCGGTTCTTCACCCGGAGCGGTGAGTTGAGAGCGGAGCGGGAGGGCGAGTGGATCACCCTCGACTTTCCCGCCACGGGTCCTTCTCCCTCCAATCCCCCGGAAGGTCTGCTGGAGGCGCTGGGCGCGGAGGCCCTCTACATCGGCAAGACCCGCTTCGACTTCCTGGCCGAACTGCCGTCGGAAGAGGCCCTACGCGCCCTCCAGCCGGACGGACACCGGCTCAAGGCCCTCGGCGTTCGGGGGGTCATCGTCACGGCGAAGGGGAAAGAGCCTTACGACTTCGTCTCCCGCTTTTTCGCCCCTGGGGCGGGCATCGAGGAGGACCCGGTCACGGGCTCCGCCCACTGCGCCCTGGGTCCCTATTGGCAGGGGAAGACCGGGCGGGCCGACTTCCTCGCCTACCAGGCCTCGGAGAGGGGAGGTGAGGTTCGGGTCCGGGTCCGCGGGGACCGGGTCCTCCTGTCGGGACGGGCGGTGACGGTGGTCCGGGGCGAACTGCTCTGAGGCGGCCCCGGCGCAACAAGCCGGACCCGCGGACCGTGGAGAGACACCGGGCCCCCGCTTAGGGGGGCTTGGCGACGACAAGGAAAGGGGAATCGGAAGATGGCCAAGGCGCACGACATCGAGTACGAAATCAAGGGCGAGGAGATGCAATTCGTGGAGATCCTCCTGGACCCCGGGGAAACCGTCGTCTCGGAGGCCGGCTCCATGATGTTCATGGGGCCCGGGATCCAGATGGACACCCGTTTCGGTTCGGCCGAGGGTGGCGGCCTCATGGACAAGCTCTTCGCCGCCGGGAAGAGGATGCTCACCGGCGAAAGCCTTTTCCTCACGACCTTCACCCACCGCGGCTCGGGCAAGGGGAAGGCGGCCTTCGCCGCGCCCTACCCGGGAAAGATCATCCCCCTGGATCTCCGCGCGCTGGGTCCCATGCTCTGCCAGAAGGACAGCTATCTCTGCTCCGCCCTGGGGGTCAACGTCTCCATCGCCTTCACGAAGCGCTTCGGGGCGGGCTTCTTCGGAGGAGAGGGCTTCATCCTCCAGCGGCTCGAAGGGGACGGCCTCGCCTTCGTTCACGCAGGGGGCACCATCTTTCCCGTGGACCTGGCCCCGGGAGAGGTGCTCCGGGTGGACACGGGATGCCTCGTGGCCTTCCAGCCCACGGTGGCCTACGACATCCAGTTCGTGGGGAGCGTCAAGAGCGCGCTGTTCGGCGGCGAGGGGCTCTTCTTCGCCCAGATGACCGGGCCGGGCCGGGTCTACCTCCAGTCCCTTCCCTTCAGCCGTCTGGCGGGGAGGATCTTCGCGGCGGCGCCCCAGCGGGGCGGGCGGCGGGAGGAAGGCTCCATCCTCGGCGGGCTGGGAGGCATCCTGGACGGAGACAACCACTGACCTTCGGGTAGGTGGCCGCCCTGCGGCGGCTCACCACCCTCGATGGGTCCGCCACTCCTCAACCACCTCGCTCCCCCGGTGGGCCGCGAGGCGGTCGAAACAGGCGGCGGAGAGGCAGGAGTGGTTCGGCAGGATGCGAAGGCGAGACCCGGGCGGAAAGGCCGCCACCGATCCGGGCGGCCCTTCGATCCGGCCGTGTTCCTGGCTGAGGGAGGCGACGCGGAGGTCAGCCAGGGGGCTTCCCCCCAGATCGCAGGGGATCCCGAAACCGACGTCGGGCCGGATGTGGGTGGCGCCTGAGTCCTTGGAGAGGGCCAGGGCCCCGGCGTCCACCACCAGGCACCTTCGCTCGGGATAACAGCCCACCACCGTTGCCAGGACGCTGTAGGCCACTTCCTCCAGGAGGCAGACACCCAGGGCGGCTTGGAATGCGTCGAAGAAGACGTAGTTTCCCGGGCGGACCTCCGTCACGCCTTGGAGGTGATCCGCTTCAGCGAAGGTCGGAGTGCTTCCCACGCTCACCTCGTGAACCCCGATCCCTCGCTCCTCCAGCCTCCTCGCGAAGCCCGCCAGGACGTCCCTCTCCGCCCGCGCCGCCTCCAGGACCTCCTGGCGGGTCCGGGCCGCGTAGGCCTGACCCGCGTGCGTCAGGACGCCCTCAAAGGCCAGATGAGAGCAGGCGGCCAACCGGGCCGCCAGGGCCAGGCCTTCTTCTCCCGAAGGGTCCACTCCCGCCCGGTGGTAGCCGCAGTCGACCTTGAGGAGCACCGGGAAACGGACGCCCTGGGCCGCTCCGAAGGCCTCCAGGGCGGCGGCGGTCTCCTGGGAGTCCACCAGGCACCCGAACCGGTCCAGGTCCCGGATCAGGTCCGCCGCCTCGCCGACCCTCTGCGGCGCCAGCGGCACCGCGTAGGTGATGTCGCGGAACCCGTCCGAGGCGAAGGCTCGGGCCTCGGCGAGGGTGGACACGGCGACGGGGCCGGGCCGGCCCCCGCACTGGATGCGTGCGATTTCGAGACATTTGTGGGTCTTGACGTGGGGCCGCAGGCGGACCCCCAGTTCCCGCGCACGCTCCAGCGCCCAGGCCGCGTTCGACTCCAGGCGGCCCAGGTCCACCAGCGCGGCGGGGGTCTTGAGGTCGCGCAGGCGCATGGCGGGGGGCGCTACTTCCCCTGGGCCTTGTCCTGGAGCTTCTCCCCGCCGGATTCCATAGCCTCCCCGGTCTTCTCCAGGCCCTTGCCGACGGCCTCCACGGTCTTGCTCGCGGCCTTGTCGATGGCCCGGCCCGTGCGCTCCATGGGGCCGTTGCGGGACGCGCAGGAGAGGCCGCCGAGTGCAATGGCCAGGGCCGCCAACAGGACGATTCGTTTCATGGTCGCCTCCCGTTACGATGCGGGCAGCAGGTAGAACACCACCGCCAGAATGGCGTAGACCGACAACAGTTGAACGCCTTCAAGCCAGTTGGATTCCCCGTCGCCCGTCACCTGCTCGGTGACGATGGCGGACAGGACGACGGCCAGGACCTCGGGGACGGTGAAGACGAGGTCCATGGGCCGGGGACCCACGGCGAAGCTCAGCAAGACCAGGAGGGGCGCCACGAAAAGCGCCACCTGGATGCTGCTGCCCACGGCGATGCCGATGGAGAGGTCCATGCGGTCCTTCAGGGCCGCGAGGATGGCCGTGCTGTGCTCGGCGGCGTTGCCGATGATCGCCACGACGATGACGCCGACGAAGACTTCGGTCATGCCGAGGGCGTGGGCGGCGCCCTCCACGGACCCCACGAGAATCTCGCTGATCCAGGCCACCAGGGCGGTGGCGCCGAGCAGGACGCCAATGGAGCGGCCCACCCCCCAGACCTTCTCTCGGCGGGAGGCGCCGTGGGCCTTGCCCGCCGCTCCGTCGAAGTAGTGGCGGTGCGTTCGGAGGGAGAAGACCAGGCCCAGGCCGTAGGTGAGGAGCAGGATGAGGGCGATCTCCAGGCTGAGGCCCGTCTCGTGAAGAAGGGCCTCCCGGCCTCCCAGGTGGTGGTAGGCCGCGGGGACCACCAGGGCCACGGCGGCGAGGAAGAGGAGGGTCGCCTGGCTGCGCGCGCCGGAGGCGTGAAAGCGCTGGCTCTCGCGGCGGAATCCTCCGGCCACGAAGGAGGCGCCCATGACGAGCAGGATGTTGCCGATGATGGAGCCCGTCAGGGAGGCCTTAACCACGTCGTGCAGTCCCTTCTGCAGGGCCATGACGGCGATGATGAGCTCGGCGGCGTTGCCGAAGGTCGCGTTGAGAAGTCCTCCCACCGCCTCCCCCGTCCGGTCGGCCAGGTGCTCGGTGGCTTTTCCGAGCCACCCCGCCAGGGGAACGATGGCCAGACAGGCCGCCACGAAGATGGCGGTCTGGGCCGCTGGGGCGAGCCAATCCAGCCCCACGGCCACGGGAACCATGACGAGCAGCCAGTTCAGCGAGGGCTTCATCCACTTCGGCATGGTCCCTTCTTACCAGGAACGAACCGCCGAAGCAAGGAGAATAAAGAGCCGGCCGCGGAGGCCGGCGTCAAGGGAGGGGTGTCGAAGCGGGTGGGAGAGCCGCCCGGAGGGGCCCTCCGGCTTGGCGCCAAGCGCGCCTGGACACGTCGCTGTTCCAGGCGGCGCCAGAGCGAAACATAGGCGCCCGGAGCGGCAAGTCAAGGAGATGTTGCGCACACGAAACTACGCTGTGCTTCTATAAAGGCTTGCATTGCAGAGCGTTAGTCGACGGAGATTCATAAATGTGTTGTACATCACGACCGAAAGCCGAATGTGGGAAGAGACGCCCTTCTTGTCCTGTTTTAGGTAAAGACAGGACCCCTGCGGGTCCCCTTTTTTTGCCGGAGCGAACTCGATGAAAGTCCTGAAAGCCGCCCTTCCGATCCTGACCTTCCTTTGCCTCGCCCCGTCCTCGTGGGCCCAGGCCCCGTCCAACGCCCCCGTCACGCTGGTCACGGACGCCGCCCACTCCTCGGTGACCTTCCGGATCCGCCACCTCCTCTCCAAGGTGGACGGCCGGTTCGCGGGATTCTCGGGCGAACTGACCGGGGATCCGGCCAAGCCCGAGGGGGCGTCCGTGTCCTTTTCCATCCAGGCCGCCTCCATCGACACGGCCAATGCAGACCGGGACAAGCACCTGCGAAGCGCCGACTTCTTCGACGTGGAGAAGTTCCCCGAGATCACCTTCCGGAGCACGCGGATCGTGCCCAAGGGAGGCGGCCTTTATGACGTTCACGGGAAGTTCACGCTCCACGGCTTCACCCAGGAGATCGTGCTCCCCGTCTCCTACCTCGGGTCCATGAAGGACCCCTGGGGCAACGAGAAGTACGCCTTCTCCCTGGCAACGGTCCTGAACCGGAAGGACTACGGGATTTCCTGGAACGAGGTCCTGGACCAGGGCGGGACCATCCTCGGGGACACGGTGGACGTGGCCATCGAATTGGAAATGGTGCGAAAGGCCCCGGAAAAGGGCTGACGAAGCGGGAAGGGGGCCGGCCGGGCCGTTTTTAGGCCTGGGTCCTGCCCGCTTCGGCCGCGAAGTAACTCCGCGTCTCGGCGGCGGCGACACCGCTGAGGGCCAAAAGGGCCACGAGGTTGGGTACAGCCATGAGGCCGTTGGCGATGTCGGCGAAGGTCCAGACGGCCGAGAGGGTGGAGACGGAGCCGAGGAGGACCGCCACCACCCACATCCACCGGTAGGGCGCCACGGCCCGAGGACCGAAGAGATACTCCGCGGCCTTCTCCCCGTAGTACTCCCACCCGAGGATCGTGGAAAAGACGAAGGTCAGAAGCCCCACCGTGAGGACCAGAGGCCCCCAGAGGGAGATGTCTCCGAAGGCCGCCTTCGTGAGCGCCGCCCCCTGGTGACCCTCCCTCCAATGCCCCGAATTCACGAGGACCAGCCCGGTCATGGCGCAGACCACGACCGTGTCCCAGAAGGTGCCGGTGCTGGAGACCAGGGCCTGGCGGACGGGGTGGCTCGTCCGGGCGGCGGCGGCCACGATGGGCGCGGAGCCCAGCCCCGACTCGTTGGAGAAGAGCCCCCGGGCGATGCCGTAGCGCATGGCCTCCTTCATTCCCGCCCCGAGAAATCCTCCAACGGCGGCCTGCCCCGTGAAGGCCGAGGCGAAAATGAGCCGCAGGGTCTCCGGGATCCCTTCGTAGTGCACGGCCAGGAGCGCGAGACACCCCAGGATATAGAAGGCCGCCATGAAGGGGACGAGCTTCTCGCAGACCCTCGCGATGGATCGTATCCCCCCCAGGATGACAAAACCCGTGAAGGAGGCGAGGAGGAGGCCCGTGATCCACACGCTGGGTCCTGCGAGAGCGGCCGTGGCGGGGTAGTGAGCCAGGGTCTCGCGGATCATCTGGGAAATGGAATTGGCCTGCACCATGCACCCGATCCCGAAGGCCGCCACGGCGGTCAGGGCGGCGAAAGCCACGCCGAGCCATCGGACCTTGAGCCCCCGTTCCAGGACATACATGGGGCCGCCGGCCATGAGGCCGGAGGGCGTCGTGATCCGGTACTTGACGGCCAGCAGGGCCTCCGCGTACTTGGTCGCGATGCCGAAGACGCCCGTGAGCCACATCCAGAGAACGGCTCCGGGCCCGCCCGCCGCCACCGCCGTCGCCACCCCCACGATGTTTCCCGTGCCGATGGTGGCGGCGAGGGCCGTGGTCAGGGCGCCGAAGTGGCTCACGTCGCCCTCTCCCTCGAGATCCCTGGAGAAAGACAGACGGACGGCCTTGAATAGGTGGCGTTGCACAAACCCGAGACGCAGGGTGAGGAAGACGTGGGTGCCCATGAGGAGCACGAGCAGGGGTATCCCCCAGACGAAATCGCTGACGGTCTGCAGTGCCTTTTCCAATGCCTCCATGTTCCCTCCCGGAACGCCACCGGGAGTATACCTCCGCGGCGGCAGTGGCGCTCCGCCGCGGCGCGGCGACCGGGGAAGGGCGGGGGAATCTTGCGCGGAGCGCGGGCATTTGAGTATGCTGGGCGCACGGGACGTGGACAGCCTGGCGGCGGCGCCCGGGGCGCGGGGGGGACCGGGGGGCGTCCAGGCCGCCGGGCGGAGCGAGTGCTTCCGTTGCCAGATCGGCGCCGGGACCTCGTTCAGCGGTCCCAATGGGGAGAGAGCATCCATGGTCGAGCAAAGCGTGGAGCAAAAGTTGAAGCAGACGACGGTCTTCCCCGTTCTGCCGCTGAGGAACACCCTCCTGTTTCCCGAGATGATCATTCCGCTGGCGGTGGGGCGCGAACGCTCCCTCAAGGCGGTGGAGCAAGCGACTCGCGGGGAGGGCTTCCTGCTCATCCTCAGCCAGAAGGACGGGGACGTGGAGGAGCCGGCGGCGGAGGACCTCTATTCCGTGGGCGTCATCGCAAAGATCCTGAGGCTCATGCGCGTGGCGCCCAACAACCTGTCGGTGATCGTGAGCGGGCAGAGCAAGGTCCGGGTGGAGGAGTTTACGTCCACCGATCCCTTCTTTGAAGCGCGGGTCGGCTTTCTCGAGGACCAGCCCGGCGAGTCCCTTGAAGTGGAGGCCCTCCAGAAGACGATCCTCGCCCAATACGAGAAGCTGGCGGGCATCGTTCCCTCCATCCCCCAGGAGATGGTCGCCGCCCTCCAGCGCTACGACCAGCCCAACCGGGTGGTGGACACGATCGCCTTCAACCTGAACATCAGCCTCGCGGAGAAGCAGGCCATCCTCGAGGAGACCTCCGTGGTCCAGCGCCTGAAGATGCTCACGGGCGTCCTCGCCCGGGAACTCCAGGTGGTGGAGCTCGGGAGCAAGATCCAGTCCGAGGTCATCGACAAGATGAACAAGGCCCAGCGCGACTACTTCCTCAAGGAGCAGATGAAGGCGATCCAGAAGGAACTGGGAGAGGGCGATGACCGAGGGCGGGAGATCGAGGAGCTCAAGGCCCGGGTCGCCAAGGCCAAGATGCCCAAGGATGTGGAGGCGGTTGCGCTGAAGGAGGTGGAGAGGCTGGCCATGATGCACCCTTCCGCCGCCGAATACACCGTCTCGAGGACTTACCTGGACTGGCTCATCGAACTGCCCTGGAGCAAGAGCACCAAGGACCGCCTGGACGTGAAGCGCGCCCAAAGGTGCCTCGACGAGGACCACTACGGGCTCCAGAAGGTGAAGGACCGCATCGTCGAGTACCTGGCCGTTCAGCAACTCAAGAAGGACATGAAGGGCCCCATCCTGTGCCTGGTAGGCCCCCCCGGAGTGGGCAAGACGAGCCTAGGCCGGTCGGTGGCGCGCTCCCTCGGGCGCAAGTTTGTTCGGATCAGCCTCGGCGGCATCCGGGACGAGGCGGAGATCCGGGGCCACCGTCGGACCTACGTGGGCGCCCTGCCGGGACGGATCATCCAGGGGATGCGCAAGGCCGGCACCCACAACCCCGTCTTCATGCTCGACGAACTCGACAAGGTGGGCATGGACTTTCGGGGTGATCCGACGTCGGCCCTCCTCGAGGTCCTCGATCCCGAGCAGAACTTCTCCTTCTCCGACCACTACCTCGAGGTGCCCTTCGACCTCTCCAAGGTCATGTTCATCGCTACGGCCAACATCCTCGACACGATCTCCCAGCCGCTCCTGGACCGCACGGAGGTGATCCGGCTCCCGGGGTACACCGAGGAGGAGAAGCTCCACATCGCCAAGGACCACCTCCTGCCGAGGGTCCTGGACAACCACGGCCTCAAGCGCTCCCAGATCCGCTTCGAGGACGGGGCCATCCGGAAGATCATCACCGAGTACACCCGGGAGGCCGGGGTCCGCAACCTGGAACGCCAGATGGCGGCGGTCTGCCGGAAGGTCGCAAAGGAGCGCGTGAGTGGGCGCCGGACGTCCGTTGCGATCACGGCAGAGACCCTCAAGACCTACCTCGGCCCCCAGCAGGTCTACCTGGAGACGCGCGAACGAATCGACCGCCCCGGAGTGGCCACGGGCCTCGCGTGGACCCCGGTGGGGGGAGACATCCTCTTCATCGAGTCCACGGCCATGCGGGGACGGGGGACCCTGACGCTCACGGGTCAGCTCGGCGACGTCATGAAGGAGTCGGCGGTGGCGGCCCTCTCCTGGATCCGCTCCCAGGCCGGCGCCCTCAAGATCTCCGAAACACGCTTCTCCAAGCAGGACATCCACGTGCACGTCCCGCAGGGGGCCATCCCGAAGGACGGGCCCTCCGCCGGAGTCGCGCTCGCGGCGTCCATGGTGTCGCTCCTGACGGGCCGCGTGGTGCGGGACGACCTGGCGATGACCGGTGAGATCACCCTGACCGGAAAGGTCCTGGCCGTGGGGGGCATCAAGGAGAAGGTCCTGGCGGCCAAGCGGGCGGGCCTGAGCGAGGTGATCCTTCCCGAGCGGAACGCCAACGACCTGGACGACCTCACGGAGGAGGCCAAGGAAGGGATGACCTTCCACTTCGTCCGGGAAATCTCCGAGGTCCTGGCCCGGGCGATCCGCCCCCTCGGTCCGGGGAGAAAGAGCCCCGGGGCGAAACGGGGCGCCGCCGTCAGGCCCGGGCGGAAGTGAGGGGCGCCCCCCTGCCCCCCGCGGACAAGGGCCAACGGAAAAGGTAGGACTCGCCCTGGAAGGTGGTCCGGCTCACGGAGCCCGATTCTACGAGCTTCTCCACGAGGGACCACCCGATTCCCGTGGGAGCCAGGGCCTGTCTCAGGACGGACTCGGTGTAGGGGCGCCGCCCGAGGATGTCCATGAGCCTCGACTGTCCCGGCCCCAGGGAGGGGTCCGGGCCCGCATCGGGCGGGAGCAGGAGCCGCGCCCCCCCCACTGCGTCTCTGAGCGCGAGGAAGGCGCCCAGCATTTTCTCCGGCGAGGGAGGGAGCGCCCGCGAGGAGCACGCGCCGGGGCGGGGGAACGAAAGATAGGCCCGGAGGGGCCTGAGGTGCCTCAGAAGCCGGGCCAGTTCGGCGATCTGCTCGGCGGCGTCGTTGACGCCTTCCACAAGAGTGGTCTCGGTCACGAGAGTTCCGGGAAACTCCTTGGCGAAGGCCAGCGCCCCTTGGATCATCTTGGAGAGGCGCAGGGAGCCGTGGGGCCGTCCCAGGGCCAGCCAGGTCTCCTGGCGGGTGGCTTCCACGCGGAGGCAGACCCAGTCGGCCGTGGCCACGGCGAGGCGGACCTGCGGGCGGTCCAGGAGGGCCCCGTTGGTGAAGAGGGCGACCCGGCGCTCCAGCCGCCTCAACCGCCGCAGGGTCTCGAGAAGCGAGGCGTCCAGGGTGCATTCGCCCTCGGGCCGGAGGGCGAGGGCGTCCACGCGGCACCCGGCCCGCTCCACGTGACGGATGCGGCGGGCGACGACCTCGGCAAGGTCCGCCGGGTCGTACCCGCAGTCCATGGGTTCCGAGACGGTGCCCGGAAGGGCCGAAGTTTCACAGTGCAGGCAGGAGAGCGTGCAAGTCCCCGGCGGGACCTGCTGTACCAGCAACACGAGGCCGAGCCGCCTGGAAAGAACCGGTCCCAAGATGCGCATCGGTGGCCCTCACGTCCCTCCGGCTCCCCTCCCGGGAGTTCGGGGACTTCCCTCATTCGCAAAATGTTTGCCGAATGGGGCCTGCCCCGGGACGAAAGGGGCGGCCGGCGGTCGGGCCTCGTGGGGCGGGCGTTTCCAGGAATGGGCGCGATCCGGAAGTCGGGTGGGAGGCAAGGGTCGGAATCGGCAGGTGGAACGGTAGGGTGACGAAGCGTTCACGGGGAGGTGACACCGGGATCCTTGCCCTACTCAGCCGATCTCGCAGCCTCCGCAGAGCGGGATCTGATCGAGCCGGCCCTCGGAATACAGCCTGCGGACGGTCCGGGCCTTGGGAGAGTTCCAGACGGCGTAGAGGGTGGAGTTCCGGATGTTTCCGAGGACCATCTTGCGCGTGTAGTCGGTGCAGCAGAGGACCAGATCCCCGTTGAAGAGGAGGTAGGCCTGTTTGAAGAGGCGGGTGCAGTGGGTGTACGGCCGGAGAGGGCGTCCCTGGGGAGCAAGGTCCTGGGCGGCGGCGATGAGACGCCCGCGGTTCTCGAGAGGTGTCCACTTGCTCTCCACGCCTTTGGATTTCCAGAAGGCCACCGCCTTCTCCGCATCGATGCGGTTGGTCTGGACCATGGTCACCACGATGGAGAAGCGGGCGCGGCCGCCCTTGCGCTTCCACTTCTCGATCAGGCCCAGGACATTCCCCAAGGTCCTCTCGAAGACCAGGCTCCCGCGCATGGTGGATTCGTACTCCGCCTTGTCCACGCCTTGAAAGGAGATGTACAGGGAGTGCAGGGCGTCCACTTCCAGCAGGCGGTCGGCCACCTCGGGTGTCAGGCGGCTTCCGTTGGTTGTGAGAACCACCTTGGCGCCGGGCGCCCGCTCCCGGATGAAGGCGAGCTTGTCCAAAAGGGTCGGATCGAGGAAGGGCTCGTTCATGAGGTACGGTGAAATCCTACGGACCCCGTGGGCGGCGGCCTCCTCGATGACCCGCTCGAACATCTCCCGGGTCATGGAGCCCTTGGGCTGGCTCTCCACGGTGAGCGGGTAGGGACAGAAGACGCAGGCGCCGTTGCAGCCCGTAACGGTCTGAATCTGGATCGTGCGGGGAAAATCGGGCGCCCGCCGCCGCGTGGCTGACATCCAGATCCTCTGGGTCAGCCCGTCCTCGGGCATAGGGACGTAGTAGGAGGTCTTCAGCTTTTGGACCCAACCCACGCGGCACCTCTCTCCGGGGCGCGGACCCTGAACGAGCCAAGGAGGGATGATACCCTCAAAGGGCTGGCGCGGGAAAGGCCGGGGAGCGCGGCTTCTGAACGCGAAGACCGGTCAGGCGGACCCCATCTCCTCCAGGATGGCGGCGCAGGCGGCTCCGGGGTCGGGAGCCGCCGTGATGGGCCGGCCGACCACGAGGAAGTCGGCCCCGGCCTCCACGGCCCCCTTCGGGGTCGCGATTCGCTTCTGGTCCTGGACGCCGGCGCCCGCGGGGCGGATCCCGGGGCACACCGTCAGGAAACCCCGGCCGCAGGCTTCCTTCACGGCGGCCGCTTCGTGGACCGAGCAGACCACGCCGTCCAGTCCGCCGGCGAGGCCCACTCTTGCCAGCCGCAGGGCCGCCTCGCGGGGTGTGCCCCCGTATCCAACGGCGGTCACGTCTTCGGCTCCCAGGCTCGTCAGGACCGTCACACCCACCACCTTCGGGCGAGGAAGGCTCAGGATGGCGGCTTCGGACTCGGCTCCGGCCTTGGCCGCCGCGCACATGGCCGCGCCCCCCGAGCAGTGGACGTTGAAAAGGGAGGCGCCCGTACGGGCCAGCACGCGGGAGGCGGCGCCCACCGTGTTCGGAATATCGTGGTACTTGACGTCGGCGAAGACCCGGAACCCGCGGTCCGCCAGGTCCCGAACGATGCCCAGGCCGAAGGCCGAGAGGGCCTCCAGCCCCACCTTCATCCAGACGGGTTGTCCCGAGAGGGCCGCCACGAGCCGGTCCAAGCTCGCCCGGTTGTTCACGTCCAGCGCGACGATCAGTTCCGCCCTCATCCCCTCATCTCCCTCGATCCGCACCCTTCACTCGTGGCACCTCGGCATGGGCGCGCCGTCCTGGACCGCCCCCACGAGGTCCGCGACGTTTTCGATTCCGTGACGCTCACAGTAGGCCGCGATGCCCTCCAGGATCGTGTAGGGGCACCCCGGGTCCACGAAGAGGGCGGTTCCCACCTGGAAGGCGGCGGCTCCCGCGAGGAGAAACTCGAGGGCGTCCGCCGCGGTCGAAATCCCCCCGATGCCCACCACGGGGATCTTCACGGCGCGGGACGCCTGATACACCACGCGCACGGCTACGGGCTTGAGGGCCGGACCCGAAAGGCCGCCGATCTTGTTGGAGATCCGGAAGGCGCGGCGCTCCACGTCGATGGCCATGGCGGGCATCGTGTTGATGCACGTGAGGGCGTCGGCGCCGGCCTCCTCGGCGGCCCGCGCCACGGCCGCCACGTCGGCGACGTTGGGGCTCAGCTTCACCCAGAGGGGCTTGGAAGTGGCTCTGCGGCAGGCCTCGGTCACGCGGCGGACGGAGGCGGGGTCGGTCCCAAACTGGATGCCCCCCTCCTGGATGTTGGGGCAGGAGATGTTCATTTCGAGCGCGCCCAGGCACGGCTCCCCGTCCAGCATCCGCGCGGCCTCCACGTACTCGTCCACGCTGTGGCCGTAGAAGTTCGCGACGAAGGCCGTTCGGCGGGAGCGGAGATGGGGGGCCTTGTCCCTCAGGAAGGCCTCCACACCCACGTTCTGGAGTCCGATGGCGTTGATCATGCCTCCTTGGGTCTCCCAGATTCGCGGCGGGGGGTTCCCCTCGCTTCCCTTCACCGAGAGGCCCTTCAGGCAGACCCCTCCCAGCCGCTCCAAGTCCAGGTAGGGTTCCATGTCGAGGCCGTAGCCGCAGCAGCCCGAGGCCAAGAGGAGAGGGTTCTTGAGCCGGAGGGAGCCCAGGGAGACGGAAAGGTTCACGCCCATCGCACGGCCTCCCCCTCGAAGACGGGGCCTTCGGCGCAGACGCGCTCGTAGGTCCTCCTTCCGTTACGCTCCACGGGTACGACGCACCCGAGGCAAACGCCGTAGCCGCACCCCATCCGCGCTTCGAGGCTCAGGTAGGAAGGGACCCTTCCGGCGCAGAGGGCCTGGACGGCTTGGAGCATGCCCTCGGGCCCGCAGGCGTAGACGGCGGAGAACTCCGCCAGGCGCCCGGCGAGGGGCTCCGTCACCAGGCCGAGAAATCCGAGGCTGCCGTCCTCGGTGGCGAGCACCGGTTCCGTGCCCGCCCCGGCGAGGTCCTCCAGGCAGAGCAGGTCCGCCGCCGTCCTCGCCCCTTGAAAGAAGCGAAAGGGGAGCCCCTTCGTCGCCAGGCGCCCGGCGAGGTAGATCATGGGGGGCACCCCCACTCCGCCGCCCACCAACGCAACCGGCGCGGCCCCGAGCGGCGGGAGGGGAAAAGGACGACCCAGGGGGCCCAGACCGAAGACCGCGGCCCCCGGCTCGAGGGCGCACAGACGGCGCGTCCCCTCGCCGACCTCCTTGACGAGAAACCGGACGGTGCCGTCCTCCAGGTCTTCCCCGAGGATCGAGATCGGACGTCCGAGGAGCGGGTCCGCCCCCCAGTCTCCCCTCAGCATGTAGAACTGACCCGGCTCCGAGGCCGTCACCTCACCCTGGAGGGTGAGGGTCGAATACGGTCCCGTGCGGTCGTTGTCCACCACGCGGTAGGTGCGGAGCGCCATGGGACCTCCCAGCCGAGTATACTCCAGGGCAGGCCGGCGACCGCTCCACTCCGGCGGGCCTCGGCCTGTGGTACAATCCACAAACTTGGCCCCACGGCGATCGGAACCCCGCGGCGGGGCCGCGGCGTGTCAGAAACCAGGAGGGAGACGCTCATGGGCCGGAAAGCGCGCGTGGCGATCAACGGATACGGGGTCATCGGGAAGCGGGTGGCGGACGCCGTGCGGCTCCAGCCCGACATGGAGCTGGTGGGCGTCTCCGACGTCACGGGCGATTACCGGGTGCAGGTGGCGGAGGTTCACGGCATCCAGGTGTACGCCATGACCGAGGAGTACCGGGAATCCATGCAGAGCGCGGGCGTCCGCGTGAAGGGGCTCCTGACGGACCTGCTCAAGAAGGCGGACGTGGTGGTGGACTGCACGCCCCGGTCCGTGGCGGCCAAGAACAAGGTCGTCTACGACGACTTCAAGGTGAAGTCCATCTTCCAGGGGGCCGAGAAGCACGCCCTTACGGGGCATTCCTTCGTGGCCCAGGCCAACTACGAGACCGCCCTCGGCCGCTCCTCCACCCGCGTGGTCTCCTGCAACACGACTTCCATCGTGCGGACCCTCGGATCCCTGCAGAAGGCGGGACTCGTGAAGAAAGGCTACGGCACCCTCGCCCGCCGCGCCGTGGACCCCTGGACCACCCACTCCAAGGGCATCATGAACACCATCGTCCCCGAGCTCCACGTTCCCAGCCACCAAGCCCCGGACGCCCGGACCATCCTTCCCGACCTGAACGTCACCACCATGGCGATCCTTACCCCCCAGACCATCAGCCACTGCCACGTCTGGCAGATCGAGATGCCCCGCCCCGCCACCCGGGACGAGGTGCTCGAGATCCTCATGAACACCCCCCGCCTGGCCTTCGTCCGCGCCGCCGACGGGGTGACGGCCCTGAACTGCAACGTGGAACTGGTCCACGACCTCGGCCGGTCCAGAGGGGACATGTGGGAGGTGGTGGTTTGGGAGGACATCCTGGACACCTGCGGGAACGAACTCTACCTTTTCTACCAGGTCCACAACATGTCCATCGTGGTGCCGGAGAACGTGGACGCGATCCGGGCCCTCACGGGCATTCAGAAGGAAGGCGCGAAGTCCATGGAGATCACGGACGGCACCATGGGCATCGTGAAGGACCTCCTCCGGTCGGGAAAGCGGGCCCTCCCGCACCCCCTGGCCTGATGGGACGGCTGAGAAGGCAAAAAGGCCCGCCCCGAGGGGCGGGCCTTTCTTTCTCCGGCTCCTCTTGCGACTCTGTGCGTCTCGAAGGGCGGGCCGGCCTGCCAAGCTCGGTTCAGGGCGCCTCTCCCCCACTTCTGATGGGTGCGCCTACGGCCGCGGAAGAGAAGGGTCTTGACGGTGCCCTCGGGGACTGAAAGGGCCTGGGCCACCTCCTCCACCGAGAGGTCGTCCCAGTAAAAGAGGTGGAGGGCCTCTCGCTGGGCCCGCGGGAGATGCGCCATGGCGGCCTCCAGGGCCCCCCGGATCTGGGCGTCCTCCACGCCTCCGAGGGGAGTGCGAGGGTCCGCCGCGGCCCGGAAGGCCGGGTGTTCCTCCCCGCTCGTCTCCTCGGGGCCCGCGGCCCTCAGACGGTCCGTCCACACGTTTTTCACCGGCGCGGGGGCCGCGGAGCGTCAGGGCTCGGGGCAGTTCAGGACGTAGTCCATCACCTCGGAGAGGCGGGCCGTGGCCAATGCGATGCACGTGTCGGCCGCGCCGTAGTACAGGGAGAGCCGGTCCGTGGCCGGATCGTGGACCCACCCGCAGGGAAAGACCACGTTGGGGACGTCCCCCGCGAGCTCGTACGGTTCCCGGGGGCCGAAGACCCAGTCCTCGCTGCGCCGCAGGACCCGGCGGGGGTCCTCGAGGTCCAGAAGGGCCAGCCCGAGGCGGTAGATGGCGCCGGACACGGTGTTGCGGACCCCGTGGTAGCAGAGGAGCCACCCGTGGGGGGTCTCCAGGGGGGGCGGGCAGGTACCGATGCGGGCGCTGTCCCACCACGCTCCCTGGCGGCACTCGAGGAGGCGGGTGGGGTCGCCCCAATGCTTCAGGTCCTCGGAGAAGGAGAGCCACACGTTGGCCTCCTGCCCCTTGGTCGTGGGACGGTGGAGAAGGGCCCACTGTCCGCCGAAGCGCTTCGGGAAGAGGGCCGCGTTCTTGTCGTCGGGCTGGCAGATGGGCCCTCGGCGCTCGAAGGACCGGAAATCCGGCGTGAGGGCCAGGGAAACGAGGGGCCCGCGGCTCGAATAGGCCGTGTAGGTGACGGCCCAGGCGCCGAGTTCCTCCAGGCGGGTGACGCGCGGATCCTCGATGCCCCAGAGTTCCTCGGGGTGGGCCCCGGGGTCGGGCAGAAAGGAAGGGCCCTCGCAGGTCCAGCCCGACTCCCCGTCCAGGCTCCGCAGGACCGTGAGGTGGGAGATCCCCCTCAGGTCCTCCACGCGCGCCAGGAGGATCGTGGATCCCCCCACCTTCGCCGCGCCCGCGTTGAAGATGGAGTTGGCGGGATAGGGGAGGCTCGCCGTGGTCAGAATGGGGTTCCGGGGATGGCGGGTGAAGAGGTTCACGCCGAGCTGGTGGAAGCGGTCGCCGTTCATGGGGGAGAAGAGCCCTCCGAGGGCCGGCCCGTCGCCGGCGAATCGGAAGCATACAGAAAAAAGCCGGCGGGAGGAAGAGGGGAGGTCGGGTGGGGGATTTCGGAAGGGGGATTTCGGACTTGGAATGGGCGAATCAGGCGGAAGGCGGAGAAGTGGGAACGATGGAAAGGCCGGGCCCGCGCCGTTCCCTGCGGCACCTGCTATACTGTAGCCCATTCGCCTTGAACTACGCCCCCTGGGAGGGATGCATGAGACCCCTGTCCGTCGCCTTCATCGGAACCTACATCCCGCGCCTGTGCGGCATCGCGACCTTCACCCACGACCTGGGGCGCTCGGTGGCCGCCGCCACGGACCGCCTCTTCGGCGAGGACCCCCGGCTTCGGGTGGTGGCCATGCACAATCCGGCCGACGCCTTCCGCTACGGTCCGGAGGTGGATTTCGTGGTGCGCCAGCCGCTGAAGCGCGACTACCTGGAGGCGGCGGAGTTTCTCAACATCTCTCCCTTCGACGTGGTGAGCCTCCAGCACGAGTACGGGATCTTCGGCGGGGACGACGGGCGGAACGTCCTGGACCTCCTGGAGGGCCTGCGCAAGCCCGTGGTGACCACCCTCCACACGGTGCTGACGAGTCCGAGCGAGGGCCAGCGGAGGGTCCTTGCCCAGGTCTGCGAGGCCTCCTCGGCCGTGGTCGTCATCGCCAAGAAGGCCGTTCCCGTCCTGGAGGAGGTCTACGGCGTCCCCCGGGAGAAGGTGGTCCACATCTACCACGGCGTCCCCGACGTGCCCTACCTGGATCCGGCCTTCTACAAGGACCAGTTCCAGGTGGAGGGGAAGAAGGTCCTCCTGACCTTCGGGCTCATCGGCCCGGGCAAGGGCATCGAACACGCCATCGACGCCGTGGCCCGCGTCGTGCCCCGCCACCCCAACCTGGTGTACGTGATTCTCGGCGCCACCCACCCGGACGTCAAGCGACACCACGGCGAGGCCTACCGGCTTTCCCTTCAGCAGAGGGCCGAGCGCCTCGGCATCAAGGACAACGTGGTCTTCTACGACCGTTTCGTCTCCGAGGAACAGCTCACGGAATTCCTCCAGATGGCCGACTTCTACATCACGCCCTACCTCGCCAAGGAGCAGATGTCCTCGGGGACCCTCTCCTTCGCCCTCGGCTGCGGCAAGGCCATCGTTTCCACGCCCTACTGGTACGCGGAGGAGCTCCTGGCCGATGGGCGCGGCCTCCTGGTCCCCTTCGGGGACGCGGAGGCCATGGCCGAGCGGCTCGCCTCCCTCCTCGACGACGAAGTCTCCTGCAACCAGATGCGCAAGCGGGCCTACCAGTTCGGGCGCACCATGGTGTGGAAGGAGATCGGCGGCCGCTATGTGGAGGTCTTTCAGCAGGCAGCCCGGGTGGGGCTCACGCGAGCGGCGACGGTGCGGTCCGTGCCCTCCGGTCTGCCCGAAATGCGCCTGGACCACTTGAGGACGCTCACGGACGACACCGGCCTGCTCCAGCACGCCGTCTTCGCCACGCCCTGGCGCAAGCACGGGTACACCACGGACGACAACGCGAGGGCCCTGCGGTTCGTGGTTAGGTACCACGCCCTCTTCCAGGACGATTCGGTCCTGCCCATGGCCACGACCTACATGGCCTTTCTGCTCGATGCCCTCGACACCGGGACGAACCGGTTCCGGAACGAGATGGGCTTCGACCGGCGCTGGCTCGACGAGGTGGGTTCCGAAGACTGCCAGGGCCGGGCCCTCGCCGCCCTGGCCGACGCCCTCGTCCTGGCCCCCAACGACGCCATCTCCGGGATTGCCATGGAACTCTTCGGAAAGGCCCTGCCGCCCCTCGCCTCCTTCACCTCCCCCCGCGCCTGGGCCTGGGTCATCCTGGGCTGCGACCGGTACCTCAAGCGCTTCGGCGGCGCCCGAGAGGTGAGGGACCTGCGGCAGGAGATGTCGCGGCGCCTCATCCGCCTCTTCGAGGAGAACGCCACCGAGGAGTGGCCCTGGTGCGAGCCCAAGCTCACCTACGACAACGCGCGGCTCTGCAAGGCCCTCATCGTGGCGGAGAAGGTGACCAGCCCCGAGGGGACCTTGAAGGCGAGCCTCCACTCGCTCCAGTGGCTCCTCGACGTCCAGACCGATGCCAACACGGGCGTCCTCTCCCTCATTGGCAACCAGGGGTGGTTCGAGAAGGGAAAGAAGAAGGTCCGCTTCGACCAGCAGCCCATCGAGGCGGGCGCCCTCCTTTCCGCCTGCCACGAAGCCCTCAAAGCCACCGGTGACCGGAAATGGTACGAGGCCATGCGGCGTTGCTTCCACTGGTTCCTCGGTGTCAACGACCTCTCGGTGGCCCTCGTGAACTACACCACCCACGGCTGCCACGACGGGCTCCAGCGCACGGGAGTGAGCCAGAACCAGGGTGCCGAGTCCACCCTCTCCTGGCTCGGAGCCCTCCTGAGGATGTACGAAGAGTCGAGGTAGGGCAGGGGCGGCGAGGGGCGGGTAGCGAAGGGAACCGGACCGGGTGCGTTGGAAAGGGTGAAGTCATGAGCGAGGAAGCGCCGAAGAACCTGGAGGAGTTCCAGTCCCGGATCCTCCACGACGTGAGGCCCTGGGGCCTGTTCCGCCGATTTCCCCACCAGGGCGTGTCGAGCATCAAGATCATCGCCGTGAATCCGGGCGGCGTCCTGTCCCTCCAGTACCACCACGGGCGGGACGAGTTCTGGCTCGTCCTCGACGAGGGCCTCGAGATGACCGTGGGAGACCGGATCTGGCGGCCCGCTCCGGGCGAGGAGGTCTGGATCTCCAAGGGAACGCGCCACCGGGCCCGCGGCGTGGGGGACAAACCGGCCCGCGTGCTGGAGCTCTGGATCGGCGACTCGGAGGAGTCCGACATCGTCCGGGTCGAGGACGTCTACCAGAGAGGGTGAGTCAGGGAGCGGCCCGCCGAAGACCCGAACCCAAAACGGCGGAAGGCGAGGAGAGGCGCCCCAACAGAAAATCAGGGACAGGCCACCCCTTTTTCAGGGGCCTTTCTTTTTCCAGAGCCCCCTCTGTGTCCTCTGTGTGCTCTG
>CAZPSH010000024.1:0-40818 GCA_964589625.1 uncultured Thermoanaerobaculia bacterium
AGCCTACAACAGAGGAGGCACTTCCTTTCAATTGCCATTTTGGACAGGTGTGAGAAGCTCCAAAGTCCCTTTCGGCTGAAGGTGACCGGCCGGAACTTCGAGGACGGAAGCACCCTCTTGATCCATGGCACCGCCGCGAAGAAGACGACGTACAAAGGGGCAGACTCGAAGGGTCGAACACGGGTCGTGGCCAAGGGCGGAGGCCTGAAGGCCATGCTGCCGAAAGGAGAACCCGTTACCCTGACCGTTCTGAACCCCGATGGACGCGAATCGGTTGCATTCACGTTTACCCGGTGATGGGCCAGGACAACCACTTCAAGGCAAGGGTGCAGCGGTCCGTGCATCACAAAGCTGTTTTGGCTCACCTGCCGGGAAAGAGCGATCCACGCGCATCGGAGGTGTGGTTACATTATCGTTCTTTTCTCCAGCCCGTGGGCAGAAGGCCAAGGGCTTCGGCCATGCGGACGGTGCGCAGGGCGCGCTTGACGACGGGCGGGTCGATCATCTTGGAGCCGAGGCTGACGACGCCGAGCTTGTCGCGCTCGGCCTTCTCGAAGGCCAGGACGATGCGCCGGGCCTTCGCGATCTCCTCGCCGCTCGGCGCGAAGGCCTCGTGGACGACGGGCACCTGGCGCGGGTGGATGCAGCCCTTGCCCTCGAAGCCGAGGCTCTTGGCCTCCAGGCACGCCTGGCGGAGGCCCTCCACGTCGTTCACGTCGGAGAAAACCGTGTCGATGGGGGTGACGCCGGCGGCGCGCGCCGCGTTCACGACGACCGACCGCGCCCAGAAGGACTCGCGGCCCTCCTGCGTGCGCTGGGCGCCGATGTCCGCGGTGTAGTCCTCCAGGCCGATGGTGAGGGCGACCACGTTGGGGCTGGCCGAGGCGATGGTGGCGGCCTCGAAGCAGCCCAGCGCGCTCTCGATGATGGGCATGAGGAAGGGCGCCTGCTTGAGCCCCGCATCGGCGGCCAGCTTCTTGGCGCGGGCGTCTACGGCGCGCACGTGCTCCGCCGTTTCCACCTTGGGGATGAGGATCACGTGGACGTTCTGGGGCGCCACCGCCTCCAGGTCGAGCAGCCCGAGCTCCCCCTGGTTGATGCGCACCATCCGTTCGCTCTTGCCGAAGTCCACGGCTCTCAGGGCGTTGCGGACCAGGAGCCGGGCCGCGTCCTTCTCGCTCGGCGCCACCGAATCCTCCAGGTCCAGGATGACCCCGTCGGGCTCGTGGAGGGCCGCGTTGAGAAAGAACTTGGGTTCGTTGCCCGGCAGGTAGAGGCGCGAGCGCCGGAATCGCTCTCGCCGGCTCGGGGCCCCGAAACCGGGTCCGGGCTCGGGGAGGTACTCCCGGCCTTCCCCCAGGCCGGCCCGCTTCACCGCGGCCTCGACGCGGGCCATGAGGACGAAGTCCAGCGCCCCGAAGTCCTCCACCGTTACGGCGGCGTGACGCACGCCGAGGGCATCAAGGGCCTTTCCGCACGTGGCCCGCACGGCATCACCGTACATGGCCTCCACTTTCGTCGTCACGGAGAGCTTCAGCCCGCCGCGCGCCTTCGGCGCCACCTGAACCCAGCAGTCCGACCTGACCTTGTCGCCCCTTCGTCCCGCTTCCGCGATCGTTGTCATGAAGACCCCCTTGATGGTCTACAGGGAGACGGTGAGGCAGTGAGAAAGGGGCTCTTCTCGATCCTTCTTACCGCCTGCCTGCCTCACCGTTCATTTTCCTTTCGTCTCGTGCAAGCGCTTCCGGGCGTAGGGAAGCAGGCCTCCGGCGTCGCGGATGGCGAGCATCTCGGGAGGCAGGGCCGGGAAGGTGAAGGTCCGGCCGCCGACGGTGATGGTGCCCGCGCCCACGTCCAGCAAGACTTCGTCGCCCTCCCGCCAAGCCTCCACGGCCTGAGGGCACTCCACGAGGAGGAGCCCCTGGTTCGTGGCGGCGCGGAAGAAGATGCGGGCGAAGCTCCCCGCCACCACGGCCTGGATGCCGGCCGCCTTGAGGCCCAGGGCGGGCTGCTCACGGCTTGAGCCGCACCCGAAGTTCTTCCCCGCGAGGATCACGTCGCCGGGACGGACCTTCCTCGCGAACTCCTTGTCCAGGTCCTCCAGCAGGTGCGGCAGGATCTCCTCCGCCTTGCTGCACGTATACGTATACCTGCCCGGGAAAAGCAGGTCCGTGTTGACGTCGTCTCCGTACTTGAAAACGTTCATCCTTGACTCCTAACGCATTCTAACCGCGGAGACGCGGAGGCGCGGAGTGTCGTTGATAGTTCAAGACCAGCCGCTTGAGGCCTCCCTTCATCAGCTCGCTGTGAAAATTAAGCAGCAGCCCTCTTTGAATGCCGCCCAGACGCATGTAAGTGAGCAACTGGGCTTCATGGACCTTCTGGAGGCGATCCACGGTCTTGAGTTCAACGACCAGGGATCGGGAGACAACCAAGTCCATTCGATAGCCGCAGTCGAGCTTGACGCCCTTGTAGGAAACCGGAAGTGGCACCTGCCTTTCAAATGGCAAGCCGCGGAGCTTCAATTCATGGCAGAGGCATTCCTCATAGGCCGATTCGAGAAGGCCTGGGCCAAGAACACGATGAACCTCAATGGCAGCTCCAATGACTTTCTCCGTGAGCAGATCGAAGAGCGCCTCTTCCTTCGCGGGAGGTTTCCCCTCTTCTGACATGAGTTTCTCCTCCGCGTCTCAGCGTCTCTGCGGTTAGATTATATCCCTCGGGTCGGTGAGGACGCCGGTGAGGGCCGAGGCGGCGACGGTGAGGGGGCTTCCGAGGAAGACCTCGGCCTCCTTGCTTCCCATGCGCCCCTGGAAGTTCCGGTTGCTCGACGAAATGCACCGTTCGCCGGGGGCCAGCAGGCCCTGGTGGGCCCCCAGGCACGGCCCGCAGCCCGGCGGCCCTACCATAGCACCGGCCTCTACGAGCGTGGCCAGGGTGCCGTCGGCGATGGCCCCCTGGAAGACGCTCCGGCTCGCGGGGATCACGAGGAGTCTCACGCCCGCGGCGATGTGCTTGCCCTTGAGGATCGCCGCCGCGGCCTGCAGGTCGCTCAAGCGCCCGTTGGTGCAGGTGCCCAGGTAGGCCTGGTGGATGGGGAGGCCCAGGACCTCGGAGACGGGGGCCACGTTGTCCACCGTGTGGGGCTTGGCCACCACCGGTTCCAAGGTCGAGATGTCGTAATTCAGCTCCCGGCAATAGGAAGCGTCCGCGTCGGCCCAGACGGCTTCGTAGGCCGCGCCGGGAGCATGGCCCCGAAGGTACGCCTCGGTGGCGGCGTCCACCGGGAAGACCGCCAGCTTGGCGCCCATCTCGATGCCCATGTTGGCCACCGTGAAGCGGTCGTCCTGCGGAAGGCCGGCGAGGTCACCGTGGAACTCCACGGCCTGGTAGTTGGCGCCGTCGGCGCCGATGTCGCCGATGATCCTCAGGACGAGGTCCTTGCCCATGACCCCCAGGGGGAAGGTGCCCTTCAGGGAGACCCGGATGGTCTCCGGGACCTTGAGCCACGTCTCTCCCGTGAGGAGGAGGACCGCCGCCTCGGTGCGGTCGATGCCCGTGGCGAAGGCGTTCAAGGCGCCGTAGGTGCAGGTGTGGCTGTCGGAGCCGAGAACGAGCGAGCCAGGAAGTGCGAGGCCCTTCTCCACCATGAGCTGGTGGCAGACCCCCTCCCCCACGTCGAAAAAGTGCCTGACGCCGTAGTCCTTCACGAACGCGCGGATCTTGGCGTGGCCCAGGGCCGTCTTCTCGTCCACCGCCGGCACCACGTGGTCGATGGCGATGACGGGAAGGTCGCGGCTTACGAGGCCGTAGGTCTTCAGGTCCTCGGCGATCTTGCCGACGATGGCGCTGGTGTTGTCGTGCGTCAGGAGATGATCGGGCCGCACCGTCACGATCTGGCCCGGCACAACCTCCGCCAGCCCCGCCTTCCTCGCCAGCACCTTTTCCGCAAACGTCTTGGCCATAGTCCACCTCGATGACTCACCGCGGAGACGCGGAGGCGCGGAGCCGGGCCTTTCGTGAAAGACCCGGCAGTCCACGAACCACCGTCAGCGCCAGTCTCTCATCTTCTGCTCTGCCCACAGTCGAACCCTGCGGCCATCTTCTTTCGCTCTTCTCCAAAGGCATTCCCTTCCCGCTCGCTGATTCTTGCCTCCGCGTCTCCGCGCCTCCGCGGTTGGATTGCCCTGTCACCCCAGCAGGCCGCCGCGGAGGTAGGTCTGGACCTGAGCGTCGGGCCACGGTTGGGCCTGCACCGCGGATCCTAGTCAGCAGCCTTCTTCACTGCGGAGACGCGGATGCGCGGAGAAGAGACCTTAGATATGACACTCAATCTTCCCTAGTGTCTCGAGCATTCTCTCCATCAGTTCCTCAGCGCTCGCCCCCGGGAAATTACGCAATACCAGATGGCGGGCTACGAGCTGGACAATGTAGCGGAAAACTCGGCCTTCCCCTTTCTTTGAAACTGCTACATAATCGGGATGGGCAGTATTATATTGAATTTGCTGGATCTCCTCAAGGAGCATGCTCCGCCAGATTCCTCGGGGATCGTGTTCGGGGGTGAGATTTAGAGAAACCCCGCTGTCCGGCTTGAGGAACTTGAGGATGAGGACAACCGCTTCCCCCTCCGCAACATCTTGACCCAGCTGAGCCCTAACACTTAGCTTTGCTTGATCCTCGCTTTCTCCGGCCGAAAAAAACACTTCGCTTCCCGATGGTTTGATACTGCCTACCTGCTCATCGAGCGACCAGCAGTACCTGACCCCAAGGGGGATTACGGCACCTTGTGGATCCAAAGCACGAGCTTCAAATCGCTTGGTTTCGTTGGGCCGGACCTGGCCGATTTTTGGGAGAATTCTGACTTCGTGCAGCGGCCCGGAAGATAGTCTATAGCCTTTCCGGCTTGCCCCAGGTCTAGACAACTCCTTTGGAATACGTCCTCCTTGAGGCCCGTCAAACCAAGTGTATTCAGCGCCAAGCTCCTTCATGACTTCTTTGAATGTCTCTTGAATCTTTCGCATCATGGCAGGGTTTGCCGTTTCCTTGCGCTTCTTCTCGACGTCATCAAGCACCTTGGTGAGTTGCGGTTCAATGCTTCTGCAGGCTTGGACAAAAGCCGCGAAAGCATCGTCTGGCTGAATCCCTCTTCTTGCGGCGGGAGAAATATTCAGAGCCTTAAACTCGATGTACCCCTCGAGGAGACCGCGATCCCACGGAGCGCGTGCGAATTCCGGGATGTCCACAAGGCTGTCAATAATCCGTGTGCCTCCCCGGCTTACGTAGACTTGCCCGACTTCTCCTCTGTTAACAACATAGAGGTGAAAGTGAACGTTGCTTCCGAGGCGGCTCATCACCTTGTCGAAATTCCTCAGTCGCTCGCCTTCAAACTCCCTTGGGGTTACTTTCAAGCTCGTCTTTGCATGAGGATCAGCCACGATGATGTTCACGTTGGTCTGCTTGATGCGATCGCGAAGTTCCTCGCCAAGGTACTTGGCAATCTTTGGAGGAGTGAGTCTTGATTGGACCTCTTTGTGTATGGGCCAGACGTGCAGCTCCGTACCCTGCGGGAAGGACGGATCTTCAGAGGGGTCTTCTATGTTAGCATCCACGTTCCCGCTCTGAATCTGGAAGGAAGCGACTTTAGAGGAATTCGCTCTTGAGCGAATGGTTAACGATTCCCCGATCGCGGCAAACCCTAACAAACCTATGCCATACTGTCCTTGAATCGTCGCACGATCCTTTTCTGGAAGTCGCCTCTTGATCGAATCGCAGATGGCCGTTGCAGCGCGTCGAAAGTCTGGTGTTCCCTTATCATCTGGCGGGAATCCGTGCCCGTCGTCACGTACGTAAATCCCATGCTGGCCCTTGGTCTTCTTTCTGGTTATCACACAGTTGTGCGCTCCCGCGTCAATTGCATTCTCGACAAGTTCGGCAAGGGCTTTGTAAGGATCGGTTTGCGAATTCTGGATTAGTCGAATCGCCGAGGGCTCGTCTCCAATTGAAAGCGGAATGCGCATCTGCCCCTCCTACTCGGAAAAGGCTTTCCATGCCTTAAGGTGTTCTTCATCATAAAGCGATCCGAACAAAGACGTGAAATGGCCGACCTCTTTGCCCTGGATAGCGGCCTTCAACACGCCTCGTTCGGCTTCAGAGGCATCCCTAAAGTACCGCAGGTGATCCATCGCCAGCATCATCGCACATTGCAGTAGCTGAGCGCGGCGTTTCGCTTCCACGAAATCCCCAAACGCCTGCAGTGCCTTCTGTGTGGGCCTTTCGCTTCGTGGCTCGGATTCTGAGCCAACGCCATGAGAAGATTCGTCGAGAACCCGTAGGATGAGGTCTCGCACTTTCGTTGGGGGCAAATAGTGCCCTTCGAAGTAGTGCTTAATGGTGCTGTAGTTCATGCCTAGCTTTTCTGCAAGTTGCTTCAACGATGAAAAACCAGCTTTGTTGAACGCCTTTTTCAGCTGAATCGCCGATTCTTCCAAGCTCAAGGGTGAATTGGCTCGTTCTGCCACCTTTTTCCTGCCCATATGTTTCCCCTTTAAGTAATGGGCTCACCTCTCCGCGGTTCCACTCAGCGTTACTCCAGGAAGCAACCAAAGGACCGCGCGGGAAGCCCCGCCTTCCGCGCCAGAACCTTTTCAGCAAACGTCTTGGCCATTCTGCACCCCAAGGTTGACAGGGAGGCGGTGAGGCGGTGAAAGGCGTTCCTTTCCCCAACACACGGAGTTCTCACTGCCTCACTGCCTCACTGCCTCACTTTAGACTGGTCCTTCATCAAACGTCTTGGCCATAGTCCACCTCGATGACTCACCGCGGAGACGCGGAGGCGCGGAGCCGGGCCTTTCGTGAAAGACCCGGCAGTCCACGAACCACCGTCAGCGCCAGTCTCTCATCTTCTGCTCTGCCCACAGTCGAACCCTGCGGCCATCTTCTTTCGCTCTTCTCCAAAGGCATTCCCTTCCCGCTCGCTGATTCTTGCCTCCGCGTCTCCGCGCCTACGCGGTTGGATTGCCCTGTCACCCCAGCAGGCCGCCGCGGAGGTAGGTGGCGATCTGCACCTCGGGCCACGGCTGGGCCCGCACTTCGCTCCCGCCGCGGCGGGAATCTTGTGCTCACGGTACGATCTTCTGAAGCTTGGAGAGGAGAGGCGGCAGCTCTTCCGTGACCGTTTTCCAAACGAGGTCCATATCCACCCCGAAGTAATCGTGCACGATCTTGTGGCGCATTCCGATCATGGTTTTCCAAGGGATCTCCGGATGGTCCGCCATGAATTCCGCAGAGAGCCGGCGTGCTGCTTCTCCGATGATCTGCACCAAATGCGGGAGCGCAAAGCGAAGCGCCATGTCGTGATTCAGGTCATCGCGCGACTTTCCGCGAACCAGGTTCGTAGCGTGGTTCGCCGCATCAAGAATGTGCCCCAGAAAGAGCTGGTCATCCTTCCGCATACTGCACCTCGGCCGAGGAAAGAACCCGCGGCTTCAAACGAGGGCTGAGGGAGGCGGGTGTCAGAAGGTCAATGCGGCGTCCGTCGAGGATTTTCGAGAGCTCCTCCTCCATTCCACAGAAGGCCAGCAGGCCGGGCACGTGGTCCGCCTCGAACTCCACGAGCACGTCTACGTCGCTTTGCGGCGCGAAATCGTCGCGGAGCACCGACCCAAAAAAAGAGAGCTTCGCGATATGGTGCTTCCGGCAGAAGGCCGCCAGGGCGTCCCTCTCCACCTGGATCTTCGCGTTCATGGCCCCGGCCTCCTCTTCTCTAAGATACTCCCGCCAACCCCGCCTTCCGCGCCAGAACCTTTTCCGCAAACGTCTTGGCCATTCTGCACCCCAAGGTTCACAGGGAGGCGGTGAAAGGCGTTCCTTTCCCCAACACACGGAGTTCTCACTGCCTCACTGCCTCACTTTAGACTGGCCCTTCATCCCAGCAAACCGCCGCGGAGGTAGGTGGCGATCTGCACCTCGGGCCACGGCTGGGCCTGCACCGCGGATCCATCGGCCCGCGTGATGGTCCCCTTTACGAAGTCCACGGTGATCTCCTCACCGTCCCGGATGTCCGTATCGCACAGGGCGCTCGTCACGATGGGAAAGCCCGCGTTGATGGCGTTGCGTTCGTAGATGGCCCCGAAGGACTTGGCCACAATGGCGCCGACGCCCAGGGCCTTGAAGCAGTCCACGGCCTGCTGGCGCGAGGAGCCCGCGCCGAAATTGGCGCCCGTCACCACGATGTCTCCGGGCCGGGCCTTGGAGGCGAAGTCCTCCCATCCCGCGAGGTTGCCGAAGGCGTGGGGGCCCATCTCCTCGATCCGCGTGATGGCGAGGTGGCGGTTGTGAAAGATCATGTCCGTGTCGATGTTGTCCTTCCGGATGACCCACACGCGCCCCATTACCACCAGGGGCCTTGGGGCGCGCGCCGCGGGAGCGACCTTTGAGGCGGAAGCCGCTTTGGGCCGGGCGGGCTTCCAGATGGCGGGCTCCGCCGGGATGTGCGCGGGATCCGTCAGGACGCCGGCCACGGCCGATGCCGCCGCCACGGCCGGGCTGGCGAGGTAGACTTCGCCCATGCCTTGCTTGCCCGCGAAGTTGCGATTGCCCGTGGAGATGGTGACCTCTCCGGGGCCGTTCTGGCCCACCTGCCCCGCGGCGCACCCCCCGCAGCCGGCGTTGGAGATGAGGGCCCCCGCCTCCTTGAAGACGTCGAAGAGGCCCTCGCGCATGGCCCTCCGCCACATGGCGTCGGTAGAGGGGACCACCTTGAGCACTACGCCGGGCGCCACCTTCCGGCCCCTCAGGACCCGGGCCGCCTCCTCGAGGTCCTCGTAGCGACCGTTGGTGCAGGAGCCGATGAAGACCGAGTCGATTTTCCGCCCCTTCACTTCGTCGAGGGCCACGGCGTCCTCGGGATGGCCGGGCCGGGCCACCATGGGCCCAAGTCCCTCGATGTCCACCCCGTCGGTTCGCTCGTAGACGGCGCCCGGGTCGGCGAAGACCGGGTTCCAGTCGTCCCGCCCCGTGGCCCGACGGCAGTGGTCCACCACGGCGGCGCTGGGGGGAAAGAGCAGGAGGATCGCTCCCATCTCGGTGGCCAGGCTGGCGATGGTGATGCGCCCCGCCAGGTCCAGCGTCTCCGCGTATTCACCGCAGAGCTCCGCCGCGCAGCCCAACAGACCGTTGGCTCCGAAGCGGCGCAGCATGGCCAGGGCCACGTCCTTGGGCGAGGCCGAGGGCGAGGGCTCGCCGCGCAGCTCGATGCGCACCGTGGGTGGAACCTTGAACCAGATCTTCCCGTGGGCCCAGGCCGCCGCCATGTCCACATCCCCGAGCCCCTGGCCGAAGGCCCCGATGGCGCCCAGGATGTTCGCGTGGGAGTCGGTGGAGACGAAGGTGGATCCCGGCCAGGCGAGCCCACCGTCGAGGGACACGTGGGTGCCGATGCCCCTGTCGATGTCGAAAACGCGGATGCCCCGCTCGCGCGCGAAGACGCGGCAGGCCTGCTGGTTGGCTGCGTACTTCTGGTCCGAACCCGTGGGGTTGCAGTCGAAGGTGAAGGCCGTGCGCGACGGATCGGCCACCTCGAGGCCGTGGTCCAGGAGATTCTTCACCACGTTGGCGCCACCGAAGTCCCGTGCCACGCGGGCGTCGATGGCGACGTCCACGATCTCGCCCGGGATCACGCGGTCCCGCCCCGAGTGCGCAGCCAGAATTTTCTCGATCATCGTCTGGGGCATGAATTCACCTCTGTCAGAACGGTGAGACGGTGAGGCAGCGAGGAGGCCCTCTCCGTCCTATTCTCAATGTCTCACTGCCTCATTGTGGTTCTTCCCTAAATGATCAGCGTGCCCCTCTGGAGCATGACGAGGGGGTCGAAGGTGGCGAAGTCGGCCTGGTGGATGAGGATCGTCTCCACCGTCTTGGGGGCGCCCTCCCCCTCCTTGGCGTGGCAGCCGATGCAGTTGAGAACCTCCTCGGGCAGGCCCGCCTCGGCGGCCAGGGCCAAACCCGACAGGGGATGGCGCAAGCACATTCCGCTCCGGCTTTTCCGGTAGCCTCCCTTCCCGTCGGGCTCGATCTCCAGGATCTTGCCCACGTCGTGGAGGAGCGAGCCCGCCACCAAGCGGTCCATGTCCACCGCGTAGGGCATGGACCGGTAGTGGGCCGCCTGGCCCTGGTAGAGGCCCACGGCCCCGGCCGTCACCGCCAGGGTGTGCTCCAGGAAGGTTATGCCCTTGCAGTCGGCCAGGAGCGTGAAGGGCATCTTGAGAAAGGCCGCCTTGCTCTTGAATCCGCTGCGGTTGAGCGCCAGTTCGAAGGTCTCCACCACTTTGCCGCGAAGCTCCTCGTCCCCGATCCGTCCGATCCAGGGCTGGAGCAGGTCCACGATTTCCGACGTCTTCATGCTGTCTCCTCACACTCTTTCGCGGGCCGCGTGGAATCGCGCGTTCGCCCCGCGAGGCGGTTCATCACCGCTCGACGCGTCGAGCGGGCCATCTTTCCCTACTCCCCTACTCCCCTACTGACCTACTGACCTACTCCCCTACTAACCTACTAACCTACTGACCTACTCCCCTACTCCCCTACTCCCCTCCCCCGAAGGCCTTCTTCGAAGCTACATCTTCTCGAGGATCGCCTCGGTCATCTGCTGGGTCGTACAGGCGCCCTGCTCGAAGACCTTGGGACCGCCGGGGATGCGCATCATGTCGTAGCAGCGGACCTTGCCCTCCTTCACCACGGCGGCCACGGCCTCCCGGATCCTGTCGCCCTTGTCCCGCTCGCCCACGTGGTCGCAGAGCATGGCGGCGGAGAGGATCATGGCGATGGGGTTCACGATGGAGGGGTTGAGCTTCTCGTACTTGGGGGCCGACCCGTGGGTGGGCTCGAAGACGGCGCACTCGGCGCCGATGTTCCCCGAGGCGGCGAAACCCAGGCCCCCCACCAGCCCCGCGAAGCCGTCCGAAAGGATGTCGCCGAAGAGGTTCTCGCAGACGAAGACGCCGTAGTCCTCCGGGTTCTTGGTGAGCCACATCATGATGGCGTCGATGTTCACGGACCAGAGCGCGATGCCGGGGTACTCCTTGGCGATGGCCCTCGCCTCCGACTCGATCATGCCGGAGGTCTCGCGCAGGACGTTGGGTTTCTCGGCCACGGTGACGCTCTTGTAGCCGAACTTCTTGGCGTATTCGAAGGCCTCACGGATGAGTCGCCGGGTGGCCTCACGCGTCACGATGCGGGTGGAGATGGCCAGGTCTTCGCCCCTGGCCGCCGCGAAGGTTTTGAACTTCTTGTGGGTGGCGAAAGCGTCGCGGACGTTCTGCGGCGGGTTGGTCCACTCCACCCCCGCGTAGGAACCCTCGGTGCCCTGGCGGAAGATGACGACGTCGATCTTGGGCTCCTCGAAACCGCCGTCAAGCCCCTTGCGGATGAAGTTGAGGGGGTTGCCGGGGAAGGAGCGGCAGGGGCGGACGCAGAGGTCGAGGTTGAACTTCTGGCGCATGGTGACGATGGGGCTGTAGTAAACCAGACCCTTGCCCTTCAATTGCGGTTCCAGCTCCGCGTCGGCGTCCCACTTGGGCTTGGAGGTGATGGCCCCGAAGAGCCCCAGCTTGTGCTGCTCGAGGAGCTTCACCGTGCGGTCGGGAAGGGCGTTGCCCTCGGCGCACCAGAAATCCCAGCCGATGTCGCCGTGGAGGTAGTCCGCGGGGAATCCCGCCTTTTCGAGGACACGGATCGCTTCGGGGAGGACGACCTTTCCGATGCCGTCCCCGGGCATGGACACGATGGTGTAGTGGCTCATTTCAGATCTTCCTTTCCCTTTTCTTGGTTCGCCTGTCCTTGGAACCCGTCCCCAGGCGCGCCTTTTCCAGCATGCGGACGTCCAGCCGGTCCTTCGGCCGGTTCGAGAATCGTTTGCAGATGAGAAGGTCGTCCACCCCCAGATAGGAAGCCGATTGTTCCAGGAAGACGCCTTCGGCCCTGCGTTCCCAGCAGGTGGAGAAGTCGAGGGGTTCTACGTCGGTTAGGAGGTCAATACGGGCCGGAGCCACCCCAATTTGGAGGGCTTCCCCCTTGGAGGCCAAGTTCACCGCTTCCACGTGCCGTGCCGGGGCGCCGAAGGACAGCAATGCCCGGCAAACCCTCCGAGCGTTCTCAGCGGTGGGCTCCACCCAGATGTCCAAGTCTTTCGTGAAGCGGGGACGGCTATGAAAGGCGACGGCAAATGCCCCCACGAGCAGGTACCGAGCCCCTTGCTCGTTTAATGCGGCAATAAGATCGGCGTAGTCTCGGCTCATGGGCGATCCCCTTGATGGCACAGGCATCCAGCGTTAGCCCCCACACCATGGCCGCTTTCTCGCCCGGCGTGAACTGGGCCCACCACTCGTCGTCGAGGCGCTCCGCCTCCTCCCAGGAGTGGGCGATGCGGACGGTCACTTTCCGCTTTCGCTCCTGCTCGGCCATGGTCTCCCTCCCTCCGGCACGGGTCCGGAAGGTTCATAATTATATGATTTTAAAGCGGCTCCGTCAACGCGCGGGCCTTCGCGAATGGGGCATGAAGGCCGCCACCCCCCCACCTACGTCACCGAGGGATTGAAGCGGAAGGGCCGCCGGGATACGCTCCTTTCCATGCGACCCCTTCCCCTCTTCGGAGGCGCCCGGCGCCGCGCTGTCCCACCTCTTTCTCTGCTTCCGCTCCTGGCCCTGGCCCTCTGGTCCACCTGCGCGCCGAGGGAAACGACGACGCCCCCGGCCTCCCGCGCCCTGCCCCAGGTGGAGGAGGTAGCCCTGGCGGACCTTCAGGCCGGGATGGCCGAGGGCCGATTCACGTCGGAGGAGCTCACGGCGGCGTACCTAAAGCGCATCGAGGAGATGGACCGCGGCGGCCCCTGCCTGCGGTCGGTCCTCGAAGTGAACCCGGACGCCCTCACCATCGCCAGGGGCCTCGACCGCGAGCGCGCCGAGAAGGGTCCCCGGGGCCCACTCCACGGCGTTCCGGTCCTGATCAAGGACAACCTCGACACGGCCGACGGGATGCTCACCACGGCGGGGTCCCTGGCCCTCGCCGACTCGCGGCCCGCCCGGGACGCCTTCGTCGTGCGGCGCCTGCGTCAGACCGGGGCGGTCCTGTTGGGAAAGACGAACCTGAGCGAGTGGGCCAACTTCCGGTCCACCCGGTCCACAAGCGGGTGGAGCGCCCGGGGCGGCCAGACGCGAAACCCCTACGCCCTGGACCGGAACCCCTCGGGGTCCAGTTCGGGCTCCGCCGTCGCGGTGGCCGCGAGCCTCTGCGCCCTGGCCGTGGGCACCGAAACCGACGGCTCCATCGTCTCTCCCGCCTCCGCCTGCGGCGTCGTGGGGATCAAGCCCACGGTGGGCCTCGTGAGCCGGTCCGGGATCATTCCCATCGCCCACTCCCAGGACACGGCGGGCCCCATGGCCCGGACGGTGGCGGACGCCGCCGCCCTGCTGTCCGTGCTCGCCGCTCCCGACCCCGAGGACCCGGCTTCCCGGGATTCCGCCGGACGCGCATCGCCCGACTACGCCGCCGGACTCTCGCCGGAGGCCCTCCAGGGAGCCCGCATCGGCGTCCTGCGGGAGAAGGCCTTCGGCTTCGGGGCCAAGAGCGAAGCCGTGCTGGACGCGGCGGTGGCGGCCCTCCGGCGCGCGGGCGCCGTCGTCGTGGACCCCGTGTCCCTTCCGAACCTGGGCCGCACGGACGAATCCGAGATGGAGGTCCTTCTCTACGAGTTCAAGGCCGACCTCAATGCTTATCTTGCCTCGCGGCCCGGGTCCAAGGTCCGCACCCTGGCGGACCTCATCGCCTTCAACAACGCCCACGCCACCCGGGAACTCCCCTTCTTCGGCCAGGAGATCTTCGAGGAAGCCGAGGCGAAGGGGCCCCTCACCGACCGGGAGTATCTCGCGGCGCTGGAGAAGAACCGGCGGCTCATGGGACCCGAGGGAATCGGAGCGGCCCTGGCGAAGGACCGCCTGGACGCCCTCGTGGCCCTCACCTCCGGCCCGGCCCACCTCACGGACCCGGTGAACGGGGACAGTTGGAGCGGCTCCAGCTCATCCCCCGCCGCCGTGGCCGGCTATCCCGCCGTCACCGTGCCCGCGGGGCAGGTCATGGGCCTCCCCGTGGGCCTCACCTTCATGGGCGGAGCCTGGAGAGAAGCCGACCTGATCCGGTACGCCTTCGCCTTTGAGCAGGCCGCCAAGGCCCGGCGCCCCCCGGCCTACGGACCCAGCGCAGAGCCCGCGGGAGGCGCCCCGTGAGGCCCGCGCCGGCGCGTCACGCCACGGTGCAGCGCTCGATGACCACGTCCTGAAGGGGCCGGTCGCCGGGGCCCTTGGCGCACCGGCCGATGGCCTCCACCACGTCCATCCCGCTCTCCACCTCGCCGAAGATCGTGTGCTTGTTGTTGAGCCACGCCGTGGGCGCCAGGGTGATGAAGAACTGGCTTCCGTTGGTGTTGGGACCGGCGTTCGCCATGGCGAGGAGACCCTTCTTCGTGAAGGCCAGGCCGTTGCGCACCTCGTCCTCGAAGGAGCCGCCCCAGATGGACTTCCCTCCGCGTCCGGTGCCGGAGGGGTCCCCTCCCTGGATCATGAAGTTCTGGATGACGCGGTGGAAGATCACGCCGTCGTAGAAGCCGTTCCGGGCGTGGGTGGAGAAGTTCTCGCAGGCCTTGGGGGCCTTGTCCGCGTAGAGTTTCAGGGCGATGTCTCCGTGGTTGGTGTGGAGCGTGACGGTGGCCATGGGCCCTCCTTTCTCGGGCGCTCAGGGTACCATGCCGGCGGAGGGGGCCGCCCTCCGGGGCGTGGTACCCTGGCCGGGAGGAGGCCCCATGGACACACAGGACCGGAGGGCCCTGGCACGGCTCCGCAAGGATCCGGCGATGCGGGCCCTCATCGCTCGGACAGGGCCGCCTCGCTTCCACGAGTACTCGAGGGAGGATCTTCTGGCGAACCTCCTGGAGGCCATCGTAAGCCAGCAGCTCTCGGGCAAGGTGGCCAAGGTGATCTACGACCGCCTCAAGGCCTTGGGCGGGAAGGGGTTTCCCAACCCGAGGCGCCTGATGAAGCACACCGACGCCGAACTCAAGGCCGTGGGTCTGTCCCGCGCCAAGACGGCGAGCCTCCGGGACCTGGCCGACGCCGTCCTCTCGGGGCGGCTCGACTTGGACGCCTTGGGGGGCCTCCCCGACGGGGAGGTGGAGGCGGCCCTGGTGGGAGTCAAAGGCATCGGCCCGTGGACCGCCCACATGGTCCTGATCTTCGCCCTGCGCCGCCCGGACGTCTGGCCCGCCGCCGACCTGGGCGTCCGCAAGGCCCTCCAGCGCGTCCTGGACCTCCCCGCCCTTCCCTCGCCCTCCGAGGCGGAACCCTTGGGGGACCGTTGGAGGCCCTATCGCTCCTACGCCTGCTGGTACCTCTGGCAGATGATGGACGGAGGCTGACGTGGCCCCGGCGGCCCTCCTCCAAGACCTCCTGGTAATCCTGGCGGCCGCCCTCCTGGTGGCCGGCGTCCTCAAGCGCGCCGGACTGCCCTCCGTGGCGGGTCTCCTGCTGGCGGGAGTCCTCATCGGCCCCGGCGCCCTGGGCCTCGTCTCCGATCCGCACAGCGTGGAGCTTCTCTCCGAGATCGGGGTGGTCCTCCTCCTCTTCGGAATCGGACTGGAGCTTTCCCTCGAGCGCCTCAAGAGGCTCTGGAGGCCGATCCTCCTGGGGGGCGGTTTCCAGGTGGGTCTCACGATGGCCGCGGTCTTCGCCGTGGCGCTCTCCCTGGGCATGGCTCCGGGGCAGGCCGTCTTCTTGGGGTGCATCGTGGCGGTGTCGAGCACCGCCGTGGTCCTGCGTGGGCTCCAGGCCCGCGGGGAGCTGGATGCGCCCCACGGCCGCCTGACCCTGGGCATCCTTGTCTTCCAGGACCTCTCCGTGGTGCCCATGATGCTGGCCATTCCCCTCCTGGCGGGCCAGGGGGGCTCCCTGGGAGCGGCCCTCGGCGCCGCCGCGCGGGCCTTTGCCGTGGTAGCGGGGGTCGTGGCCGGCGCCCGGTTCCTCGTGCCGCGCCTCATGGCCTTCGTGGCCCGCACGAGGGAGAAGGACCTCTTTGTCCTGGCCATCCTCCTGGTCTGCCTGGGCACGGCATTCCTGGCGAACGTGGCCGGCGTCTCCCTGGCCCTGGGGGCCTTCCTCGGCGGCCTCGTGGTGGCCGGGACGGGCTACCGCCACCAGGCCGCCTCGGACCTCATCCCCTTCCGGGAGGCCCTCACGGGGATTTTCTTCGTCTCCGTGGGCATGGCCCTCGACCCGGGCCTCCTGCTGAGGGACTGGGCCGGCGTGGGAGGGCCACTGGCGGCGATCCTTTTCGGGAAGTTCCTGCTGACCTTTCTCGCGGCGGCCCTCCTTCGCCTACCCCTTCGCGTGGCCGTTCTCTCCGCCGTCGCCCTCAGCCAGGTGGGCGAATTCTCCTTCGTGCTGATCCGGGCCGCCCGGGGCACGCCCCTCCTGGACCCCCTCCTGGAAGGACGGCTCACGGCGGCCGTGATTCTCTCCATGGTCCTGACGCCTCTCGCCCTCGCCTTTGCACCCCACGTGGCGGCGGGCATGGGGCGCATCCGGCCCCTCACCCGCCTACTCGGCGTGCGGGGACCGGAGGAGTCCCGCCTTCCCGACCGGATGGAGGGCCACGTCATCGTGGCCGGATTCGGGCTGGCGGGGGAGGAGCTGGCTTCGGCCTTGAAGGCCTGCGGAATCCCCCACGTGGTGGCGGATTTAAACGTGGACAACATCCGCCACGCCAGAAAGAAGGGCCACCCCGTCCTCTTCGGCGACGTGACGTCGCAGGAGGTCCTGCACCACCTGCGGGTGGCCGACGCCTCCGAACTGGTCCTCCTCCTGAACGACCCCGACGCCACCGCGCGGGCCGTCCGGGCCGCCCGGGCCTCGGCCCCCTCCCTGTCCATCCTGGCCCGGACGCCGTACGTCCTGGACGTCCCCGCCCTGAAGGCCGCGGGAGCCACCGAGGTGGTGGCGGGCGAGGCGGAGGCCGCCGCCGCCGTGGCCGAGCGGGTCCTCTCCCGCCGGGGCATCTGCGGGGAAGCCGCAGAGGATCGTCTCGGCCGCATTCGCGCGAGGGCCCAGGAATGAGGCCTCGGGGGCGGCGCGCGTTGACACGGCGGGCCTTTCAGCCCTATACTTCGCCATTGTGGCGGTGTAGCTCAGTTGGTTAGAGCAAACGGCTCATATCCGTTGTGTCCGGGGTTCAAGTCCCTGCACCGCCACCACCCTACCCTCAAGAAATTCAGGCGGTTGTTGAAGGATAGCGGGCTGGCCGGCGGAGAGAGGCTCCTCCTGGCCGTTTCGGGCGGAGGCGACTCGGTGGGGCTCCTGGCCCTCTTCCTCTCCGCCCGGCCCCGGCCCGACCTGGAGCTGGGCGTGGCCCACGTCCACCACAACCTTCGCGGGGACGAGGCGGACCGGGACCTGAGGGCCGTCCGCGATCTGGCCCGGAGCCTCGGCCTGCCCTTCGCCTCCGCCCGTCTCCGGGGCCGACCGCCCCAGGGAGAGAGCGTGGAGGCCTGGGCCCGGGCGGGGCGCTACGCCTCTCTGGAGGGGCTGAGGAAACGGGGGGCGTGGGACCTCATCGCCACGGCCCACAGCCTGGACGACCAGGCCGAGACCGTGCTCCTGCGGATCGCCCGGGGAACCGGACTCCAGGGGCTGGCGGGCATCCTCCAACGGAACGGCCGCGTGGTCCGTCCCTCCCTCGGCCTGACGGGGGACGAGCTTCGCGAGGCGGCTCGGGCCTGCGGGCTGTCCTACCTTGAGGATTCCTCCAACGCCGATCGCCGCTTCCTGCGAAACCGCGTCCGGCGGGAGGTGCTCCCCGTTGCGGAGGCGGCCCTTCCCGGCTTTTCCCGGCGACTGGCCGCCCTCGCGCGGCTGGCCGCCGAGGCTTCCGGCGGGTCCGTGCCCAAAGGGCCGCCGGTTGCGGCCTTGGAAGCGGACGGACTATATTACGAATGCGCGGACCTCGCGGAATGGACGGACGGCGAAGGGCTGGCCGCCCTCCGGGAGGGGATCCGCGCCGCCCGCGGACACCTCGGGGGCCTCACGGAGCGCCACCTGAGGGCCCTGTGGTCCCTGAGAACCTGCCGGCCGGGTGCGGCGGTGCCCCTGCCGGGCGGTTGGGAGGGGAGGGTCGAAGGGCGGAGAATCCGAATCGGCCCGAGGAGGGAGTTATGAAGCTCGCCCAGGGGATCCTGTTCACCGAGCGGCAGATCCAGCAGCGCGTGGAGGAGCTCGCCCGGCAGATCGTCCAGGATTACGCGGCACGGCCCCTCGTTCTGTGCGCCATCCTCAAGGGATCCATCCCCTTCCTGTCGGATCTCATGCGGAGAATCCCGGGGGACGTGCGCCTGGCGCTCATCGAGATGAAGAGCCAGGTGGACGGAAAGCACGCGACCATCCTGTTCACGTCCAGCATGGACCTGTCAGGGCGCCACGTGCTCATCGTGGAGGACATCGTGGACACGGGGATCACCCTGGACTACCTCCTCAAGCACCTGGAGGCCGAGCGGGCGCCGGCCTCCCTCAAGGTGTGCGCCCTCCTCGACAAGCCCGAGGCCCGGCGCATCGACGTCCCCGTCCATTACCGGGGCTTCAAGGTCCCGGACAAGTTCGTGGTGGGCTACGGCCTCGACTTCGAGGAGCGCTACCGGAACCTGCCCTACATCACCTGGGTGGAACCGGAATGATGTCACGGGCCCGCCTGTTCTGCATCTAATACGGATGCCGCGCCGCCGGAGCGGAAACACCGTCCTTCCTGGCCCGAAGCTCAAGGGACGTCCGGCATAAAGGAGCCTCTGTGAACCAGCAGTTGAGAAACCTCCTCCTCTGGGCCCTCATCTTCGTCGTCGTCGCCGTCTCCATCGGACTCCTTCGAAAGGCCACCCTCAAGGAGACGGAACTCCCCTTCAGCCGCTTCGACTCCCTTGTCCAGGCGGGCCAGGTCAAGAGCGCCCTCGTGAAGGGGACCATCGTCCGCGGCGAGCTCAAGGAGCCGGTGGACGGAACCACGAACTACGTCACGAACCTGCCCCCGGACCTGCAGAACTACACGCCGGCCCTCGTGGCCAAGGGGGTGGACGTGCGGGCCGCCGAGCCCAACACCTCCCAGTACCTCTTCGCCCTCTTCTACATCCTGCCCGTGGTCCTCATCATCGGCTTCTGGATCTTCTTCATGCGGCAGATGCAGCAGGGGGGGAACAAGGCCTTTTCCTTCGGCAAGTCCAAGGCCCGGATGGTGAGCGAGCCCAAGAACAAGGTCACCTTCAAGGACGTGGCCGGCATCGAGGAGGTCAAGGAGGAGCTCTTCGAGATCATCGATTTCCTGAAGGACCCCCAGAAGTTCCAGAAGCTGGGTGGGAAGATCCCCAAGGGCGTCCTCCTCATGGGCGCTCCGGGAACGGGCAAGACCCTCCTGGCCAAGGCCATCGCCGGCGAGGCCGGGGTCCCCTTCTTCTCCATCTCCGGGTCCGAGTTCGTGGAGCTCTTCGTGGGCGTGGGCGCGAGCCGGGTCCGCGACCTCTTCGAACAGGCCAAGAAGAACGCCCCCTGCATCGTTTTCATCGACGAGATCGACGCGGTGGGCCGCAACCGGGGCGTGGGCAGCATGGGCGGCCACGAGGAGCGGGAACAGACCCTCAACCAGCTCCTGGTGGAAATGGACGGCTTCGAAGCCAACGAGGGGGTCATCATCGTGGCCGCCACGAACCGTCCCGACGTGCTGGACCAAGCCCTGCTGAGGCCCGGCCGCTTCGACCGCCGCATCATCGTGCCGAGGCCGGACCTGAGGGGCCGGGAGGAGATCCTCGGGGTGCACGTGCGCCCCCTGAAGCTGGGGCCCGACGTGGTTCTCTCCATCCTGGCCCGGGGGACCCCGGGCTTCTCCGGCGCAGACCTGGCCAACCTCGCCAACGAGGCCGCCCTGCGGGCCGCCCGCCGGGGAGCCAAGGCCGTGGAAATGGAGGACTTCGAGTTCGCCAAGGACAAGGTCCTCATGGGGACCGAGCGGCGCTCCATGATCCTCTCGGAGGCCGACAAGAAGGTCGTGGCCACCCATGAGGCCGGCCACGCGGTGGTGGCCTATCACCTCCCCAACGCCGACCCCATCCACAAGGTCTCCATCGTTCCCCGGGGCATGGCCCTGGGCGTCACCCAGCAGCTCCCCATGGACGACAAGTACAACTACTCCCGGGAGTACTTGGAGGCCGAAATTGCCGTCATGCTGGGCGGGCGCACGGCGGAGGAGATCTTCATCGGCTCCGTCACGACGGGAGCCGGAAACGACTTCGAGAAGGCCACCGAGATGGCGTGGAAGATGGTCACGGCCTGGGGCATGAGCGAGAAGCTCGGACCCCTGGCCTACCGGGGCGAGCGAACCAGCATCGCGGCCTACTGGGACGCCCCCACGTGGGGCCAGTATTCGGCGGACACGGCGCGGGAGATCGACGAGGAGGTCAAGCGCATCGTCATCGAGGCAAAGGAGACGGCCGAGCGCATTCTGAACGCCCACAAGGACGCCATGGGCGCCGTCACCTCCGCCCTCCTGGACCGGGAGGTCCTCGACAAGGAGGAGTTCGAGGCCCTGCTCCGCGGGGAGGCGCTTCCCGCGGCCCGCGCCTCCGCCCCTGCCCCTCCGTCCGGCGAAGGGCAGGCAAGCCCCGCCGCCGATGCCCCGCCGGCATCCACCAAGATACCCTCCCCGGCGCCCCAGCTCGGCGGGGCCTGAGGAGGCGCCCCCCCATGGAGGAGAGGGCGGGGGAACTCCTTCTCCGGGGACGGAACCGTCTGGAGGGGCGTCCGTTTCTCCTCATGGGGATCCTCAATCTGACCCCCGACTCCTTTTCCGACGGAGGCCTCTACCTGGACCCGGGGGCCGCCTCCGCGCGCGCCGAACGCATGGCCCAAGAGGGGGCGGACCTTCTCGACCTGGGGGCCGAATCCAGCCGGCCCGGGAGCGACTCGGTCCCGGTCGAGGAGGAGTTGCGCCGGCTTCTGCCCGTGGTGCGGTCCCTCCGGAGGGACCTTCCGGAGGTGCCGATCTCGGTGGATACGACCAAGGCGAGGGTGGCGGAGGCTGCCCTGGATGCCGGCGCCGACATGGTCAACGACATTTCCGCCGGAGCCTTCGATCCCGCCATGATCTCCCTGTGCGCCGGGCGGGGCGTTCCCCTGGTCCTCATGCACACGCGCGGGGTGCCAAAGACCATGCAGGAGTCGCCGTCCTACGGGAACCCCGTGGAGGAAGTGCTCGCGGAGTTAAGGGAGAGGGTGCGGGCCGCCGAGGAAGCGGGCCTGGGCCCCGGGACCCTCCTGGTGGACCCTGGCATCGGATTCGCCAAGCGCCCCGAGGACAACATCGCCCTCCTTTCGAAGCTGGAGGCCCTTTCGAGCCTCGGCCACCCGATCCTCGTGGGCGCCTCCCGCAAGAGCCTCATCGGAGCCCTCACCGGGGCCCCCGTGGGAGCGCGCCTACCCGGGACCCTGGCCTTGCACGTGGCCGCCTTCCTCAAAGGGGCCCGCGTCTTCCGCGTCCACGACGTGGCCGAGCATAGGCAGGCCCTCCTCTGCGCGGCGGCCCTGGCCTCCGCGGGCCGCCGGGAGGCGACGTGAACCTCCCCGTCTCCCTCGGCCAGATGCGTGTGCTCCCGGCCCGGCCGGCCGAGAACCTCGAAACCGTCCAGGCTTTCGCGGCGGAGGCCTCGCGCCGGGGCAGCCGCCTCCTCTGCCTTCCCGAAGCCTGCCTCACGGGCTTTCCCTGGTCGTGGCTCCAGGCGCACGGGAACGGGCTCGATGCCCCCGTGGAGGAAATGCGGCGCATCGCCCGGTCGGCGGGCCTCTTCCTCAGCTTTTCCCACATGCTCCCCGACGGGGAGGGGCGCCTGGCCAACACCCACCTCCTCTTGACCCCCGGAGGCGACACCCTGGCCGAGTATCGAAAGGTCCACCTCTTCTCCCTCTTCGGGGAGGAGCGCCACGTGGCGCCGGGAAGGCGGCGGGTCGTGGCCGAAACGCCCTGGGGTCCCACGGGGCTGGCCGTCTGTTACGACATCCGGTTTCCCGAACTCTTCCGCGCCTGCGCGCTGGAAGGCGCGGTCCTCTTCCTCTGCCCGGCGGCCTTCCCCTACCCCCGGAGGGAGCCGTGGCGGGTGCTCGCGCGGGCCCGGGCCGTGGAGAACCAGGCCTTCTTTCTGGGGACCAACGCCGTGGGTCCCGAGGGGGACGGGGAGGACTCCGTGACCTACTTCGGAACCTCCGTGGCGGCGGACCCCCTGGGCGAGGTCCTCGCGGAGGGCGACGAGACCTCCGAAGCCCTCCTCACCGTTGAACTGGACTTCGCCCGCGTGGAGGCCGCCCGCGGGTCCATTCGGGTCTTCGAGGACCGGAGGCCCGACGTCTACGGACCCGCCTGAAGGGACGCCGGAGCCCGCCTTCGAAACGGCGCCTGAAACCAAACCGGGCGCCTTCCGTAGGATGGCTTTCATGGGAAGCGGAGCCGGCGTGCTGGTCGCCAGGAACCTCACGAGGTCCTACGGGAGCCTGCGGGCGGTGGACGGCGTGTCTCTGACCCTCTCCGCGGGGGAGATCGTGGGCCTCCTCGGCCCCAACGGGGCGGGAAAGACCACCACCGTCTCCATGCTCGCCGGGATCACCCCGCCCGACGGAGGGGAGGTCCTCCTGCGAGGAGAGTCCTTGGCCTCGGGACGTACCGAGGCGAAGCGCAACCTGGGCCTCGTTCCCCAGGAGCTGGCCCTGTACGAGGGGCTCTCCGCCGGGGAGAACCTGAGGTTCTTCGGGGCTCTGTACGGATTGGGGGGAAGGGACCTTGCGGAGGCCGTGGGTCGAGCGTTGCGCTTCGTGGGTCTGGCGGACCGGGCGGGCCACCGGGTCAAGACCTTCAGCGGCGGAATGAAGCGCCGGCTGAACCTGGCCGCGGGCCTGCTCCACGAGCCGGCCATCCTGCTCCTGGACGAACCCACCGTGGGCGTGGACCCCCAGAGCCGCAACGCCATTTTCGATCTCCTCGAGGAACTCAAGGGCCGGGGCAAGGCCCTTCTCTACACGACCCACTACTTGGAGGAGGCCGAGCGCCTCTGCGACCGAATCGTGATCATGGACCACGGCCGGGTCCTGGCCGAGGGGACGGCCCGCTCCCTGGCCGAGGGGCTCGGCGCCCCTGCGCGCCTCACCGCTCAGATCTCCGGCGCCCCGGACGATGCCGGATGGCTGGAGTCCCTCCGGACCCTCCCCGGTGTGACGGGGGCGGCCTTCGAGGAAGGCCGGCTCGTGGTGGATCTTACGGACTTGGCATCCACCGTCCCTCTGATCCTGGAGGGGCTGCGGGCTCGCGGCGTCCTCTATTCCAGCCTGTCCACCGAGCGCCCCGGCCTGGAGGCCGTCTTCCTCGCCCTCACGGGCAAGGAGTTGAGGGACTCATGAACCTCCGCCCCTTTGCCGCCCTCGTCCGAAAGGACCTGGCCCTCTTCTTCTCGGACCGCCGGGCCGTCCTCCTCAGCCTCGCCGCACCCATCGCCATCGCGGCCTTTTTCGGGTTCCTCTTCTCGGGGTCTTCCTCCGAAAGCGCCCCCATCGTGGTCCTCGTGGCCGACGAGGACGGAAGCCCCCTCTCCCGGGAGATCGCCTCCAGGATGTCCGAGGATCCGGCCCTCGAGGTCCGGAGCGCGCCGAACGCTGGAGAGGCGCGGGAGGTGGTGCGGAAGGGCAAGGCCTCGGCGGCCCTGGTCTTTCCAGCGGGATTCGGCGAGCGGTCGGTGAGCGCCTTCTTCGGGCGGGCCGAGAAGCCCGACCTGCTTCTCCTTCACGACCCCTCCCGGCTTGCCGAAGCCTCCATGCTCCGGGGCATCCTGACCCAGCACGCCATGGAGGCCGTAAGCCGGGAAGCCTTTTCCGGCCCCCAGGGCCGGATCGCCGCCGAGGACTCCCTGGCTCAAATCCAGGCCGATCCCGATATGCCCGCCCGGGACAAGGAAGTCCTCACAAACCTGCTCCAGAGCGTGCTCTCCTGGCAGGAGCGTTCGTCGGAGCCGGGAGGGACAGCCTCCGGGGGTCCGGCGGGCGGGTTGTCCATCCCCTTCCGGGCGGTGGAGGAGCCCGTGACCTCACGGAAGGGCGTGACGTACAACGGGTACGCCCACTCCTTCGCCGGCATGGCCGTCCAGTTCATCCTGATGTCGGCCATCGAGTTCGGGGTGGGCATCCTCCTCGAACGCCGCTCGGGAATCTGGCGGCGCCTGCGGGCGGCGCCCGTGCGGCCGGGGGTCCTGCTCCTCTCCCGCGGGACCAGCGGCGCCCTCCTCTCCCTCCTCATCTTCCTCGTCTGCATGGGATTCGGGATGGCCGTCTTCGGCGTGCGGATCCGGGGCAGCGCCGTCGGTTTCCTCGCGCTGGGCGCCGCTTACTCCCTCCTGGCCGGCGCCTTCGGGGTGATGCTGGCGGCCCTGGGCCGGACCCCGGAGGCCACCCGGGGCCTGTCCATCTTCGCCGTCCTACTCCTGGTCATGCTGGGGGGCGGCTGGGTGCCGGCCTTCCTCTTCCCGGCGTGGCTGAACCGGGCCACCCTCGCCCTCCCCACCCGGTGGGCCGTGGACGGATTGGACGCCGTAACCTGGCGGGGCCTCGGGCTGGAGGCCGCCCTTCCCGCCGTCGGCGTCCTTCTCGCCTTCACCGTCCTCTTTTCCCTCGTCGCCATCTGGCGCTTCCGGTGGGAGGAGGCCTGATCCTCAGGCCTCCCGGAAGGCCCGGCTGAAGGCGGCGGCGGGAGCGCAGAGCGCCGCCCGCACGGCCACGGCACCGAAGAGGACGTCCACCGGAACCGCTTGGGAGGCCCCCTGGGCCCAGAGCAGGTTGCGAATCCCGGCGGTCATCCTTACCAAGTCGCCCTCCGCCCCCATCCCGCCGCGCCCTGCGCACCGCCGGCGGCCTTGCATCGGAGGCCGCCTTACTCTAGCAGGAAACTCGGGCCGGTGGCCTGCTCGCTTCCTCTGTGACGCCGGTCACGCCCTGAGCGGGATGAAGGGCGGGGGGATCCTGGTTTCGGACGGATGTCCACCCTGGAACGGCGCCCGCGCGCGCCCCTGCCAAAAGGAGGTTCCCCATGAAGAAGGAAACCGGCCGGATCCTGTGGGCCACCAGCCTCGGCGTCCTCGCCGGCGGCGTGACCGCTCTCCTCCTCGCTCCCACCACGGGAAAAGACACCCGCCAGAAGCTCGCGCGGGGGTACCAGCGCCTCAAGGAGCGCTCCCGGGGCAGTGCCCTCGCCCTTACGGAGAAGCCGGGACGGGACCACGAGCTCGTCCCCGGACCGGTCCCCAAGGCCGCCGAATCCCGCCCCCTCTGACCCGTTTGAAGTCCCTTCGGCCGCTCCGGGTCCGCCCGGGGCGGCCGAAAGCGTTTCATCCCCCCCGGATCGGCCCTCTTCCCCCGACGGGAGAGGCGCCCCCCTTCGATTCCGGATCTTCCGGCTCCTCCCTGCGCCCTCCCTACGGAATCAGGCTCCTTCCGTCGGCCCGGGGGGGAGGGGCGATGCCGAGAAGGCGGCAAAGGGTGGGGGCTACGTCCACCGCGCTCGCCCGGGGAATCGCCTTTCCCGCCGGAACGCCCGGCCCTTCCAGGATCAGGAGGCCCTGCATGTCCGGATTGGAGGCGGGGTACCCGTGGTTGCCCTTGGGGGGGGTGCGGTCGCCGGACTTCTGGGAATACCCCCAAAAGGTCGCCCCCGGAGGGGCGAGGACGACGAGTTCTCCCGCCCGCGCGCAACCGGCGTAGTGCAGGTCGGTGGGACAGGATTCCCGATCAAAGACCCGGCACCCCGCCGGAAGGCCCTCAAGGGCCCGACGGACCTCCTCCCGCTGGCGCCCGTCCTTCGTGTAGAGGTTGGCCATGGGGCCCGAGGTGGCGATGTAGGGCAGGAACGCCTTTTTGGGAACGAGAGCCGCCAGGTCGATGGCCCGCTCGATGGCCGACATCCCGTGGTCGCTCGCCACGACGAGCACCACGGGCGTCTTCGGTCCCAGGGCGCGGATGCCTTCCCGCAGCCGTCGGAGGGTCGCGTCGGCCCGGACCATGGCCCTCTGGACGGCGGGTCCGTCGGGCCCCTCGTCGTGGCCCTCGTCGTCGGCACCGCTCGTCCAGGCCAGGACCAGCCGGGGGCGCCGATCCGGCGGCATCCCCAGGAGGTCGAGCAGGGCCGCCACGGTGGCCTCGTCGCTGCCCCCCTTCCCCTTCTGGAAACCTCGCCGGTACGAGGGCGTGACGCCTTGCCAGTCCCCGTCGGACAGGGGCCAGGAGAGGACGGCGCTCTTGATCCCCGCCCGCTCGGCCAGGGCCCACACGGGTGGCTCCAGGAGCCACCGCGCCTCGGGCTCTTTTGAAAAGCGCGTTCCGGAGGCGCGGTCCAGGAAGCCGTTGGCGGCGATTCCGTGCTTGTCCGGGAAGGTCCCCGTGGTCAGCGTGGCATGGGCCACCCAGGTGAGGGAGGGAAAGGGCGGGAGAAGGCGTTCGGCGTACAGGCCCGAGCGGCGCATGGCGGCGAAGGTCTCCAAGCCGAATCTCTCCGGGTAGTCCCAGCGAACCCCGTCCATGGTGACCAGGACGACGGTCGTCGGGCCTTTGCCCGAATTGGCGGAGGCGGGGATGCGGCAGGCGGGAAGGAACGACAGGAGCAGGAGCGCCGCCGCCGCGAGGACGAACCGCCGGAAGCCTCCGCGAATCATGTCTCCTCCTCGGAGGTCCGCCGCACCGCGCGGGCCGCCTCCAGGGCGTAGGCCAGCTCCTCCTCGCGCGTGCGCACCCTCCCGTCCACCTTGGCCACGCGCGTTTCCAGCAGAGCCGACGCCACGGCGGGGGAGGGCGGGACGCCTGCGGCGATAAGGTCCGTGCCGGTGACCGCCAGGGTCGTGAAGCGGTCCCTCACGATGTAGTCCCGCACCAGGGACTGGCGCTGGGGCCCCTGGACCTTGGCCAGGAGGAAGAGGGCGAGGCTGAGGGGCATGGCGTGGAGGGCCCGGTAGGCGCATCCCGCCGTGCAGGTTTCGTCCCGGGAGAGGTCCCTCAGGGCACGCCAGGTGAAGGTCCGGTACTCGTCGAGGACCGTCCGAGTCTCCTGCGAGAAGGGGTAGTGGGCGCGGAAGGCCTCCAGCTCCGCCGTGGGCAGACGTTCGGTGAGGGCCATGAGGTAGACGGCCGGCCGGTTCACCGGCGTCTCGGGGAAGTGCGTCTCGAAGAAGCCCAGCCCCTGCTGGACGCGGTAGAGCGTGTCCAGGACTTTGGGCGTGAGCTTGAAGGCGGGCCAGAAGATTTTGAGTAGCTTGTGCTCCTCCATGGCTTTGAGCCCCTCCACCGCGTTGGGGCCCGAGAGGATCTGCTCCACCTCCGAGAGGACCCGTTTGGGGGAGAGGTGGCGGAAGACTCCCTGTTTGATGGTCGCCGCGATCAGGTGCGCCGTCTCCGGCGGGAGGGTGAAGCCGAGTTTCACGGCAAAGCGGACGGCACGGAAGGCGCGCGTGGGATCTTCTACGAAGGAGAGGCCGTGAAGGACGCGGATCCGGCCGGACTTGAGGTCCCGCACGCCGCCGAAGAGGTCCAGGATCTCCCCGAAGCCCTTCGGGGAGAGGGTGAGGGCCAGGGTGTTGAGGGTGAAGTCCCTGCGGTAGAGGTCCTGGTACAGGGCCGCGTGGGCCACGGTGGGCAGGGCCGCCGGCTGCTCGTAGTACTCGGCCCGCGCCGTGGCGAAGTCCCACTTCCCCCCGTCGGGACGGATCCAGATGGCGGTGCCGAAGGCGCGGTGGGCCCGCACTCGCCCCCCCTTCTTCCCGGCCCACGCCTCGGCCAGGGCCACCGCGTCGCCCTCCACCACAAAGTCCACGTCCTTCACCGGTTTTCCGAGGAGCAGGTCCCGCACCGCCCCCCCCACGAGGAGGCAGGGGGATCCCCGCTCCTCGCCCAGCTCCCCGAGCTCCTTCAGGAGGGTGAGGTCCTCCGGGGAAAAGGCCGCCTTGACGAGGTAGGCGATCTCCTTGGGGGAGGGCTGGCCCCCGGAGCGGTGGGCCAGGGCGGCGGGCTCCCGCCGGTAGAGGGCCTTGAAGAGGCTCATCCGGGAGAGGAGCCCCTCCACCTTCTCCTCCGATTCGCCGAAGAGGACGACGCGCCAGTTCTGCTCGAGCATCCGGCGGCGGACCTCCTCGGCGGGCGTGTCCGGCGGCAGGAGCGGCGGCGACGAGATGACGAAGTCCAGCACGGGCATCTCCGTGAGCCCGTGCTGGAGGGCCCCGTCCACCTCCTGGCGGGTCACCACCCCCACCAGCCGGTCCCCCGAAAACACCGGAAGGGCGTTGACCCGGAAGCGGTTCATGTCGGAGAAGGCCTCCCGAACGGTGGCCCCCTCGCCGATGCGCTGGAAGTCCCGGCTCATGATATCCCGGGCCTTGAGGCCCACGGACCGGGAGGAGGTGAGCTCGTCGAGGAGAAGCGCCCGGACCTCGGCCACGGTCTTGCCCCGGACGACGGCCGAGGCGGCCGACGGATGGCCCCCGCCGCCGAGCACGTCCAGGATCTCGGCCACGTTGACCATGGGCGAGCGCGAGCGCGCGATGAGGTGGACCCGGTTCTCCATGTACGCCAGGAGAAAGAGCGCCTCCATGCCCTCCATGGCCAGGATCTCGTGGGCCAGGATGGAAAGGTCGGGGACGTAGGCCTCGGCGTTGACCACGCTGAGGTGGACGGGCACCCCGCCCACTCTCAGGGTTTCCAGGTTGTCGAAGACCTCCGCGAGGAGCCGCATCTGCTCCTCGGTGAAACCCTTCTTCAAGACCCGCGCCACCTGGTCCAGGGCCCCGCCCCACCGAAGGCACGCCAACACGGCCTCGAAATCCGCGGGGCGCGTGGTCGGATAGGTCAGGAAACCCGTGTCCTCGTAAATCCCGAGGAGGAAGAGGGTGGCCTCAAAGGGCGTCGGCGTCAGGTTCCTCTCCAGGAGCTCCTTCACCATGACCGCCGTGCAGGATCCCGCCTCCTCCACCCGCGTGTATTCCCCGGCCAGGTCCCCCTGGCCGGGATGGTGGTCGAAGACGTGGAGGGGCGCCGGCGGATCCCGGTCCAGGAGCAACCCGGCCAGAGAGCCGATGCGGTCCCGGCTCGACACGTCCACGCACACCAGGCGCTCCACCGCCGAAGCCCTCAGCCCCTTGGTGGAATGGACCGGGGGAATCTCGTCCCGGTGCTTTTCCATCCACCGGCGCAGGAGGCTCTCGGCCGCCCCCGGCAGCACGAGGGTCGCGCCCGGGTACAGCCTCAGGGCGGCCACCATGCAGGAGAGGGAGTCGAAATCCGCGTTGGTGTGCGACGTGACCACGATCATGGCCGGCCCTTTCCGCACCCGATTCTAGCAGGATGCCGGCGGGCTCGCGCGAACCGGGGGCGGCCCCGGGCCGACCCTACCGCCCGAGGACCTTCCGGGTGGCCTCGAGGAATCGGTCGTTTCCCTCGGGCGTGTAAACCGACACGCGCAGGGACCGGGGATAGCCGTTCTCCTTCATGGGCCGCACGATGACGCCCTCCCTCAGGAGGGCCTGAAAGGTCTCGAGGGCGTCGCCCGGAAAATCCACGAGGACGAAGTTCGCCACCGAAGGGGTCACGGCGAGGCCCAAAGACTCGCACCCCGCCGCGAGCCTAGGCAGTTCCTTCGCGTTCAGGGCCACCCCGCGGGCCACGAACTCGGCGTCCTCGAGGGCCGCCATCGCCGCAACCTGGGCCGCGCTCGTCGTGTTGAAGGGCGACCGGACCTTGTGCAGGGTCTGCGTCAACTCGCGCCCGGCCACGCCGTACCCCACGCGGAGCCCCGCGAGTCCGTAGGCCTTGCTGAAGGTCCCGAGCACCAGGAGGTTGGGGAAGCGGGAGAGAAGCGGCATGACGGAGGCGTAGTCGGGGGTCTCGACGAACTCCTTGTACGCCTCGTCGAGGATCACGAGCACGTTCCAGGGGACCCTCTCCAGGAAGGCCGTGAGTTCGTCCCGGGGCACGTACCGACCCGTGGGGTTGATGGGGTTGTCCAGGATGAGAAGGCGCGTCCGGTCGTCGAGGGCCTCCAGAAGGGCGTCGAGGTCGTGGTTGCGCTCGCGCATGGGCACGGCCTTCTGGGGAGCGTCCACCACCTGGCACGCGATGGGGTACATGGCGAAGGAGCCCGCGCTGTAGACGGCGCCGGCCTCCCGGTTCAGGTAGGCCCGGGCGGACATCTCCACGAGTTCCACGGACCCGTTCCCCAGCACCACGTTCCCCACCTCCACCCCGAAGCGACGGGCCAGGGCCTGGCAGAGGTAGAAGCCGCTCCCTTCGGGGTAGATGTGGAGGTCCCCCAGAAAGGCGCGGACGGCTTCCACCGCCTTCGGGGAAGGCCCGAACGGGTTCTCGTTGGAGGCCATCTTCACGGTCCCCTTCAGGCCCAGTTCCCGTTCCACCTCTTGGACGGGCTTGCCGGGAACGTAGGGACGGATGGCCTCGATGTACGGCGGGACGGGGATGCTCATGGCCGGGGCTCCTTTCTGCGGGGGGGCTTCCCGGAGGGACGGCCCCGGGGCTTCCTTGGGGGCGGGCCCTTGCGGGGAGGCCCTCCGGGCTTGGCATCGCGGTGCGGTTTCCCTCCGGCGGGACGGGCTCGCTCCGGCCCGTGGGGGCGGCCGGGGGGAGGGCCCGGTTCGGGGGTCCCGGCCCCCGAGGAGGCCTCGCGGAGCGCCCCCAGTTCGTCCGGACTCAAGGCACGCACCTCGCCGGGATTCATCTTCCCGAGCCGGACGGGGCCCAAGGCGACGCGCTTGAGCTTGATCACGGGGTGCTCGATGCGGAAGAACATCTCCCTCAACTGGTTCTTCCGGCCCTCCATCATGGTGATCTCCAGCCAGGTGTGCTGGGTCTCCCGGGAGGGCATCCGGCGGATGTCCACGGGGAGGGTGCGGCGGCCGTCGAGAACGACCCCGCGCCGCAGGCGGTTCAGCGCCTCCGGGGAGGGTGAGCCCTTCACCTTCACCTGGTAGACCTTGGCCACCTTGAAGCGAGGATGGAGGAGGCGGAATCCCAGGTCCCCGTCGTTGGTGAGCAGGAGGAGCCCCTCGCTGTGGTAGTCCAGGCGGCCCACGGGAAAGAGGCCCCGCGCGTCCCTCGGCATGAGCCCCCGCAGGCACGGCCGGCCCTCGGGATCTTCGAGGGTGCTCACCACCTCCTTGGGCTTGTACAGGGCGTAGCACGAACTGCGCTCGGAGGGGTGCTGGCGCTGGCCGTCCACCTTCACCGAGTCCCGGGAGGGATCCACGAGGGTGGCGAGGTCGGTGACCGTCTGGCCGTTCACCGTGACGCGGCCCTCCCGAATCAGGTCTTCGGCGCCGCGGCGCGAGCCCGCGCCGGACCGGGCCAGGAACTGGTTGAGCCTCAGGCGCGAATCTTTCTCAGGGACCATGGCTCTCCTCCTCGGCGGGGGTGGGTTCCCTCGCGGGCTCCTCCTCGGTGGCCGGGCGTGCGGGGGCGGGCTCCCCGGCGGGTTCCCCTTCGGCGGGGGCGGGGGTGGGACCGTTGGGGGGAGGCGCCTCCCTGAAGAGGCTCTCCTGCCGGACCTTCTCCCGGAAGACCTCCTCCAGCTCCCGGAAGGAGGGGAGGTCCTCGAGGGTGTTCAGGCCGAAGTGGACGAGGAACTCCTTCGTCGTGGCGTAGAGGAGGGGGCGGCCCACCACGGCCTTGCGGCCCGCGATCCTCAGCAGTTTCTTCTCGAGGAGACCCTTGAGGACCGCCGCCGATTCGGTGCCGCGGATGGCGGACACCTCGGCCGAAGTCAGCGGTTGCTTGTAGGCCACGATGGCCAGGGTCTCCACGGCGGCGGAGCTGAGCTTTCGGAGGTTCTGGGCCTTCAGGAAGGCGCGGACGAAGGGCGCGTGGAGGGGCCGGGTCACGAGCCGGAAGCCCTCCGCCACCCGCTCCACCCTCAGGCCCGCGGAGGCCCGCTCGTAGGTCTCCTGGACGCTCTCCAGGAGGGACAGGGCCTCCCGGGGCGCCACCTGGCCCCCCAGCGCCTCCACCACCTGCTGGACGGTGACCGGAGCGCCGGAGACGAACAGGATCGCCTCCACCGCTCCGAGCTGGTCGCTCTCTCGCACGCGGCCCTCCCTCGCCGCATTCTATCACTCGCCGCGCGCCGCCGTCGGCCCCCCGGCCGGTGTACAATCGGCTCTCTCGACGGAGGAGGCGCCATGCAGTCCATGAACCCGGCCACCGAAGCGGTCATCCGCGACTACCCGGAACTCTCCCCGGAGGAGACGGACGAGCGGCTCGACTTCGCCCGGCAGACCTTCGACTTCTGGAGGCGGGCCTCCTTCGAGGAGCGGGGACTTCTCATGGCCCGGGCCGTGGAGGTCTTGCGGAAGCGGAAGGGGGAGCTGGCGGCCCTCATGACCTCCGAGATGGGCAAGGTCATCGTCCAGGCCGAGGCCGAGGTGGAGAAGTGCGCATGGGTCTGCGACTTCTACGCCGAACGGGCCGAGGGCTTCCTGTCCGAGGAGGCCGTGCAAACCGACGCGAGCCGGAGCTACGTGCGCTTCGATCCCCTGGGGCCCGTGCTGGCCGTCATGCCCTGGAACTTCCCCCTCTGGCAGGTCTTTCGCTTCGCCGCGCCGGCCCTCATGGCCGGAAACGTAGGGCTCCTCAAGCACGCCTCCAACGTTCCGGGGTGCGCCCTGGTCATCGAGGAGGTCTTCCGGGAGGCCGGGTTTCCCAAGGGGGCCTTTCAGACCCTCCTCGTAGGCTCGAAGGCCGTGGAGGCCGTCGTCCGCCACCCGGCCGTGACGGCCGTCACCCTCACGGGCAGCGACCCCGCCGGGCGCTCCGTGGCCGCCGCCGCCGGGGCCGCCCTCAAGAAGACCGTGCTCGAGCTGGGCGGGTCCGACCCCTTCGTGGTCCTTCGGGATGCGGACGTTGCCAAGGCCGCCCGCACGGCCGCCCAGGCCCGGTGCATCAACAATGGCCAGTCCTGCATCGCCGCCAAGCGCTTCATCGTGGAGGCCCCCATCTTCGAGGCCTTCGAGCGCGAGTTCGTGAAGGCCATGTCGGGCCTCACCGTGGGCGATCCCGCCGACCGGAAGACGGAGGTGGGCCCCCTGGCCCGCCAGGACCTCATGGAGGACCTCCACGACCAGGTCTACCGGAGCCTCAAGGCCGGCGCCCAGTTGAAGTGCGGCGGCAAGCGCCTTCCTGTTCGCGGCTTCTTCTACCCGCCGACGGTCCTGTCGCGGGTGGAGCCCGGCATGGCCGCCTTCGAGGAGGAGACCTTCGGGCCCGTGGCGGCTCTGGCCCTCGCCGAGGACGCGGACCACGCGCTGGCCCTCGCCAACGCCTCCCCCTTCGGCCTCGGCGCCTGCCTCTGGACGGCCGACCTCGCCCTCGCCGGGCGGCTCGCCGCCGAGATCGAGTCGGGAAGCGTCTTCGTCAACGGCATGGTGAAGAGCGACCCCAGGCTCCCCTTCGGCGGGGTCAAGCTCTCCGGCTACGGCCGCGAACTGAGCGCCTTCGGCATCCGCGAGTTCGTCAACATCAAGACCGTCTGGATGGCGTGAGGGTCAGGGTGCGCAGAACCACGCGGCGGATTGGCCCACGAAGTGGCGCAGGTTGGCCGGAGCGGTGCGTCCGGGCCCCCCGGTGTAGGGCGGCTCGGGGCCGTCCACCGACGTGGCGTAGGCGGCGGGCACCGCCCGGAGCCTCTCTCCCGCCAGGTTTCGCAGGACGAGCATGCCGAAGGGCACGCTGAAGCGCCCGCACCAGGGGATGCGGTAGCGGCCCGGGTCCGCAGGGTCCACGAGCTTCTCGAAGAGGCCTCGGACCTTCTTCTCCGTCACCTTCCCCGACAGGTGCTCCCGCATCAGGCGCCGGTCCTGGGCCCTGGACAGGACGTAGGCCTCGGGGCCGCCCTCCCCGAAGGGCGCGTAGTCGAAGTCGGTCCCGTAGTGGACGGCGTCCGAGGAGAGCACCACCTGCACGTCCCGGCCCAGGCGAAGGCCCCGCTCCTTCAGGGCCGCGTCCAGTGCGGCGGCGAAGCGCCCCGAGAGGGCCTTCATGCGCGGAAAGTCCAAGGTGGCGACGAGGACGGGCAGGATCTCCACGCCGGGGTTCTCGTGCCGGAGCCAGAAGACGATGGGCTCCACCGAGTGCTCCGCGTCGTGGGCCGCGGCGTCCTGGACCCAGTCCCCCTCCGGCAGTCGGGAGAGGAGGGCCTCCCGCAAGGGCGAAACGGGGACCTCCCCGTCGGGCGCGCGCCAGGCGGAATAGGGGTCGAAGATCAGCCGGTCCCGGATCCCGAAGGCCCGCCATTTGTGGAAGACGCCCAGGACGATCACGGTCTTCGCCGTGATCGGGGCGAGGGCTTTGCGGTACAGCCTCGCGGCGTAGAGGTAGTCGTCGTGGGGGCACACGGCCCCGAGGACCGGGCCCCGGACCTCGGCGCCGAAGCCTTCGGGGGCGGGCCCCTCCTTGGAGAGGGCGGCCACCTGGGCCATCTGCGCGGCGGTGACGGCGAAGCCCACGCCGTCCTGCTGGCCCCGCAAGCGCTCCGTGGAGGGGACGGCCATGGCGCCCCGCACCTCCTTGAGGGAAGGCGGCCCGGCCGCCCAGAGGGAGAGGGGGAGGAGGGCCGGGGCCAGAATCCGAAGGCGCCGGGGGGCGGGCGGGCGCATCACGCCTCCTGATACAGGGTCTCGATGAGGTCCACATACGTTTCCGCGACTTCCTTCCGCTTGACCTTCATGGTGGGGGTCAGCTCCCCTGTCTCCTGGCTGAACTCTCTCGGAAGGAGCGCGAAGCGCTTGATCTGCTCGAAGGGGGCGAGGTCCTGGGAGCGCCGGCGGATGCGGCGCTCGTAGACGGCCTTCACCTCGGGGTGGGCCAGGAGCGACTCCCGATCCGCAAACTCCACGCCCCGGTCCCGGGCCCATTCCTCGAGGGCGGGGAAGTTGGGCACGATCAGGGCCGCGATGTACTTGCGGCGCTCGCCGAGGACGGCCACCTGCTCCACGAGGGGGTCTCCGAGGAGGGCCATCTCCACGGCCTGGGGTGCCACGTACTTTCCCCCCGAGGTCTTGATGAGGTCCTTGATGCGGTCCGTCACGACGATGCGGCCGCCCGCGTCCATCTCCCCCGCGTCCCCCGTGCGGAACCACCCGTCCACGAAGGCCTCGGCCGTCTCCCCGGGCTTGTTATGGTAGCCCTTCATGACCGTCGCGCCCCGGACCTGGATCTCCCCGCCCTCGCCGATGCGGACCTCCACGCCGGGAAGGGGCTTGCCCACGGTCCCGTATTCGAAGCCCGTCCACTCGTGGACCGACACCGTGGCGGTGGTCTCCGTGAGGCCGTAGCCGTAGGCCACGAACATCCCCGCGGCGTCGAAGAATCGCTCGATCTCGGGGGCCAGGGGCGCCCCGGCGCAGGGGAAGTACCGCACGCGGCCCCCCGTGAGGGCCCGCAGTTTCTTCAGGACCAGCCCGTCGGCCAGGCGGTGCCTTAGGCCCAGCCAGGGCCCCAGGCCCGCGCCCACCCGGCGCCTCTCGGCGGCTTCGGCCCCCGTCCTGAGGGCCCAGCGAAAGAGGGCCCGGCGGGGGAGGGGCGCCGCCTGCACCTTGGTCATGACGGCGCCGTAGACCTTCTCGTAGAAGCGGGGCACGGCGCACATGACGGTGGGCCGCACGGCCGGCAGGGCCGCCGCCACCTGCTTGGGGTCCTCCAGGTAGGCGTTCTCCACGCCCCGGTGGAGGTTGTAGAAGGTCCAGCACCGCTCGAAGACGTGGCTCAGGGGCAGAAAGCAGAGGGAGACGTCCCCCGGCCCCGTGGGGGGCAGGCGCCCCTCGTGGGCCTCGAAGCTCGCCAGGATGTTGGAGTGGGTCAGCATGACGCCCTTGGGCTCCCCCGTGGTGCCGGAGGTGTAGATGAGGGTCAGGAGGTCCTCCGGGGCGCCGCGGTCCAGGCGGGCCCTCGCCTCCTCGGCGGCCCCCGGCGCCTCCCCCAGCTTCAGGAACTGGTCGAAGGAGAGGGAGCGCCCGTCGTCCTTCAGGGGCACCGAGGGATCGAAGACCACGATGCGCTTCAGCCCCGGCAGGCCCTCGGCGGCCGCCAGGGCCTTCTCGTAGGTTTCGGCCCCGCCCGCGAAGCAGACCTGGGCGTCGGCGTCGGCCAGGATGTACGCGGCCTGCTTCATGGTGTTCGTGGGATAGACGGGCACGGAGACACACCGGGCCGCGAGGGCCCCCACGTCGCAGAGGGTCCACTCGGGCCGGTTGGGGCAGAAGAGGGCCACCCGGCCCAGTTCGGGGACGCCGAGGGCGACGAGGGACCGGGCCACCGCCTCGATCCCCTGCCGGACCCGGGTCCAGTCCCAGGTCTTCCACTCCCCCCCCTCCTGGAAGCGGAAGGCGGGGCCGCTCCCGCGGCCCTCCAGACGACGAAGCAGTTCCCGCGCGAAATGCGACTCGGCCATGGTCCCCCCCTCTCCGATGGAGCCGGATTGTAGCACCGCCGCGGGCATGGAAGCGCCCCCGCCGAGCGTTACCCCCTCAGGGGGGCGCGCCCTGGCCCACCCCGGAGGAGACGCCATGAGCCCGTTGAAAGGAAAACGCTGCAAACCTTGCGAGGGCGGTGTGCCGCCCCTGTCCCGCGACCAGGTGGAGAAGTTGCTGGAGGAGGTCCCCTTCTGGGCCCCCGGCACGTCCGGCGACGAGATCTCCCGGACCTTCACCTTCCGGGACTTCCACGAGACCATGTCCTTCGTGAACGCCGTGGCCTGGATCGCCAACCAGGAGGGCCACCACCCCGACCTGACCGTGGGCTACGACCGCTGCACGGTGCGGTACGCGACCCACTCCATCGGCGGGCTCTCGGAGAACGACTTCATCTGCGCCGCCAAGGTCAACGCCCTGCTGGCCTACTAGGGGGGCGGAGCCTCCCTCCTGGAAACCGGCGCGAAGCCGAATTCACTTCGGCTGGAGCGCCACCCTCTCCCGGGGAGTTCAGCGAAGCACAGCGGAGCGCCAAGAGGGGGGCGGAGCCTCCCTCTTGGAAGTCTCACCGCCGGAAGGCCGAAGGCCCCCCCAGCACGCGGGCGGGAAGGTACACGATGGCCTTGAAGAGGGACAGGACGCCCCCCACGGCGATGCCGAGAATCCGGAAGGGCAGGAGGAGGAGCCACACGATCGGGTAGAGGACCAGGGCCAGGAGCGCCAGGGGCCAGCAGAAGAAAAGCAGGATCAGCCAGAGCAGGAACGCCGCCATTAGAGTGCCCCTCCCGGCTGGGGATACGGAAGGCCCGCCAGGAAGGTTTCCAGGGCCCGGAGGGCCTCCTCGGGCGGGTTCGTGAAGAGGAAGGCCCCCTCCCAGGGCGGACCCTGGTTCACCCGGACGCAGACCGAGTCGGTTTCGAAGACCCGCTCCCCCAGGTGGAGCCGCAGGAGGGCCCGCTTGAGGAGGTGGAACGCGTATGGCCCGCGCACCAGGACCGCCTCCGCGCTGATGTTGAGGACCTCCACGGGAAAGCCCTCCCCCCCCGCGGGGACGAGGCGCGCCGGGAGGGCCAGCCGGTGCCGATGGTGCCTCCTCCGCTCCAACATCCTGCCCTCCCGCCCGCCGGGGGTCTCTCCTTCAGTCGATGCCGCAGGCCTTGCGCGCCCTGGAAAGCGTGGCCGCCGCCACGGGACGCACCCGCGCCGCCCCCTCCCGCAGGACCTCCTCCACGAAGTCCGGCCGCGCCGCCAGATCCTTCCGCCGCTCCCGCGCGGGCCCGAAGGTCTCGTCGAGGACGGCGATGAGCCGCTTCTTGGCGTCGCTGTATTTGAGCCCGCCCTTCTGGAAGCGCTCCCGCCACTCGGCGTCCTCCTCTTTGGAGACGAAGAGCTTGAGGAGGTTGTAGACGTTGTTCGCGTCGGGGTCCTTGGGGGCCTCCACCGCCGCCGAGTCCGTCACGATGGCCATGACCCGCTCCTTGAGCGCCTTGCCCTCGAGGAAGAGGCCGATGTCGTTCCCGTAGGACTTGCTCATCTTCTGGCCGTCGAGGCCAGGCACCACCCCCGCCTCGGGGAGGATGCGGTCCTCGGGGATCACGAAGACCTCCTGGCCGTAAGTGTTGTTAAAGCGCTGGGCGATGTCGCGGGTGACCTCCACGTGCTGTTTCTGGTCCTTCCCCACGGGGACCACGTTGGAGTCCACGATGAGGATGTCCGCCGCCATGAGGACGGGGTAAGCGAAGAGGCCGTGGTCCGGCGCGATGCCCTTGGCGACCTTGTCCTTGTAGGAGTGGCACCGCTCCAGCAGGCCCATGGGCGTCACGGTGGTGAGGAGCCACGTCAGCTCGGGCACCTCGGGGATGTCCGACTGGCGGTAGAAGGTGCACGTCTGCGGGTCCAGGCCCAGGGCCAGGTAGTCCAGCGCCACGTCCCGCACGTTCTCCCGCAGGACCTGCGGATCCTTCACCGTCGTCAGCGCGTGAAAGTCCGCGATGAAGTAGAAGGCGTCGCCCCCGTACTGGAGGTCCAGGTGCTGGCGCATGGCGCCCAGGTAGTTCCCCAGGTGCAGTTTCCCCGATGGCTGGATGCCCGACAGAACGCGCATGGTCCCTCCCCGCGAACGCCGTGAATCTAGCAGACCCCCCCGCGCCCTTCAAGTGGCCCCGGCCCCCGGAGGGCGCCGACGGCGACGGACCTATGGCGGCGTCAGGCTTCGCGGTCCGGGACGCTCCGCCGCCACACTTAGCCCTGCCTTCGACGAGGCCCTTCGGGGGAACAGCGCTGGGTCTTGGTTCCAAGGAGCCCCGGTGGGAGGCCCTTCGAGGGTGCCCCGGATGCGACGGCCTCGGAACGCGCCTCCCTCCCTCCGGTCGGTCGGCCAAAGCGCAAACCCGCCCCAAGGGTTTTGCTACCTCGTTTCACGTCAAACGTCCCCCGTCTCGATTCTTGTGGGAGGCCTCGCCAGACACCGAGGTTCACTTCTTCTTCATTCCCAATTTCCAAATGCCCCTGCCCCTTCCGTCACTCGTCTTTGGTCTTCCGTTTTTCGTCTCACGTCTCCCGTCTCGCTTCCCGTGGGAGGCGTCGCCAGACGCCGATCTCCTCCCCCCAACGGCCTCCTTCGCTCGTAGGGGAGGGCCTCCGTGCCCTCCCCCTTCGAAGGCCTGCCCTGTAGCGGCTCTTGCTTGCAAGAGCCGGCCCCCGGGCTGTTCAGCCGGTTGCATTTCATGCCCGACGGACGTAATGTAATCTTCAAGGCCGAATCTTAAATACTGGAGAGGGCAATTCAATCTACGTTTAATAAGGGCTCAATCAGGGTTAAATCGGGTTTCGGTCAGACCAGGAGAGGCGCGATGAGACGAGGAAACACTGGGAGATACATCATCAATAGCACCTCAGGGGAGAGAGTCAAGGCCTTTATCCCCAACCCGCTTCCCCCTTTTCCTCCTCTGAAGCTGGACGCCCCGCTTCCGGCACTGCTTGAGCAGGCCCACATCGCCTTGGGCCGCCTGGATGGGGTTTCGGCGATCCTCCCAGATCCCTCGCTCTTCCTGTACATGTACGTCCGAAAGGAGGCCGTCCTTTCTTCGCAGATCGAGGGGACCCAATCCTCTCTCTCCGACCTCCTCCTGTTCGAGAGCGAGGCGGCTCCCGGGGCACCGATGGACGACGTGAAGGAGGTGTCCAGGTACGTGGCGGCGATGGACCACGGGCTGAGGCGCCTTCGCGAAGGACTCCCGCTCTCCCTCCGGTTGTTCCGTGAAGTCCACGGCGTCCTTCTGGCCGAAGGCCGAGGAAGCGAGCGAGCCCCCGGCGAACTGCGAAGAAGCCAAAACTGGATCGGTGGCACCCGCCCTGGGAACGCCATTTTCGTTCCGCCCCCCCACGAAGAGGTCCTCCCGTGCATGGGCTCCCTGGAGGAGTTTCTTCACGACAAGCCCGAGCGCTTCCCGACACTCATCAAAGCCGCCTTGAGCCATGTGCAGTTTGAAACTATCCATCCCTTCCTGGACGGCAACGGCCGTCTCGGGCGCTTGCTCATCACCTTCTTGCTGTGCGAGGCGGGCATCCTCAGGGAGCCTCTGCTTTACCTGAGCCTGTACTTCAAGACGAACCGCCAACAGTACTACGAGCACCTTCAGGCGGTCCGAAGCGATGGCGACTGGGAGGCCTGGCTTGCCTTCTTTCTGGAGGGTGTCGCGACAACGGCCAACCAGGCGAGTCAAACGGCCCGCCAGATTCTCAACATGTTCGAAGCAGATGGGGCCAAGCTCGCCAACCTGGGACGGTCAGCAGGTTCGGCACTGCGCGTTCATGACCTGATGCGGCGTCATCCCGTCCTTAGCATCGCGAAGGCGGTAGAGGAGTTGAAACTCTCCCATCCGACCCTCTCCAAGGCGCTCTCGAATCTAATCGAGTTGGGTATTGTCCGCGAGGTCACCGGACGGAAGCGGGATCGCCTGTTCGCCTACGGCCAGTACCTGGCCATCCTGAACGAAGGAACCGAAGCACCTGGACCCGATGGCGCCGGGAGTTCATGACCCCGCCCTCGGTCGATCCCCGTGGAGCGAAGGCCAAAGCAATTGTGGCAATACAAGACCTGACCCTGACCCCGGGAAGACGAAAGAAGGCAGTTCGCATCCCGACCGCAACGCCCAGTTCGAGCACATCAACGCGATGGCCGATGCCTGGCAGAAGAGGCGGCAGCCGGTCGTTT
>CAZPSH010000025.1:0-40374 GCA_964589625.1 uncultured Thermoanaerobaculia bacterium
CGGGGGTTGTGAGAGGTGGATTTCTGTTCGATGGAAATGGCCGGCGAGAGGCCATCGATCCCGTCCACGTCGGGCTTTTGCATGAGGTCGAGAAACTGCCGCGCGTAGGCCGAAAGGGACTCCACATACCGCCGCTGGCCCTCCGCGTAGAGCGTGTCGAAGGCGAGGGATGACTTGCCGGATCCGGAAAGTCCCGTGATCACCACCAGGCGGTTCTTGGGAAGCGAGAGGTCGACGTTCTTGAGGTTGTGCTCCCGGGCGCCCCGGATGCGGATCGTGTCCATGGTCTTCGCGCGCTCCCGAAACTTCCCATGTATCACGTTTTGGCTCCCAATGCCAGGGTCCTAAGAGGCCGGTCCTAAGAGGGCGGCCGCGGGTGGGCCGGGAGACGAAAAACGCCCGAAGGGCGGGAGGCGTTCCCGGAAACCATCAGGGGGCGCCCCTTCGGGCGCCCCCGCGCTTCCCAACCGTGTCGCGCACCTCAGGCTGCGGCTTTCTCCTGGCTCGCGCCGTTTTGAAGGAGTTCGATGGATCCATTCACGGTCTCCACGGTCAGGGTTCCCCCGCCGCCGTTCATCTCCCCGCGCACCGAGTGTTTGGCGCGGGAGAGTCCCGGAAGTTCGGACCGGATGGACCCGTTCACGTTCTCCGCCTCGACACGCAGCGCAGCCTCCGCGGATAGGGTTACCTCGATGCTTCCGTTCACGGTTTCCAGTTGCCCCCCCTGTGGCTTCAGGGAGCGGATGCGGCCCGTGAGCCCTCCGTTGGTGCTGCTCACCTCGCCCACGTCCTCCACGTCGAAGCGGACCTTGCCGTTCACGGTGGCCGCATGGAGAAGAGCGGCCCGATCCACCCCGATGGATCCGTTGGTCGTTTCGCAGGTCACCCGGGCCCCGGCCACATCCACGTCCACCGATCCGTTTACGGTGGCGAGTTGGAGGATCGCGCCACGGGGAACCTCAAGCGCGTAGGTAACGGTGACCGAAGCCCCCGGGTTGAGGAAGCCCCCGGACTTCATCTTGGGGTAGACGGTCCAGACGCGCACTTCGCCGGCCGTTTCCTCGATCTCCACCCGTACCTGCGCAAGGACCTCCCGCGCCCGGGCATCCTCCACGGCGCGCACCCGCTTTTCGGCGACGAGGTGGACTGCGCCGGCCTTCCCTTCGGTCACCTTCACGGAGCCGTTCACGTTCTCCAGGCGGAGGGTCCCCCCATCCGAGAAGGCGAGGGTCTTTTCCACCCGGTCCGTCGCCGCCGCCCCCAGGATGCCCTGGGTGCAACCGGCCCACACGCACAGGGTCGCCGCCGCCAGGAGTCCCGCCGTTCGCTTCGTCATGGACCACCTCCATCGCCTGTCCGCAGGGTTAGACGGGAACCCACACCTCGGAGTTTCAAAGTCGCTTTCCCCGGTCCCGAGGCTATACTGGCTGACCGAAGGGGGATGCTGTGCAGGAATCGAAAGGAATCCATCTGGCCCTGCCCGGAGGGGGTCGTCTGGACCTCCGCCACCTCCTTCTGGACCTGAACGGTACCCTCGCCCGGGACGGCCGGGTCCTTCCTGGAGTGGAGGAGGCGGTCGTCCGGGTGGCGGACATTTTGGAGGTCCGGCTCCTCACGGCCGACACCTTCGGCACCGCCGGGGAGGTGGCTCGAGCCTTGGGGGCCCGGCTGGAGATCCTCCCGGCAGGCGTCCCCGGAGGCCCCTTGAAGGCCGGCGCCGTTCAGGCCCTCGGTCCGGGCTCTGTGGCCGCCATGGGGAACGGCGTCAACGACGCCCCAATGCTCCGGCTGGCCGCCCTCGGCATCGCGGTCCTCGGCCCCGAGGGCTGCGCCCGGGAGGCGTTGGAAGCCGCGCGGATCGCCGTCAAAGATCCTTTGGAGGGACTGGAGCTTTTCCTGTATCCTGACCGGCTCGTGGCGACCCTGCGGCCCTGACGGGGGCCGGGCGCCCCGGATCCCGAGGAGATTACGATGCAAAGCCTAGCCTGGATCGCCCTTTCCGCCGGCCTTCTCCTTCTCATGGCCTGCTCGTCCCCTCAGACCTCCGCTCCCGCCGACGCCGCCGCGTCCGCCGCCCCGGCCCGGGCTTCCGAAGGCGCGGAGGCCTCTTCCGGGGAGGAGGCCGCGGTGGCGGACGCCGTCCGGACGTACCTCGTGGAGGTCCGTCAAATGGACGTGGCCAAGATGAGCCTGGGGCTTCGCGACTTTAAGGTGGACGGGGACTCGGCGGAGTGCATCGTGGACTTCGGCCTGAAGGAGGCCCCCGGCGCCCCCGCCATGACCTACGCCTATTCCTTGGCCCGCAAAGACGGGCGATGGACCGTCGCATCCTCCCGGCCGGCGGATGGGATGGGCCACGGAGCCGTTCCTTCCGCCGAGACCTCCATGCCGGAGGGCCACCCGCCCGTGTCCGCGGCCAACCCCCACGGGATGGCCGCCGGCCATGCGGATCCCGCGGATCTCCCCGCGGGCCACCCGCCGGTGGCTCCCGCCGAATCGCCGGCCCCGGCCAAGTAGACGCCCGCGCCGGACCACCCTTTCAGGGAAAGAGGATCTCGGCGGCCTCAGCGAGACTGCGGACGGGGTGCAGGTTGGAGCCGGGGACCTTTTCCTTCAGCCGCTCCAGGTCCGAAGTCGGCAGGATTCCCCGGGAAAATCCCAAGGCGGAGGCCTCCCGGACCCGTTCGGATACGGAGCCCACACCCCGGACCTCGCCCGCGAGCCCGACTTCCCCGAAGGCCGCGAGGTCCTCGGGTAGAGGCTTTCCGAAGTACGCGGAGGCCACGGCGAGGCAGAGGGGAAGGTCGAGAGCCGGCTCCTCCAGTTCGACGCCGCCCACGACGTTGACGAAAAGGTCCCGGTCGCCCAGGGTGATGTGGAGGGCCCGTTCGAGCACGGCCGACAGCAGTTGGACCCGGTTCCGGTCGAGGCCCGCGCTCATCCTCTTGGAAAGCCCGAAGGCCGATGCGGAGGTCAAGGCCTGGATCTCCACGAGGAGGGGCCGCGTCCCCTGGACCGCCACGCCGATGACCGTTCCCGCGACGCCCAGGGGGCGGTCCGCCAAGAGGGCTGCCGAGGGGTTCTCCACGGCGACTAAACCCGAGGCCGTCATTTCCAAAAGGGCCAGCTCGGAGGTGGCCCCGAAGCGGTTCTTTTGGGCCCGCAGCACCTTGAGGTGCCGGTAGCGCTCCCCTTCCAGGTAGAGAACCGCGTCTACCATGTGCTCGAGGGCCTTGGGACCGGCGATGAGTCCCTCCTTGGTGATGTGGCCCACGAGAAGAACCGGCATCCCCCTCCCCTTGCCCGCCTCGATGAGCCGCGCCGCCGAATCCCTCACCTGGGACAGGGACCCGGGAGCGGAGGTGAGGCCGGCCGTGGCCGCCGTCTGGATGGAATCTACCGCAAGAACCGCGGGCGCCAGCCGCTCGGCCTCCTCCAGGACGCCCTCCACCGAGGTTTCGGCCAGCAGGTGAAGGCGGGGGGCCTTCACGCCCAAGCGGGAGGCCCGGGAGGCCACCTGCTCCAGGGACTCCTCCCCCGTCGCGTAGAGGACATCCCGATCGAGGGCCAAGTGTCCGAGGACCTGCAGGACCAGGGTGGTCTTTCCCACGCCCGGATCCCCTCCCACGAGAACGACCCCACCGGGGAAGAGGCCTCCTCCCAGGACGCGGTCCACCTCGGCGTTGCCTGTGGTAAGCCGATCTCCCTCCGGAGGCTTCACGTCGGCCAGGGACACGGCCCGGGAGGAGGAGGCGCGCGCCCGCCGGGCGGCGGCCGGGGCCGACGCCTCCTCCACGAGGCTGTTCCACTCCCCGCATCCCGGACAGCGCCCAAGCCACTTGGGGCTCTGCGTCCCGCAGGATTGACAGACGAACACGCTGGCGGGTTTCACCGGCCTGCCCCCTCTCCGGCGGCGGCGCGAGTCGGCCCCTGTCCTGCCGGGCCCGGCCCGCCCCTCAGAGGACCTTCTCTCCGGCGATGAAGACCCCGGCCACCGACCCCTTGAGCCTCATGCCGAAATAAGGGGAGTTCCGGCTCAAAGAGAGCACGTCCTCCTCCCGGAAGCAGAACTCTTTCCTCAGGTTCAGGAGGGTGAGGTCGGCGTCCGAGCCCACGCGGATGGCGCCCTTGTTTTCGAGGCCCAGGATGCGCGCGGGAGCCGAAGAGAAGGCATCCACGACCCTCTTGAGGGAGACCCGATCGGTGCGCACGAGTCGGTCCAGGGCCAGGGCCACAGCGGTCTGAAGTCCGATGATTCCGTTGGGGGCCCGGTCGTACTCTTGTAGCTTCTCCTCGTAGGTGTGCGGAGCATGGTCCGTGGCGATGACGTCGAGGGTCCCGTCGGCCAGACCCGCGACGACGGCATCCACGTCCTCCCTGGGCCTCAGGGGAGGGTTCATTTTGGTGCGCGTGTCGAAGGAGGAAACCGCCTCGTGGGTGAGGGTGAAATGGTGCGGCGTGGCTTCGGCCGTGATCCGGACCTTGCGTTTTTTGGCGGCCCGGATGGCCTCCACGGACTGGCGGGTGGACACGTGGGCGATGTGGACCGGCCGGCCCGTGAGCGCGCTCAGGGCGATGTCCCTCAGTACCGGGATGGATTCCGCCTCCGCGGGGATGCCCTTGAGACCGAGGCGTACGGACACCTCGCCCTCGTGCATGACCCCCCCATCGGCCAACTCGGGGTCCTCGCAGTGGTCGATGACGAGCAGGCCCAGGGAGCCGGCGTACTCCAGGGCGCGGCGCATGACGGAGCTCTTTCTCACCGGGTACCCGTCGTCCGAGACGGCCCGCACCCCCGCTTCCCGAAGCTCGCTGAAGGGGGCCAGTTCCTCTCCCGCGGAGCCCTTGGTGACGGCCCCGATGGGATAGACGGCCACCGGGCTCGAGGCCCTGGCCCGTTCCAGAATGTACCTCGTGACGGAGGCGCAGTCGTTCACGGGATCCGTGTTGGGCATACAGCAGACGCCCGTGAAGCCCCCCGCGAGGGCGGCGGCGAGCCCGGTGGCGATGGTTTCCTTCCTCTCGTACCCGGGCTCGCGGAGGTGGACGTGCATGTCGATGAAGCCGGGGGCCACCACAAGTCCGGCGGCGTCCAGAACCTCGGCGCCCTTCGCGGCGATCTTCTTGCCCACGGCCGCGATGACGGGACCCTCCAGCAGGATGTCGAGGATCTCGTCCGTGCCCGACGCCGGGTCCACCACCCGGCCGTTCTTAATGAGATGCTTCATCGTCCCCCCCACCAAGGAGGAGGTAGAGGATGGCCATCCGGACGGACACGCCGTTCTCCACCTGGTCCAGGATCACCGAGTACGGCCCGTCGGCCACTTCGGAGGCCATCTCCACGCCCCGGTTGATGGGGCCCGGGTGCATCACGATCACGTCCTTCTCGGCCCGCTTCAGCCGCTCTTCGGTCAGTCCGAAGTACTTGTAGTATTCCAGGAGGGACGGGAAGAGGCCCTTTTTCTGACGCTCCAGCTGGATCCGGAGCATCATGACCACGTCCTTGCCCTCCAGGGCCCGGTCGAAGTCGCTGGTCACCTTCACACCGAGGGAGTCCAATCGGGGCGGAAGCATGGTGGCGGGGCCGCACAGGGTCACTTTGGCCCCCATCTTGGTCAGGAGGAAGATGTTCGAGCGAACGACGCGGGAGTGGGCGATGTCCCCCGCGATCAGCACTTCGAGGCCCCGGAAGCCTCCCTTCTTTTGGCGGATGGTGTGGGCGTCGAGGAGAGCCTGGGTGGGGTGCTCGTGGGCCCCGTCCCCCGCGTTGATAAGGACGGCCTTCGTGAAGGGACGGATGAGCTGGCAGGCGCCGGGGCTGGCGTGGCGCATGACGTAGCAATCGGGCTGCATGCGCTCGAGGTTCAGGACCGTGTCCACGAGGCTCTCCCCCTTCTGGAGGGAGGAGGTGCTGGCGGAGAAGTTGAGAGTGTCCGCCGAAAGACGCTTCTCGGCGATCTCGAAGGAGGAGCGGGTGCGGGTGGAATTCTCGAAGAAGAGGTTTACGACCATCTTCCCCCGAAGGGCGGGCACCTTCTTGAGGGGGCGGCGGGAGACCTCGGCCATCTTGTCGGCCGTGTCGAGGATGAGCGTGATTTCCTGCGCAGAGAGGGATTCGATTCCCACGAGGTCCTTCTGGAGCATCTGCATGGCGGGCTCCTAACGCTTCCCGCGCTGACCGGCGCTGGATCCAGGACTTTCGAGGATGAGGGAATCCTCCCCGTCGATCTCCTTGAGACGCAGTTCCACGTGGTCCTCCCTCCGCGTGCTGAGGGAGAGGCCCACGTAGTCGGCTTGGATGGGGAGTTCCCGGTGGCCCCGGTCCACGAGGACGGCCAGCTGGACCCGGGCGGGCCGGCCGAGGTCCACCAGCGCGTCCAAGGCCGCCCGGATGGTGCGGCCCGTGAAGAGGACGTCGTCCACGAGGATGACCGTCTTACCCTCTATGGAGAACTCCACCTGTGTTCCCCTCAGAACGGGAGCGGTCCCCACGGAGGAGAAGTCGTCCCGGTAGAGGTTGATGTCCAGGGCGCCCACCGGCAGGACGATGGCCTCCGCCTTTTCGAGGGCCTTGGCCACCCGGCGCGCCAAGGGCACGCCCCTTCGGTGGATGCCGATGAGGACGACGTCCTCGCAGCCGTGGAGCCTCTCGGCCACCTCCAGCGCAAGACGGCCGAGGGACCGCTGGATCCCCGCGGCATCGAACAGTTTCTTCCGCTTCATCTGCACCCCCGCCGCAACCACGCCCCCCCACCGGGGGGCCGCCCGCCGCGGCCGAACGAGAGGCCCGCTTCCTTCGAAGCGTCGTGCCTTTCCCCTGGCTGGCCCTCATCTTACTGGGGGCGCGGGGGGGTGTCAACGCGAACTCCCGCCGCGTCTTGACAGGGCTGCAAGGGGAATGGTACCTTGCCGCCTCCGGCGAGCGGGTTCCCGGAGAGAGCCTTTTTCAAGGAGTCCCAATGGCTACCGGCACAGTGAAATGGTTCGACGAGAAGAAGGGCTACGGATTCATCACCATGGACGAGGGAAAGGACGTCTTCGTCCACTTCAGCGCCATCCAGGGCAGCGGGTTCCGCAAACTCCAGGAGGGCGACCGGGTGACCTTCGAGGTCAAGGACGGAACCAAGGGTCCCCAGGCAGACCAGGTGGTTGTGGTCCGCGAATAGGTTCCCTCCCACGTCAGGCATTCTCCCGGAGGGGGGCCGAAGGGCCCCCCTCTTTCTGTTGTTCTCCCCCGCCCCGCCTCGTCCGGTCCGGACCGTCGGGCCAGAATCTCAAGTGCAGGTCCGCAGCACCACCTAGTCAAAAGCGAAGGCAACACATGAAGACCCTTTCCGCCTCCCTTCGGCTTCCCCCTTGTGTCGATTCCGACGCCCCTCCCGGCGCAAAGCCGGCGAAGGGACCTGGCCGGCACATGGTGGGGTGGCCTCGCCACGCGGATCCGAGGGCCGGTCCTTCCCTCCTAAACGAGAGCATATTTTGGCGCTTTTTCAAAACAACATGCTTGTATTCAATTCCTTAGGTTCGTTCGATTTCTGTGTAGTGTCCCGAGGCGGACCCCACCCACGTCCCCGCCGGTCCCGGGTAAACGGGAGGAGCCGTCCCTCCGGGGGCATGCGCCAGAGTCAAAGACCCGACACGCGGCGTGGGAAAGGGCCCTGCCCCCGAATCCGACCGGCGAAAGAGGGATGGTGCGCGGACAACCTACATCACGTTTCCGACCCGCTCCCCCGGTCGAAGCCTCCCAGCCACCGGAGGAGGGCCACGCGACGTGGGTTGCCGAACACCGTGCGAACGTAATAGACGTTGGCGGCCCTGCGGGCCATCTGGACGAAGGTCGGGTAGGGATGGACGGTCTGGGAGATGTCCGAGACCCGCAGTCCCTTCCGAACCCCGAGTACCAGCTCCTGGAGAAGTTCTCCCGCATGGGCCCCCACCATGTGGGCGCCGAGGAGACGCCCCCTCCGATCCGTGAGGACCTTCGCCAGGCCGCCGGGGCGGCCTTCGATCACGGCCCGATCCAACTGGTCGAAATCGTAGGTCAACACGTGATGGCGGATCCCGCGTTCCCTCGCTTCGGCTTCGGTAAGCCCGCAGTGGGCCACCTCCGGGTCGGTGAAGGTGACCCACGCCACGGCGCGGAAGTGCATGTGCTCGAGGAAAAACGGGAGCATCCGGCTACGCACGATGTTCTTGACGCATACCCCGGCCTCGTGCTCGGCCATGTGGGCGAACTGGTAGATGCCGTTGCAGTCTCCGATGGCCCAGATCCCCCGGGCCGTCGTTCTCATGGCCCGGTCGACCCGGATCCCGGAGCCGTCATGGGCCACCCCGACCCGGTCCAGGTCGAGGCCCTCCACGTTGGGCGACCGTCCCGTGGCCACGAGTATTTCCTCGGCCTCCACGGTCTCCTCGGCCCCGTCTTTGGCCCGCAGCACGAGCCCCTTCCCCAGGGGCGTGCGAAGGGCCCGGACGGCCCGCCGGTCCCCCAGGAACCGAGCGCCCTCGGCTACAAGGAGCTTCAGGAGATACTCTCCCGCCTCGGGCTCCTCCCGGGGCAGGGGCCGGGGGTTGGATTCCACCAGCGTTACGGCGACCCCCATGCGCTGGTACATCTGGGCGAACTCCATCCCGATGGGACCGCCCCCCAGAATGAGGAGGGATTTGGGCAGGCTCGCGAGCTGCAGCACCCGCCGGCTGTCCAAATAGCCCACGTCGAGGAGCCCCTCGATGGAAGGAGGAACGCCGTGCGCCCCCGTGGCCAGAACCACGTGGCGGGTCTCCAGGATCTTTCCCTCCAGGTCCACACGGTCCGGCGCGAGGAGGCGGGGGCTTCCGATCAGGACCTCCACTCCGGCTTGACGGAGGACCTCCTCCGTATCCTGCCGGGCCAGGGTGCCCTGGACCCGCGCCACGAAGGCCCGGGCCGCTCCGAAGTCGAATTCCGGGACGCCATCGCCCACCCCCAGGCGGACGCCCTCCCGAGCGTCCCGCAGCCGGCGGGCCACGTGGAGGTAGGCCTTGCTCGGAACACAACCCCAGGCGATGCAGTCGCCTCCCAGGGCCTCCTTCTCCACGAGGGCCACGCGCGCGCCCAGGCGGCCCAACCCCCGGGCGGCCGCAAGCCCAGCCGCACCCCCGCCGATGATCACCGCATCGTAGCGAGCCATCTCGCTCCTTCCCCTCCGGCGATTTTACCCCGCCCGACTCAGGTCCGGACGAAGTGGGGGAGTGTGTCGGGGATGGGCACCGAGATTTCCACGAAGCCCGCGAAGGCTCCCGAACCGTCGAAGTACGGCATCTGGTGGATCATCTTGTGAGCCCCCGCCTTCTCGATGGTGTAATGGTTCGGGGCTTGCTCCGCGTACAGCTCGAGGGTCCGCGTCCGAGCGGGCTCCGGGTGGCAGTCGAAGACGCTGCTCCCCAAGAGCGCCCGTCCGCCGTCTCCGGAGAACACCTCCGCCGCCTTCGCGTTCATGGCCACGATCCGGCCTTGGGCGTCCGTCACCGTCACCGCTGCCGGCAGGCGCTCCATCCACGGTTCCATGCGTCTCCTCCCGATACGAGCGAGAGTACCACGGCCCGCCCGGAGCCTTCCCTCTCGGCCCCCCGCCGGGCCGCGGCTTCTCGCCCGCCCCTGAAACGGCGAAACCCCGGGACTTCCCCCGGGGCTTCGCTTTCCGAGTTGGCGGGACCGACGGGGCTCGAACCCGCGACCTCCGACGTGACAGGCCGGCGCTCTAACCAAACTGAGCTACGATCCCGCTCGGTCCATCAATATAACACCAAAGCCGTCCACCCCTCAAGGGGCGGCGAACCTTCCGAGCCGGTGAGGGGCGGTTGACCCTCCGGCTCACTTCCGAGCCCTCTCCCAATCCTTGAGAAAGGCATCGAGGGCCGTGACCTCGGCGGAGACGGGGCCGTCCACGAGGGAACAGATCTCCGCGATGACCTCCTCGAAGACGCGCCCGCTCCGGACGATGAGCGACGGGTTGGTGGTGACCCCGTCCACGACCCCCCAGGCGGATGCGGCCCGAATCTCCTCCACGATGGCGGTGTCCAGGAAGATCCTCACGGCTAGGCCTCCTTGGGGGGGGCCGCCGGCTCTGGCGCGGCGCCGTCCTCCCCCTCGGAAACGTGTTTGGCCACCGAAACCACTTTGTCTCCCTCGCCCAGGGAGATGACCTTGAAGCCCTGGGTGCGCCGCCCGATTTCGGAGATGCCTTTGACGGGGGTCCGGATGAGCTGGCCCTGGGCCGTGACCACCACGATCTCGTCTTCCTCCCGGCAGTGAAGCCCGCCCACGACTCGGCCGTTCCGGGCCGTCGTCTGGATGTTGATGATCCCGCTGCCCGCCCGCCCCTGGATCCGGTAGTGGCTGAGGGGAGTGCGCTTCCCGAATCCCTTCTCGGTAACGGTCAGGATGCTCCCCTCCCCCGCCACGGCCTTCCCGGCGCCATCCTCGTCGAAGGACTCCACCACCGCCCCGGTCAGGACCTCCATCTCGACGACCTCGTCCTCGCCCTTCAGGCGGATGCCGATCACCCCCTGGCTCGTCCGGCCCATGGGCCGGACGTCGTCCTCCGGGAAGGTGATGCAGTGGCCGGCCCGCGTGGCGAGAAAGATGTGGCTCCTCCCGTCGGTGATCCCGGCGCCCACGAGCTCGTCGCCCTCCCGGAAGGTCATGGCGATCTTCCCATTGGCGCGGATCGACTCGAACTCGCTCATGGGCGTCTTCTTGACGATCCCGTTGCGCGTTGCAAGGACCAGGAAGTGAACCTCGTCGAAGCAGCCCCGTGCCGACAACAGCCCGAGGATCTTCTCCTCGGGATCCAGGCTCAGGAGGTTCACGAGGGCCCGCCCCTTGGCCGCCGTCCCCGCCTCGGGGAGCTCGTAGACCTTCAGCGAGTAGACCTTTCCCAGGTTGCTGAAGAAGAGGAAGCGATCGTGGTTCGAGGCAACGAAGAGGCGCTCCACGAAGTCGTCGTCCCGCGTGCCCATTCCGGAGCGTCCTTTTCCGCCCCGGTGTTGGCTCCGGTACTCCTGGAGGGCGGTGCGCTTGAGGTAACCCCCGTGGGTCACGGTGATGACCATTTCCTCGTCGGCGATGAGCTCCTCGATGGAGATGTCGCCCGTGTCGTCCACGATCTGCGTCCGGCGCGGGTTGGCGAAGTCGGCCTTCACCTGGCGCATCTCGTCGCACAAGAGGGCCCTCACCCTCGACTCGCTTCCGAGGATATCCGTGAGCTCCGCGATGCGCTGGAGGACCTCCCGGTACTCGGCGAGGATCTTGTCCCGCTCCAGGCCCGTGAGGCGCTGGAGGCGCATGTCCAGGATCGCCTTGGACTGGATCTCGCTCAGCGAGAAGCGCTGCATCAGGCCGGCCTTGGCGGCCTCGGGATCCTTCGCGGACCGGATGAGGGTGATGACCGCGTCGAGGTTGTCCAGGGCCACGGTCAGCCCTTCCAAAACGTGGGCCCGCTCGCGCGCCCGGTCCAGGTCGAAGCGGGTCCTTCGGAGGATGACCTCCTTCCGGTGGGCGATGAAGGATTCGAGCAAGCCTTTGAGGGTGAAGGTCTTGGGCTGGTTCCCGGAGATGGCCAGGAGCTGGACGCCGAAGGTCGTCTCCATCTCGGTGAACTTGTAGAGCTGCTTGAGGATGATGTCGCCAATCTCCCCGCGCCCCAGCTCGAGGACCACGCGGATTCCCTCGCGGCTGGACTCGTCGCGGATGTCCGTGATGCCGGTGATGCGCTTCTCCTTCACCAGCTCGGCGATCTTTTCGATCAGGTTGGACTTGTTGATCTGGTAGGGGACCTCGGTGATGACGATGGCCTCTCGGTCCCGCTTGAGCTCCTCCACGTGGGCCCGGGCCCGCACCTTGATGAGGCCGCGGCCCGTCAGGTAGGCCTGCCGGATCCCCTCCCGCCCCAGGATGATGCCGGCGGTGGGGAAATCGGGGCCGGGGACGAGCTTCAGAAGGTCGGAGGGGGGAAGATCCGGCCGCTCCACCAGGGCGATCACGGCGGAGGCCACCTCGCCGAGGTTGTGCGGCGGAATGTTCGTGGCCATCCCCACGGCGATGCCCGCCGAACCGTTCACGAGGAGGTTCGGGAAAAGGCTGGGAAGCACGACGGGCTCTGTCTCCTCCCCGTCGTAGTTGGGGACGAAGTCCACCGTGGACTTCTCGATGTCGGCCACCATGGCATGGGCCAGCTTGGCCATCCGAACTTCGGTGTACCGCATGGCCGCGGGAGCATCCCCGTCGATGGAGCCGAAGTTGCCCTGGCCGTCCACCAGGGGGTGCCGCATGGAGAAATCCTGGGCCATGCGGACGAGGGTGTCGTAGATGGCGGAGTCGCCGTGGGGATGGAACTTCCCCATGACGTCGCCCACGATGCGGGCGGACTTCTTGTAGGGCCGGTTCCAGTGGTTGGACCCCATGTACATGCCGTACAGGATCCGGCGGTGGACGGGCTTGAGCCCATCCCTCACGTCGGGAAGGGCCCGTCCGATGATGACGCTCATGGCGTAATCGAGGTAGCTCTTCTTGAGCTCGTCCTCGATGTTCACCGGCAGGGGCCGGTCGAAAAGCTGGGGTTCGGTCATGGCTCCCTCGTGGAACCGCCCTCGGGGTCGCCCCTTAGACGTCCAGGTTCGTCACGTTCAGCGCGTTCTGCTGGATGAACTCCCGCCGCGGCTCCACAGCGTCCCCCATGAGGACGGAGAAGAGGCGGTCGGCCTCCGCCGCGTCCTCCACGCGGACTTGGAGGAGGCGCCGCTTGGCGGGGTCCATGGTGGTCTGCCAGAGCTGTTCCGGATTCATTTCACCCAGGCCCTTGTAGCGCTGGACGTGGTACTTGGCCTTCACGGCCCCCAAGAGGTACTGAAGCAGGGCCTGCCGGTCGGAAACCTCCGCGTCGGAGTCCCCATTGTGGATTTGGAAGGGCGGCCGGTCGAAGTCCTGCAGGCGTTCGTGGAGGCGCTGGGCCGTCAGGAATTCGGAGGCGTGGTGCAGGGCGTGGGAGACGAGCGCCGGGTGGGGGTTCTGCTCGCTCTTGACGGTGAATTCGTACAGGCTGTGCTCCTCGTCGAAACGCATCTCCCCCGCCTCGTATCCCTTCCTCACGATGGCCTGCCGCAGGTCTTCGGCCTTTTCCATAGAGGAGAACAGGTCGCGGCACAGCCCCACCCCGAAAAGAAAAAGGAGCAGGTCCTCCGTGTAGCCCTTTCGGGAGAGCCTCCCGAGGAGCCGCTCGTATCGCTGGAGGATCTCCAGCGCCTTGGCCAGGTCCTCGCCCCGGTAGCTCTTCTTGAGGGACGGGATGGTGACGGAGTAGGCCGCCACCGCCCGGTCCACGAAGAACCGGGTGAGCTCCTCCTCGGTGGCGATGTAGTGCTCCTCCTTCCCCTTCCCAACCCGGTAGAGGGGCGGTTGGGCCACGTAGACGTGACCGCGCTCCACGAGCTGGGGGAAGTGCCGGTAGAAGAGGGTGAGGAGAAGGGTCCGGATGTGGCTCCCGTCCACGTCCGCGTCGGTCATGATGATGGCCTTGTGGTACCTCAGCCGGTCCAGGTCCAGGTCGTCCTGCCCCGTCCCCGCGCCCAGGGCCGTGATGATGGTCCGGATCTCGTTGTTGGAGAGGATCTTGTCGAGCCTGGATTTCTCCACGTTCAGGATCTTCCCCCGCAGGGGGAGGATGGCCTGGAACTTCCGGTCGCGGCCCTGCTTGGCGGATCCGCCGGCCGAATCCCCCTCCACCATGAAGAGCTCGCATTTGGCAGGGTCGCGCTCCTGGCAGTCGGCCAGCTTCCCGGGGAGGGAGTCCCCGTCGAGGGCGCTCTTCCTCCTCGTAAGTTCCCGGGCTTTGCGCGCCGCTTCCCGGGCCCGCGCGGCGTCGATGACCTTCCCCACAACGGTGCGGGCGATGCCCGGGTTCTCTTCGAAGTAGCGGCTCAGGAACTCGTTCAGGGCCGTCTCCATGATGCCCTTGACCTCGCTGTTCCCGAGCTTCGTCTTGGTCTGTCCCTCGAACTGCGGGTTGGGAATCTTCACCGAAACGACGGCCGAAAACCCCTCGCGCACGTCGTCCCCGGAAAGGGCGAACTTGAGGTTCTTGGCCAGGCCCGTGGAGGTCGCGTAGGCGTTGATGGAGCGCGTCAGGGCGGCCCGCATGCCCGCGAGGTGCGTCCCCCCCTCGGAGGTGTGGATGGAATTCACGAAGGAGAAGACCAGCTCGTTGTAGCCCGTGTTCCACTGGAGGGCGCACTCCATGAGGATGCGGTCCTTCTCGCCCTTGAAGACGATGGGGTGGGGGTGAAGGACCGTCTTGCCCCGGTTGATGTGCTCCACGAAGGCCGCGATGCCCCCTTCGTAGTGGAACTCCGCCTTCCGGTCCTCCTCGCGCTCGTCCTTCAGGATGATCTTGAGCCCAGCGTTGAGAAAGGCCAGCTCCCGCATCCTCGTGGTCAGGGTCTCCCAGGAGAAAACCGTCTCCTCGAAGATCTCGGAATCGGGCTTGAAGGTGATTCGGCTCCCGTGCTTCCCCGCCGGATGGGGAGTGCCCGTCCGGGTGAGCGGTCCTTTGGGGACGCCTCGTTCGTAGGTCTGCACCCACACCCCGCCGTCGCGCCAGATCTCCAGATCGAGGCGCTCGGAGAGGGCGTTCACGACGGAAACGCCGACGCCGTGGAGCCCGCCCGAGACCTTGTAGGCGTTGTTGTCGAATTTGCCCCCCGCGTGGAGGACCGTCAGGACCACCTCCGCGGCGGGCCGCTTCTCCTCGGGGTGCATGTCCACGGGGATGCCCCGACCGTTGTCCTCCACGGTGACCGAATCGTCGGCCCTCACCGTGACGACGATCTCGTTGCAGTACCCGGCTTGGGCCTCGTCCACCGAATTGTCCACCACCTCCCAGACGAGGTGGTGGAGGCCCGTGACCCCCGTGCTCCCGATGTACATGGCGGGACGCTTTCGAACCGCCTCGAGGCCTTCGAGGACCTTGATGGAGGAGGCGTCGTACCGATCTGTTTGTCCTGCTGACATGGGTGTCGTTCCCTCTCGGATTCCGTATCTTCGTCCGGGCTCGGCCCGGCTTTAGGCCACGCGTCCCCCGGCCACCCGCCGGCGGTCGAGTTCCCCGTTCCAGCCGCACCACTCCCTCACGGCGGTCAGGACCACCTGGGCCCTCTGCTCCGTGAGGCGCATCAACTCCTCGATGCGACGCTGGTCCAACTCCGCCTCCGCGTCGTCCACGAGAAAGAGGGGAGGTTCCGGGTCCCCTCCGGAGCGGAGGAGGACCAGAGACAATTTTAGCATCCAAAGCACCCTTCGCGCCTGTCCCGCCGAACCGTAGGCCTCCAGAGCTCTCCCGTCGAGGAGGATCTCCAACCGGTCCCGCTGGGGCCCCACCAGGTTGGTCCCCACCCGACGCTCGGCCTCGGAGGCCCTCTCCAGGGATGCCCGGAGGTCCTCGCCACCCGAGGGCCGGTAGACCAAGTGGACCCTTTCTCTGGCCGACGCGTCCCGGGCGAGGCCGTCCAGGAGGCCGTTCAGCATCTCCGTGAGTTGGGCCCTCTCCCGTTGGATCTTCTCGCCCAGCGAGGCGTAGGGGTCGGTCCAGGCGGCCCTCTCCTTTCGGGAGGATCCGGGATCCCTCAAGAGGGCGGCCCGCTGGGCCCGACAACGCCCAAATTCCAGGACCTCCTTCAGGTACGAGGGCCGCCTCAACACCCCGGCCGTGTCCAGGAAGTTTCTCCGGTGCCGGGGCTCCCCTTTGACCAGGCTTCGGTCCTCTGCGCTCAGCACCACCACGGGAAGGGCCGAAAGGTACTCCGAAGGCCCGGCTTCCCGTCCGTCCAGCCGAAACCGCTTTTCCTTCGGCGTCAGGGCGCACTCCAGGCGGTGGGCCACGTCACCGGAGCGCACCTCGCCAGCCACGGCGCCCGCGTCTCTGCCGAAGGAGACGAGGTGCTCGACGCGGTGGTCCCGAAACGACTTGCTGGTTCCGAGTACGTAGATGGCCTCCAACACACTGGTCTTGCCCTGGGCGTTTTCTCCGAAGAGAAGGGTCAGGGGACTACCGAATACCAACCGGACCTGCTGGAGGTTTCGAAACCCGTCCGCCGAGATCTCCAGTAGCCTCAATCAAACCTCAGCGGCATGAGGACATGCTTGTGGACCCCGGACCCCGTGGGGCGCTCCGGCTGAAGGAGGGCCTGATAATTGCTCTCCCTCATGGAGAAGACCACTTTGTCCTCCCCGCACGCGGCCAGGAACTCGAGCATGTAGTCCACGTTGAACACGATGGAGAGGGCCTCTCCCTCGTAGGAATCGCAGGCTAGATATTCCCTTCCCTCGTCTCCCGTCTCGGGGTTCCTGGCCAGGATTTCGAGGCTCCCCGCCGGATCGAAGGAGAGGGTAATGGCCCGGGTTTTGCTTTCCGCAACCATCGAGACCCTCTTGAGCCGTTCCGAGAGCGCCCCCCGATCCAGAACGGCCCGCTTGTCCGACTCGGTGGGAAGGACCTTCTCCCAGGCCGGAAAGGTGGAATCCATCAGGCGGCTGTAAAGCAGGCGGTTCTCCGTCTCCAGGAAGATGTGGTTCTCGCGGAAGGTCACCCGCACTGCCTCGGCACCGTCCAGTTTTAGGAATTCCATGAGGGTCTTGCGGGGGATGAGCACACGGAGAGGTTCGGCCATCCCCACCGGTCCCACCCATTCCGTGTAGCTGAGCCTGTGGGAATCGGTGGAAATCAAGGCCAGTCGGTCGGACTCCAGCAGGAGGAGACCGCCCCGGATCGAGAACCGGCTCTCTTCTGCCCCAACCGAGACCAGCGCCTCGGAGATACAACGCTTGAAGGCCTCCGCGGGCAAGTCCAGGGTCTTTCCGTCCTGGGGGGCGAGGAGTGTGGGAAAGTCCTCCTCGGGGAGCGTTTGCAGATGGTACTCCTGCCTCTCTCCCACGGGCTGCAGAAAGAGCCTCCCCTGCGCCGTGGTCTTGAGGGAAAGAGGGCCCGAGGAGCCCACGAAGGCCCGGACGATGGCGCCGAGCTTCCGCGCGGGGACCGTAATCCCGCCCGGTTCGAGAACCTCGGCGGGACAGCGGCACTTCAGGGTCACCTCAAGATCCGTCGCCGCCACCTCCAGGTGGTTGTCCTGGGCCCTCAAAAGAAGGTTGGAGAGGATAGGGATGGTGGCCTTGCTCTCCACGATGCCTTGGGCGAGGCTCAGGTCGGACAAGAGATCCCGCGCGTCGATCCGGATATCCATAGTTCTCTCCTCTTAGTGGAGGCAGTAGAAATAGTAGGACCTGTGGAAATGTGTATCCCTTTGCAAAGGGCGGCCGGCACTGCGTCCCGGCCATTTGGAACCCTGTGGACAACTGGAGCGGCGCAGGGGAAAAGGACCGGCGGAACGTCTCGGGTCACCTCGGTCGCCTCCGTTCCACAGGGTCATTTGCACCGTATACCCTCCCGCCTAACGAAATGAACGGACAAAGCTGTGGATTTGTTGTTGAAGCTGAGGATCAGACTTGCTCTGGGCGTCGATCTTCCGGATGGCGTGCAAGACCGTTGTGTGGTGCTTCCCGCCGAATTTTCTTCCGATCTCCGGCAGGGAAGCCGTCGTCAGCTCCTTGGCAAGGTACATGGCCACCTGCCTCGGGAAGACGATGCTCGCTCGGTTCGACTTGGCCTTCAAGTCCTGGACCTTCATCTTGTAGTACGCGGCCACGTGCCTCTGGATGGCCTCCACGGTTACGGCGCGCCCGTCCTCCTTGAAGAGGCTCTCGAAGGTCTCTCGGGCGAGGTCCACGGTGATCGGGAGGCCCTTGAAGGAGGAGAAGGCGATAAGGCGCAGCAGGCAGCCCTCGAGCTCGCGGATGTTGCTCTTGATGTGCGCGGCGATGAAGAGCGCCACATCTTCCGGAAGGCTGACACGGTAGGCCTCCGCCTTCTTGTACAGGATGGCCACCTTCGTCTCCAGTTCGGGCGGCTGGATGTCGGCGATGAGGCCCCACTCGAATCGGGACCTCAGCCGCTCCTCGATGCTGTGCAAATCCCTCGGCGGACAGTCGGAGCTCAGCACAATCTGCCTCTGGGACTCATGGAGGGCGTTGAAGGTGTGGAAGAGCTCCTCCTGGGTGCCCTCCTTGCCCGACAGGAACTGCACGTCGTCCAACAAAATCACGTCCGCCTTCCGATAGCGGTCCCGGAATTCGTGCTGCTGGCGGTGGGTGATGGACGCGATCATCTCGTTCATGAAGCGCTCCGTCGAAAGGTAACAGACCCTCAAGTTTGGAGCGCCCCGTCTCAACTCCGCGCCGATGGATTGCATGAGGTGGGTCTTGCCCAGGCCGACGCCTCCATAAATGTACAGGGGGTTGTAGGAGCGTGAGGGGTTCTGGGCTACGGCCTGGCAAGCCGCGAAGGCGAAGCGGTTGGAAGGCCCTACCACAAAGGTGTCGAATCGGTAGAGGGGGTTGAAGGGGGGCTCGGCCACGTCGGACCCGGACGGGGCCCGGGTGGAGGACTTGGCCGGCTTGGGAGGATCGGGCGCCGAGAGGATGAGGTCCTCGGCGGCGCCGTCCACAAAAACGAAGCGGAGCTCCGCGTGACCCGCCTCGGCCGCCGCATCCTCCAGGACCCCCCGGTAGTGGCTCTCGAGCCATTCTCGGAAAAGGGGATTGGGGGTCTGGACCGTCACGGAGGACTCGTCGATCTTCAGGGGCTTAAGCGGCTTGAACCACGCCGAAAAGGCGCTCTCCGGCACCTTCCCCTTCACCTTCTCCAAAATCTGCGACCACAATCGAACCGTCATGTTTTACACAGTCTTTTTCACAGGGTGTGGAAATTGAGCCCTCATCTCCGCTCCAGTATGCGACAGTTTTTCGTCGAAGGGAAGCCTTTCCGGATTGCTTCGAATCGGCAATGGAAATATCATGGAACCTCCAAGGAAGTCCAGGTAGACTTTCAAAATGGGGAGTGAAATGAGGGCCGAGGCGCCAGCCAGGGAGGGGAGTCCAGGAAAGCCGTCCCGCAGGAGACGGATCCCGGCGGCTTATCCTTACCGCTGCGCCTCCATCGACGTGGGCTCCAACGCCATGCGCTTTCTGGCGGCCGAGTTCTCTGGCCCCGGTGAGTACCGGGTCCTGGAGGTGGGCCGAAATCCCGTCCGTCTCGGCCACGGAGTGTTTCTCAGCGGCAGGCTGCACGGGCCCACGGCGGACCGAGCCGTGGAGGTCCTCGCCGAGTACCGGAGAAGGCTGGACGACCTCCGCATCGAGGACTACCGGGCCGTCGCCACGAGCGCCGTCCGCGAGAGCCAGAACGGCAAGGAGTTCCTCCAGGAGGTCGAAAAGCGGGCAGGGATCCGCCTGGAGACCATCCACGGCTCCGAGGAGGCGAGGCTCATCTACCGGGCGGTTCAAAGCCGAGTAGACCTTTCGGGGCGCCGCTGGCTCCTGGTGGACCTCGGCGGCGGAAGCGTGGAGGTGACCCTGGCCGACGGGTCGGGAATCCTGTGGACCGAGTCCCACACCATGGGCGCGGTCCGCCTCCTCGAAGAGCTGACAGGGGGGGCCGAAGACCCCGGACGCTTCTTCTCCTTGGTGGGAGAATACGTCGGCACACTGAAGACCAACCGGGATCTCGGACCGCGGCCCCTGAGCATGGCGGCCACCGGGGGGAACATCGAAACCCTGGCCCAGATCGCCCTGGCCCCCGTGAATTCCGGAGGAGTGGCGCGGCTGGGCGTGGGGACCTTGGAAAAGACCGTCCGGCACCTGTCGCGCCTCAGTTACCGGGAGCGCGTGGCCACCCTGGGCATCCGGGAGGACCGAGCGGACGTCATCCTTCCGGCCGCCCTGGTCTACCTTCGGCTGGCTCGTCTGGCGGGCGCCCGGGAGATCCGTGTGCCCTTCGTTGGGCTGAGGGAGGGCATCGCCTTGGACCTCGCCGATTCGCGCACGGGCCCGCCCCCCGGGCCCGCCCAGCGGGAGAGGCAGGTGGAGCAGGCGGCCCTCCCGCTGGGCCGCAAGTACGCCTTCGACGAAGGCCATGGGCGCCAGGTGGCGGCCCTCGCCCTGTCTCTCTTCGACCAGACGACCAAGGTACACGGCCTGGGGCACCCGGAGCGCGCCCTCCTGCACGCCGCCGCGCTCCTCCACGACATCGGCTCCTTCGTGAGCTACACCCGCCACCACAAGCACACCCTGTACCTCATCTCCCAGAGCAACCTGGCGGGCTTCTCGGCGAGGGAGACCCTCCTCGTGGCGAACGTGGCCCGGTACCACAGGCGGAGCCTGCCCAAGCCCACCCACGAAGCCTTCGCCGGCCTCGACCGGAGGGAGCGCTTCGCGGTGGCGGCGCTGGCCTCCATCCTCCGCCTCGCCGACGCCCTGGACAGGGAGCACCAGCAGCGCGTGCAGCGCGTGGAGGCCGAGGCGGCGGACTCGGTCCTCCGACTCCGCGTGGAGGGGACGGGAGACCTGCTCCTGGAGGGCTGGTCCTTGAAGCGCAAGGCGGATCTCTTCACGCAGACCTTCGGCCTCCAGGTGGAGGTCGTCCTCGCGGAGGGGGGGGCATGAACGAGCGGACCAGACCCGACTACCCCGGGAAGCTGGTGGCGGTGGAAGGCCTGGACGGGTCCGGCAAGTCCACCCAGATCTACCTCCTCCACCAGTGGCTGAAGGCCCGGGGCTACCGCGTGTTTTTCTCCGAATGGAACTCCTCGGTGCTCGTGAAGGAGGCCACGCGCAAGGGGAAGAAGCGCCAGCTCCTCACCCCGACGACCTTCAGCTTGATCCACGCCACGGACTTCGCGGACCGCTACGAGCGCCAGATTCTCCCCCTGTTGAGGGGCGGCCACATCGTCCTGTGCGACCGGTACGTCTTCACTTCCTTCGCCCGGGATGCGGTGCGGGGTTGCGATCCGGGCTGGCTGAGGCGGATGTACGGGTTCGCCACGCGCCCCGACATCACCTTCTTTTTCCGCCTGCCCCTCGAGACGGCCCTGGGCCGCATCCTGGAGGGGCGCCCCAAGCTCAAGTACTTCGAGGCGGGCATGGACCTCGGCCTGAGCCCGGATCCCACGGAGAGCTTCAAGATCTTCCAGGGGCGGGTCCTCGACCAGTACATTGCCATGGTGGACGAGTTCGGCTTCACGGAGGTGGACGCCACCCAGACCGTGCACGCGCAGCAGAGGACCATCCGGAAGATCCTCCAGGAGCGGGTGGACCTGGCCTTCTTCCACAAGAGGTACGCCCAATGAACCGCGGGAAGACCTTCTACCACCATCCGCCTGGCGGAGTGGACCCCCGAAAGCTCTCCGGGTGGCTCCTCGTCATCGAGGGCGCCGACTCCTCGGGGAGGTCCACCCACGTGAACCTCCTGTCCGAATGGCTGGAGGAGCAGGGCTACGCCGTGGCCCAGGTGGGCCTCAAGCGGTCCACCCTCGTGGGCGCCGAGCTGGAGCTGGCCAAGCAGGGGAACGTCCTCAGCCCCCGCACCATGAGCCTCTTCTACGCAACGGACTTTTACGACCAGCTGGAGAACGTCATCATCCCGGCCCTCCGGGCGGGGTTCGTGGTGCTGGCCGACCGGTACATCTACACCCTCATGGTGCGAGACGTGGTTCGGGGCGCCGACCCGGAATGGCTCGCCTCCCTCTACGGCATGGCCCTCGTCCCCGACGCCGTCTTCTACCTGTCCGTGTCCATGAACACGCTAGTGGAGCGGACCTTCCAGGCGAGGAACCAGCTGGACTACTGGGAGTCGGGAATGGACTGCGGCCTCAGCCGGGACTGGTTCCAGAGCTTCCTTCTGTACCAGCGGAAAATCCGGAGGGAGTTCGCGGGCCTCGGCAAACGGTACGGGTTCCGCACGGTGAACGGCAACCGGAGTATCCCGGCCCTGCACCGGGAACTCGTGACCCTCACGCGGGGAGTCCTGGAGAACCCCGCCTGAGGAGGTCCTCGTCGCAGGGCGAGGAAGAAGCCCCGGCCCCCGGGCCGGGCAGGGAGGTGTCCTCATGGAAACGCAGAAGACGAAGACGGCCCGGCGGTCACCCTCCAGAAAGCCGTCCACAGGCCGCGCGGGGGGGCGGAAGGACCCGAAAGGCGGGGAGGCCCCCGCGGGGAATCGTCCCTCGCCGGCCGCCGCCCTGGCCGGAGACGTGGCCCAGCTGCGGCTGCTCCTCAAGGACATCTCCGACGCCGTCTTCTCCCGGCTGGACGCGGAGGCCGCCGCCGTCCTGACGGCCCTGGACGAGGGGGGCGTTCCGGGCGACGCCCCCGCCCTCCCCTCGGCGGAGAGGATCCGGGTACTGCGGAGCGCCGTGGCGGACCTCAAGGTCAAACCCAGGAAGGGGCGCGTCAAGGACCTCGGGCGGCTGGAGGCGGTCCTGGAGGTCCTGACGGCCCATCTCCTCCCATGAGGGTCGCCTTTCTCTCGGATGTCCACGCCAACTTCCCGGCCCTGTGGCGGGCCCTCGAAGGCGCCCGCCGGCACGGAGCGGACGCCGTTGTGTGCGCGGGGGATCTCGTGGGCTTCGGTCCCCACCCCGTGGAAGTCGTCCGGCTCCTCATCGAGCGCCGCGTCCGGTGCATCCGGGGGAACGTCGAACGAAAGCTCCTGGGCCTACCCTCCTCCCCCAAGCGCCTCAAGAAGAGGCTCGATAAGAAGTCCTCGGCGGCCCTGGCCTGGACGGCGCTGGCCCTGGGAGAGGAGGAGCGCCGGTTTTTGGAATCCCTGCCCGAGCGGCTGGATCTCACCTTTGTCGGGTGTTCCGTTCTCGTGGTCCACGGGAGCCCCCTGTCGGATACGGACTACGTCTACCCCAGCCTGACCCCAAGGGCCCTGGAAGCCAAGCTCGGCCCCCAGCGCCCGGGCGTTCTGGTCTGTGGGCACTCCCACGTCCCCTTCACCCGGCGGGTGGGGGGGGTCCGCGTGGTGAACTGCGGGTCCGTCGGCAAGCCGGTGGACGGCGACCCGAGGGGAGCCTACGCCCTGGTAGACTTCCTCGGGGAAGGTTCGGCCAAGGCGCGCATCGTTCGGTTCGCCTATCCCGCGGAGTCGGTGGCCCGCGACATCACGGAGCGCCGGGCCGTCGCGGCCCCTCCGGAGGAGTTCCTCTCGGGCCGCAAGCAAACCGATGGCTGAGACCCTTCCGGGCGCCGGCGGCACGGCCCCGCCGGCGGACTCCGCCTTCCTCCTTCGGGGAGGAGCCTCCTGGGAGCGTGCGCTCCAGGAGCTGAAGTCCGCCGGATACCTCCCCGGCCCGGCCGTGGAGACCCGCCTGGACCTCCTTTTCCTGGACTCTGTGGAAGGGCGCCTGGCGCGCGATGGCTGGAGGCTGGTCCTTTGCACGGGCGGCGGACGCGTTGAAGTCCGGACCGTAGACCCGTCGGGGTCCGAATCCGGTACCGGGAGCCCCTTCGATGGAGACCCGGGCGCGGCCGTCTTCGACGCGCGCGCCCTTTCCCATGAGCCCGAAATCCTCGGGCGGGCGGCCAGGAAGCCCCTGGTTCCCGTCCTCAGGCTGAGGATCCTGCGCCGGGAGGTGACCCTTCGGTCCTCCGCCGGGCCGGTGGCGGGACTCGTGGTGGACCGGTTCCCCGCGCCCGGGCCGGGGCGGAGGGGGACGCGGGCGCACCTGTCCCTCCGGCTCCCTCCGGGGGGGGGCGACGCGGCCACGGGGCGGCACCTCCGCGTTCTGCTTCGAGACCGGGTAGGGCTTCCCGAGGCTCCCGGGGATCTGCTGACGACGGCCCTCCGCCTGGCGGGCCGGCCCGAGCCCGGTGCCCTTCCCCCCCTGGCTTGTCCCGTGCGTTCCGAAGACCCGATGGGCTGCGCCGCCCGCAAGATCGTGGCCCTCCAGGCCCATCGCCTGGCCCTCCAGGTCCCCTGGGCCCTGCGCGACCTCCATCCCGAGTTCGTCCACGATGCCCGCGTGGCCAGCCGCCGTCTCCGGACGGCCCTACGGCTCCTGGCGCCGGCCTTGGGACCGCGGCGGGCCGAATCCCTGCGCCGGGAACTGGCCTGGGCCGGAGGCCTCCTGGGCGCGGTGCGGGACCTGGACGTCTTTCTGGAGGAACTTCGGGCCATGGAGCGACGCCTTCCGGAGGGGATGCGCCTGCCCCCCGCCCTCGTGGAGCGCCTGGCCCGGGATCGCTCCGAAGCCCTGGAGGCCATGGTCTCCGGCCTTTCAGGCCGGCGCTTCGCCGCCCTATTGGACCGGCTCGGGCGCCTGGCGGCCTCGCCCGTTCCGAGGGGGACGCGCCCGGCCCCCCCGCCGACGGCGGGGGAGGCGGCGCCCGTCCTTCTTCTCCGGGCCGAGAAGCGGGCGCGGAAGGCGGGAAGGGCCGTGGAGCCCGCCTCGCCCCCCGAGGCCCTCCACCGCCTGCGCATCCTCTTCAAGCGGTTGCGATATACGGGGGAGTTTTTCGAAGACGTCCTCGGAGAGGCCATGGGGCCGTACCTCCAAGCCGTGGTCGCCCTCCAGGATACGCTGGGGGCCCACCAGGACGCGGTCGTGGGGGCGCGCCGCCTGGTGGACGCCTCCGAGGCGCTGGCCGGGGAGGGGGCGGCCTCTGCCGACTTGTTGGCCGTGGGGGCGCTCCTCCAGCAGTTCGCCGCATTCGCCGGCGAGCACCGGGCCACGTTCCCTTCGAAATTCGCGGCCTTCGAGAAGGCCTCGCGGAAGCGGCGTGGCCGCACGAAGGGGGAAACGGGGGAAACCTTCCCACGGACGCCTGCGTAAGGGGAGGGCATGGGCGCGATCCTGAGGGTGGAAGAGGCCAAGGCCAAGTACGGAAAATGGGAAGCCCTGCGGGGTGTCTCCTTCGAGGTGGAAGGCGGCGCCGTGGGCCTCCTCGGCCCCAACGGGGCCGGAAAGTCCACGCTGATCAAGGCGGTCCTCGGGCTCCTGCCCCTCTCCGGCGGCCACATCTCGCTGATGGGAGAAGACGCCCGCAAGCTCGGCCCAGCCCTCCGCGACCGGGTCGGATACGTTCCCGAACGGGAGGGAACCCGCCCGGGCATGAGCGGCGTCGCTTGGGTGGCCTTTCTCGGGGAGATCTCTGGGCTTCCCCGCAGCGCGGCCGTGGAGCGGGCCCACGAAGTGCTCCAGTACGTGGGCCTGGGGGAAAGCCGCTACCGGAACGTGGAAACCTACTCCACGGGCATGCAGCAGCGACTCAAGCTGGCGGCGTCCCTGGTCCACGACCCGGCCCTGGTGCTTCTCGACGAGCCGACGGCCGGCATGGATCCCGTGGGGCGCGAGGAGATGCTGGAACTCTGCGGGGACCTCGTGCGGCAGGGGAAGACGCTCCTCCTGTCCACCCACATCCTGAAGGACGTGGAGGCCGTCTGCTCCCGCGTGGTCATCCTCAACCGGGGCGAGATGCTCTCCTACGCCACGGTGGAGGACTGGACGCGGAGCGAGGCCCAGCACTTCCTGGTGCAGTGGGAGGGCGGAGGGGAGGCCTTCGAGGCGGCCTGCCGGAAGGCTGGAGTGGCCGTCTCCGACGGCCATCGAGGCCTGTACCGCGTGGTCCTGCCCCCGGGAGAGAGCCTGAAGGTCATCTTCGGCCTGGCCCTGGAGGCGGGCGGCACGGTCACGCGTCTCGTCCGGGAGTCCACCTCCCTCGAAACGCTCTTCCTCAACGCCCTCGAACAGAACGGAGGGGGAGCAGATGCCCGTATTTGAACAGGGCTACGCGCCCTACGACGGCCCCCGCCGGCCCCTCTCCAAGCGATGGTGGCCCCTGTTCCGGGAGGAGGTCCAGCCCTATCTCCGCAAGCGGCGCTTCCTCTTCCTCCTGATCCTCGCCCTCCTGCCCTGGGCCTGGGGGATCCTGCTGACCTTCTTCCACACCCAGCTTGGGGACTCGGAGAACGTGAAGGCCTTCATCGCGGAACTGCCCAAGGTGGACGAGTCCCTCGTGGCGGTCCTCCTCGGCAACTTCTACAACCTCTTTCTCCTCACCATCGTCTCCATCTGGGTGGGCTCGGGCTTGGTGGCGAGGGACCGGCGCGACGGGACCCTGGCCGTCTTCCTCGGCCGGGCCCTCGGCCCCCTCCAGTACCTCTGGGCCAAGGGCGCCGCCCTGGGCTTTTTCCTCCTGATCTTCTCGCTCCTGCCCGTCCTGGTCCTGGTCATTTTCCAGGTGGGCCTCACGGGCGAGCCCGCGTGGCTGTGGGAGCACGCGCGCGTCCTGTGGGGATCGGCCCTCTTCACCCTTTTGGGCCCCTTCACCCTCGTCCTCTTCCTCCTGGCCCTCTCCTCCATGGGCCGCAGCCCGAGGCTCGTGGGGCTGACCTTCTTCGGCATCGTCTTCTTGGGCCCGGCGGCCTGCGGGATCCTCTACGCCATCACGAGGAGCCCCCTGGTCTGGTTCCCCTCCGTCTTCACCCAGCTCAAGGCCCTCGCCGAGCTGTGCCTAGGGGCGGAAGTCCATCCCGGCGAGCCCGGATTGGTCCTTCCCCCCGCCGTCACGCTCCTCTTCTTCGCCCTCCTGGCCGCCTCGAGCCTCCTCGTCCTCGCGGCCCGCTTCCGGGGCCGGGCGGTGCTCAAATGATCCGGGTGCAGAACGCCTCGCGCTGGTACGGCCTCGTGGTGGGGATCAACCGGGTTTCCCTGGACCTGGAGCCCGGCGTCACGGGGCTCTTGGGCGTGAACGGCGCCGGGAAGAGCACCCTCCTCAACCTCATGGCGGGCCTGCTCAAGCCCACGGCGGGCTCGGTCACCCTCGACGGCGAGCCCATCTTCGCCCACCCGCGCGCCCTCGCGCGCATCGGGTACTGCCCGGGGGCGGACCGCTTCTGGGAGGACATGACGGGCCTGGAATTCGTCACCTTCTTGGGGCGCCTGTCGGGCCTCACCGCGGCCGCGGCGAAGGAACGCGCCGGGAGGGCCCTCCAGGAAGTGGCCCTCGGGGACGAGGGCGGGAAGAAGATCCGGGCCATGAGCAAGGGCATGCGCCAAAAGGTGAAGATGGCCCAGGCGCTGGTCCACGATCCGCAGATCCTCCTCCTCGACGAGCCCCTCAACGGCATGGACCCGCCGAGCCGGGCCCACGCCATCGCCGCCATCAAGCGGTGGGGCGAGGAGGGGCGCTGCGTCCTGGTCTCCTCCCACCTCCTCCACGAGGTGGAGGCCATGACGAGCCGCATCCTCCTGCTCCACTACGGGCGCGTCCTCGCCTCGGGCGAGGTGCCCCAGGTGCGGGAGGCCATCGCGAGCCGCCCCCTGAAGGTCTTCCTCCGGTGCGCCGACGCCCGCACCCTCGCCTCGGTGCTCATCGCCTGGCCCACGGTGGCTTCGGTCACCTTCGCGGGCGACGGGCGAAACCTCACGGTGGAGGTCTCCGACGCCTCGGACTTCCGGGCGCGCCTGGGCGCCCTCCTGGCCGAACGGGAGGTGGGCTTGGAGATCCTCAACCCCCTCGACGACAACCTGGCGGCCGTCTTCTCCTACCTGGTGGCCTGACATGGACTCGCCGACGCGCGCCCTCTTCGGATTCACCGCCCTGCGGATGGCCCTCTCCGTGAAGGGCCTCCTCTTCGGCCTCATGGCCGCCTTTCCCTGGGGCGTGACCCTCCTCCTGCGCCTCCTCGTGGCCAAGGGGATCCCCGTGCCCCTGGGGGGCATCACCCTCTACGGGATGGTGGTCTTCCTCTACGTCTGCGGCTTCCTGCTGCCCCTCTCCACCCTCTTCTTCGGTGTGGGGCTCATCGCCGACGAGCGGGAGGGCGGGACCCTGCCCTACCTCTTCGGCCGGCCCGTGCCCAGGGCCCGCCTCTTCCTCGTGCGCTACGCGGCCATGTCCGCCGTCATCGTGGCGGGCTGTTGGGCCTCGGTTCTGGGGACCTACGTGCTGGGGGTCTCGGAGGCTGGGGCCGGAGCCCTGGGCCGGGAGGCCGGGACCCTCCTCCTGGACCTGGGCGTGGTGGGACTGGGAGCCCTCGTCTACGGGGCCCTGTTCGCCTTCCTGGGCCTTTCTCTCAAGCGTCCCCTCTTCGCGGGACTGCTCATCGGCTTCGGCTGGGAAAACGCCGTGGCGTACATCCCCGGCTTCCTCAAGCGGCTGACGGTGCTCTTCCACCTCCACACCCTCCTGCCGCACGGGGGCGGGCCCACGGGGATCATCCAGCAGATGCTCTCCTCCAGCGAAAGCAAGACCGCCGCCCTGCTCTTCCTGGTTTTCTACGGGGTGCTCTTCGTCGGCCTCGCGTGCCTCGTCATCCGCCGGCTCGAGGCCGCCTCCGCCCAGGAGGCCGACGCCTGAACGAAGAAGGGCGGGCCTTCGCCCGCCCTCTCGCGTTGCAGATGCGTGGCTCGCATTAGAACCGCGCGGGGATCTTGCTGGCGGAGGCCTCGGCGAAGCGCTTCTCCACCGCCTCCCAGTTTACGTTCTCGAAGAAGGCCTTCATGTAATCGGGGCGGCCCGTGGCGGGGTAGTCCACCATGTAGGCGTGCTCGAAGACGTCCAGGACGAGGATGGGCACGAAGCCCGCCACGTTCCCGTCCTCGTGGAGCTGGATGAAGTGGTTCGTGAGCCAGCCCGTGGCGGGGTCGAGGTAGAGGGCGGCCCAGCCGATGCCGCGCGTGGCGCCGCACTTCACGCAGTCGTCCTTCCAGGCCTCGAAGGAGCCGAACTGCTCCGAGAGGGCCTTCCGCAGGGGCGAGGCGTCGCCGGGTTCGGCCACGCCGGCCTTCAGGTTCCCGAAGTAGTATTCGTGCAGGACCATGCCGTTGTACTCGAAGCCGAAGCGGCGGCGCCGGTCGGCGTAGAGGGGGGTGGCGCCCTTGCCCTCCTTTCGCAGGGCCTCGAGTTCGGCCCGGAGGGCGTTGGACTGGGCCACGTACCCCTCGTAGAGCTTCCAGTGCTGGGCGATCTGGTTCTCCGAGAGCCCCTTGAGGTTCGAGGGCTTGAGGTGGGCTTTCACTTCGTAGGCCATGGCGGGTCCTCCTCCCGTGCGTGTGGGTGGGGCCCCGGGGGCCCCGGTTTCGGCGATGGCGTCCGCCCAGGTGCCCGCCGCCTGAAGGGCGGCGGCGCCCGCGGCGGCCGCTGACGTCACTCGAACGAACGTCCTCCGGTCCATGCTCTCCTCCGACGCGGCCGGCGAAACCGGCCTCCAGGAACTTAACGGATGGACGTATGGACTTTATTCTCGCCGGGGGAGGGACGGCGCGTCAAGGACCCGAGGGCGCCGCCCCGTGAAGAGCCGAAACTGCAGGCGCGCCTGGGCCTCCAGCATGGCCTCCCCGGGCACGGCCCCCAGGCCCCGGGCGCGGGCCTCCCGCAGGAGGGGCGTTCCCCCCTCCCGCACCACGAGATCGAAGACGGTCCGGCCCGTCAAGGGGTAGGGGAAAGGGGTCTCGTCCCCCTCCTGGCCCGAGGGGGTGGCGTTCACGAGGAGGTCCCACGGGGTCCGGCGGCGGTCCTTCCAAGGGACCGGATCGAGCCCCAGCCTGGAGGCCAGGGACCGGGCCCGCGCGGGGTCCCGCGAGGCGACGGCCACGGGGCCTCTCCCGCGGAGGGCCAGGGCCACGGCCGCTGCGGCCCCGCCCGCCCCGAGGAGGAGGACGCGCCCGAGGGGTCCGGCGCCCGCCAGGGCCCTGCGGACGCCGAAGACGTCGGTGTTGGCGGCGGACCAGGAGGGCCCCTCCACGTGCCGGAGCATGTTGGCGGCCCCCGCCGCCCGGGCGAGACGGGAGGCTCCCGCGGCGCGGGCCAGGGCCGCCGCCTTGTGGGGGTGGGTCACGGCGAGCCCCTCGATGAAAAGGCCGGGAGCGGCCTCCAGGAGGGCTTCCAAGGAGGAGGCCGGGATCGGAAGGAAGCGGTGGGGAAGGCCCTCGGCCTTCAGCCAGCGGTTGTGCAGGGCGGGCGATCCGGTGCGGGCCAGGGGCCACCCCGCCACCCCGAGCAGGGGAGTGCGGGGGCCGATTTCCCGGCACCGGTACAGCCCCACGGCGTCGGCGAGGGGGAGCTGGCCCGGCGCCGCCGGAGGGCACCCGGGCGCCGCGGCGTACAGGGCGCAGGAGCCCCAGGCCAGGGAGAGGATCCGGCTCATCTGGCCGGGGAGCCCCATGGCGAAGGCGCAGAGGTCACCGGCCGCCCCCCGCTCGGCGAGAAGCCTTCGGACGGCGAGGTTGTCGGCGAAGTCGAGGGCTGCGCTCACCACCTTGCGCACCGCCGCGGTGCGCGAGAAAAGGGCGTCGCTGGCGCCGCCGAGGTCCGCCGGGCCCTCCCCGGAGGCGTGCCAGGAAAGGACCAGGCGCGCGGGGTCGAGGCCGAAATGATCCGCCGGCAGGTCCGTTGTGAAGGGCACGTCCACCCAGGCCCCCCGGGCCTGGAAGTCCCTCAGGAGATCCGCCTCGCCGGGGCGCACCCGGTCCCTCGCCCCCGAAACGAGGAGGGGCGTCTCCCCGGCCAGGGTCAGGAGCGCGCGAGGGTCCTCTCCCGGGGCCAGGAGGTCGAGGCGGACTTCGGCCCGGTCGGCGCCCGAGGCCAGGGCGGCCCGCGCCGCTTCCGCCTGCCCGCGCACGGTGGGCAGGGCCGCCGTCGCCACGATGGGTCCCAGTCTCTCCACGGGGACCAGTATAATGGGGCCGCGGAGGTTTTCATGTCCGATCTTCTGGAAGGGGTCTACGAGGCGGAGCGCCGCGCCGTGGCGGAAAACGGCCGCGCCCTGGAGGCGGCCTTGGGTTCCCTGCGCGGTCCGCTCCTGAGGGCCGCGGGAATCATCCGGGAGGCCTTGGCGGGCGGGGGCAAGGTCCTCGCCTTCGGAAACGGGGGGAGCGCCGCCGACGCCCAGCACTTCGCCGCCGAGCTGTGCGGCCGCTACCTCAAGGAGCGCCCGGGCCTAGCGGCCCTGGCCCTCACCACCGACACGTCGGCCCTCACGGCCATTGGGAACGACTTCGGCTTCGACCGGGTCTTCGCCCGCCAGGTGGAGGCCCTCGCCCGTCCCGGGGACGCGGTCCTGGGGATCTCCACCTCCGGGAACTCGCCCAACGTGGTCCTGGGGCTCCGCGAGGCGCGGGCCCGCGGAGCCCGGACCCTGGCCCTCATCGGGCGCGACGGGGGAGCCGCGACCGCCGAGGCGGAGGTGGCCCTCGTCTACGGCGTGCGGGATACGCCCCGCATCCAGGAGGGCCACGCCGTCCTCATCCACCTCCTCTGCGCCCTCGTCGAGGCGTAGCGGGGGTCCGCAGGCGCGGGCCCCCGGCGGGCTTCGCGGCGCGAAAAAAAGACCCGGGCAGCGCGCCCGGGCCTTCGTGCGTCTGGATTTCGGCGCCGCTAGCGGCGGCCGCTCTTCTTCTTCTGAAAGAACTTGTTGAGGCCGAGCTTGTTCCAGTAGAGGACGTAGGGGCTGGCGACGAAGATGGAGGAGTAGGTCCCCACGACGATGCCCACCGTCATGACGAAGGAGAAGGAGAAGAGGACGTCCCCGCCGTAGATGAGCATGGCCACCACGACGAAGAAGGTCAGGACGGAGGTGATCATGGTCCGGCTCAGGGTCTCGTTGATGGCCTTGTCGAAGAGCTCGTCGTCCTCCTGCTTCTTCGTCAGTTTCATGTGCTCGCGGATGCGGTCGAAGACGACGATCGTATCGTTGATGGAGTAGCCCAGCAGGGTCAGCAGGGCGGCGATGGTCGGCAGGTTCACCTCCACCTGGAAGAGGGAGAGGAAGCCGATGGCCATGAGGGAGTCGTGGACCAGCGAGAGGATGGCCCCCACGCTGAAGCGGAACTGGAAGCGGAACCACGCGTAGAGGAGGATTCCCACCAGGGACCCCAAAACCGCCTGGAAGGCCTTGTTCTTGAGCTCCCGGCCCGCCGTGGGGCCCACCGTGTCGATGCGCTGGATGGCGAAACTGCCCGCGACGCTCTGGCCCTCCAAATAGCGGTACATGGCGTCGGTCATGCCGGGGGCGGACTTGAGGGCCTCGAAGGAGGACAGGATGCCCCCGTGCTCCTTCTTGAAGTCCTGAATGCCCTGGGCCACGGTCCGGGCCGTCTCGGCGGTGCCCGAGATGGCGCCCGTCTGGAGGCCCCTGAGGATCACGTCTTCGATGGCCTTGGTGTTGGCCGTGTTCAGGTCCAGCTTCCCGGCGGCCATGGCCGCGAGCACCTCGGGCCTGCGGATGGCCTTGAGGATCTCCTGGCTGCGCGCGGCGATGGCCTGCTCGTCGAGGAGTTGGCCCTTGTCGTCGCGGGCGTCCATGCGGATGAGGACCTCGTTGTCCTCGGGCTGGCCGAAGCGGACCACCGTGATGGAGGCCTTCCCCACGCCGCCCTTGAGGGTGTCCTCGATCTTGCGGGCGTCGGGGGTCGACGTGAAGCGGACCTGCATCTCCTGGCCGCCCCGGAAGTCGATGCCCCAGTTGAGGCCGCGGGTGACGAGGCTGAAGACGCCCACAACGATGATCCCCAGCGAGATGGCGAGGAGGAGGACCTTGTACTTCATGAAGGGGATCTTGGTGCCGCGGAAGGAGGAGAGGGGGCCGATGGAGAGGTCCGTCACCCGCTGTCCGCCCCGGGTCCGCACGGCCATCACGATGTCGTAGATGAGCCGGGAGCCGAAGATGGCCGTGAACATGGAGACGAGGAGGCCCACCGAGATCGTCACGGCGAAGCCGCGCACGGGCCCCGTCCCGAACTGGAGGAGGAAGAGGGCCGAGATGAGCGTCGTCACGTTCGAGTCGAAGATGGTGACGAAGGCCTTGCCGAAGCCGTTCTGGATGGCCGCGGCCACGGTCTTCTTCTCGAGGAGCTCGTCCTTGATGCGCTCGAAGATGAGGACGTTGGCGTCGATGGCCATGCCCAGCATGAGGATGATGCCCGCGATGCCCGGCACCGTGAGGGTCAGCCCGAAGGTGGACATGAAGCCCATGAGGACCACGAAGTTCAGCAGGAGGCAGAAGTTGGCGTTGAGCCCCGACAGGCGGTAGTAGGCCACCATGAACAGGAGGATCGCCGCCAGGCCCACGAGGCCCGAGACGGTGCCCTTGCGGATGGAGTCGAGGCCGAGGCTCGGCCCCACGCTGCGCTCCTCGGCGAAGCGGGGGATGGCGGGAAGGGCGCCGGACTTGAGCTGGAAGACGAGCTCCTGGGCCTCGCGGGAGGTGAAGTTGCCCTCGATGATCCCGCGGTCGCCGATCTCGGCGTTGATGGTGGGGGCCGAGATGACGTTCCCGTCGAGGACGATGGCCAGGGGCTCGTGGATGTACTTGCGGGTCAGCTCGCGGAAGCGCTCGCCCGCCGTCGCGCTGAGTTGGAAGCCCACCACGGGCTGGCCGAACTCGTTGCCCTCCACCCGCACCTCCTGGATGTCGGCGCCGGTGACGGGCGCCACGGTCTGGAGGGCGAAGTAGAGCTCGGCGCCGAACTTCTCCCGGCTGCCGGGGTAGATGGCCACGTCGGGGGGAAGGGTCCCGCCGTACTGCTTGAGGATCGCGTCCCGCGTCGGCGCGCCCTGCTTGGGCTCCACGGCGATGTGCCACTCGAGCTGGGCAGCCTTGCCGATGAGGGCCTTGATCTCGGTGGAGTCCTCCACGCCGGGCAGTTGGACGACGATCTTGTTGGTGCCCAGGCCCTGCCGGTGGATGGCCGGCTCCGAGACGCCGTACTTGTCGATGCGGTTCCGGATCACCTCGACGGACTGCTGGATGGCCTTGTCGCGCAGGTCCTGTTCGAAGGCCCCGCGCATGGCCAATTCAAAGCGGCCCGCGCCGAGGGCTTTGAACTCATAGGCGCTGAGGTCGCGGTCCGCCATCTCCCGAAGGGCCAGGCCGAGGTTCGGGTCGGTCCCCTCCACCAGCATGGCGTTGATCTTGTCGTTGGTGGTGTAGAGGCGGCCGTAGGGGACGTTCTTGGACTTGAGGGCCTCCTCGGCGTTGCGGAGGTCGGTCTGGACCTTGTTGTAGACCGACACGTCCGTATCCATCAGGAGGACGAGGTGGACGCCGCCCCTCAGGTCGAGGCCCTGCTTGAGGCCGTTCTTGAGGTAGAAAAAGACGCTCAGGGCCAGGACGGCCAGGATCAGGAGCACGCGCCACTTGATGGTGTCTTTCATGACCCCCCCCTCACTCGCTCTTGACCACGCCCGCGACGGCGGACTTGTTGAACGTGAGCTTCACGTTGTCGGCCACCCGGAGGATCACCGTGTCGTTGTCCACGGCCGCCACCGTCCCGCGGAGCCCGCCGATGGTGACCACCGCTTCCCCGGCTTTCAGGTTGTCCAGCATGGCCTTCTGCGCCTTGGCCCGCTTCTGCTGGGGCCGGATGAGCAGGAAGTAGAACACGACGATGATCAGGACGATGGGGATGAAGGCGGTGAGTGGATTCTGGTTCGCCGCGCCCCCGGGCTGGGCCATGAGCAGCAGTGCCGACATTCGGACCTCCTTGAACACACGCAAAACCCACCGGAGGCGGAGGCTCCGCCCGCCGGTGCCACTCGCGACTTCCTCGGCCATGCCGCTGGCTTCGAGAGGAAGGAAGCCCCCCGACGCGTCCGGGGCTTCGACCCCGTATTATGCCCTGAAGTAGCTGATAGGTCAAGAAGTTATGGGAAAACGGCGGGCGGAAAGGGGATGCCCCCTCCCCGCCCGGAGGTCTCCGTCAGTCGGCCCGCGGGTTCGTGTCCGGTTTCTCCACCGGCGTGCGCCCCGCGGCCTCGATCTCCGCCTCGAGGTCGGGCGCCGGCGATGCCGGCTTCACGAAGCGGGCGACGGCCTCGGCGGTGCCCGCCGCGCCCAACTGCCCGATGAGGAAGGCGAACTTCTCCTCGAGGGCCGCGCCCAGCTCCTCCCGGATCCCCGCCGCCAGGCCCCACCACTCGCGCTTGAGGGGGCCGCCGAAGCCCTTCTTCCGGGTCTTGTAGTAGAACTGCTCGTCCGTCTCGCCGGCCTTCCGCTCCCCGGCGCAGGCCTTGTCGAGGTGGGCGTAGACCCGGGCCTTGAAGTCCGCGGGCAGGGCCGGGTGGTCGTAGACGAGGTTCTGGAAGCCCGTGGCCAGGTGGACCTCCACGGCCCCGTTCTCGGGGAACTTGTGGAAGAGGTCATCGGGGAGGGTGGAGGCCCCGTGCTGGACCGTCCCGCCCATGCCGTAGCGCGTGCGCGCGGCCTCGCTGATGGCCCTCAGCACGTCGAAGTCGAGCTTCACCGTGGCGATGGAGCCGTCGGGGAGCACCACGCCCCCGTGGCTCGTCCCCGTCTGGACCGAGATCTTCTTGATGGGCTCCACGCCCCCGAGGAGGCCCGTGTAGGCCTCCATGAAGGCCAGGAACTCCTCCACCGTGCTGTTGTGGCCCCCCACCTCGCCGATCTCGCCCCCCACGCTCACGCGCACGCCCGGCGGCTCCTTCTCCCGGATGAACTGGGTCAGCTCCGCGCAGACGGCGGCGTTGTCCCTCTGCTGGGCCGCCAGGCCCTCGCGTTCGAGGACCACCAGGGTGGAGGAATCGATGTCGATGTTGTAGAAGCCCGCCGAGAGGGCCTCCTCCATGAGGTCCCGCAGGCCCGACAGCTCCTTCTCGGGGTCGGCGAAGTAGCCCTGGGCCTTGGCCTGGAAGTGGTCCCCCTGGATGAAGACGGGGCCCGCGAAGCCCTCCCGGAGGGCCGCCCCGAGGCAGACCGCCACGTACTCGTGGGGGCGCTGGCTCGTGTAGACCATCTCCGTGCGGGCGATCTCGAAGAGGTAGGCCCCGCAGCCCGTCCGCCTGGCCGCCCGGAAGAAGGCCCGGGCCGTGTCGTAGGTGAGGCCGCGCAGGTTCATGGCGGGGACCGTGAAGCCCCCCGCCTCGCCGCGCCCCACGGCGGCGTACAGGTCGTGGATGGAGGCCAGGCGGACGCCCAGGGCGTCGGCGGCCTGCTTGAGGAAGAAGCGGGCCCAGCCGCGTACGTCGGGGCGGTCGGCGAAGACGGCGTTCTCCACGAGCTCGTCCGTGAGGGGGCCGCGGAAGGCCGCGGCGTCGCGGACCACGGCACGGTTGCCGGGGGCCGGGTCCAGGATTCCCTTGAGGCGTCCCTCCAGGGCCATGCTGTTTTCGAAGATCATGCGCGCGCCCTCCTCAAACGGTGCTCATGCCGCCGTTGAGCGGCAGGTACTGGCCCGTGATCCAGCCGGCCTCCTCGGTGCAGAGGAAGGCCACCACCCCGCCGATATCCGTGGGGACCGCCACCCGCCGCAGGGGCGTCAAGGTGGCGATGAAGCCCTTGGTCTCGGCGGGCATGCGGGCCGTGGAGTCGGTTTCCACGAGGCCCGGCGCCACCACGTTCACCGTCACGCCCGCGGGGCCCGCCTCCCGGGCCAGGACGCGGCAGGCACCGTCCAGGGCCGACTTGGCCGAGGCGTGGGCGCCGAAGCCCTCGCTGGCGAAGCGCGAGAGGGAGGAGGAGACGGCGACGACGCGGCCCCACTTGCGCGCCACCATGCCGGGCAGGACGGCGCGCACGAGGGCGTGGAAGGCCCCCATCTCGCCGAGGAGCTTGGCCGAGACGGCGTCCCAGGGCTGCTCCCAGTAGGGGCCCATGGGGAAGGAGACGTTGGCGTTGTGGACCGCCGCCGCCACGGGGCCCAGGTCCGCCTCCACCTTCCGCACCATGGCCTCCACCTGGGCGTGGTCCCGCGCGTCGGCGGGGTACACGGCGCCCCGGCCCCCGGCCTCGGCCAGGACCTTGCGGGCCATCTCCTCGTTCTTCAGGCAGTTCACCGCCACGGTGAAGCCGGACTTCGCCAGCGACCGGACGATGGCCGCGCCGATGCCGCGGCTCCCGCCCGTGACCAAGGCCACTTTGCCGTCCATGGAGCACCTCCGCAGTGAGGCTCCACCATACCGGAGCCCCTCCCGGCGAATCAAGGCCGCCGCCGCACTCGTCTCACGGCTCTCGCTTTCGGGACGAGGGGACTGGGGGACGAGGGGACTAGGAAGAACCAAAGGAAGGCCGGCGCGGGTGCCCCCCCCACGGATTTCGCTGTTGCCCTTGTCTTCGAATCCCAAATCCCAAATCCCAATTTCCAAATCCCCCTGCCCCTGTGTGAGGCCTCGCCCGGCGCCGAGGTTTGCCTCTTCTACAATCCGAAATCCGAAATCCCAATTTTCAAATGACCCTCTCCCTCCCGGCCCGGCGCCTTCGGCGCCTCCTCCCGAGGTCGGGTCCGCGCGTCGAAAGGCAGGCCTTTCTCCTCGCGTCCCTCTCCCTCGGTCCGCCCTTCGGGCGGGCCACCTCCATGTCCACGTTCAGCCCTACCTTCGAGGAGGCCCTACGGGGGAGCGGCGCGGGTCTTGGTTCCAAGGAGCCCCGGCAGGGCGCCCTTCGAAGATGCCCCGGGTGCGCCACCGACGGCGACGGACCTATGGCGGCGTCAGGCTTCGCGGTCCGGGACGCTCCGCCGCCACACTTAGCCCTGCCTTCGACGAGGCCCTTCGGGGGAACAGCGCTGGGTCTTGGTTCCAAGGAGCCCCGGCGGGAGGCCCTTCGATGGTGCCCCGGATGCGCCGGCGTCGGGACGCGCCTCCCTCCCTCCGGTCGGTCGGCCAAAGGCGTGCCCCCCCACGGACCCCACGGTTGCTGTACGCCCCTCCCGTCTCACGTTTTTCGTCTCACGTTTCACTTCCCCGGAGGCGTCGCCAGACGCCGATCTCCTTCCCCCCAAGGCCCCCATTCCTCGTAGGGGAGGGCCTCCGCGCCCTCCCCCCTTCGAAGGCCTCCACCGGAATCTGGGCCAGGATGGGGTGGGGGTTGCGTTTGTGGAACGCCCGAACGATTCGATTGAGAACATCCCGCAGGGTGAGGGGCCCGAAAAGGGGCGCCGGGCCCGGCTCGGGCCTGCAAAACGGTGCACCGAAGCCCGAAAACCCCATTTCGGGACGCCGAAGGGCGTCCCCCAACGTTGGATGCAGGGTTTCGCAGGTGCGAAATGCTGCTCAAGACGCTGGGTGCAGCGTTTCGCAGGTGCGAAATGCTACCCACGGCGCTGGGTGCGAGGTTTCGCAGGTTCGAAACGGCGTCAGAGGGGTTGAAGGGTCGCCTTCGGACCTGCGAAAGGGTGCTCCCGTGTCCGAGTGCGCCTCTTCGAAGCTCCGAAATGCGGCATCAGGGCCTGCCGGTCGCCCTTCGAAGAGGAGAGAGACGAAGACATCCCCCGCGCCCTCCCGCTTCGAAGGCCCCTCCACCGTAGCGGCTCTTGCTTGCAAGAGCCGGCCCCTCGGCCGCCACTGCTACCTTGACTCCCTTTTCTTTCAGGGAGTACGCTCAGATTGACTTCAGGAACCCGGACCACTGCGAGCGAAGGCTGTTGGGGGAAATGTGACAATACTGACCCCGCTTGTGCACCGAACCCCGTTCATGACCTCCATCTCGAGTCTCTGCGTTTTTGAAGCCCCCGTTTACGTTCTCCGTGGCCTTGCTATAGAGATGACCCCAGATCGGCTCAATACCCGGGGCGATTCTTGCGAAAGGAAGGCACAATAGCGCTCGAAAGGAACTCAAACATGACTTGGCGAGAATTTGTTTATCTGCAAATCGTGGACTACTGCAATGGACGAGAATCTAGAACTTTTTCACTGCGAGACTTGCTCAACGGTAACACCTCGCTGTGCCCCGTCTGGTAAAAGTGAAGTGGCTGCCATAGAGTGCGGCGGGAGGCCGTGTGGCGGTGATCTGTGGTTCTTGCGCCCCACGACGACGCCCCTCAGGGCCCGCTCGGCGTGGTTGTTGTCCAAAGGGATGCGGGGGTCCTTCAGGAAGCGCGTGAGCCCCTCCCACATGCCGGCCATGTAGGCGATGGCCTTGCCCAGGCTGCTCTGGGGCAGGACGCGCCCCTTGGTTTCGTAGACCCACCGCAGGATGCTCTCCACGATTGGCTTCGAACGCTCCTGTCTGAGACGCGCGCGCAGCTCGAGGGCGGCGGCACGCTCTGCTTCCCCCGCGTCAGGGCCCGGGAACGGGACCCGGCGCTCCACGGCGTAGATCTGGCCGATCCAGTCCAGGACGGTACGGCATTCCTGAGGGTAGTTCTCCTCGGCATCCACAAACTTGCGCCTCACGTGCGCCCAGCAGTGAACCAGAGTGAAGCCGGGCTGACCGCGCGAGAGCGCCTCGTAGGCGCCGTACCCGTCGGCCATCACGATCCCCCTGTAGTCCTTGAGCACCTCCCGCCCGGCCTCGGTGGACCGGTGGGGCTGGATCCGGTAGAAGGCGGCGCCCGCCGTGGCCAGGAGCCAGGCCCAGTGCCGGCACGGCTTGCCGCCCCGCTCCGAGAGCGGCCAGTGGGTCTCGTCGGCGTGCAGCAGGGGGGAGCGCAGCACACGCTCGCCCAGCGCCTCGTGCGTGGGCCGAAGGATCTTGTAGAGCGCGAAGAGTTGGTCCCAGAGGGTCTGCGAGTTCACCTCGAGGCCCTCTCGCCGCATGATCGTCGCCTGCCGCTCCAGCGGCAGGTGGTCCAGGTACTTTCCCGCCGCCACCTCCACGGCGAAGTCCAGGGAGTACCGGCCGCCCGGGATCAGGCGGGGCGGCGCCGGGGCCGTCACCACGTTCGCGTTGCACGTGCAGCGGTACTTCTCCCGCCGGTGCTTGACCACCACGAAGCGGCGCTGCACGACGGTGATCTCTAAGGAGATCGGCGCCGGGCTCAGGGCCACCCGTCCCACTAGGGCGCTGCCCTCCAGAAAGAGCTGAAGCTCGGTCACGCTGAGGTCCAGCGCAGCCCCGCTCCCCGCCCGCCACAGGCAGGCGAAGACGCCCTTCTCCAGACGCTTGGCGTAGATGCGCAGCCCCGTGCCATCCCACAGCAGCACCTTGGCGCGCTTGCGGCTCCGGTTCACGAAGAGGTACAGGTCGCCCGAAAGCGGGTCCCTTCCCAGCTCGCGCCGCACCAGCGCGTGCAGCCCCTCGAACCCCTTGCGCATGTCCACCGGAGAGGCGTACGCGAAGGCCCGCACCTGGCGCGACGTGCCGATCACCGGATCAGCCCCAGCAGGGCCGCCGCGCCGGCCACGTCCAGCCCTTCGACCCGAACACCGCTGGGCAGCGCCAGACAAATGCTCCCGCACTCCGTCGAATGCGCGCCGGCCACACGGACTTCACGGAACGCCCCGGACTGCCGTGCCGAAAAGCACCTCAAGGCATCCTGAAGCTGCCGCCTGAACAACGGCGCATCGAAGGGGAGACCTGCCACCACCCGCCGTGCGCCGCCAACCCGCGCCCCCGCCTGCCGTCCGCCCTTGACCATCGCTTCGCCTCCTCCAAGGCGAAAAGCTTGGCCAACGAACCCCCATCCTGTCTAGACGGGGCACAGCGAGGTGTTACGGAGAAACTCCATGAGCTGTGAGAAGACCATTTTCCCGGCGTTCATCCGTCACCC
>CAZPSH010000026.1:0-15433 GCA_964589625.1 uncultured Thermoanaerobaculia bacterium
GAGATCGTAAAGGTTCGTGTCACTCAAGAGGCCAATCTAGGGCGTCTTTCTACAATCCTCGAAAGAGGATGGCCTCATTGAAGCGAGTCACTTGCTAATCTCATCTCACCCTCGCCACAGTGTTTCCATCCTCGAAAGAGGATGGCCTCATTGAAGCACCCCTTGTGTAGTATGGAAAAAATATGGGTATCCAGTTTCCATCCTCGAAAGAGGATGGCCTCATTGAAGCGGAGATGGAGCGCCACGAGTCGACCACGCCGGGGCGTGGATTGAAACTGGCGCGGCGGCTCGCGCTATCAGCAAGACGGCGTCGCCCCCCGCGCGGGGGCGTGGATTGAAACCTCCGTCCCGCTCACGAGGATCTGGCCCCTTCCGTCTCCCCCCCTCGCGGGGGGTGGCTGGAGGCATTTTTATCGGGTGCGTTTGCTAGACTAGGAGCGTGTCCCCCCATCGGCATGGGGGGAGGGATGGGAACCTTATGGGGCAGGCGCGGAGGGGCGGTTGAGCGCTTGTTGAAGAAGGGCAGGATGTTGGAAGAGCAGGAGCTTCCGCTCTGAGTTGGTTGCCATCGCAAAGGAGGCTGGAAATGACGCAGGTGTTCGACGAAGTGACGGACCCGAAGGAAGACCCGTTCTTCGGCGGGGTGGGCGTTTTGATTCCCTTCAGGCCCGAGCAGATGAGCTTTTCCGAAGAGCCCTCGACCGAGAGCTTGGCACCTCAGCCCGAGATAGGGCCGGACGGTCGAATCGTCCCGGACAGCCCCTTCCTCCAGGCGAACAACCCCGAGCCCCCGTATCCGGCGCCCCCGGGCAAAGACTGGACTATCTACGACGGGGTGTGGATTCTCCTCTAGAAACGCCCGTAAAGCGCAGGGAGGCGGTCCTTCGAAGGGGGCGGGCGCGGAGGCCCGCCCCTACGAGAGGATCGGCGTCGGGCGACGCCTCCCACAAGAGACGAAAAACGGGAGACGGGAGACGGAAAAGGCAATTAGAAATTCGGGACAGCCACCTATTTCGATTTCGTGAGACAGGAAGCGTTAAGCGGGAGACGAAAAGGCCATTGGGATTTGGGATTTTGGATTGGGGAATTGGGATTTGACACCCTAGGCGAAGGCGAGATCGGGGGACGAGGCGAAGGACCCGGCCAGGGCCGGCCGTTGGCGAGCAACGGCCGCTACGGATCGGCTCTCCTCCCCTCGTCCCCTAATCCCCTAGTCCCCTAGTCCCTTCGTCCCCTAGTCCCCTTGTCCCCTCGTCCCCTAGTCCCGTCGTCCCGGAGTTTCCCTACTCCCCTACTCTCCTACTCACCGTCTCTCCTACTCACCGTCTCTCCTACTCTCCCACTCACCCCCCGCCGAGGAGCAGGCGGCGGCTTGACAGGGGTGTCCGTCTTGTGGATACTTACCGGTAGGTAGGTAAGGCGCTCGGGGCGGGAGGGCGCCGGCCGGCCGGAGGACGCGTTGAGCGAAACGACGAAGAAGACGGGAAGGAAACGCGCGGCGGCTCCGCCCCCGGCACCGCCGGAGGACGCCCGGGCGCGGCTGTTCCGCGCGGCCACGGAGCTGTTTCAGAACAAGGGCTACGCGGCCACCACCGTCCGCGAAATCGTGGAGGCGGCGGGGGTCACGAAGCCGGTGCTCTATTACTACTTTAAGAACAAGGAGGGGCTTTACCTGGCCCTCATGAGCGGGGTCATGGAGGAGTTCGATGCCCTCATCGGGGCCCACTCCGCCCGCACGGGCCCCGCGAGGGCGCGCATCGAAGCCCTCTGCGAGGAGGTGCTCGTCCTGTTCAAGCGCTACGTGCCCGCCGTGCGCATCATGTACTCCATCTACTATGGGCCGCCCCAGGGGGCTCCCTTCCTCGATTTCGACCGCCTCCACCTGGCCTTCCAGAACCATCTTAAGCGCATTCTCGTAGAGGGGCGGGAGGCGGGGGAGTTCCGCTTCGGGCGGACCGAGGACGCCATGTGGGCCGTCATCGGCGCCTTGAACATCGCCCAGGAAGTGGAGCTGTGCCACCCGGAGATGGCCTTGGGGACGAAGGACTTCCGCCGGATTCTGGGGCTCGTCCTGGACGCCCTCGCGCCGCAGAAGCCCGCCGAGAAAAACCGGATGAAGAGCAAGGGAGTGAAGCCATGAAGACCGCCGCCGCCGCGCTCGCCGCCACCTTGATGCTTCTCGCGGCGTGTTCCCAGAAGGCCCGGAGCGAAGCCCCGGGTGAACGCCCCCCCGTGGCCGTGGAGACGGCCCGCGTGGAGCAGGGCAGCCTGAACGTCACCGTGGACGCCGTGGGAACCCTCCAGGCCAAGTACACCGCCGAGGTGAAAACCGAGTACAGCGGGACCGTCACCCAGGTCCTCGTCACCGAATGGGTGCCGGTGCGGAAGGGCCAGGTCCTCGCGCGCCTCGACGCCCGGGAGGCGAAGGCCGCCCTCCTGCAGGTCCAGGCCGAGGCCGCCCGGGCCGACCGCGAGTACGAGCGGGCCCTCAAGCTCCAGGAGGCGGGCCTCATGACGGCCCAGGGTCTCGAAGACTCCCGGACCCTGCGCGATACCGCCGCGGCCCAATTGGACATGGCCCGGACGAGGCTGGAGAAGGCCGTGATCCGATCCCCCATGGAGGGCGTCGTCTCTCACCGCGGGGTGAGCCCCGGCGACTACGTGGAGAACATGGGCGCGCCGGCCATGTTCCGCATCGTGGACAACCGCCTCTTCGACCTCACCGTATCGGTGCCCTCTTCGCGCGTTCACCTGGTCCGGGTGGGCCAGGTCCTCCGGTTCACCTCCGACGCCGTTCCCGGCCGCGTCTTCGAAGGCCGGGTGGCCTTCATCAACCCCTCCGCCGACGAGGCCAGCCGCACGGTGAAGGTGCGCGTGGAAGTGCCCAATTCCGACGGGGCCCTCAAGTCGGGACTCTTCGTGAAGGGCACGATCCTCTGGGGAACCCGGACGGGGCTCCTCCTCGTGCCCCGGGAGGCCCTGCTTACCTGGGACGTGGCGACGGGGGCGGCGGAGGTGTTTACGGTGGAGGAAGGGCGGGCGCGCCGGAAGGCCGTCCGCGCGGGCGAGGCCTCGGGCGGCTCGGTGGTGGTGGCCGAAGGGCTCAAGGCGGGCGACGAGGTCGTCGTGCGCGGCGCCTTCAACGTCCAGGACGGCGACCGCGTGGCCGTGGCTTCATGATGCCGAGAGGCCGGGATTCCGGGATTCTCGGATTCCGGGATGCCGGCAGGCAAGCACACTCCCTTTCGCCCTTGTTTCCAAATCCCAAATCCGCAATCCCAAATCCCAAATCCGCCGATGCGAGCATCGGCCGCTACGCAGGCCCGCATCTCCCCTCTTCCGCCTTTCGCCTTATTTCGTCTCCCGTTTTCCGTCTCCCGCGTAGCCTAGGGGTCTGAGAGATGTTCCTTTCGAACCTGTCCATCAAGCGCCCCGTCTTCGCCTCGGTGCTCATGCTGGTCCTGGTGACCCTGGGCCTCTTCTCCTACCGGCGCCTGGCCATCGACCTCTTCCCCGACGTGGAGTTCCCCATCCTTTCCATCGTCACCGAGTACCCCGGCGCCTCGCCGGAGACCGTGGAGAGGGAGGTGACGAAGCTCATCGAGGAGGCCGTGAACCCCATCCCGGGCGTGAAGCACATCTACTCCACCTCCCGGGAGGGCCTCTCGTCGGTCATGGTGGAGTTCGAACTCCACGTGAAGATCAACGAGGCCTCCCAGGACGCCCGGGCCAAGATCAACGCCATCCGCAACGACCTGCCCGAGGCCATGAAGGAGCCGGTGATCCAGAAGCTGGACATCGCCGGAATGCCCGTCGTATCGCTGGCGGTGAAGTCCACCGCGCTTTCCCCCCGGGAACTCACCACCCTGGTGGACCGGAAGATCAAGCGCCGCGTCGAGAACATCGCGGGCGTGGGGGAGGTGAACCTCGTCGGAACGTCCACGCGCGAGGTGGGCGTGAACGTGGACCCGGCGCGCCTCGATGCCCTCGGCATGGGCGTAAACGAGGTCATGGCGGGCCTCGCCTCGGAGAACGTGAACACGCCCCTCGGACGCCTCACGCGCGGGGGCTCGGAGATGCCCATCCGCATCGAGGGCAAGCCCGACACCGTGTCCGCCTACGGCGCCATGGTCATCGGCCAGCGGGCGGGGCACCCCGTGACGCTGGGGGAGGTGGCGGAGGTGGTGGACGGCGTGGAGGAACAGCGGTCGCTGGCCCTCGTGAACGGCGTCCCTGCGGTGGCCCTGGACGTGCTCAAGCAGTCCAAGGCCAACACCGTGGGCCTGGCCGACGCCGTCAAGGAGGAGATCGCCCGGCTCGAGACGGAGCTTCCCCCGGGCACCGAAATCACGCTGGTGCGGGACTCGTCGGTCATGATCCGGGAGTCGGTCCACGACGTGCAGGTGACCCTGATCCTGGGCGGGCTCCTGACGGTCTTCATCGTCTTCTGCTTCCTCAACTCGTGGCGCTCCACGGTCATCACGGGGCTCACGCTCCCCATCTCGGTCATCTCCTCCTTCATCGCCATGTACTTCTTCGGCATGACCCTCAACGTCATGACCCTCATGGCCCTCTCCCTCGCCATCGGCCTCCTCATCGACGACGCCATCGTGGTGCGGGAGAACATCGTGAGGCACCTCGAGAAGGGCCAGGACCACTTCACGGCGGCCCGGGAGGGGACCGCGGAGATCGGCCTGGCGGTCCTCGCCACGTCCCTCTCCATCGTGGCGGTGTTCGTCCCCGTGGCCTTCATGAAGGGGGTCATCGGGCGCTTCTTCTTCCAATTCGGCATCACGGTGGCCTTCGCCGTGCTCGTCTCCCTCTTCGTCTCCTTCACGCTGGACCCCATGCTCTCCAGCCGGTGGATCGACCCCGACATCGAGCGCAAGGGGAAGCGCCACCTCCTGGCGCGCATCCTGGACCGGTTCAACGAGTGGTTCGACCGGACGGCCGAGGGATACAGGGGCGTCATCGGCTGGGCCCTGGACCACCGCGTCACCGTGTTCGCGGTGGCCGCCGCGGCCTTCGTGGCGGGCCTGGCCCTCTTCTTCAACCTGCAGGGCGAGTTCATGCCCGCCTTCGACCACGGCGAGTTCCTCATCCGGATGAAGACCGCCCCGGACGCCTCCATCGAGGAGACCAAGGGGAGGCTCGCCGCCGCCTTGGAGGTGCTGGGCTCCTATCCCGAAATCCAGCACACCTACGCCGCCATCGCGCCCGCCGACACGGACACGGTGCGCGACGCCCAGGTCTACGTGAAACTCAAGGATCGCGCCGAGCGCAAGCGCTCCCAGGCGGAGCTCATGCCGGACATCCGAGGCCGACTGGAGGCGATCCCCGGGCTTCAGATCTCCCTCCTCGAGGACCCCGATTCCTTCCAGAAGCCCCTCATGGTCCTCATCAAGGGGGAGGACATCCCCACGCTCAAACGGTACGCCCAGGAGCTGAAGCGCAAGATGTTCGGGATCGAGGGGATCGTGGACCTGGAGGCCACCCTGGAGCAGGACCTCCCCGAATACCGGCTGGTGGTGGACCGTGAACGCGCCGCCTCCCTCGGCCTCAACACGTCGTCCCTCGTCCAGAGCCTCGGCGCCCTCGTGGGGGGCCAGGTGGTCTCCACCTACGAGGACGAGGAGGGGGAGGGCGTGGACGTGCGGGTCCGCCTGCCCGAAGGGCTGAGGCGGGACGTGGCGCAGGTGGGAGACCTCCGGCTCGCCGTGCCCGATCCCGAGGGCCGGCCGGCCCTCGTGCCCGTGGCCGACCTGGTCCGCGTGGAGCGGGCCGTCTCCCCCTCGGAGATCAGCCGGCAGGACCTGAGCCGGCAGGTGGTGGTGAGCGCCAACCTGGACCGACTTCCGCTGGGGACGGCGGGCGCCAAGGTCATGGAGGCCGCCGCGACCATGGAGATGGAGCCCGGCTACCGGGTGGCCATGTCGGGCGACACGGAGGCCATGATCGAGTCCTTCGGGTACATGGCCGAGGCCCTCTTCCTGGCCATCATCCTCGTCTACCTCATCCTTGCCGCCCAGTTCGAGTCCTTCATCGACCCGCTGGCCATCATGCTCTCCCTTCCCCTCTCGGTGGTGGGCATGGCGGGCATGCTCTTCCTGACGGGAGACACCATCAACATCATGTCCCTCATCGGGCTCATCCTGCTCATGGGGCTCGTGACGAAGAACGCCATCCTCCTCGTGGACTACGCCAAGGTCCTGAGGCGGTCGGGCGTGGAGCGTCGGGAGGCGGTCATACGCGCGGGGCGCACCCGGCTCCGGCCCATCTTGATGACCACCCTCGCCATGATCTTCGGCATGCTGCCCCTGGCCCTGGCCATCGGGCAGGGCGCCGAGATACGCGCCCCCATGGCCCGCGCCGTCATCGGGGGACTCGTCACCTCGACCCTCCTGACGCTCCTCGTGGTGCCCGTGGTCTACACGGTCCTCGACGACATCGGCGGGTGGATCCACCGGAGGTGGGCGGGGGATTTCGTTTCGGAAGAAGCCGCGGAAAAGGAGACCTCGCCGTGAACGACCGCCGCGCATCGATCGAACAGAACCACCGAAACGGTGAAGCGGGGAATCCAGGCGGAGGGTTTCTGGGTCCCCGACTCCCTGCCTCCCTGTTTCTGACCCTATTCCTGTGGGCCGTTGCGGCCGTGCAGGCGCCTTCGCGCCCGGCCGCTCAGGAACCGGTCCAGACCGTCACCCTGGACCAGGCCCTCGGAATCGCCATGGAGAAGAACCGGGACATCCAGAAGGCCGAGGAGTACCGGAAGTGGGTGCAGGGCAAGTACGTGGAGGAGCGGTCGGCGGCCCTTCCCCAGCTGAAGCTCTCGGCCTACCACCGGCGGGACTACGACGACACCCTGTCCAAACTCACGGGAGGCCTTTTCCCTCCTACCCAGGACACGACGAACTACCAGGCGGGTTTGGACCAGGCCCTCTACACGTGGGGCCAGGTGGGGGCCGCCATCCGCGCCGCCAAGGTGGGGCTCGCCACGGCGGAGGAGCAACTGCGCCTGTACCGCCAGGCCGTCCGCCGCGACGTGACCGCGGCCTTCATGGACCTCCTGCTCGCGAAGGAACTGGAGGCCATCGCCCGTCAGGACTTGGAGCAGAGGCTCCGGCACCTCGAGGAGGCGCAGAAGAAATTCGCCCTCGGCACGGCCACGGACTACGACGTCCTCGCCGCCCAGGTGGCGGTGCAGAACGCCCGTCCCGCCGTCATCCGCGCCGAGAGCGATGTCACCCGAAGCCGGCTCGGCCTGAACTTTCTGCTTGGGCTCGAGGGGGAGGAGGTGGACGCGGCGGGGACCCTGGACACCCTGCCCGAGCCGGTTCCCTCCTTCGATGAGGTCCTGGAAAGCGCCCGAAGCCGGCGGCCCGAGCTCGTGGCCCAGGGCCAGACCATCGCCATCCGGCGCGAGCTCGTGAAGATCGCCCGCGCCGGCGACAAGCCCCGCCTGGACTTCTCCGCGGCCTACGGACGAAAGACCCTGGGCGTGAGCGGCCTGAACCTCGACGGAAAGACCTGGAACGCCGGCGTGTATTTGTCGTTCCCCGTCTTCGACGGGCTCAAGACCCGGGGCCGCATCCTCCAGGCCCGGAGCGACCTGACCACGGCGGAGATCGAGGAGCGGCGGCTCTCGGAGGCCCTTTCGACGGAGGCCCGCAGGGCTCTGGACGCGGTGCGCGAGGCGCAGGAGGTCCTGGCGGCCCTGGAGGGCGCGACGGTGCAGGCCGAACGCCTCCTCGCCATGGCGGAGAAGGGCTACGAATACGGCGTCAAGACCAAGCTCGACGTGGACGACGCCCAGCTCAGCCTCAGCACGGCCCGCGGAAACCTGGCCCGGGCCGGAAGGGATTTGGTCGTGGCCCGGACGAACCTCCGGTGGGTCATGGGCGTCCTCGGCGAGCCCGCCGAGGGAGGGCCACTGGGACGAAGTTAGAGGCGTCATCCACCCGGAGCCCGGGCCTCCGCTCCGGGGGCCGGTCTCGGCGCCCTTTCCCATCGCCAGAGCGAGCCGCCCGACGTCCGGTCGGCGAGGGACCCGAAGGCCTTCGGGCCCATTTCGTACCGTTGGGGTGACACTATGCCCTCCAGGCTCCCGAGGCCGGCCTTCGGAACCGCCCAACGTGGCTCGCCCAGAGAGCCCCCTCTCCGAGAACCCGGTTTCAGATGATTAACGGGCCTCCGGGCTCGCATCTGTATCCGCCGTTCACACCCTGTGCACATTTCACCCTTTTCTCCTTTTGACAGAACGGGTTATCTCGTTATAGAATGCCCCAGACGACACTGGACCCGGGGGGAGGCGCCGAATCTCTCCACACCCCGTGCAGACTCCATCCCGGCCAGCCGTGTGCGGTGGCACCCCGCTTGCACGTTTTGGGGTGCGACGGCCCCGCAAAAGGGGTCCAGCCTTTCCAGTGTGGGGCAGGAAAGGCGCGAGGATGAAGGGAATGACAGGGCAAGGGGCAACGCACGAGGCGGATCCGAAGAGGAGCGTGGAGCCGGGGAGGGCTCCGAGTATGATTAGCAAGCGAAACAGTTTGGTGTTACTCACCCTGGCCATGCTGGCGGTCTGGGGGACCGCGCAGGCCGCGTCCGCGGGCGCTTTTGCCGTGACGCCCGTCACAGAATCCCGCGACTCTGCTGGAGGGCGCCGGACCTGGTCCGTTGTGCCCGAAGGTCCGGGGTGGCTTCCGCTCCCCCGGCTGGGGATCGTCCTTCCCTGTACGACGGGACCGGCGACGGTCCTGGTCTCCGCCGACGCGGGAGAAGTCTGGCAAGAGGTGGAACTCGTGGACGGACGGGGCTCCCTCCCCTTCACCCCCTCCACCGCGGCGGCCTTGTGGGAGGTCCGCCTCCGGACGGCCGAATCCCTCATCGCTCCGCCCCAGATCGTTCCCCTCGACGCCCTCGTTCTGACCTCGGAGGGTCCCGTGCGCACGGAGGCGCCGGCCCTGATCACCGTGACGAAGTGGGGCGACTCGGCCTGGACGAAGGTGCGGGCCGTGGACGCGGTGGGCTCTCCCATCGCCCTGGAGACCCTCGCGGGGGCGGATGCGGGAGCCGACTCGGAGGGATGGCACGACTTGGGATTTCTGAACGGGGCCGACCAGGAGAGCCTGCGGGTCTACCTAACCCCCGACGTGTCGTTCCCCGTCCTCGTGGAGGCACAGACCGACGCGGGCGAGACCGGCGTCCTGGTGCTGGCCCCCGAGAACCTCCTGGCGGGCGCCGCCGACATGATCCACTACTACGGAATGGCCAAGCCCAACTGGAACTGCGCCGTCCGGGTGTACGACGGCACCTACCTCTGGATCGTAGGCATCGAGGACGGGACGACCTACACCGTGACGGACCTGGACACTTCCTCGGTCCTCGCGACGGGGACCGTGAACCGGGGCCAGAAGGCCTCCCTGGTAAGCCCCAATCCCGCTCTCGTGGACAACCACCGCTTCCGCCTGGCCACCTCCCGGCCCGTTCAGGCTTACATGGGCTTCGATTGTTCGGGGACGCTTCCAGGCTCCATGTTCTTCCTGGCCGACGACGGCCGGTCCATGTACGGCTCGGCCTTCACGGTGCCCGTGGGCGGTCTGGACGGACGGACGCGGTACGTCGTCTTCGCCGCCGGCGCGGGGTTGGCCGAGATCCGGACCCTCTCCGGGACCCTCGTCGACTCCCACACCTTCACCGCCGCCGGATACTGGGACGCCTCCGCTTCCCTCACGGCCGACACCGTTTACGCCGTCACCTCCTCGGGAACCACCCTCTCCGTCCAGCAGTCGAGCCAGAATGCGGCCACGGAGGTTCCTCCCCTCACCATGGTCGTGGGAGGCGGCGCGTGCGCCCCCTCGTCCCTTGGCAACAAGTTCTACGTCCACGTTCAGGACTGGAACGGCGTCGACCCCGCCCTCGTGGCCATCGGGTACAGCGACGTGGACTGGCGGTACCGGCTCCTGCCCAGCGGTTCCTGGAACAACACCACGGTGCGGATCAACAACACCCGCCGCCGAACGGTGAACGAGGGCTTCTACGAGGTCGAGGTCACGACGACGGGCGGCACCATGGGCCTTCTGGCTGGCTCCTACGAAGGGGGCTCCGAGATCTGGGACCTCGGTGACGACTCCGTCTACTACCGCGGAACCGGAGGCGACATCCGCGGCCACGCCCTCCGGTGCGGGGGCTCCATCTTCGTGGCCCACGACGGCACCACCGTGGATGAGACGGGCGCTACGACCACGCCGGCGCTTCCGGCCACCTTCGACGCGGGCGACGTCATCACGCTGAACGGGAACACCTCGAGCAACACGCCCTTCCGCATCTACAGCCAAGACGAAAACCACCCCATCGTCGTCGAAGTCTTCGGCGGCAACTGCTCGACCAACCTGAACGACTGGTCCAAGGTCATGCTCCCCGCGGCCCTCGCCCGGCCCGTCATCACGTACCCCGACGCCAGCGGCTACCTCAACGACCTGACGCCGACGGTCACGGGCACGGCGGTACCGGGAGCCACCGTGACCCTGCGGGTCTACGATCACAGCGACGGGGACACCCTCGTCTTTACCGGCACGGCGGCGGTCGCCTCGGACGGGACTTGGAGCATCGAGGTGACGACGACCCTCACGGAGGACCACCTCTACTATTTCGAGGCCATCCAGGGCCTCGACGGCGCCTGCCCGGTGGATCCCCTTCCGCCGCCCGGTTCGAGCGGCTCCCAGGGCGAGATCGACACCACTCCTCCCGCCGCCCCCGTCGTCGCTTCCATCACTTCGGACACGGGGGCCTCGTCCTCCGACGGGATCACCTCCGACAACACCCTGGTCTTCTCCGGCACCGCCGAGGCCGGATCCACCGTTCACGTGTTCCTCGACGGCGTGGAGATCGGCACCACGGTGGCCGACGGCCTGGGGACCTGGTCCTTCGACTACACGGGAACGGCCCTTGCCGACGGCCCCTACTCCGTCACCGCCACGGCCGTGGACGGCGCCGCCAACACCTCTCCCCTCTCGGCCCCCTTCGCCGTCGTCGTAGACACGGCCGATCCGGCGGTGACCATCACGGCCCCCGCCGAGGGCTCCACCACGGGCGACTCGACGCCCACCATCTCCGGCACCAGTGACGCCGCCGAGGGCTCCACCGTCACCGTCACCATCGGCGCCGAGTCCCACACGGCCACCGTCCAGGCCGACGGGTCCTGGACTCTCGAGTGGCCCACCCCCCTTGCCGACGATTCCTATACCGTTTCCGCCTCGATCACGGACCCCGCCGGGAACACGGGTTCCGACTCCAACGGATTCACGGTCCTGGCCACCCCGCCCGGCGTTCCCCCCATCGTGACCTCGCCGCTGTACGCGGGGGCCTCGGTCACCGTGTACGGAAGCAGCGTCGAGGCGCCGGGCAGTCTCGTGACGGTTTACGTGGACGGCCTCTCAGCGGGCACCGCCCTCGTCCAGTCCGACGGCTCCTGGAGCCTGGCCGGGGTTCCCCTGGCCGACGGCCAGGTGGTCACCGCCACCGTGGAGGCCGCCGGAAAGTTGGTGAGCGGGGTTTCGAACGCGGTGGTCGTCGCGTCGGACTCCGGCGACCTCACGCCCATGCCCACCATTGATTATCCCGTGGCCTCCGGGGCCACCACCGTCACCGGCACCTCCTCCCCAAACGCCGTGGTGGACCTCTACGCCGACGGTCTCTACCTGGGGACGGTGACGGCCGACGGGTCGGGCATTTGGAGCTTCGGCGGGCTGTCGCCGCTTCCCGACGGGACCCTTCTCTCCGCCACCGCCACCCTCGCCCCGGGAGGGACTTCCTCCTGGTCCAGCACGGTGGTCGTGGGAACCGGCATTCACCTCCTCCGCTCGGACGCCCTGACGAGCTTGAGCCAGCCCATTGCGCCCCTCTTCGAGCGGCGCTACCCCGCTTTCTCCTCCCTGGCGGCCATGGGTCCCAACCACGTGGCCAACTGGGGAGAGGGAGCCGACCCGACCCTGCCCGGCACATCCGACGAGGACAAGGCCTACATCCCGGGCATCACCTCGGGGGCCACCGAGCCCGACACGGCCGTTTTGACGGACAACGGCCGGCCCCTGGTCTTCTACGAACTCGTGGACAACGGCCAGAAAACCCTCTTTCTGACCAAGAGCGGGGGCAACATCGTCTTCACCTTCACGCCTTAGACCCATCGGATTGCGACGTGAAGCGACGGCCGTCCCCTCGGGGGCGGCCGTCCCCTTTTGTGACGGGCGTCATTGGCCTTTCTCGCTCGCTCGCCGTATCTTTTTCATAAATCAGACATCCGGCCCGGAGCCGGAGGAGGGGCGGGCGATGAGGAAAGGGTGTGGTCTCTTTTGGACGTTTGCGACGGCGGCGGTGCTCCTGTGGGGGGCGGCCGCCTTCGGCGTTGACTGCGGCGCGGACTGGGACTGGGCGGTCCCGCTTCCCCAGGGAAACGACCTCAACGCCTGCGCCTACGACGGGACGACCCTCGTCGCCGTGGGGAGCCACGGGACCGTCGTGCGCAAAACCGGGTCTGACCACGTCGTGGGAGACGCGGGCCAGCCCTACTGGCTCTCCTCCGTGATTTCTGATGGGGGCAAGTGGGTCGCGGGCGGATTCGACCCGGCCACGACCACCCCCGTCATCACGACGAGCGAGGACGGCGTCCAGTGGGTGACGCGCCTGGCGGGAGGCGTGGGGAGCGTTTTCGGCCTCGTTCGAGGGGACACCCTGTATGTGGCCGTGGGTTACAACTGGGAGGGAAACCAGGACCTCGTTTTCACGAGCACCGACGGGTACGCCTGGTACCCACACTTCCCCGGCACGGGCCACGTCCTGACCTCGGTGGCCCACGGGAACAGCCGATTCGTCGCCACGTCCGAGACCGGCGTCTTTCTCACGAGCACGAACGGGTCCTCCTGGTCCACGGCGGCCTCCTTCCCCGGCCTGGAGTTCACGAGCATCACCTTCGCCTCGGGCAAGTTCGTGGCCGTGGGCCACGACTGGACCGGCGGCAACGCCCTCTTCGCCTACAGCCTCGACGGTCTCTCCTGGACCCCCGTATACAGCCTCCCGGACGTGGACCTCCGCAGCGTCTGTTACGGGGGCGGGCAATTCTTCGCCGCGGGATACGACTGGAACAACCGGTTGTCCACCTGCTTCGGAAGCCCCGACGGGATCACCTGGAACGTGCTGGCGGAACTCGGGTGGGGCCGGGTGAAGGCCTGCACCTTCGGACAGGGCCGCTACGAGATGGTGGGCGAGGGTGGACTCCTCCTCTGGAGTGCCGACGGCGTCAACTGGTCGAGGTCTTCCACGGGGGTCCACGTGGGATGGAGGGACTTGGCATCAGGACTCGGATATTTCCTGACTGTGGGCGAGAGGGGCTGCTTCAGCAAGAGCGTGGACGGGACCACCTGGGCCACGACGTGCTTTTCGGACGGGATCCACCTGAGGGGAACGGCCTTCGGGAACGGGCGCTTCGTGGCCGTGGGAGACGGCGGTGACGTGAAGTACTCCTCCGACGGGGCCTCGTGGTTCTACGGGGCCTCCGGCACGACGGAGACCCTGCAGGACGTGACCTTCGGCTCCGGCGCCTTCGTGGCGGTGGGACTCAACGGGACCCTCCTCTCCTCCACCGACGGAAGCGCGTGGACTGCCATCACCCCCGCGCCGACGCCCCACCACATCAACGGAATCACCTACGGGCAGGGGATCTTCGTCGCCGTGACGGACGAGGGCGAGTCCATCCTCATGGGTCCGGGCCTCCTCGTCGTGCCGACGGGCTCCACCGAAGGCCTGAACGCCGTGGCCTACGGACAGGCCCGCTATGTGGCCGTGGGCGAGGCGGGGACGATCTTCACGCTGGATCAATCGGGTTCGTCGTGGGTGCCCCGCACCTCCGGGGTGACTGGAGACCTCTACGGGATCGCATACTCCAACGGCCTCTTCGTGGCTGTAGGGTGGGATTACGAGGCCCAGGCGGCCATCCTTGTGACGAGCCCCGACGGCATCGCGTGGACCGTACGGGATCCGGGGGTCGGCCACTACATGAGCGGTGCCGGGGCGGGCCGCGGCCTCTACTTCGCCCTCGCCAACTCCGGAACGATTTTGAAGACCTCCTGTCCCCCCACCTTGACGGGGATTGCCCCCGACAAGGGAGCCACCGCCGGCGGCACCGCCGTGGTCCTCACGGGTCCAGGCCTGTCGGGCATCACCTCCGTGGCCTTCGACGGCCTGCCGGCCACCTTCACGGAGGACTTCGACGGTCAGGTCACCGCTCTGGCTCCGGCCCACGCCGAGGGAACCGTCTCGGTGACGGTCTCCAACCTGGGAGGGGAAAGCAACGCCCTGACCTATACCTACGTCCGGCCCCCAGTCATCACCTCCGTCGTGAAGAAGACCAACCCCTTCCGGCTGGTGGTCACGGGGACCGATTTCCTCAACCCCTGCTCGGTGAGGATCAACGGCACCGACGTCCCCGTCACCACCTACAAGAGCGGCACCAAGGTGGTGGCCAAAGGCGGGGCGGCCCTCAAGGCCCTCCTGCCCAAGGGCGTGCCCGTTTCCGTGACCGTGTACAACACCACCGACGCCGTATCCTCCGAGCCCTACACCTACACGCGGTAGGTCCCTGGGGAGAGCCTCCTCTCGGCGGGCCCCTCACCGGGCCCGCCGCCTGCTGTTCATTGGCGTGACCGGGACCCTTTCTGGAGAACCCGAGCCGGGTTGCATCTCCCAGCGCTTAGAGAGTACAATCCCATCCATTCATGGAGGGGGATCCATGGCATCGGTTCGATGGGGACTGTGTGTTCTCGCGTTGGGTCTGGTCGCCGGCTTGGGAAGCCCATCCAGGGCTCAGTCCCCCCCCCCCCCCGCCTCCTGAACTGACGAAGGTGAACCCCGATCGGGTCGCCGTGGGAGACCTGCTCGTGCTGGAGGGGCGCCACTTCCTGGCGGGCGAGCCCCTGGTCGTCGTCCGGTTCGGGTCCATTCCCGTCACCGTGGCCCCCGAGAGCGGATCTCACCTGTCGGTCCTGGTGCCCCCGGGGGCGGCCACGGGACCCGTCACGGTGACCACCCACGCCATCGTGGACGGCCGCCTACTGGAGGAGACCAGCCCTCCGGCCCACATTCTGGTCTCCTGGAAGCGGGTGGACGTGGAATCCAAACTCGCCGGCCAGGCCGCGATCCAGCGCCTCCTGCCCGGAAGTGGCGACGACGTGGAGTTCCTGGCCCTCAAGACGATCTACTGGGGCTCTCGGTACGAGTTGAGGCGCTACCGGGTGAACGCCTCCGGCGCAGTGGCCTTCGTCTCCGGCCGCCTCTACATTTGCGGCGACACGGACTGGAGCGACCTGAGCGTCTCGGCCAAGAATCCGGCCGCATCGAGTCGGCCCTGTCGCCCGTTTCCTTCGGGGTCGCCACCATCAACGCC
>CAZPSH010000026.1:15533-38228 GCA_964589625.1 uncultured Thermoanaerobaculia bacterium
CCGCATCGAGTCGGCCCTGTCGCCCGTTTCCTTCGGGGTCGCCACCATCAACGCCGTGTCGTGGAGCTTCGACGCGAGCGTGGCCCCGGACGGGGCGGCCCTGGTCCGATTTCGTGACTATCCCGGCATCGGCGATCCCTGGTCGAGCCACTTGTGGGCCGTGCCTCCCCTCGGAAGTCCCCTGGGGCCGGTGGAGGTCCCGGTTCCTTTCTTGGAGACCTTCGACGGCCACTCGGCCACCCGCAACGCGGGCACGCTGGCCTCGGACTGCATGGGCCGCTTCTTCGTCATGGAGAACCGGTGGCACGAGATGCACGTCTACGATACGGGGCCCGTCTGGATCGTGGAGAGGGACGGCGCGGGGCTTCCGACCCTCATTCGGCCCTGGGCGCCGGCGCCCCGGCAGGGCTGGCCCGGGTGCCCCGCCGGCGAGTACTACCCCCTCGCCATCGCCACCGATGCGTACGGCAACGTCTACGAGTGGGCCCACGACTTCTCGAACTTCAACGAGGTCCTGCACCGCTTCACGCCCTGCGAGCTGCTGGAGCCGGACTTCTACGACGCCTTCGACTGCTGCGCCGTCCCAGGCCACGCGGCCCTCCTCGAAGGCCAGGGCAGACCCCCGGGTGTGCGCATCCCGCCCGATGTGTGCGAGGCGGGGGGAACGCTCCGCATCAAGCGGACTCCCGAGCCGGAGGACCCCATCAGCGGCTGGGAGGGAAACCCGGATGCCTTCACGTGGATCGAGGGGGACGGCCAGGGAAAGGCGGAGGCCCAGGCGCTCTTCGGCCAGGCGCCCAAGCTCCAGGCCTTCTGGAAGCCCGCGGGCGGCGGGGAGGAAACGGCGGAGACCGTGAAATGGGAAATCGTGGCCAACAGCGAAACAGCCCCCAACGCGGACCCCAGGGGCCTCTATCCAGGTAAGCCCGCCGTCTTCTTCACGGGGGGCGTCACTCCCTACGAGCACGCCGAACTGCGCTTCCAGACCGTCCACACCGGCTCTTTCGTCCTGAAGGCCACCACCAAGGACACCAACCACAAAGGCTCGGACGGCCAGCCGGCGAAGATCGAGATCGCGTTCACCGTGGCCGCGCCGGCGGGGCTACGGGGACGACCGGCCACGCATGACCCCAAGATCTTGCAGTACGCCGATCGGTACGGCATCCCACCCCAATACCTCAAGGCCCAGGCCTTCCATGAAAGCGGGTTGAACACCCAGGGCTTCCGCTACGAGCCGAGGACCGTGGACAAAAGGTATCTCTCTAGGTACAAAGAAGACGAATGGCACTTAAGCCGATGGGATCTGTATCGCTACCGCCTGCCCATCAATCCCGGTGTCTCGTTCATTGAAGATTCGGACCTCGACCCCCGGCGCATTTACCACGTTTCAGAATTCCAGGACGCCGAACCTCCCGCCTGGCCGTACACTTGCCACGAACTGGGGCCCGAGCCGACCTACGATCCCGTGACCCTCTTTCAGATTTTCGAAGCCGACGACGGGTGGCCCTGCGGAACCACCCCGTGGAAGACCTACAATCCCGAGGCCAAGGATGCCCAGGGCAACTGGAAGTGCGGGCTGGAAACCCACGTGGGGCCTTGCGGGGTTCGAAACGGGTGGTGGGACGCCGAAAGGCCCTTCAATGAGGACCTGGAAACCACGGTGACCTATCTGCGCCACACAAACACCTTCTACTGCGGCTGGATACGAAGTGATCCCTGCCCGCCGATGGAATCGGAATCCCAGTGGCTCCTCAACCACGGAGACTACGTCGCCCAGACGGTCGTAGCCTCCAGCTACGGCCTCATGCAGGTGCTGTACACGACGGCCGTGCAGACCCAGAGGTGGCTTCCTGGAAACGGACGCGGAGCCGAGCGCCACCCCGCCCGGCTCTTCGATCCGGACGTGAGCCTCGATCTGGGGGCGAGCTATGACGCCAAGCAGACCGCCTGCCAACTCGGGGATGCGAGTTGGAACTTCACGAGTCTGGAAGCCTTCCGAGACGCGTGGGTTCGGGGTTTAGGCGCTTACAACAGAGGGCGGTGCGACAAGCGAAACGATGCCTACGCCGAGTCCATTCTGCGCACGGCCGCGTCCATGTGGCCGATGGGAGGAGGTACGCCATGAGAGCTACAAGCCTCGCGATGCTCGTTTCGGTCACCGTGGCCCTTTGCGCCTTCGGTACAACCTTTGGCCAAGCGCTGACGCCCCGGGAGGGCGCCCAGCTCTTGGTCCGATTCCTGCCCGACGAAGTGGTGCAGGATAGACGCATTAACGACCATGAAGACGACCATGGGGGCTATACGGTTAGCGAAATGGTAATGCTTCTAACCTCAAGGAAGAGCTCGGATAACCCTACCCTGGTTGGCTATATGGGGCCTTTCTGGAACTACATTGAACTTCCCTTTCCGGGGGAGACCCGGCAACTCGTGCTGTTGTACTGGGACGAGATCGCCACGATCTGGTGGCGTTTGGTGGGAAGAGAGGGATCGGGCGACTTTTCGCTCCTTCAAGAAGGCGAGGGCTGGTACGATATGACCACTAACGACATAGAGGAGCCGTGGCTCACGGACCTCGACGCCGACGGGATGCCCGAATTGCTCTTGTGCAGTGGCGAACGCCACAGCATGACGACCCTCTTCGTCTTCCGCTGGCAAGGTGGAAGGCTTGTGCGGATCACGCCGCGCTCCCTGGCCGATGAGGATGGCGACCCCTATCCTGCTGACCATGTTGTGAGCCCCATGCACTGTGTGGACATCATCCACTATGGTTGTTCGGGCATCCACCTGGAAGACCTGGACGAGGACGGCAAGGCGGAGATCATCATGGGGCCGATCCGGGAGCCGGAAATCAAGCGCAACGAAGAAGGAGTGGAAATCGACCGGACCTACCACTCGATTACGGGAACCAAGATCTACCACCTGGTGAACGGTGTCTACGAACTCTGGCGGGAGGCCTCCCCCGACGACCCCTACCCCATCGCGGTGCCGGCCTACGGGGTCTTCCACCCCTCCACCCTCCCCCTTTCGGAGCTTTCGAGTCCCGGCAACGGCAAGCTTCGGGTCTTCGTGTCGGACCCGGCGGGTACGGCGACGGTGGACGACTACGAGACCGCGCAGTTCAAGTACGGCGATACGGCCCTCTCGTTCAAGAAACGATGGACCAACCACCGCTTCCCCAGCGAGGAGTCGGCCAACTTCGAGTGGGGCGGCTGTCCCGTGAAGCAGGCGGCCCGGCAGGGCCAGGGCGAGTGGCAGGTGAACCCCTCGGACCCCGCGGTCCCCAGCCCCGACGGCGCGACGGAGTACCACTTCGTGGGGCCGTACCTGGAGCTGGAGCTTCCCCGAAGCGCCGTGTTCCCCTACCTCCTGCAGGCCGCCACGGACGCCTTCGCCAAGGAGCCCACCCGAGAGACGTACTTCATCGAAGTTCCGATCTCCGGCAAGATGAAGAACGGCAAACTCGCCGCCATCTCCGCCCTGGTCTGCATCAATAAAACGGGGCCGGCAAAACCTTCCTAACCCCCCGCGCCCGGCGCACCTTCTTCGGATGGGGTGGTTCCGGGCCGGCGCGCTCCGGGGTATTCTGGGGCGGGAGGTGCGGCCCGTGGCCGAGGAGAAGACGCCCCTGATCGGGCTGGACGCGGAGGGCCTGGCCGCCCTTGCCTCGGACCTCAGCCTCAAGCCCTTCCAGATTCGGGATGCGTACCGGTGGCTCTACCAGAGACGGCGCACCGACCCGCTGGACTGGTCCGCCCTCCCCCGCCGCGCCCGCGAAGCCCTTCACGAGAGGAGCCGGCCGGGCCTGCCCCTCGTCACCGGCGAGCAGACCTCCTCCGACGGCACGCGCAAGTTCCTCCTGGGCCTCGCCGACGGTCAGGGTGTCGAGGCCGTCTACATCCCCGACGCGAACCGTCGGACGATCTGCGTCTCCTCCCAGGTGGGGTGCGCCATGGGCTGCGCCTTCTGCCTCACGGCCCGCCTGGGATTCAAGAGGAACCTGACGGCGGGGGAGATCCTCGGCCAATTCTTCCTGCTGGAACGGGAGACGGACATCGCCGAGAAGCCCTACAACGTCGTGTTCATGGGGATGGGCGAGCCGCTGGCCAACCGGTCGAACCTCGAAAAGGCCCTGGCGATCCTGGAGGACGACGAGGGCATGGGCCTCTCCTGGAGGCGGATCACCGTGTCCACATCGGGCCTCGCCGATTCCCTGGAGGCCTTTGCAAAAAGCCCCGTCTGCCCCCGCCTGTCGCTCTCCCTCAACGCCCCCCGGGAGGACCTGCGCACGGAGCTCATGCCCGTCAACGCAAGGTATCCCCTCAAGCGCCTGCGCCGGGTCCTCCAGGACCTGACGCGCAGGGAGCGGGAGCGGATCTCGCTGGAGTACGTCCTCCTCCAGGGCGTCAACGACTCCCCCGCCGACGCCCGCGGAGTGGCCCGCTTCGCCCGGGGCCTCAAGGTCAAGGTCAACCTGATCCGCTTCAACCCCGCCGAGGGCCTCCCCTTCCGCCGCTCGGAGGAGGAGGCCGTCCGGTCCTTTCAGGAGGTGCTCGTGGCCGAGGGGATCCCGACCAGCATCCGGAGAAGCCGCGGCGTGGACATCCTGGCCGCCTGCGGGCAACTAGCCCGCAACAACTGGCCTGGCGAGGCGGCGCCGTGAGGCGCGCGGTCCTTTTCGCGGCGGTCCTCGCCCTGGGGTGGGCCCCGGCCGGCCCCGCGGCGCGGGCCCAGGTCCGGGTGGAGCGGGACGCCCAGGGCCAGATCGTCATCACGAACAAGGGCTCCAAGGCCGCGGACCGCCTCGCCGGTTCCCCTTCCGCCCCCCCTCTCCCCGCCCTTTCCGCCGGCCTTCGAAAGGAGATCCAGGCCAAGCTCCGCAAGGCCTGCGCCGAGCGGGGCCTCGACTACGATCTCGTGGCCGCGCTGGTGGAGGCGGAGTCGGACTTCCGGCCCAACGTCCTCTCGAAGAAAGGGGCGGTGGGACTCATGCAGCTCATGCCGGACACGGCCAAGCGCTTCGGCTGCGCCGACCCCTGGGACCTCGACCAGAACATCCAAGGCGGAACGGCCTTCCTGGCCTTCCTCCACGAGCGCTTCGAGGGAAACATCCCCCTCATCCTGGCGGGCTACAACGCCGGGGAGGACGCGGTGCGGAAGTACGGAAACCGGATCCCGCCTTATGCGGAAACGGTCCGCTACGTCTTCTCCATCCTCCAGAACTACGGCCGGCCCGCGGTGACGGAGCGGGCCCGGGGCCTCCTGGCCTCGCCGGGCGACTACGACCGCTTCTACGCCGCCCGGAAGGGGCAGAAGCCCGTCCTGCGGCTCTTCTACATGTTCACGGACGAGAAGGGGGTCCGGCACATTTACGACTACCCGCCCTCGGGCGTCGTCTCCACCCCCATCGTCTACAAGGACGAATGAGCGAACGCCGAAGGGCTCCCAGAGAAGGGCCAAGGACCGGTCCTCCGCCGGAGGGCGCCAAAGAGAACCCCGCCGCGCGGGACAGGTCCGCGGCCGGGAGCCTTCCCAGGTCCGAACTCGGTTTCCCCCTCTTGCCCTCTCCTCCCGACGACTCCCGCCTCCCTTGCCTCCGCCCGGCCCTCCTGCCGCCCTTCCGACCCGCCGCCGGCGACCCGATCCACTGGGCGTCGAAGGACCTCCGGGCGCTCTTCAACGGACAGGTGACCAAGGCGTGCCTGGACGCCGGGGCCACCTGTCCGAACCGCGATGGGACCGTCGGACGGGGAGGCTGCGCCTGGTGCGATCCGGGCGGCTCGGGGCCCGACGACCTGCGTCCGGGGGAGTCCTGGGAGGCCCGGCTGAAGCGCCTCGCGGCCGCCGCGCTCCACCGGGGGAAGCGGGGCGTCGTCGCCTACTTTCAGGCCTTTACCGCGACCCATGCCGACCCGGAGGCTCTCGAAGACCTCCTCGCGCGCGCCGTTTCGGTTACGGGCGTATCGGCGGTGGCCCTAGGCGCGCGGCCGGACACCCTGGCGGATCCCATCTTACACGTTCTCTCGGCCTTTGCCCGGCGATTCCCCCTGTGGCTCGAAGTGGGGATGCAGACCTCGAAGGACGCAACCCTGGCCGCCATGAACCGGGGCCACGGCCACGCCGCCACTACGCGGGCCGCCGCGGAGTGGAGGAGGCGGGGGCTGGCCTTCGTCCTGCACCTGGTCTTCGGTCTGCCCGGAGAGGGCCGCGAAGACGCCCTGAGGTCGGTGGAGGAGGCCGTCCGGCTCGTGCCCTGGGGGATCAAGATCCACCCGCTCCACGTCGTCGAGGGCTCCCCTCTCTCCCTCCGGTGGCGGGAGGGCGGGTTCCCCCTCCTCGGCCGCGTTACCTATGTGGGGTGGGTGTGCGACGCGCTGGAGCGCCTTCCCCCTGAGGTTTCCGTCCATCGCCTCACGGGGGAGCGCCCCGAGGGCGTTTTGCTTGCCCCCGACTGGTGCCGGGACAAGCGCGGCGTCCTCAACGCCGTCCGCGCCGAACTGTCCCGGCGGCGCTCCTGGCAGGGAAAGGCCCTGGGGCCCTCAGGCTGAAGTTGGCCTCCAGCCCGGGTGGACCCGGGCCGTGAGCACGTGGTCCCGCCAGCGGCCGGCGATGCGAAGGTAGTCGGGGGCGAAGCCCACCCTCTCGAAGCCCAGGCGGCGCAGGACCGAAGCGCTCCGCTCGTTCTCGGGAAGGTGCGAGGCCTCCAGCCTGTGGAGGCCCATGGGGCCGAAGGCGTGGGCCACCACCGCCTCCAGCGCCTCCGTCATGAGACCCCGCCCCGTAAGGCGCCGGTCGAGGCTGTAGCTGAGGATCGCCCCGAAGAGCGCGCCGCGGATCACGTGCCGGAGGTTCACGATCCCCGCCACGGCCCCCTCGGGATCCGCTCTTTGAATGAGGACGAGGCGGAGGGCCGTTCCCGACCGGGACTCCCTCCGGGCGTTTCGGAGTTCTGCCTTCCAGTAGGGGAGGGTGAAGTAGGCCTCGGCGCGTTCGGGCTCCCAGGGGGCGAGGTGCTCCCGGTTTTCGACGACGTAAGCGAGGACGCGCCTCGCGTCCTTCGGACCGGGCACCCGCAGGACGAGGCGCGCCGTCTCGAGGACGGGAAGCGCGGAGCCCCACATCCTCAGTCCCCGGAGGCGAAGGCCAGCACGTGGCCGTCGGGATCGAGGCAGTACCCGGCGCGGTGGCCCCAGTCCCTCGCCTTCACCGGATCGAGCAGGCGGGCACCGGCCTTCACGGCCCGGTCCAGGCAGGCCGCCGGATCCTCCATCCGAAGGTACAGCTCGGCCCGGGGCGCTCCCCCGGCGGCGGCCGGATCCGCAATCCGGTCTCCCAGGAGCCGCCGGATTCCCGCTTCGGGCATGAGCCCCAGGACGACCCCCCGGCCCAGGTCGAACTCCGTCATGCCGGGAACGTCCAGCGAAGGTTCAGCGGCGAACGCGTTCCGGTAGAAGTCCGCCGACCGCGCCTGGTCCGCCACGAACAAGATGAGGTGAACGCCGCGGTACGGCTCTCGGGGGCTCACGGCCTCAGGACCCGATCCGCCGCCCGCAGGGCCTCCACCGCCTCCCCCATGGTGCCGGGGACGCCCACCCGGAGGCGGTCCTGCGCCCCGTAGTGGTCCAGACAGGTGAGGCAGGCCGTCACCACGGCCCCCTTGGATTCCATTTCCCGCAGGGTCTCCAGGGTCTCGGCCCCCTCCAGGGCAAGAAAGATGCCCCGGTTCAGCAGGAGGATCCGCTCCACCTTCTCCCCGGACTCGGCGAGCTTCCCCAAAAGATTGCGCATGAGGAGCCTGCCGAGAGGCTCGTCCCCATCTCCGATCCGGTCCGAGGTGATGTACAGAACGCTCAAGGGGCCTCCTCCCCTTTCTCTGTCTCGTCCAAAAGGGCCACGGCCCGGCGCAAGTGGGGAATCACGATGGAGCCGCCCACCACGAGGGCCACGTGGAAGGCCTCCATCAGTTCGGCCCTCGAACACCCCTCCTCTCGGCACCGGATCACGTGGTAGGCGATGCAGTCGTCGCATCGCAGGACCATGGAGGCCGTCAGCCCCATGAGTTCCTTCGTCCTGGAAGGCAGGGCCCCTTCGGCGTAGGCCTGGGTGTCCAGCGCGAAGAAGCGCTGGATCCCCTTGTGGCCCTCGCCGAGGATGCGGGCGTTCATCTTTTCCCGGAACTCCCGGAACTCCTTCAGGCGGCTCATGGCTTCCTCCCCGTCTCCAGGATCTCCACGTCGTATCCGTCCGGGTCGCACACGAACAGGTACTTGGAGCCCACCTCCGGCCGGGAAGGCCAGTACTCCCAGCCGCGCCGCCTGACCTCGGCCTCGACGGGCTCCAGATCCGGCACGCCGAAGGCCAGGTGGCCGTACTGGTCGCCCAGCGTGTAGTCGGGCCCGCCGTGGTTGAAGGTCAGTTCCACGAAATAGCGCTCGTCTTCGTCCGACAGGAAGACGAGGGTCGCCTCGTCGGCGATGGCCTTGCGGCGCACCTCGTGGAGACCGATGAAGCCACAATAGAACTCCAGGCTCTTCTCCAGGTCCCGGACCCGGATCATGGTGTGCAGCATCTTCATGGCGGACCTCCAAAATTAGGGACAGCCACCTATTATTGGGTGCGCTTTACCGGCGCGCCCTTCGGTGGACGATCCGCCGTTTCCGCCCGGTCTATCGATCGCTTGGGGCGGCCCACCGGTCGGCAGCGCAGACGCCGCCCCAGCAGAACTTCCATCCGCGCTAGAAACCGGTCGGTTCCCAGGGGACGTCCCCTTCGCGTGTGATATCGGATCTCCTCGACCTCATGGTTCTCGGACCTGGAAAGCTCTTTTCTCCACTTCTCCGCGTCTGTCCACCTTTGCCAGTGCTTCATCTCGAGCCAGGGCGGAGCGGCTTCAAAGCCCGCGTGGAACCGAGCGCTGGACCAGGGATACTCCCAGGCCTTCCGGACCAGCGATGCCCTCAGAGGATTTCGCTCCACGTACGCCAGGGCCTTGTACGCGTGGGGCTCATCCATGGCGTTGGAATAGAAGCGACCCTGCCAGAGGTGGCCCGAACGACCGTGCGCCCGGTTGATCTCCTGCGAATACCGCCAATGGGCGCGCCCGATGGCGGACGCGAGGGCCTCCGGCACCTGCGGGACAACGATGAGATGGACGTGGTTCGTCATCAGGCAATAGCCCAGCAGAACCAACCCCGTCCTTTCCGCGTAGAAGGTGATGAAATCCAGGTACATGCGCCGGTCATCCTCGGTAAAGAAAACGTCCTGTTGGTTGTTCCCACGCTGTGTCACGTGGTGGGGGATTCCCGGGATGGTGACGCGGGCCATTCTGGACATGACGGCATTGTACAACTCGACGCGCACGAAACAAGCGGCCCGTAAAATGGGTGACTGTCCCGAATTATTAATAGGTGGCTGTCCCCAATTAAGCGGGGCCGCCCCGTGCTACACTCGCGGTTCGGAGGCCGGTCGGGTGAGGGTTTCTTTGGCGGGGGTCAGGAGGAGGTACGGGGAGCGAGAGGTCCTCAAGGGCGTGGACTGGCAGATCCACGACGGCGAGCGATGGGCCCTCGTGGGGCCCAACGGATCGGGGAAGACGACCCTCCTGAAGATCCTCGCGGCGAAGGAAGACCACGACGACGGCGAGGTGGCCCGCGCCCGGGACCTCCGCATCGCCACGGTGCCCCAGGATGACCTGGCGGCCGTGACCCTCTCCGCCCGCCAGTACCTCCTCAAGGCCTTCTCGGACGTGATCTCGCGGGAGCGCGAACTCCAGGCCCTTCACGGCAAGATGGCCGAGGGGGACGCCTCCCAGGAAACCCTCGACGCCGCCGCCCATCTCCAGGAGTGGCTCCACCACCACGGGGGCTACACCTACGAGACGGACCTGGAGCGCACCCTCCTGGGCTTGGGTTTTTCTCTCGAGGACGCGGACCGCCCGTGCCGGTCCTTCTCGGGCGGGGAGCAGATGCGCCTCAAACTGGGGCGAGCGCTCCTGGATCCCGCCAACCTTCTCCTTCTGGACGAGCCGGGAAATCACCTGGACGACCGCCAGAGGGCCTGGCTGGGAGACTTCTTGCAGACAAGCCCGCGGGCCTTCGTCGTCGTCAGCCACGATCCGGAGATCCTGGAGGGCGCCGTGGACCACGTGGCGCTCCTGTCGGACGGACGCCTCTACACCTTCCGCGGGGACTTCGCCTCCTTCGAGGTCCAGTTCGAGGAGATGCAGAAGACGCGGGAGAGGGCCTACGAGCAGCAGCAGGCCTTCATCGAGAGGACCCAGGAGTTCATCCGAAGGTACAAGGCGGGCCAGCGCTCCAAGCAGGCGAGGGGCCGGCAGAAGGTCCTCTCGCGCCTGGAGCGCGTGGAGGCGCCCCTGCGGGGACCCCAGGGATTCCGGCTCGACCTCCGCTTCGAGGAGATCCCGGGAGAGGACGTCCTGGCCGTGGAGGGCCTCGCCCTCGACGTGGGGGGACGGACGGTTCGCGCGCCCAAGCTCCTGCTCAAGCGGGGCCAGAAGGTGGCGCTGGTGGGGCCCAACGGCTCCGGGAAGACCACCCTCATCCGGGCCCTGGTGGGCGACGCCGAGGCCGCCGCCGGTTCCATCCGGTGGGGCACCAACGTGAGGCTCGCCCACTACGACCAGCACCAGCAGCGCCTTCCCCTGGGCGGCACGCTCTTTGAGGCCGTCGGCGGACTTCTCCAGACCCTCAACCGGGAACTCATCCTCACCTACCTGGGGGCCTTCGGTTTTGGAGGAAGCCGCGCGGAGCAGGGCGTCGGAAGCCTCTCGGGAGGGGAAAGGGCGCGCCTTCACCTCCTGGCCGTGCTCCTGGCCAAGGCCAACGTCCTCTTCCTCGACGAACCCACGAACCACCTGGACCAGACCGCGAAGGAGGTCCTCCGAGACGCCCTCCTCCGGTTCAAGGGAACGCTCGTCCTGGTCAGCCACGAGGAGGACTTCCTCACGAGCATCACGGGCCACACCTGGGCCGTGGGTCCGGAGGCGATCCGCAGCGCCGCGGGGTACGCGCCCGAACTGGCGGAGCCCGAGGAGGCGCCGGAGCCCACCGGCTCCCCCGCGAAGGCCGCGCCGAAACCGGCGGAGCGAAAGACCGCGGGACTGTCCAAGAACGAGCGCTTCCGCCTGGAGCGCCGCCTGAAGGAGGCGGAGAGCCGGATGGCCGCCCTCCACGCCGAGCGGACCGAGATGGAGAGGCGCTTCATGGACCCAGAGGCCGTCTTCACCGATGACTGGCACGCCTTGAACCGGCGCTTCGAGGCCCTGAAGACCGAGATCGCCTCCGCCGAGGAGGAATGGCTCGACGTGACGACGAGGCTGGAACAGGAATGAGCGGCCCCCACAATGGCCCCCTCGGCGGCGCGGCTGAATCCCCTACTCCGGGGGGGGCGACGACGGCGGGCGGGACCGTGAAGCACCGGCCGCCCTTCTGGGTGTTCACGCTCTACTTCTCCGAGGGCTTCCCCTACAGCATGGTCCACCAGTTCTCCACGGTCTTCTTCAAAGACCACGGGGCGAGCCTCGAAGCGGTGGGGCTCACATCCCTGTACCGCCTGCCCTGGATCCTCAAATTCGCCTGGGCGCCCCTGGCCGACGCCTTCTCCACCAAGCGCCGGTGGATCCTCGCGGCCCAGTGCCTCCTCCTGGGGGCCGCCCTGGCCATGGCCGCGGGTTCGGCCCTCCCCCGCCCCCTGGAGGCCGTGGCCGCCCTGTTCCTCGCGGCGGCCCTCCTGGCGGCCACCCAGGACATCGCCGTGGACGGCTTCTACCTGGAGGCCCTGGACCGGACGCGCCAGGCGGCCTACGTGGGATACCAGTCCATGTCCTACCGCCTGGCCATGATCGCCGGCGGAGGCGGGGTCATCTGGTTCTCGGGGAAGTTCGGCTGGGGGCCCGCCTTCCTTTTGGCCTCGGGCATCATCGCCTTCGTCTTCGTCTTCCACTCCTCCTTCCTCCCCCGGACGGAGTCTCCCAAGCGCCCCGGGGCCGAACTGCTGTCCTACCTCTTCCGGCCCGCCCGCTTGGGGCTCCTGGCCGCCGCCGCCGCCGGCCTGCCCGGCCTCGTGTGGCTGTGGAACCGCTGGGGGCGCGAGGTGCTCTCCCCCCACCTGCCGAACCTCAGCATTCCGGCCTGGATCGCCCTGGCCTTCCTCGCGGCCATGGTCCTTCTGCTCGTCTTCCTTAGGCCCCTCAAACGCCGGATGGAGGGATCCGACTCTCTCTACGCGCGAGCCTTCGTGGACTACCTGGACCAGAGGCGAATCGGGGTGATCCTCGCGTTCTTGTGCACGTACCGAACGGGGGAGTCCTTCCTCCTGGCCATGGTCTATCCCCTCCTCAAGGACATGGGACTGGCGCGGGACCAGTACGGCCTCATCTACGGGACCTTCGGGGTCGCGGCCTCCATCACGGGCGGGATCCTGGGCGGCCACCTCATCGGCAAGTTCGGCCTCAAGAAGGTGATCTGGCCCTTCGTGCTGGCCCAGAACGTTCCCAACCTCCTCTACGCCGCCCTCGCCGTGTGGTACGGCCCCCTCGCGGGCCACCCCGAGCGGGGCGCCGCCGACCCCCTCGTCGTCGCCCCCTTCGTCGTCCTGGAGGCCTTCGGAGCGGGTCTCGGCACGGCGGTCTTCATGGTCTTCATCATGAGGACCTGCAAGGCCTCTTACAAGTCCGCCCACATGAGCATCGCCACCAGCATCATGAACGTCTCGACGACGTTGGCCGGCGTGCTCTCGGGCTTCCTGGCCCACTGGCTTGGGTGGCCCCTCTTCTTCGCGCTAACTTTCCTGGCCACCGTCCCGAGCATGGCCATGATCCCGTTCCTGCCCCACCTGGGCCGGGAAGCGGCGTCCAGTGGTCCTCGCCTTGAGGGGCACGGCACACGGCCCCCGTGAGGCCGGCGGCGGCGAGGACCCGGGCCAATCCCTCCGCGTCCCCGGCCCCGAAGGAATCCAAGTCCCGGCTGTCCAGGTCCAACACCCCCCAGCACCGGCCGTCGGCGCCGAAGCACGGGACGACGACCTCCGATCGGTTCTCGGGATCGCAGACGATGTGCCGGTCTCCGAGGGCGTGCACGTCCGCGACGATCTGCGGCCGGCCATCCTTGAGCGCCTTCCCGCACACGCCGTGGAGACCGATGGGAGAGCACGCCGGCTTGGGCCGGCAGACTTCCAGGATCATGGAATCCCCTTTCGGTCCAAGGAGATAGAAGCCGAGCCAGGCCACGCCGTCGGTGGAAAGACCCGCCCACAGGAGCTCCGTGAGCCCCCGCATGGCCTCTTTCCGTCCATGCCAGCCCGGCGCCAGCCTCGCGGCCTCCCGGGCCAGGTCCTCGTAGCGCTTGCGGCGGTCCCGCATGCTTGACCCCTTGCGGGGATCTGTTTATCATGATTCCGAGATTCCGGGCAGGCCTTCCCCCACTTGAGCCGGAAGGCTTCGCGTCCGGGGCCGTTAGACGGAAGTGGAAGACGGGTAGAGGAATCGGACGAATCGGTCCAGGAGGGCAGTGAAATGAAAAGACAATGGGCGGTGTCCCTCGCGGTGCTGGCGCTCCTCGCCCTGCCGGCCTCCGCGCAGGTGATCGACGGCGACTGGGAGATCAGCCCCATGGTGGGCTACAGCTTCCCCGGCGCCGAGCTCAAGAACGGCTTCGAGGGTTCCCTCGGCCTCGGGTACCACTTCACCAAGCAGTGGGGCCTCGAACTCCAGACGGCCTACGCCGACAGCAAGGTCCTCGACCTGAACCGCGACATGTCCACGCTCCGCCTGTCGGCCCTCTTCAACTTCCTGCCGGACCACAAGACCGTGCCCTACGTGAAGTTCGGACTCGGCGGCACGGCCATGGATCCGGACGGCTTCGGCGACGTCTTTGACGGCGACAAGTCCGTCCACCTCGGAGGAGGCCTCCGGCGCTTCCTCTCTCCCCGGGTGGCCCTCCGCATGGAGGCCCTGGCGTCCTACACCTACGACGCCAAGTACGGCAACACCCACGCCTACGAGCTTGAGCGCATCCGCGGGTCCATCCCCTGGCCCCTGCCTCCCCGCCCCGCCCTGTACCAGTGGAACACGCTATACCCCGTCAAGGACTCCTTCATGAGCTACGAGGTCCTCGTGGGCCTCTCCTTCTTCCCCAAGAAGCGCCCCCTGCCTCCGCCTCCTCCGGCTCCGGCGCCCGCGCCCGCCCCGGCGCCCCAGCCCGTCGCGCCCCCGCCGCCGCCTCCACCCCCGCCGTCCGCCAAACTGGCGCCGGCCATGATCACCGTTTCCTTGAGCGAGGTCATCTCCCACTTCAAGGTGGACAAGTGGGACCTCCCGACCGACGGGGTGTCCCTCCTCGACGGCGTGGTGGCGCGGTTGAACGAATACCCTGCCCTCCAGGTGAACATCACGGGCCACACGGACGCGGACGGTCCCCGGAGCTGGAACGACACCCTGAGCCTGCGCAGGGCCGAGTCCGTGAAAAAGTACCTCGTGAGCCACGGGATCTCCGAGTCCCGCGTCCTGAGCACTCTGGGCAAGGCCGACACCGAGCCCCTGGCGGACAACTCCACGAAGGAAGGCAAGTCCAAGAACCGCCGGGCCGAAGTGAAATCCGTATCCCCCATCCAGGTTCCCGTGAAGTAAGACTCTCTGCTTGACGAATGTCCGAGGGGGACGGCCTTGCCGTCCCCCTTCCCTTTTGGGAATTCCACTCGGCCCGGGCCCGTTGGAGCACATGGCCCTGCCGCCGCCGAACCGGGCGGGATCTGGGGGGGCTTGTGGCAACCGGAGAATGCCTTTCTATGTTGGGCTTAGAAAAACAAACGCTTCCGAAAGGGAAGGAGGGACAATCGATGGCGAAACGGATTGGATGGGTGGCCCTTTTCCTGGCCGTCCTGGCCTTGCCGGCCCTGGCCCAGGCGGAAAAGGGCATGTGGGAATTCTCCCCGATGATTGGGTACTCGGGCCACGGCAACGAGATCTCGAGCGGCTTGATGGGCGCGTTCTCGGCCGGGTACAACTTCACCGACGCCTGGGGCCTGGAGTTCCAGCTCGGATACGGGGACGCGGAGTTCGACGACCGGAACTACGACGCGCAGAGCGTCCGGTTCTCGGCGCTCCGTTCCTTCCGCACGGACAAGTTCTGGGAACCCTACCTCAAGATGGGCTTGGGCTTCGTGGCCTACCGGTCGGACTCCTTCGCCGACGCCTTCGAGGGGGACAAGCAGGCGCACCTTGGATTCGGACTGCGCTACCACATCAGCCCCCGGGTCGCCTTCCGCGTGGAGGCCCTCGCCAAGTATTGCTTCGACACGGAGTATCCCAACGAGCATGGGAAGGTGGTCATGGGCGGAAGTTCCATGCGGATTCCGAAGGTGGGAGGCGCTTACTGGAACGCCGAACTCCTGGGCGGGCTCAGCTTCTTGAAGCGCAAGCCGGCGCCGCCGCCTCCGCCACCTCCACCGCCGCCTCCACCGCCACCTCCGCCACCTCCGCCGCCTCCGCCGCCCCCGCCTCCGCCTCCGCCCCAGATGATCAAGATCACGCTGGACGAGTCGGTGCTCCATTTCGCGCTCAACAAGTGGGCGATTCCGAAGGACGGCGAGCCCGTGCTCGACGGCGTGGTGGCCAAGCTCAACCAGTACAACGCCATGGACATCAACATCGTGGGCCACACGTGCAGCCTCGGCTCCGATTCCTGGAACGCCACCCTCAGCGCCAACCGCGCCGAGTCGGTGAAGAACTACCTGGTCTCCAAGGGCCTCGCCGAGTCCCGCATCGCCAAGGTCAACGGCGTGGGCCCGAAGGAGCCCATCGCGGACAACAAGACCAAGGAGGGACGCTCCAAAAACCGCCGGGTGGAGATCTCCGCCGTGGCGCCCGTGGAGGTCCCGGTTAAGTAAGGTTTCCCAACGTCTGCCCCTTTGGGGGCGGGCTTCGGCCCGCCCCTTTTGCATTGAGACGCGCGGCCGGCCCGATCCGGCGTTCCTCCCGCCCGTGCTATCCTTGGGCCATGGCCGCGGGAGGGAGAAGGCGGGGAGGCAGGGGGGCGCTCGGATGGGCGATCGCCGGGCTGGCCTTTTGGGCCATGCCGGTCCTCCCCCTCGATCCCGAGCGGGCCATCACCCAGTACCTCCACCGCTCCTGGACCTCTGACGAAGGGCTTCCCCAAAACTCCGTCCAGACCGTGGCCCAGACCGCCGACGGCTACCTCTGGCTGGGCACCCAGGAGGGGCTCGTCCGGTACGACGGCTCGTCCTTCGAGGTCTTCGACTCCGCTCGAGCCCCCGAGCTCCGCGCCGACAACGTCATGTCCCTCCTCGCCTCCCGGGACGGGAGCCTCTGGATCGGCACCGAGGGCGGCGGCCTGGTCCGCTACCGGGACGGCGCTTTCACCTCCCTTCCCTTGCTGGACGCGCCCAGCCAAAAGGTCGTCCGGTGCCTCTTTCAAGACGAGCGGGGGGTGGTCTGGGCCGGCACCAGCGGCGGTCTGACCCGGGTGGAGGGCGGCCGCATGGTCCCCTTGTCCGAGCCGGGGGCGCCCTTCGCCAAGACCAGCGTCAACGGGGTGGTCTCGGACGGGCAGGGGGGGCTCTGGCTGGGAACTTACGGCGTGGGGCTCCTCCACCTGGATTCCGGGGGCCTCTCGCCCTTTCCCTTCAACGACCGGCTGGGCACCTCGAAGATCTACTGCCTCCTGCGGGACGCCTCGGGGACCCTCTGGATCGGAACCGAGGGGGGCGGACTCTGGTCCTGGGACGGCCGATCCCTCCAGGGGTTCGCGGAGAAGGAGGGCCTTCCCATCCGGATGGTGTACAGCCTAGCCCAGGACCGAAGCGGGTCCCTCTGGGTGGGCACCTACGGGGCGGGGCTCTGCCGCTATCGCGGGGGGCGTTTCGAGATTCTCTCCAGCAAGCTCGGCCTGTCCAACGACGTGGTGCTCTCCCTGCACGAGGACGCGGAGGGTTCGCTCTGGGTGGGCACCTACGGCGGCGGGCTGAACCAACTGGAGGACGGCAAGGTGACGTGCCTCGGCGTCCCCGAGGGACTCCCGGAGAACATGGTCTCCTGCGTGCTCGAGGACGGCCGGGGGGCGCTGTGGGTGGGCACGTACGGGGCGGGCCTCTGCCGCGTGGAGAACGGGGCGGTCACGGCCGTTTACGGGGTCGGCCAGGGCCTCAACGACGCCTCCGTCTACTCCCTGTGCGAGGACCGCGAAGGGGGCCTCTGGGTGGGGACCGGCGCGGGCGTGAGCCGGTTCAAGAACGGCCGGTGGACGAGCTGGACCCAGGCCGACGGCCTTTCCAGCGCCATGGTGTACGCCATCGCGCAGACCCCCGACGGGAGCCTCTGGTTCGGGACCGGGGGAGGCGGGCTCAGCCGCCTCTCGGGAGGCCGTTTCCGCACCTACGGCACCGAATCGGGCCTGGCCCACCGCACCGTCGTGGCCCTCCTCGTGGACCGGCGGGGGACCCTGTGGGCCGGGACGTACGGCGCCCTCAGCCGCCTCGAGGGCGAGCGCTTCGTCAACGTGACCGAACGGGAGGGGCTCTCCCACAAGATGGTCTTCTGCCTCCACGAGGACGCCGAGGGCCGCATCTGGGCCGGCACCTACGGCGGGGGCCTGGACCGCGTCCGCGAGGGCCGCGCCCGGGGGATCCGCCAGAAGGACGGCCTCTTCGACGACGTGGTCTACCGGATCCTCGAGGACGGGGACGGGCGCTTCTGGCTTACCTGCAACCGCGGGATCTTCGCCGTTCACAAGACCCAGTTGGAGGACTTCCTGGAGGGCCGCGCCTCCTCCGTCTCGTGCCTGTCTCTGGGCCGCGCCGACGGGATGCGCTCCGCCGAGTGCAACGGGGGCACCCAGCCCGCGGGGCTCGCGCTGCGGGACGGGAGGCTCTGCTTTCCCACCACCCGGGGGCTCGTGTTCGTGGACCCCGACCGGCTCGGACCCGGAGGCCCGCCGCCTCCCGTGGTGCTGGAGAAGGCCTTCTACGACGGCGCCCCCGCCGACCTGAGCCAAGGGCCCCCGGAGTTTCCACCGGGGCGCGGGGAGCTCGAATTTCGCTACGCCGCCCTGAGCTACCTGGGGCCCGAGAAGATCCGCTTCGCTTATCGCCTGGAAGGCTTCGAGAAGGAATGGCACGACGCGGGCGGCCGCCGCACCGCCTACTACACCAACATCCGCCACGGCGCCTACCGTTTCGTCGTGAGGGCCTGCAACCGGGACGGCGTGTGGAACGACGCCGGAGCCGCGCTGACTTTCCGGATCCGGCCCCATTTCTACGAGACGCGCGCCTTCCTCCTGCTGATCCTGGCTCTGTCGGGCACCCTTCTCGGCCTGGCCTACTGGGTGCGCGTGGCGCGCCTGAAGGCCCGCCAGCGGGAGCTGGAGGGGCTGGTTGCCCTCCGCACGGCCGACCTGAAGTCGGCCCTGAGGACGGTGGAGGACCAGCGCAGCCAGCTCCAGGAGTTCAACGCGCAACTGGAGCGGAAGGTGCGGGAGCAGTTCGAGCAGATCGTGCGGGACAAGCGGCTGACCAAGTACTTCCCGCGCAGACTGGTGGACAAGATCCTCCTCTCCCCCGAGGACGTGAGCCTTTCCACCGAGAAGCGCGTGGTCACTACCTTCTTCACCGACCTCACGGGGTTCACCCGCCTCTCCGACACGGCCGACCCCGACCGGGTCACGGCCATTCTCAATGAGTACCTATCGGAGATGGCGGCGCTCATCGAAGCCTACGGGGGCACCCTGGCCCGCTTCATGGGCGACGGGATCCTCGGCTTCTTCGGGACGCCCGACGAGATGGCCCCGCCGGTCCAGGCCGAGTCGGCCGTGCGCATGGCCCTGGCCATGCAGGACCGAATGGGAGGCCTCCGCGAGCGGTGGGGCCTCCGCGGAGAGTCCGACTCCCTTCGCCTGCGCATCGGCATCCACCAGGACCGGGTCACCGTGGGCAACTTCGGATCCCAGGACCACGTGGAATTCACCGCCCTGGGGCGGGGCGTGAACCTGGCCAAGCGCCTGGAGGAGGCGTGCCCGCCGGGGGCGGTCCTCGTCACCGAGGCGGTGGCCCTCCCGCTGAAGGGGCGCTTCCGGTTCGGCGACGTTCAGGCGCGGCGGTTCAAGGGTTTCGGCGAAGAGGTCCGTGTGTGCGTGGTGGACGGCCCCGCAGGGGGTTGATCCCGGAGGGTGGCGAGGTGACGCCGTGGCGCGTTCTCCTGTCGGCGGGCACCTTCCTCCTGTGGCCCCTTCTGCCGGAGGGGTGGCGGCGCCGCTGGCGCTGGCCCCTTCCCGCCGCGCCGGGCGTCCTGGCCCACTCCTCCGCCTACCTCTGCACCGTGGCGTCCATCGTCTCCTGGTTCGGCGCCTTCGTTCTTTTCCAGATGGCCTATTCCGAACAGGTGACGGCCCTCATCGCCGAGTCCGACCGGGAGCCGGGGGCCATCACCTGGTACGGCCTCCCCATGTTCTTCTCGTTCTTCTTCACGCCCCAGGGGGCCCTTCTCTCCCTCTGGATCGGAGACTCTGTGGCGCGTTTGGTGACGGCCCTGACCACCGGAGAGCCCATGGGGACCCTCTTCCTCTGGGCGCCCCTCCGGATCCTGGACGGGGGGCTTCGGGCGGCCGAAGAGGGGCGGCGCATCCGGGAGTACGGCCCCGCGACGGAGCCAGACCGCATCGAGGTCGGGGAGGGATTCCTCGCGGTTCGCGCGAACCGGCCCCACGAGGACTGGAACGCGTTCCTGACCTTCGCCTACGGAGGCCGGTTTTACCGCCTGCAGGCCATGTCCGAGGCCCCCGACGGCAGGACGAAGAGCTTCGTCTACCGGATGGGCCCCTGGCCAGACGCCGAACCCATCCGCCGCATCGTCCATCTGGACTAAAGAAGCGTCCGGGCGCGAACGGCGGCGGGCTTCACCGGACGAAGGTGTAGCAGGTCGAGGAAGCGCCCCCGGGGTTGACCACCGAGACGCACACCGGCTGTCCGAAGGGCATCATGGCCTTGAGGGCCGTGCCGCCCTTGGCCACGAGGAGCCCGGAGTGCTTGTACTTCACCTTGGGGACGGCCTGGCCGTCCACGTACACCCAGGCCCCCGGGAGGAAGCCCGCCCCGTAGACGAAGAGCCGGAAGGGTCCGCCCTTCTTGTAGACGGAGTCCACGGCCAGGGACCCGGTCGAGAGGGAGAGGCTGTCCACCCGCGCCCCGAAGCCGTGAAAACCCGCGGGCGTCACGGAGTCCGACTGGAAGGCGAAGGCCAGGGCGAAGTGCGGTTGGGCCGTGAGGTCGCCCAGTCCGGACCATCGCCTCAGGTCCTGGCTGAAGGCGTACCAGACGTCGGAGAAGTCCCCCGAGAGCCTGTATCCGTAGTAATCCACGCCGTCCAGGGAGGCGAGGTAGTAGAAGTAGTCGTAGCCTGCCTCGGAGAGCAAGCGCCCGTAGAAGGACAGGTCGGCCGAGGGCGCCCCGTAGGCGCAGGTAATCCAGGGGGCGTACTCCAGCCACGAGTCGGTGAGATCGGCGTAGTCGGCCCAGCAGGGAAGCTGGAGGCCCAGGTCCCCTCCCAGTACGGCGTCGGCGCTCCACGACCCGCCGAAGGCGTCGCAGTCCGCATCCTGCCAGAAGTAGTCGCCCACGGCGTTGTAGGGCTGTCCCCCCTGGTAGTGCCACCAGGCGCCCCCGTCCTCTTCCCAGATGGGGAGGGTCTCGAAGCCCTCGAAGAGGCACGTGGATTCGGTTCGGGAGGTCGCTCTCGCCTCAGGCCGGTCGGTCCGGACGAGGCCTAGGGGCTTGGTACGGTGCGCGGGCTCTTTCACGGCGTAGCGGGAGAGTTCCCGGTTCCCGACTTCCCGCCGGACCGCGAACTCCGGCAGGGCGGAAGCGAGCGCCGCGTCGAAGGATGCGCCTGGGACTACTTCGGGCGCAAGAGACATGGACGGGATCAGCGCCCCGCCGTTCACTTCAGCCACGGCGGTGCCCGTGGCGCGGTCCCAGACCAGGCGGTCGGACGCCCGGATCAAAGCCGGGGCCTCCTCCGCGGTCAGGGAGTGCACGACCACCACGCGGGGCACGGCGGCAAGAGCGGGAAGCGCGGCGAGGGCCAGAAGGCCGGCCACTTTCGAGATGTGGGCGGAGACCATGACGTCACCTCCTGGCTCCCTGTGAGCAACGGCCGTGCCATCCGAAGGGCCCGGCGGAGGCCGGCCATGTACCGATTTATCAGTGGGTTTCTGACACCCGTTCGGCTTCGGAGAAAGGAGGACCGTCCGGGAAAGAGGACAAAGGGTGGAACGGACCCGGGACCTTCGGCTAAGATAGACTTTTGGAGGAGGCGCCCATGGCGACCAGGTCCAAGGGCCTCGAGGCCACGCGAAAGGCCCTTGAGGAAGAACTGAAGAAGCTCGACCAGGAACTCCGGATCGAGCTCCCCAAAGAGATCGATCGCGCCCGGCAGTTGGGCGACCTATCGGAGAACGCCGAGTACCACATGGCCCTTCAGCGCCAGCAGTACGTGAAGGCGCGGGTCATGCAACTGCGCGAGCGGATCGGCGCCCTCTCCCGGATCAACCTCAACGCCATCCCCACGGACAAGGCCGCCTACGGCAGCCAGCTGAAGCTCATGGATCTGGACAAGGACGAGGAACTGACGGTCCGGCTCGTGACCCACGAGGAGGCCGACTTCCAGAAGGGCCTCTACTCGGTCCAGTCCCCCATCGGCCAGGCCATGCTCGGAAAGCGCGAAGGCGACGAGGTCGTGGTCCAGACACCCGGCGGGAAGCGCACCTTCGAAGTCCTCGAACTCAAGACCATCCACGATCTGTAGGGCGGGAACGAGATTTCGAAATCCGAATCTGGGATTTTGAATTGGAAGGATCGAATCCGCGACCCTACGGCGAAGGGCTCTTGGGCCGACGGTCGAAAGGACAAATATAGGCGGCTGTCCCGAATGGCGCTCCGAGGGTGGGGTGGGGCCCCGGAGGGCAACGCGACGATTCGGCAGGCTTGGCCTGCGAATCGGAGGGAGAAGCCCTCGGCCCTCCCCGTCCAAGAGACAATGCCTTTCCCCCGTGAACCCGAAGACCGCCCGAAGCCACCCGCGTTTCAATCGCGGAAGTTGGGCCGCATGGAGGAAACCCATGAACCGTACGGCGGGAAGGCTGAAAAGGTGGGCATTGTGCCTAGGCCGGGCGCCGCTGGGTGAGCTTCAAGGCGCTCTCGGCCCTGGGCGAGCCTGCCCCAGGATTTCGGCGGAGGAATGAGGACGCGGCTCTTTTCCCCCCTCCAGGACCTTCTGGCTCTTCCTCTCACAGGTACTTGACGAAATGCGGTGCTGCCGGTAGGCCTTGCGGAGGTTTCAGGCCTGGCTGCTGGCTGAAGAAGGCAAGACCATCTCGCCCAATACCGCGGCCTACTGCAAGGCCCTGGCAAAGCTGCCGTTGCGCCAGCCCATGCAGGCATGCAGGCGTGTCGTGAAGAAGATGGAGAAGGCTTGCCCCTGGTCTTGGTACGGGCGGAGAGTGATGGTCGTGGACGGTACAGGCCTCTCAATGCCGGATACGCCGGAGAACCAAGCCGCTTGGCCCCAGCCCAAAAGGGTCAAACCCGGATGTCGATTGCGTCATGAGGAAACATGGGCGCCGCAAGAACGCCGCGGTGATCAAGAGGTGCGGGAAGAACAACAGGATAGTAAGG
>CAZPSH010000027.1:0-37016 GCA_964589625.1 uncultured Thermoanaerobaculia bacterium
AAGCCTACAACAGAGGAGGCACTTCCTTTCAATTGCCATTTTGGACAGGTGTGAGTCGGGGTAAACGGTTCCCGCAATCTCAGGGAGGGGAATCCCCTGACACGCCGCACGTGGTTCCTCTTGTTCGCGCTGATCTTCTGCCTGGCCGTCCCCTCCGCCGCCTCCGGAACCGGACCGGACGTCCTCCTTCTCCAGCCTCCAGAGGGGGCGGATTTCGTCTCCTGGAGGATGGAGTTGGCCGCGACCGGAATCCTGCTTCGCCACGCATTTCCCCCCGCGGGCGGTCTCTGGATGCCCGAGGCGCCCCCTGACCTGGAGACCCTCGATTTTCGCCTGCCACCGGGTTCCCGGGTCTTCGCGGAGAGCCCGGCGCCCGGCGAGGCGAGGGACCTGCTGTCCTCGGCCGAGGGGCGAATCCTGTGGAAGGCCCCATCTCCAACTCCGAATACATGCTGGGGTCGGTGAGCGTCAGCGTGATCCTCCCCGAGAGCAACGGGGTGACCGACTCGAGCACCGAGGATTGGAGCTCCACCCTGGAATCCAACGTGGCGGCGGAAATCGTCCAGGGTCTGAATGACCTTTCGACCTACTATTCGGGCTTTGCGCTTCCCTCAGGCCTTCAGCCCTCCTGGACCTACCACTACTACTATGGCCGGACGGACAGCCGGGCCCAGACCCAGTACGAGCCCATCAACCGCAACCACGCCACCTCGGGCAATCCCATCTACATCAACGAGATCTTCGACAAGCTCGGCTACTCGGCCGATTCGGGCCTCTTCGCCAAGGGCGAGCACTTCAACGGCGACCAGAAGGCCGCCGACGGCACCGACTGGGCCTTCACGATCTTCGTCTGCAACAGCGTGAACGACTCGGACGGCATGTTTCCCGACGGCTTCTTCGCCTCCGCCTACCTGGGCGGGCCCCTCCAGGTCCAAACCTACGACAACGACGGCTGGGGCATCGGGAGCATGAACACGGTCACCCGCCACGAGTCCAGCCACATCTTCTACGCCTTGGACGAATACGCGAGCTCAGGGTGTACCTGTACCGAGACAAGCGGGTACGTGATCACCCAGAACCAGAACTGCAACGCTTCCTGCCTCATCAACGTGAACTGCATCATGAATGAGGCGAACAAACAGACGGGCGTCTGTCTGTACACCCGGGGCCAGATCGGATGGGGCGACGGCGACGGCGATACCTACCCCGATCCCGTGGACGTCGCTCCGGACACGGCGCTGACCCCCTACTCGCCGGACCCCACAACCAACACGATCCTGACCTTTACCGGGAGTGCGCAGACGCTTACCAACACGAACCAGAACGTCTACCACTACCAGTGCGACATCAACATCGTCCCGCTGGCGAACGTGCAGTGGCGCGTGAACGGGGGAACGTGGCAGTCGGCCACGGCCCAGGACGGCGCCTTCGACAGCGGCTCCGAGGCCTACACCTTCACGACCACCGTGGCCGCGGGGACGCACACCTTCGAGGCCAGGGCGGTGGAGGCCCTCGGCCAGACCGATGCCTCCCCCGCCGCGGACCAGGTCACGGTCACGGTGTGCACCACCCCCTCCTGCGCCGTGGGACCCCTCCCCCCCGACGGCGCCACGGGCCTTCCGACCAATACGCCCCTGGCCTGGGCGGCCATGGCGGACGCTTCCTCCTACGACGTTTACTTCGGCACCGCGAATCCACCCCCCTTCGCCGCCAACGCGGCGGGGACCGCCTACGCGCCGGGGAACCTCTCCTACGCCACGACCTACTTCTGGAAGGTGGTGCCCAAGAACGCCTGCGGGGACGCCTCGGGTTGCGCCGTCTGGTCCTTCACCACGATCGTCCAGCCTCCCTTCGTCACGGCCGTGGCCAAGGTCCCGGCCCCATTCCGGTTGAGGCTCACGGGTTCCAATCTTCAGAACGGGCTGTCGGTGTACATCAATGGGGCCTTGTGGGGAACCACCTCCACACCCACCCTCGTGAAGTGGAAGAGCTCGACGCAGATTCTGATCAAGAAGGGCGCGGCCCTCAAGGCCCTGTTCCCCTCCGGGGTTGCCGTCCCCATCCGGGTCGTGAATCCGGACGGGGGGGAGACGACCGTTTCGTACACGAGGTGAGGCAGGGCCGAAGGCCCCGCCGCCCGCCGCCATCTCGTCGGTGTGAGCCGCGCTTTCCCGCCTTCTCGGGGGAGGGCGCCGGCCCGCCCGGGCCTCAAGCCGCCAGGATTTTCCAACCGATGGCGAAGAGGATGAGGTCCACGGCGAAATGGCTGATCCAGGCGCCGGCGAGGTTTCTGTGGCGGGCGTACTGCAGGCTCCACAGCAGGCCCCCGAGGCCCGTCAGGGCACCCAGAAACGCTCCGCCCCAGCCCGGCAGGAAGACGACGCCCACCAGGACGTGGTGCGCGGCGAAGGCCGCCGCCGCGGCGAGGTGGGCCACCGAAGCCGGAAGGAGGCGGCGCAGGCGGCCGAATACGAACCACCTCCAGTAGTATTCCTCGGCCGTGGCGTGGTAGAGCGAGGCGCACACGGCAAAGAGCCCGTAGCGGCCCGCGACCCCGAACTCCTCCGCCTTGGCGCGAACGGCGGGCGCGGCCCGGACCAGGGCGTCCGCAAGCGCCGTCTCCGAGAGGGCCCAGAGGAGCAGGCCCGCGGCGAGCCCAGAGGCGAGGCCCTCCACGAGGGCCCGCGGGTAGGGCCCCCGGGCCGTTGAAGCCCCCCGCGACGAGGGGAGCGCCCGCTCCCCGAGCAGAAACCGACACGCCAGGAGAGGCCAGAGGAGGAGGAAGGCCTTGGCCGCCGCGTACAGGGCGGGGGCAGCGGAATGGCCTGCGAAGACCACGAAGTAAAGCCAAGCCAAGAGAAAGGGAAGAAGGGCGGCGGGGATCAGCGCCGCCCACAGCCTCGGCCGGGAGGGCGTCACCGGTGCGTGGGGTGGCGGTCCGACCACCTCAGTCCCCGCAGGCGGCGGCATGGGGGGCCGGCGCGGCGTTTGCCGCCTCGCGGAAGTGGGCCAGGGCGTTGGCGTAGTAGGAGAGGAGCTTTTCCTCCTCGGGGTGGGCACGGAAGAGTCCGTCCTCCTCGAGAACGAGGCGGCGTAGGACGAGCATCCGCAAGCCCACCTCCACCGCATAGTCGCGGTCCCTCCGGGGGACGTACACCCGGGCCCCGCGTCCCTCCAACTCCCTGAGGAGGGCGTGGACGCGGGCCTTGACGCCCAGGAGCGCCATGGGCCGGCCGGCCTCCCGGACGAAAACCTCCGCCACCAGGGACACGGGCAGGACCGGAACCACCGCGCCCACCTCCTCCATCAGGCGGGCGCCCAACTCGGCCACGCGGGCGCACCGCGCCTCGCGGGGCAGGGACCTCAGGTCAAGGCCTCGCTCCAGGAGGTACCGGCGCATGGAGAGGGGAGGGCCGAAGTTCACGCAGGCGTAGCCGAAGCGGTGCCAGCGGCTCCGGGCCATGAGCAGGAGGTTCTTGGCCCCGAACCGGCCCGCCGTCGCGAGGGCGGCCCAGGCGGACCGCCGCTCTGTCCCGGGCTTCAGGTCGCGGAGGAGCGTTCTATCCTCCAGCGTGCGGTCGTAGTTGATCCCCACGGGGATAAACACGAGGTCCCGCTCTCCGTACGGGTCAAAGCCGCGGAGCATGTAATCCAGGAGCCCCAGTTTGGGGGCGCGCAGGCGGCCGTCCCGGGTAAGGCCGCCCTCCGGGTAGAGAGCCTGGGGAACGCCGGCGGCCGTGGCCATGGCCACGTACCGCTCCAAAACCCGGCGGTACAGGTCGTCGCGGGAGTCCCGCCGTACGAAGTACCCGCCGAGGGAGCGCACCATGGCGCGGAGGGGCCAGACGCGGGCCCACTCTCCGACCGCGTAGGAGAGGGCCGCCCTCCTCGCGGCCAGGTAGCCCACCAGGATGTAGTCCATATTGCTCCGGTGGTTCATCACGAAGACGACGGTGGCGTTCCTCGGTACCGCCTGCAGGGCCTCGTCGTCGGCGAAACCCAGGCGGACGCGGTACAACAGGCGGGCGAGCCTCCGGGCCAGGGCGTATCCCAGACGGAAGTAGAAGTAGGCGTTGAAGGCCGGTACGATCTCGCGGGCATACCTCGCCGCGAGCTTCTCCACTTCCTCCCTCGGCAGGCCCTTCTCCCGGGCGTGGGCCTGAACAGCCTCCATGACCTTCGGATCGAAGAGGAGGCGATCCACCAGGACGTGGCGCCGCGTGCGCTGAAAGGGCTGGATTTCGATCTGCAGGCGAGGGTTGAGCTCCTCCACCACCCGCTCCGCCCGGCGGCGCACGAATCCTCGGACGGCTGGAAGGACGATGCGGTCGGCCACAGCCCAGACGGAAAGGACCGCCATCAGAAGTGCCGCCCAGAGGGGGAGGGTCACGGGGTCCATTCCGCCGGCTCCTAGAAGTCCCGCACAGTCTACCTGAATGAGCGATGGAAAGGGCAAGACGGAAGGCGGAAGACGGAAGGAAAGGTGGGGGCATTTGGGATTTGGGATTTGGGAATTGGGAGCGGATCAACACCTGGCCGGACTCTTCGAAAATGCGCCAATCCCGGCTCTCGTTGACGCCGGCCAGCGTGCTCCCAGCGACGCGGCCGCGATTGCCCAAGTGGTAAAGCCGCTGCGAGATCGCGTGCAGGCACGCCTCGATCTCCCTCGGACTCTCCCGGTACGTCGGTTGCGCGAACGCCAGGGCAAGAAACTGGGTCCAGCAGGTGAAGCTCTAATGGCGAGAACACCATCTTGCCGAAATTCATCCGCCACCCCCAACCCACAGAGGCACGGAGAACCCGCCAACACCGCAATCGAATTCAAATCGAAAACGCTCAAGATGCGCTCAAGCGTGCTGTCCATCAAGACCCTACACCACCTTGCACGGCAACCACTGGACAATCGTGATCCCAAATCCCAAATCCGAAATCCCAAATGCCTCTTCCGCCTTCCGCCTTTGGTGTTCGGGACTAGGGGACTAGGGGACTGGGAAAAGTCGAAGCCAGGCGGGCGAGGGCGCCCGCCCCACGGATTTCGCGTTGGCGTTTTTCGTCTCTCGTCCCGTGTCTCGCCCCTCGTCTCCCTGTCTCGCCCGCGCCTTCCCAGGCTGCTTAAAATTCTCCAGTTTCCTGACCCGGGAACTTTTTCGAAGGCACTGCGTTTCATTGACCAGCACTCAGGCGTACTGGCCGGTGGGGTCCCCGTGGAGGCCCGCCGGGGAGCCCTCCGGATCTCGTACCCGAGGAGGATGCCATGAAGAAGAGAAGCCTCACCGTCGCGGCAGGCCTGGCGCTCCTCGCGTTGGTCCTCGTTCCCGTCGGCGCCCGCTATCCCAAGGCGGATAGCGATCGGAACCTGCCCCGCATCGACCTTCCCCTCCGGCCCCTCGTCTTGCCGGCGGCCTCCATCGCCGCCCAGGCCGAGAAGGCCGCGGACCTCAAGATGATGTCCGCCGCCATTCAGGCCAGCGGCCTCGAGGAGGCCCTCAACACCCGCGGTCCCCTCACCCTCTTCGCCCCGAGCGACGCGGCCTTCGCCAAGCTCCCCAAGGAGCAGGTGGACGCCCTCTTCGCCGACCCCGACAAGCTCCGTGCCTTCGTTCTGAACCACGTGGTCTCCGGCGCCGTGAATTCACGCACCCTGGCCCTCCTCGACGAGGTGAGGGACGTGCGCGGCTCCGAGCACGCCGTGGCCGTCACGGGACGAGCTCTGAAGGTGGACGGCGCCCGGCTCATCCGGGCCGACGTCAAGGCCGCCAACGGGACCCTGCACGTGATCGACCAAGTCTTCGTCCCCGCCGTCTGAGACATGGGTCACAAATCCTTGCATTCCTCGAAAGGGGAGCCCCGCGGGCCGGGCTCCCCTTTTCGCGTCCCCCCCGAAGGTCACAATCGGCGCGGCGCTTGAGCCGCGGGGCCTCCGGACCCGATTTCGGGCGGCCCAGCCGGTCCCTGAATCCCCTCCCTCGCCGCCTTCGGACCCCTTGAAGGTCCCCCCAAAGCGGGCCGACATTCTTTCCAGGGGCGAACCACTACCTCTTCGAGGGCTTCGAGGTGACGGGGGGCTCCTTCCGGGGCCTCTACCACCAGGCCCACGACCTCACGGTGCGGGACGTGCGCGTCCACCACTGCCCCGCCCATGGCATCCTGGGCGCCGACCAGGGGTCGGGGTCCCTGACCCTCGACCACGTGGAGGTGGACCACTGCGGCAACGGCACGAGCCAGCACCAGATCTACGTGGCCACCGACGAGGTCCACCACCCGGGAAGCGTCTTCCGCATCTTCGACGGGATCCAGAGCGTGGAGATGCACGACAACGTTTTCTGCCGCGCGGACGGTGGCGCGCCGAACCTGATCCGCACGGCCGAGGCCGAGTGGACCGACGGGGCACAGATCGCCGGCCGCAACAACTGGGTGCGGACGGGCTCCTCGAACGAACCGGCCCAGTGGACCGGGACGCTCTACGGGACGGACCCCGGCCTGGCGGACCTCGGCGCCTCGGACCCCCGCCCCTCCGCCGGGATCTCCCTGCGGAACGCCGCCGCCACGGACCTCTCCGGCCCGCCCGTATTCCCCTTTCCCGACCCCGAGTACCCGGCCCTCTTCCACCCGCCCCTGCACACCGTCTCGGCGCCCGGGCAGGAGGCCCCCCGGCCCTTCGACTGCGCCCCGGACGTCGGGGCCTACGAATTCCCTCCCGCCGCCGCCGTGGTGGCCCGCCTGAAGCTGGCCCAGGGTGGGGCCCTATCCTGGGACCGGGCGCCTGGCGTCTCCGCCTACAACGTGGTGAAGGGCGACCTGGCCCTTCTCGCCTCCTCGGACGGGGACTTGGCGTCGAGCCTTTTGGCCTGCTGGAGAACGAATCCCCCGACGCGGCGGCGACCGACGGCGAAACGCCGGAGGCGGGAGGGGGGTTCTACTACCTCGTGCGAGGGACGCCCGGCGGTACCTACGACTCGGGGTGTCCGGGCCAGGCCGCGCCAAGGGACGCGGGGGTGGCGGCCTCCCCGGCCGCCTGCCCCTGATTCAGCGCGTCAGCTTCCGGTAGGTGATGCGGTGGGGCCGCTCGGCGGCGGCGCCGAGGCGCTTCTTCCGGTCCTCCTCGTAGTCGCGGTAGTTCCCTTCCACGAAGACGGCGCGGCTCTCGCCCTCGAAGGCGAGGATGTGGGTCGCCACCCGGTCCAGGAACCACCGGTCGTGGCTCACCACGACGGCGCACCCGGCGAAGCGCTCGACGGCCTCTTCCAGGGCCCGCAGCGTGTTCACGTCGAGGTCGTTGGTGGGCTCGTCGAGGAGGAGGAGGTTGGCGCCGGAGCGGAGCATGCGGGCCAGGTGGAGGCGGTTGCGTTCACCTCCCGAGAGGACGCCCACGGGCTTCTGCTGGTCGGCCCCCGTGAAGTTGAAGCGCCCGCAGTAGGCCCGGGCATTCATCTGGACCTTGCCCAGCTGGACGGTGTCGTAGCCATCGGCGATGGCCTCCACCACGGTCTGGTCGTCCTTCAGGCTCGAGCGCGACTGGTCCACGTGCGCGAGCTTCACCGTATCGCCCACCCGGACCGTCCCCGAATCGGCCTCCTCGGCGCCCGTGATGAGCTTCAGGAGGGTCGTCTTGCCCGCGCCGTTGGGCCCCACGACGCCCACGATGCCCGCCTTGGGGAGGCGAAAGGAGAGGTCTTCCACGAGAAGGCGGTCCCCGTAGCCCTTGGAGACCTTCTCGAACTCCACCACCACGTCGCCCAGGCGCGGGCCCGGGGGGATGTAGATCTCGAGCTCACGCGAGGTTGTCTCGGGTTCGGCGGAGAGGAGCTGTTCGTAGGAGTTCAGGCGGGCGCGCCCCTTGGCGTGTCGCGCCTTGGGCGCCATGCGGACCCACTCCAGCTCGCGCTGGAGGGTCTTCTGCCGGTCGCTCTCCTGCTTCTGCTCCTGCCGCAGGCGCTCCTGCTTCTGTTCGAGCCAGGAGGTGTAGTTGCCCTTCCACGGGATGCCCTGTCCACGGTCCAGCTCCAGGATCCAGCCCGCCACGTTATCGAGGAAGTAGCGGTCGTGGGTGACGGCGATGACGGTCCCCTCGTAGTTTTGGAGGTGGCGCTCGAGCCACGCCACGGTCTCCGCGTCGAGGTGGTTCGTGGGCTCGTCCAGCAGGAGGATGTCGGGCTTCTGGAGGAGGAGGCGGCAGAGGGCGACCCGACGCAGTTCGCCGCCCGAGAGGACGCCGATGGACGTGTCGCCGGGGGGGCACCGGAGGGCGTCCATGGCCAGTTCCAGGCGGGCGTCCAGGTCCCAGGCGCCGAGGGCGTCCAGCTTCTCCTGAACCTCCCCCTGCTCGGCGATGAGCTTGTCCATGTCCGCATCCGGGTCGGCGAAGCCCTCGTTGATCTCGTCGTAACGCTTCAGGAGGGCCACCGTCTCGGCGGCGCCCTCCTTCACCACGTCGAGGACCGTCTTGTCGGGATCGAGTTTCGGCTCCTGCGGGAGGAAGCCCACGCTGTAGCCGGGGGAGCAGTGGACCTCGCCCAGGATCTCCGTGTCCTCGCCCGCCATGATGCGCAGAAGGGACGACTTGCCCGAGCCGTTGAGGCCGATGACGCCGATCTTGGCTCCGTAGTAGTAGCCCAGGTAGATGTCCTTCAGGACCTGCTTGGGGCCGTGGAGCTTGCCCACGCCCACCATGGAGTAGATGACCTTCGTCGTCTCGTTGGCCATTCGGAAAAGACCTCCCCGATGGGATTGTAGCAGAGGAGCGCGGGCGAAGGCGCCGAGTGCCGCCCTCCGTGAGATCCCGTCCGAAAGGCCCGGCGAACCGAAGGAGGAGCCTCGACTTCAGGCCTTTTAAAGAACTCTCACGAAGAGGGCCTTGAGGTAGTCGCCCTCGGGGAAGCCGAGGAGGACGGGGTGGTCGGGCGCCTGGCCCCGGGCTTCGAGGAGCAGGGCGCGGCGCCGGGAGCGGGAGGCGGCCTCCGCCACGAGGATCCGGAAGGCCTCACGGTCCATGTGGTAGGAGCAGGAGCACGTGACGAGGAGGCCGCCGGGCCGGACGAGGGAGAAGGCGAGTTCGTTGAGGCGGCGGTAGGCCTTCTCGGCCTCGGGCAGGTGCTTCTTGGACTTGGCGAAGGCCGGCGGGTCGCAGACCACGGCGTCGAAGGACCGTCCCGCGCGCCGTAGGGAGGGTAGGACGTCGAAGGCGTCCCCGTTGTGGACCTCGCACTCGGGCAGGCCGTTTCGGCTCAGGTCCTTTTCCACCGCCTCGCAGGCCGAGAGGGAGGCCTCCACGAAGGCGGCCGAGGCGGCCCCCGCGCGCAGGGCCGCCATGCCCCAGGCGCCTCGGTAGCAGAAGACGTCGAGCACGTCGGCTCCCGGAGGGAGGCGCTGGAGGAAGGCCCGCACGTTCTCGCGCTGGTCGAGGAAGAGACCGGTCTTCTGGCTGGCGCCGAGGTCGAGTTGGAAGCGCAGGCCCAGGTACTCGGCGGTCACGTCGGGCGCCTCGCCCTCGGGCTCCCACCGCACCTCCCGGCGCAGCCCCTCCAGTTCGCGGGAGGGCGCATCGTTCTTCCAGACGATCCGGCGCGGGTTCAGGAGCGATCGCAGGGCCTCGCCGACGCGGCTGGATAGGGCCTCCATGCCCGCCGTGAGCGCCTGGACCGCCAGGACGTCTTCGTAGCGGTCCACGATCAGGCCCGGGAGTTCGTCGGCCTCTCCGAAGACGAGGCGGGCGCAGGCCTCCCCGGGATAGATGGCGTCCCGCCGGGTCGCCGAGGCGGCCAGCCTCGCTTCGAGCCAGTCGTCGGGAAGGGCGTTCGCCCCCCGGGCGAGCCAGCGCACGGCGATGAGGGTGCGCGGGTTGTAGGTTCCCGCGCCGAGGGGCTCGCCGCCCGGCCCGTCCACGAGGACGAGGGAGCCGGGCTCCAGGGGGGGCACCTCCTGGAGTTCGTTGGAGAAGACCCACGGGTGTCCCGAGAGGACCCGCTTCAGGCGGCCCTTCTGGAGGCGAAGGCGGGGGAGCTTATCGGGGGAGGCACTCATGACGAACTCCATGTAGGAGCGCTCTCCAGAGCGCGATTCCATCCTTCAAGCAGGACCGTGGCGCCAGAGCCACCGGTCGGCCTCTGGAGCGGCCTCCTACATTTCGATCAATAGGCTCGAGCCCAGATGACGCGCCGCGGGCTTTCACCGCCGCAGACCAGGCACTTCCCCGCTTCGGCCGGGGCATCGAAGGGGATGCACCGGAGCGTGGCCTTGGTCTCGTCCTTCACCCGGGTCTCGCAGTCCGAGGAGCCGCACCAGTGGCCAAGGAAGAAGCCGCCTTCCTCGATGCGCTCCCGGAAGTCGGCGTAGTCGTCCACGGGCCAGGTCCGCTCCTCGCGGAAGGCCAGCGCCCTAGCAAAGAGGGCCTTCTGGATGTCGTCGAGGAGACCCCGGAGGACCTCCGGCGCGCGCTCCAGCGGGACGGTCTCCTTCTGGCGCTTCTCGCCCTCGCGCAGGTCCCGCGTGGGGACCCGCGGCACGGCCACGCACGCGCCCTGGTCCACGTCCCTGGGGCCGATCTCCAGCCGGACGGGGACGCCCTTCATCTCCCACTCGTTGAACTTGAAGCCCGGGCTCACCGTGTCCCGCTCGTCGAGGACCGCGCCGAAGCCCGTCTCCTTGAGGCGGGACTTCAGGGCCCCCGCGGCTTCGAGCACCCTCGCCCGACCCGCGTCGTCCTTGTAGATGGGGACGATGACCACCTGCGTGGAGGCGAGGCGGGGCGGGAGCACGAGGCCCTGGTCGTCGCTGTGGGCCATGATGAGGGCTCCGATGAGGCGCGTGGAGACGCCCCAGCTCGTCTGCCAGCAGTGCTGCCACTCGCCCTTCTCGTCCTGGAACTTCACGTCGAAGGCCCGGGCGAAGTTCTGGCCCAGATCGTGGCTCGTCCCCGCCTGGAGGGCCTTCCCGTCCTGCATCATGGCCTCGATGCAGGTGGTCTGGAGGGCTCCCGCGAACTTCTCCGACTCGCTCTTGACGCCCTTGATCACGGGCACGGCCATCCACTCCTGGGCGAAGCGGGCGTAGATGTCGAGGATGCGCACCACCTCCTCCCAGGCCTCGTCGTGGGTGGCGTGGGCCGTGTGCCCCTCCTGCCAGAGGAACTCGGTGGTCCGCAGGAAGAGGCGCGTGCGCATCTCCCACCGGACCACGTTGGCCCACTGGTTGAGCAGGAGCGGCAGGTCGCGGTAACTGCGGATCCACTTGGCGTACATGGCGTACATGATGGTCTCGGAGGTGGGCCGCACGATGAGGGGCTCTTCGAGGACGCTGTCGGGAGAGGGCTCCACGCCCCCGCCCTCCTTGGCGCTGAGGCGGTGGTGGGTCACCACGGCGCACTCCTTGGCGAAGCCCTCCACGTGCTCGGCCTCCTTCGAGAGGAAGGACATGGGGATGAAGAGGGGGAAGTAGGCGTTGACGTGGCCCGTCTCCTTGAACATCCCGTCCAGGGCCCGCTGGGTGGCCTCCCAGAGGGCGTAGCCCGAGGGGCGGATGACCATGCACCCCTTTACGGGGGAGTAGTCCGCCAGCTCGGCCTTCAGGACGATGTCCTGGTACCACTGGCTGTAGTCCTCGCCGCGGGGCGTGATCGCCTTCTCGTCGCGCTTGGCCATGGGGAGTCCTTCCTCGAAGGGTCCCGGCGTCCCTTGCCGGAAAGCCGCATCCTACCCGAAACCGCTTGATTTTGAAAGGGGAGCGGGGCGAAGGAAGGAGGGATGCGAGAAGGGAGGGAATCCGGGAAACAGGGGAGGGACGATTCCTTGGCCCAACGGCCCGTGGATGGGTCGTTCCCCTCCCTGGCGGTCCGCTGGTTCTCCCCGTACGCCTCCGTGGTTCCGTCTCCCTTGACCGAGCCGGCTGTGGGGGAAGAGAATGCGGGCAAAGAGGCCTCTGAAGAAAGGCGGTGTTCCATGAAGATTCTCGTGTTCGGAGGGAACGGGAAGATGGGGAGGGCGGTGGCCTACGACCTCGTCCGTGAGGATTCGGTGGATCAGGTGGGCCTGGCCGCCCGGCGACTGGATGCCCTGGACGCGGCGCGCACCTGGCTCGACAGCCCGAAGGTGGCGATGCACGCTCTGGACGTCAGCGAGGCGGAGGCCGTGAAGCGGCTCGCAGCCAAGTACGACGTCGTGGTGTCCACCCTCCCGGACCGGCACACCTCCTACGCCCTGGCCCGGGCGGTCCTGGAGGCGGGGGTCCACCACGTGGACATGCTGGAGGAGTACCACCTTCGCCCCGACCTCTACGAGACCGAGGGCCTGCGCCTGCCCGAGGGCATGGACCTCTACGCCTACGGGGACTACCTCCACGAGACCGCCCTTCGAAACGGCGTGACCTTCCTCGACGGCATCGGCTTCGCCCCGGGGCTCTCGAACCTCACCTGCGGGGAGGCCATCCGGAAGCTCGACGAGGCCCACTCCTGCATCGCCCGGGTGGGGGGCATCCCCTCCAAGGAGGCGGCGGCCAACCACCCCCTGCGGTACATGATCACCTGGGCCTTCTCCCACGTCCTGCGCGAGTACAACGTGAAGCTCTTCGTCCTCAAGGGCGGGAAGCAGGTGGAGGTGGACGCGGCCACGGACCGGGAGACCTTCCGCTTCGACCGCTTCGGCGTGGACGAGGTCCTCGAGTGCGCCGTCACTCCGGGCATGCCGAGCTTCATCTACACGCGGCCGGGCCTGAGGGAGTTCTCCGAGAAGACCGTCCGCTGGCCGGGCCACTGGGGCGGCGTGGAGACGCTGAAGGAGTGCGGCCTTCTGGACCTCGCGCCGGTGGAGGTGAACGGCGCCCGGGTGGTGCCGCGCGAGGTCCTCCTCGCCTGCATCGAACCCCGGCTGAAGCCGCGGCCCGGGGAGGGGGACGTCTGCGTCATGTACAACACGGTGACGGGCACCCGGGGCGGAAAGCCCGTCCGGATCACCTACCACATGTGGGAGGGCCCGGACCCGGTGAGCGGAATCTCGGGCATGGGCCGGGTCACGGGCTTTCCGGCGGCGATATCCGCCGTCTTCATCGGGAAAGGGCTCATCAAGGAGCGCGGCCTCGTGGCCCCCGAGGACGCCGTCGCCGGCCCCGTTTACGAGGAGTTTCTGAGGGAGCTCGCCCGGAGGAACATCCGCATTCTGGAGACCGTGGAAGCGCAGGAGTCCTGACCGCTCCGGGAAGGCATCCGCGGCCCGCGCTGTTTCATCCTCTCCCGCCGCCTGGGTTGGGCGGCCAGGGGAAGGAGCGCGGAACCATGGACGCATTGGACCGGGGATTTCACGAGGCGCGGGGAGCGAACTTCCGGGCCCGCTACGGCCGGGAGCGGCTCACCGCCTACGGCCCCTTTGACCAGGAGTACGAGGCCCTCGAACGGTCCTCCGTCCTTTTGGACCTCTCGGACCGCATGCGGGTGTCCCTCTCGGGGGAGGACCGGGGCCGCTTCCTCAACGGACTCGTGACCCAGCGCGTGGACGACCTCTTGCCCGGCACGGGAGCCCACGCCTGTTTCCTTGACCGGCGCTCCCACATCCTCGCCGAGGTCCGGGTTTTCGCGACGGAGGATTCCCTCCTCCTCGAAGGCGAACCCGGACTGGGTTCTTCCCTGGTGGAGAGGCTCTTGAAGTTCCGGCTCTCCTCCCGGGTGGCGGTCTCGGACTGGACCGAGGGCTCCTCGCTCCTCTCCGTACAGGGACCTCTGGCCGGCGAGACCGTGGGGGCCGTGCTGGGAACGGACGGCGCGGGGCTTCCCCCCTGCGGCCACACCACGGCCCTCTTCGGGGGAGCGCCGGTCCGGATCCTCCGTGTTCCCCGCACGGGCCGACCCGGACTTGATCTCCTCTGCCCCAGAACCCTCGCCGGCGACCTCTGGCGCGCGCTCGCCGCGGGGGGTGCCCTGCCCGCGGGCTGGGACCTGTTGGAGACGGCGCGGATCGAGGCGGGTCTGCCGCGGTTCGGGGCGGACCTCACGGAGGAGACCCTCTTCCCCGAGGCCCGCCTTCCCGGTCACGTGTCCTGGGACAAGGGATGCTACCTGGGACAGGAGATCGTGGCCCGGGTCCGGACGTACGGCAGCCTCAAGCGGGTCCGGACCGGGATTCTCGTGGACGGTCCTGCGGAACCGGGAGACACCGTAAGGGTCAAGGGACGCGATGCGGCGACGCTCTCTTCGGCGCGCTTCTCTCCTCTCGTCGGAAAGACCTGCGCCTTCGCCTACCTCCATCCCGCTTTGGGCGCCGAGGAGGATGCCGGGGTCATCGTGGCGGGTCCGGCGGGAGAATACCCCGCCACCGTCGCCGCCTTCCCCTTTGTCTGAGGGGGGTCCGCCCCGACGGAAGGAATCGCAAAGGCCCGGCCGGCTTCCTCACACCGCCTTGTCTGATCGCCGCGTCGCCGTCTCTCCCTGTTTCCCTCTCTCCCGGCTTCCCTGCCTCCATCCTTATAGCCGTCCCTCCTCCACGCCCTGGGCCAGGAAGGCGTAATGGCGCCCATTGGCGTTGAGATAAAAGGGCACCGGCGCAAAAAAGGTGACGACGTGCAGCCCGAGGACGTCGGCGGCACGGACGGCCACGTCGAGGGCCGGGTTGTCCACCCCCCTCTGGGCCTTCTGCATCCAGTGCACGACGCAGGTGCCCTCGGGATCCGGCGGGCCCGCGCGCCGCACCCGAACCCTCGGATCCCGGACCAGGGCTTCGAGAGAGCCCGTCACTTCGGTTCCTTCCGGAAGGCGTAGGCGAAATACTGGCTCGGGTTGTAGAACTCCACGCCACGAAAGCAGAGGCCGGCCTCGAGGATGAGGGCCTCCACGTCGTGGTGGTGCAGGCGGTGTTCGAAGGGGGGGCCCTCCTCCTGCCGTATCTTGGACCACTCCATGACGACGACCGGCGACCGGGGACGGGCCACCCGGCCGAGTTCCCGGAGGAAGGAGACGGGTTCGTGCGTTTCATGAAGGACGAAGCAGGAGAGGACGAGATCGGCCGCCCCGTCGGCGAGGGGGAGGCTGGCCTCTCCGCAGGCCCTCGCCTCCACCCAGGCGGGGGGGGCCTTGGCCCGCAGGTGTTCCAGCATCTCCTCCGAAACGTCCAGAGAGAGCACGCGGCCCGACGGCCCGACGATCCGGGAGGCGGGAAGGCTGAAGAAGCCCGTTCCCGCCCCCACGTCCGCGAAGGTCATCCCCCTCTTCAGGCCGATCTTCCGGAGGATCTTGGCCGGAGGCATGGCCCGGTGTCTCTCCCGGCTTTCCAGGCGCCCAACCTCGGCGGGGTCGAACTTCTTGCTCATTCCGTCTCCTTCGGAGGCCTTTCGTTCTAGCACGGAGGGGCTTCCCGGCGCCACGCCAGGGCCCGGTCACTGCTGTTACACCCGCGCAACAATACATGTCTCTATGAAACAGGAAGAGCTCGGTTTCACCTTCCCCCTTCCCCGGGGTGAAACGCCCGCCCCGCCGGGTTCGAGGGCCCATCCGACCGGTCCATTCCCCGGAGGAAAGGCGGGCGCCTCCGCCGTGGCACCGGGGTTGCTCTTTCGGACCCGGTTGGCCCACGGCTGGGCCCTTGAGGAGGAAGCGATGATCGAACTGACCGAACAGGCCGTGGAGGCCGTTAAGAACTTCAGAAAGGCGGAGGGCCGCGAGGTGTCGGGCCTTCGCATCGCCGTCGTGGGAGGCGGGTGCAGCGGTTTTCAGTACGACCTCTCCCTGGCCGAAAAGGCCTCCGACAACGACGAGGTGTACGACTTCGGGGGGCTCTCCGTTTTCGTGGACAAGACCTCCCTGATCTATCTGAAGGGCACCGTGGTGGATTACGTCAACGACCTTCGGGGTTCGGGCTTCGTCTTCCAGAATCCCAATGCACAGACCTCCTGCGGGTGCGGGCACTCCTTCGAAGCCTGACCGTTTCGCCGGGAATTGGCACACCCCTTGCTTTGTTGAGACGTGTCCGATGCCGGTGAAACGGCAAGGAGGCCGAAAGGCGAACGAGACGCTTTCCCAAGAGGATCCCCCCTCCTCTCAAAGCTCCCCGGCCGAAAGGCCGGGGAGCCCCCCTCCGGGGTAAAAACGGGGCGAATGACCGGTTTTCCCATGAGGATCCCCCTCCTCTTGTACGGCTCCCCGGGACCCCCCTCCCGGGGAGCGCCTTTTTTGGGTCGCAAGTCGGGAAACCGCGGGAAAGCCGGAAGGTGTCAACGCGACGGCTTCTGACCTGTCCCCACCTCGCTTCTCCCCGGGTCCGCCGGACCGGCCTATTTCCCGTCGTAGGCCTGCAGGGTAACCTGCCCGCCTGGTCCGTCGAAGACCATCCGGTAGTCGTTGAGCACGTCCCTCCCGAGGATGCCGTAGAGAGGCACCGGAAACCGCTGGGGCACGTCCGTGACGAAGATGATCCGCCGGTCGTAGCTCTTCGGCCCCACCGAAATCCGCACCTGTTCGGCGACCCCCGATGTGAAGGCTCCCGACTGCCCCAGGCCGTACAGCTTCCCGTACTTGCCCGAGTTCACCCGGATCCCGACCCGGGGGGCGTATTGGGAACTGAGAAGGGTGTAAGGAGCCCCGGTGTCGAGAAGGAAGGGAAAGGGACCCCGCCCCTGGAGGAGAACCGGCACAAGGGGCACCCCCCGGTGCCAGAGGACCGGCAGGGTAAACCCGCGGTCCCCCATGACCGCCTGAGGCTTCGTGCCCGGCGGCCACAAACCGAAGCGGCCCTTGCGGCGGTCGTAGAGAATCACCCCGTCCAGGAACGGACCCAGCCCGATGTAGCCGGCCTTGTTGCTCCAGAATTCGCTGTCCCGCACGTTCACCAGAGCGGGAAGCCGGTTGATGCGGAGCCCGGCCGCCTCGAGGCTCTCCACGAGCACGACCTCGGTGCGGCGGCGGCCCCGGTAGCCCCACCCCTCGGCGGTGGTTTCGGACAGCACCGGCAGATCGAGCTTCCGGATCAGGTCCTCGTTGAGCAGGAGGGAGTCGCTCCCCGTGTCCAGCGCGATCCACGTGTCCTTCGTCCCGTTGAGGCGGAGCGGGATGCTGGGCTCCCGGTAGATCTCTCTGACCTTCGAGACGGTAGGCGTCTCGGAAGGGAAGGTGATCCGCGTCCCCCCGTGGGAGGAGAGGGCCTCCTGCAACCGGAGTTCGTCGCGGAGTTCCTCGGAATCCGGGAGCCGGACGGAAAGGGCTCGCAGACGATCCACCCGCCGGGAGGACTCGGGATCCAGACGGGCGGAGGAGGCCTCCACGTTGGGGGAGACCCGGCTTCCCTCCGCCCTCCCCCCCCAGAGGAGGCGGGAGAGGCCCTCCTCGTCCCTCCGGAGCAGGAAGGCGATGGCGGCCTTGGATAGGGCCGCGGAACCCCACCGCGGGTCCTCCAGCGCCCTCTGGTACGCCTCCCCCGCCCCTTCGGGATCGAAGGCGTAGAGCCTGCAATCGCCCTGGAGAAGGGCCGCCTCCGCGTTCAGGGGAAACCGGCCCGCGAGTTCCTCCGCCGAGGCGAAGGCCTCCGGCCATCGCGCCGCCTCAAGCAGGGCCTTGGTGCGGGCGATGGCGACGCGCAGGTTCCCGGGCTCCTGGCGGTGGGCTTCTCCGAGGACCCCCGCCGCTTCTTCGTACCGGCCCTCTTCCAACAGGGAGATCCCCCTGGCCAGCCCCGTCGGAATCGGCTCCTGCGCCGGCAGCCATGCCGCCCAAACAAGGAGCGCCGCCGCCAGCCCCCTCCCGAAGCCGATTCCACCGATCCTGCCCATACGGCCTCCGAGCCCCATTACAACACGCGAACCCTCCCCTCCGCTTCCGGCCCGCGAGTTGGCTCCGAGGGACGCCTGTGCTACCTTGGGCGAGGCCCCGGCCCGCCGGGGCCGCTCTTCCATCCGACCGGAGGCACCCATGTCCGTCCGCGTCCGCTTCGCCCCCTCGCCCACGGGGTATCTGCACGTGGGCGGAGCCCGCACGGCCCTCATCAACTGGCTCTACGCCCGGAAGCACGGCGGCCGTTTCCTTCTGAGGGTGGAGGACACGGACGAGGCCCGGTCCACGCCGGAGCTGACCCAGGTCATTCTGGACGGACTCGCCTGGCTCGGCATCACCTGGGACGAAGGGCCCTTTTTCCAGTCCCAACGGGTCCACCTTTACCGGGAGACCGCCCATCGGCTCCTCGAAGCGGGACACGCCTACCGGTGCTTCTGTTCGAAGGAAGCGCTCGTGGAGAGGAGGAGCGCCACAGGGAAGCCGGAGGAGTGGAAGTACGACAGGAGGTGCAGGGGCCTGGGAGGAGCCGAATCCGACGCCCGCGCCGCCTCGGGCGAGCCCTTCGTCGTCCGCTGCGCGGTGCCCGACGCCCCCATCGAGTGGGACGACGTGGTCAAGGGCCCCATCCGCTTCGAACCTGGAGAGGTGGAGGATTTCGTCCTCCTCCGCTCGGACGGAACGCCCACCTACCACCTCTCCGTCGTTTCGGACGACGTGGCCATGGGCATGACCCACGTGATCCGGGGGGAGGACCACATCAGCAACACACCGAAGCAGATCGCCCTCTACATGGGCCTCGGCATCGCCCCCCCCGTCTTCGGCCATCTCCCCCTCATTCTCGGCATGGACAAGCGTAAGCTCTCCAAGCGGCACGGCACGGTGTCGGTCCTGAGTTACCGGGACGAGGGCGTCCTGCCCCTGGCGCTCTTCAACTACCTGGCCCAGATGGGGGCGAACCTCGGGGAGGAGCCCTGCCTCCCCGTTGCGGAGATCCTCCGGCGCTTCGACCTGGATGCCCTCAAGAAGAGCCCCTCGGTCTTCGACCGGGAGCAGCTCCGCTTCGTCAACGCCAAGATATTGGGAGAGAGCCCCTCGGACGAACTGGGAGCCCTCCTGCCCCCTTTCCTCGAGGCGGAGGGGCTCGGCGCGGCGCCGGTTCCGGAGCCCGCCGTGGCGGTCCTGAAGACCCGGGCCCACGACCTGAGGGAACTCGCCGGGTGGATGCGGCCCTTTCTCACCGAGATCTTCCCCTACGACGAGAAGGGGCGCGCCAAGGTCCTCAAGGACCCGGCCGCCCTCCCCGCCGTGGCCTCGCTGGCGGAGCGCCTTGCGGAACTCTCCGAGTCCGACTGGACGCCGGCCCGGCTGGAGGAGGTCCTCCGCCGCCACGCGGAGGACTGCGGGATCAAGGCCGGCGCGCTCATCCACCCCGTGAGGCTCTTCCTCACGGGGCGCTCCGAGAGCCCGGGAATCTTCGACGTCCTCTGGGCCATGGGAAAAGCCGGGACCCTCTCTCGCCTCCTGAGGGGGGTGAGGGAGCTGGGACCGCCGAATTCGCAGGAGCGCTCAACGGGGCGCGACGGCGCCCCAGGACGTTTTTAAGAACTCCAGGAGGGTGTCCATGGCCAAGATCGTGGAATGCGTCCCCAATTTCTCCGAGGGCCGCGACGAGTCGGTGATCCGGCTGATCACCGACGCCATCGAGTCCGTAGACGGCATTCAGCTCAAGGACGTGGACCGCGGCGCGGAGATGAACCGCGTGGTGGTAACCTTCTTCGGCCCCCCGGGGGCCGTGGAGGAGGCGGCCTTTCGGGGAATCGCCAAGGCCGCCGAGGTCATCGACATGTCGAAGCACCACGGGACCCACCCCCGGATGGGGGCCACCGACGTATGCCCCTTCGTCCCCGTGAACGAGGTCACGATGGAGGAGTGCGCCGACATGGCCCGTCGGGTGGGCCGGAGGGTGGGCGAGGAACTGCGCATTCCCGTCTACCTTTACGAGCACGCCGCCTCCCGCCCCGAGCGCCGAAATCTGGCCAACATCCGTCGCGGCGAATACGAAGGCCTGGCCCGGAAACTCCGGGACCCCGAGTGGGCCCCCGACTTCGGCCCTGCGGCCTTCCATGCCCGGGCCGGCGCCACGGTCCTCGGGGCCCGCGAATTCCTCATCGCCTACAACGTGGACCTCAACTCCCGCGCCAAGGACCACGCCACCGACGTCGCCTTCGAACTGCGCGAGAAGGGGCGCTCGGTGCGGACGGGCAACGTGAAGCCCTTCTACTACATGGGAAAGCTACTCAAGCACGAGGCCGGGAAGTTCTATTGCGGGTCCTGCGACCACGTCGCCCCGGCGCCCGCCGACCTCTTCGACCACATCGAGAAGTCCCACGGGTACGACGGCCGGACCCTCTACCGCCTGAACGACGTGGACCCCGATCGCCTGATCGGGGAATCCGTGAAGAAGCCTGGAATCTTCAAGGCCTGCAAGGCCATTGGTTGGGAAGTTCCCCAGTTCGGACGCTCACAGATCTCCATCAACCTTACCGACTACAAGGTGACGCCCACCCACGCCGTCCTGGAGAAGGCCCGGGAACTCGCCGCCGAGAGGGGCCTGGTGGTGACGGGCTCGGAAATCGTCGGCCTCGTCCCCCTGGCCGCCATGATGGAGACGGGGAAGTTCTACCTTCGGCGCCAGGGCCGCTCGGCGGGCGTCCCGATGGATGACGTCCTGGAGACCGCCGTCCAGAGCCTGGGCCTGAGGGACGTGGCCCCCTTCGACGTGAAGGAGAAGGTCATCGGGTACCCCTCCGTGCCCGAGGACGCCCTCGTCGCCAAACGCACCGACGCCTTTGTCCACGAGGTTTCGCGCGACTCCCCCGCCCCGGGCGGCGGCTCCGTTGCGGCCCTTGCAGGCGCGCTGGGCGCGGCGCTGGCCTCCATGGTGGCCAACCTCACCGTGGGAAAGCCCGGGTACGAATCGGCCTTCGACGACATGGCGGCCGCCGCCGAGGAGGCCCAGGCGGTGAAGGATCGCCTGCTTCAGGCGGTGGACGAGGACACGCGCGCCTTCAACGCCTACATGGACGCCCTCCGCCTCCCCAAGGGCACGGAGGCGGAAAAGGCGGCGCGAAAGGCCGCCATGCAGGCCGGCCTCAAGCAGGCCGTGGCCGTGCCCCTGGAGACGGCCCGCCTGGGACTCCGCGCCATGGCCCTGGCCCGGCGCGCCGCCGAGTCGGGGAACAAGAACTCCGTCTCCGACGCGGGCGTGGGCGCGCAGATGGCCTTCGCGTGCGTAGGCGGAGCCTGCCTCAACGTGCGCATCAACCTGCCGGGAATCCTTGATACCGCCTTCGTCGAAGAGATGAAGGGCGCGGCTTCGGAGCTCGAGAACGACGCCCGCCGCCTCCTCGACGAGACCCTCGCCTTGGTGCTGGCCAAGATCGAGAAGAAGTAGCGGGCTCCGTGGGGCGCCGAGCCGGCCCTCCCGACGAGGTCGGGGGCCTTAGGGAGTAGACCCTGCCGCCAGGAAGCGGCTTTTCGGGTTCGCGCGTCCGAATTCACGGTCTTGGCCCTCTGCTTGAACGTCTCCCTCCGCCTCTCTCTCATTGAAAGGACGCAGGCGAGCCGGCAGACCGTCAGAGCCTGCGCAGGAGGACGGCCGTGCGGTCGTCGGCGAAGGGCTCCCCCTGGGCGAAGGCTTCGAGGTCCTTTTCCAGGACAGCCGCGAGGGCGTGCAGTTCCAGCCGGCGGTGGTCCCCCACCACGGCCTCCAGGCGGTCCGATTCGTAAAGGGCGTGGTCCGGGTTCATGGCCTCCGTGATCCCGTCGGTATACAGGAGCAGGGTGTCGCCCGGCCGCAGATCGGTCTCCCCCTGGTCGTACTCCGCGTCGGGGAGGATCCCCAGAGGAAAGCCCCGCCCGTCGAGCCACTCCGTCTCTCCCGACTCCCGGACCAGCAGGGCCGGGGGGTGCCCCGCCCCGGAGAAAAGGAGGCGGCCCGACCCCACGTCCAGGACGGCCAGAAACGCCGTGGCGAACTTCTCCGGCGGGGTCCGGCGATAGAGGAGGCCCCCGACCCGGTCGAAGATCTGGGCCGGATCGCGGCCGGCTTCGATGGGCGCCGCGAGCAGGGCCTCGAGTGAAGCCGTCAGGAGGGCCGCGGCGATGCCCTTGCCCGACACGTCGGCCACCATAAGGACCGCCTCGCGGCCCTCGGACCGGGTCAGAACCTGGTAGAAATCGCCCGAAACGTGGCGAGAGGGGAGGTTCCGGCCGAGGAACGCGTAGCCCTCCACCTCAGGGAGGCGCGTGGGCAAAAGGTTCAGCTGGATCCTCCGGGCGAGGGAGATCTCGTCCTCCAGGCGCCGTCGCTCGGCGGATTCCCGGGCCAGTTGGATGTTCCGAATCCTCAGGGAGGCCGCGGAGGCCAGGGTGGCCAGAAGCTCCAGGTCCTCCTCCGTAAAGGAACGGACGGCCACTTTGGAGGAGAGGAAGATCATTCCCAGCGGCCCCGAGGCGTCCATGAGGGGCGCCGCGAGGAGGCTCCGAACGCCGGCCGCCACGATGCTGGCGGCCCCGGCGAATCGAACGTCGTGCTCGGCATCGAGGACCAGGGCGCCGAGGCCCTTCTCCGCCACCTCCATGACGAGGTGCCGGGAGACAGCCACCGGACCTGACCCCGTGGTCCTCTGGGCCGCGCAGGTGTACTCCCCGTCGGGGCCCCTCAGGAAGATGGCCCCCTCCTGGGGCTTCAGGTGGTCGAAGACCCGGTCCAGGATGAGGTTGAGGAGTTCTCTCTGTTCGCAGGATCCCGAGAGGGCGTGGTGGACCTCGTTCATCATCCTCAGCCGCTCGGCGTACCGGGTGAGCGCGTCCGCACTCCCGCCGGCCGGGGGAGGGGGGGACGTGGTTTCGGGGATCAGCTCGGCCAGCGGCCGGAAGAGGGACTGCCCCTGGGCGGGCAGGTCCACCGGACGGCGCGGCGGGGCGGCCTCGGCGAGGGTCACGGTGGTGCCGCCCACGGCCAGGAGGTCGCCCGGGCCCACCCTGGAGGGACCCTCCACGGGCCGGCCGTTGAGAAAGGTCCCGTTCCGGGAATTCAGGTCCTCCACGTACCACGCGCCCTCCCTTTCGAAGAGGCGCGCGTGCTCCCGGGAGAGGGCGCTGTCGTTGACCGTCACGTCGGCCCGGCTGGACCGGCCGATGACGCAGAAATCGGTCAGGAGAAGACGCTCGAAGGGGTCTCCCCAGGGAGGCGCCACGTGGAGCTTCATCCTTCTCCCTTCGCCCATGGTCCCCCCGGGGTCTACCGAGGTTCCGGAGCGCCCGCCGAATGCGTTCTCTGTTTCAGCTCCTGAGTCCAATTCAGGACGACGTGGGCAAACCTCGGTTCGGCCTCCTCCTCCCCGCGAACGGCGGCCGCGAAGCCGCCCTGGGGCAGGGCTCGGAGACTCGTCACGTTGTCCAGCAGGCCGATCTCGGCCGGGGAGAAGAGGGGCTCGGGTTCGAGGAAGGTTCCAGGCACCGCGCCGGCCCGCGCCTTGTGGAGCTTGCCGTCTCCACCGGCGAAGTAGAGGGCCCTCCCGTCCCGAGACCAGAAAGGCCTGTACCCCTGGCCGCGGGAAACGGAAGTGGCCGGATCACCGACCCGCCCTTCCCGGTAGGACGCCACGTAGACCTCGTACTGCCCCGACTCGTTCGAAGGATACGCCACCCAGCGCCCGTCGGGCGAGAAGGCCGGGATGCCGATTTGACCCCTGCCTACCGTGAAGGGCTCGATCCGGGCCTCCGTCCGCCCTCTCAGGACCAGCCGATGCACCGCCAGGCGCGTTTTGGAGGAGTCGCCGAGGAGGAGATCCCCTTCGGGCGTCCACCCCAAGGGGAACGTCTCTCCGGCGGCGCCCGTGGTCTTGTACAGGCGCACCGGAGCGCGCGACCCGTCCAGAGGGACGAGGTAGATGCCGTCCTCCTCCGTCCTTGCCGTGCGGGCGAAGACGAGGGACTTCCCGTCGGGAGTGAAGAGCGGCACGTCCACGTCGGTCCCCGGGATGGCCATGAAACGCCGGAGCGTGCGGCGCTCGCGGTCGGTGAGGTAGGTCTCGTCGAGGCTCTCGGCGTTCGTGATGGTCACGGCGAGGGTCTGCCCGTCCGGCGACGCGGCCAGGGCCCCCTGGAAGGCCCGCTTTTCCTCGGTCCAGGGCGTAACCTTCCCCGATTCGTCGACGAGAACGATGCCCCGCCGGGTCCCCGCCCTTCCGCCGGGCGCGTAGATCAGAGATCCGTTGGTGCCCACGAAGAAGGAGGCCGGGGTCCACATGGCTTCGGTCCTCATTCCGTCCATGAGGGCCACGGGCGTCCCCGTGATCTTCATGGAGGCTGGATCGAAGGGCACAGCCAGGAGCGCCTCCCTGCGCGAAAAGAGGAGCTGCCCCAGGTCCGGAAGGAACCGCGGATTGCCCCCGTCTTCGAGGAGAAGCGCCATCTGCCCCGTGGCCACGTCCACGAGGCCCACGTCCATTCGGAAGCCGTTTTCGGCGTAGACCACCATGTTGGCGAACACCCGGTCGTCCCTCAGCAGCGGCCTCAGGGAATGGACGTACCCGCGGAAGCCCTCCATGCGGAGGGCGGCCTTCCGGGCGCGTCCGTCCCGCACCGAGACCTGAGCGATCTCGGTGCCCTGCAGATTCAGAACCAGGAGGTCGCCCCCGGGCAGGACGATGGCCCGTCCCCAGGAATCCTCCCAGGTCCCGAAGGTCACGGGGGGGGCGCTCCCGTCGGAGGGCAGCCTCGCCAGCCGGCCCACGGCCCCGTCGCCCTCGGCGAAGAGGGTCGCATAGATCCACTTTCCGTCCGGACTCAAGGCGAAGGTCCTCACCCCCTCGGTGCCCGGAAGGGCTTTCACCTTATAGCTCTCCAGGTCCCTTCGGTAGATCCAGGAACAGCGTCCTTCGGCCGTCGTGGCGTCGCGCTTGGCGGCCATCATGTAGACCGTGCGCCCGTCGGGGGAGATGTGGCTCAACTGGATCCGGAGGGAGGCGGGGAGTTCGATCGAGAGGCTCGTCAGAGGAGGGGGAGCCGCCGCCGCGTGCCGCCGGTCGAGCAGGACGAAGGCCAAGGCCGAGCCGAGGGCCGCGCCCGCCAGGAGGAGGGCCGCCGCCCCCGCCGCGGCGCGCGGGGAGAGCCAGCGCCTCCCGGCCAGCGCGGCGGCCGTCATTCCGGAGACGGGCGTCCCCGGAGGCTCCGCCAGGGCCTCCTCGAGTTCGATGCGCGCGTCCGAGGCGTCCCGGAGCCGGCGCCTCGGATCCTTCTCCAGGCATCGGCGGAGAAGGCGCTTGAGAGCCGCTGGCGTCTGCTCGGGCAGGGCCTCCCACTCGGGATCGCCCCGGAGCACGGCGGCCAGGGTGTCGGAGATGGTCTCGCCCTTGAAGGCCTGCTTGCCCGTGAGCATCTCGAAAAGGATGCAACCGAAGGCCCACAGGTCCGTGCGCCGGTCGAGGGGGCGCCCGCGGGCCTGCTCGGGGCTCATGTACCCCGCGGTGCCCAGCACGAGCCCGGCGCGCGTCGCGTCGTAGGCCACCGTGGGCGACCGGCTGGGGTCCGAACCGGAGGTGGGCTCCGGCGCATAGGACTTGGCCAGGCCAAAGTCCAGGACCTTCACCTGTCCCTGGGGCGTGAGCTTGACGTTGGCGGGCTTCAGGTCCCTGTGGACGATCCCCGCCTCGTGGGCGGCCGCCACTCCCGCGGCCACCTGGAGAGCCACGTCGATGGCTTCGGGGACGGAGAGCGGGCCTTCGCCGAGGCGCTCGGACAACGTGGGGCCCTCCACGTATTCGAGCACTAGGCAGATTCGGCCGTCGTGCTCCTCGATGCCGTAGATCCCCGCCACGTTGGGGTGGCTGAGGGCCGCAAGGAGCCGCGCCTCCCGCTCGAACCGGGCCCGCCGCTCGGGGTCCGCCGCCACCTCGTCGTCCAGGGCCTTGATGGCCACGTGACGTTCGAGTCTCGGGTCCCGCGCGAGGTAGACGATGCCCATGCCGCCCCGGCCCAACTCGCACTCGACGGGATAGGGTCCGATCTTGGAGGGGAGGTCCGCCATGGCACGCCGCCTTTCGGGGCCGTTCCTGATCCCTATTCTACGACGGGGGCCGCCCCGGAGTTTCGCCGCCGGGGCGGGCTTTCGAGCCTACTTCACGTAGGTCAGAAAGAACCCCTGAAGGTCCCCGTTTTCGTCGTAGGGGGCCACGGAGATCACGGTGAAGCCCTCCGCGGCCATCCGGGAATGGAGTTCGTTCATCTTGTCCGCCGCCCTCGCTTTCCGGCCCAGGACCGAGATGTCGAGGAAGACCGTCCGGCCTAGCCGGCCCGGCTGAACCGCCGAGGGGGCTCCTGGGGCGGTCTTTCCCTGCGCCCACGCCGCCGTGGCGGCGCCCAGGAGACTGCCCGCGAGGAGGCCTCCCGCCAGCGCCGCCGCCAATCCGAAGCCGCCCACCATGGCCCTTGCGTCCCTCATGCGCGTTCTCCCTTCTCGGCACCTGCCGAACGGATGGGTCGAATGTAGCACGAAGGGGGCGCTCGGGGGTCACTCCCCGGGGGCGGGCCGCCGGAGCGACTCGCGCTCCAATTCCAGGAGCCGGCGCTTCCGCCAGAGGCCGCCCCCATAGCCGCCCAGCCGCCCGTTCTTGTTGACCACCCGGTGGCAGGGGATGAGGATGGCGAGACGGTTCCTCCCGTTCGCCGCCCCGGCCGCCCGGAACGCCCTCGGAGTCCCTGCGGCGAGGGCCACCTCCTCGTAGGTGCGCGTTTTCCCGTACGGAATGCGTTGGAGCGCCTCCCAGACCCGTCTCTGGAAGGGAGAGCCGGGAAAGACGAGGGGAACCGTGAAACGCCGCAGGTCCCCGCGGAAATAGGCCTCCAGTTCCTGCTTCAGCCGCTCGTGGAGGGCGCTCCTGCCCGGGACGGCGGCGCACTTCAGTTGGCGGCGGAGGGTTTGAAATTGAGCCTCCAGCATCCGGCGGTCCGTGAATTCCAGGAGGCAGATCCCCTCGGGCGAAGCTCCGGCCACCAGGGGGCCGAGGGGGCTCTCGATCCAGTCCACGAGCACGGGAACCGCCTCGCGGCTTCTTCCGGGCGGGGCCCCGAAGGTCCTGGTGAAGGCTTCCCGGAAGCCGCTGTGGGACTCGTACCCGTGGCCCAGAATCACTTCGTCCAGCCCGGCGCCCTCGCGGATCTCTCCCAGGGCCTGGCCCAGGCGCCGGCCCCGGCAGTAGGCCTGAAAGGTCATCCCGTAGGTCCTCTGGAAGTGCCTGCGGACCCGGGACGGATCCAGGCCGAGGGCGCGGAGGTCCCCGTCGGCGATGCGGGTTTCCGGGGACGCCTCCACCCTTGCCAGGAGGTCCGCCACCCACGAAGGGGGGCGGCCGTCGGCTTCCAGGGGCCGGCACCGCAGGCAGGGCCGGAACCCCGCGAAGAGCGCCTCCCGGCCCTGGAGGGCGAATACCCACCGGTGGAGCCACGAGACCCGCTCCCCCCGGCCCTCTCCCCGTTCCTCAGACGCCCTCGGCCAACCGCTCGGAGATCCGCGCGATGATGGAGTGCATCTCCGGAAGGGACGCTTCGAAGGCCCTCACCATCCCGGGATCGAAGGCTTTTCCCGAGAGACTCCGAATCTCCTCCACCGCCGCCTCCACCCGCCAGGGCTCCTTGTAAGGCCGCCTGGAGAGCAGGGCGTCGAAGACGTCGCAGAGGGCCACGATGCGTCCCTCCACGGGGATGGCCTCCCCCCTCAGCCCCTGGGGGTACCCCGCGCCGTCCCACCGTTCGTGGTGGGTCAGGGCGATCTCCGCGGCCGCGCGCATGATGGCCGAATCGTGGCCCGAGAGGAGGTCGTAGCCGATGCGAGTGTGGCGCCGCATGACTTCCCACTCCGCCTCCGTGAGGGGGCCCTCCTTCAGAAGGATCCGGTCCGGGATGCCGATCTTCCCGATGTCGTGCATGGGGCTCGCCGAGAGGACCAGTTCGGCGTGGTCCCGGGATAGCCCCGCGGCCCGCGCCAAGGTTCCGGTGAACTGGCTGATGCGCAGGATGTGGAGGCCCGTCCCCTCGTCCCGGTACTCCACGGCCCGGCTCAGCCTCTGGATGATCTCCAGCCGGGTCTGCCTCAGCTCCTCCGTGCGCTCCCGGACCTTCTCTTCGAGGACGCGGTTCTGGTCCTCGAGGTCCCGGTACAGGAAGCGTGTCTGAAGGAGAATCCGGAGGCGGGAGAGGACCTCCACCTGGTCGAAGGGTTTGGTCAGGAAGTCGTGGGCGCCGGAGTCCAGGGCCCGGATCCGGGTCTGGCGGGTGATGTCGGCGGTGAGGACCAAGATGCCCACGTAGCCGCCGTTTCGGTCCCGTTTCAGCTCCTCCAGGATGGAGAACCCGTCGGGGGGAGGCATGTGCAGGTCCAGGAGGAGCACGTCGGGACGGAAGGCTCCGTGGAGGGCCACGGCCTCCCGCGAGTCGGTGATGGAGAGGGTCTGGGAGTAGCCTTCGGCGGCGAGGATCTTCTCCAGCAACCGGACGTTGGGCTCCTCGTCGTCCACGATCAGAATCCTGGCGCTCCTCAGCCGCTCCTCGGAGATCATCATGAACCCTCCCCTCTCGTTCCGGGCGGGGCCTCCTCCAGGGCCGCGTCGAGGGCCTCGAGGAAGCGTCCGATGTCCAGTGGTTTGGTGAGGTACGCCGAGACTCCCCGCTCCAGGACGCGGGCGACTTCCTCCGGCATGGCGCTGGCGCTGACCACCACGACGGGCGGAGAGGGCCTGAGGTCCCCCCCGCCGTCCAGTGCGTCCAGAATCTCGAGCCCGTTGCCGTCGGGCAGGTGCAGGTCGAGGAGGAGGAGGGCGGGGTGCTCCCGCCTCAGCGCGGCCATTCCCTCCCGCACCGAGCCCGCCGACACGAGCCGCAGGCCGGGCCTTCGCTCCAGCACGCGGCGGACCAGGGCCAGGTTGGCCGGGTCGTCCTCCACGTAGAGCACCGATCGCACGGCGCGCTCCTGTCCCTCGGCCGGGGCGGATGCGGCCTCCCCCGCCTCCCCCGTCCCCCCCACGGCATCCCCGGAGGCCGCCGGCAGGAGCAGGGTGAAGCGGCTGCCCACCCCCGGCGTGCTTTCCACGCGGATGTCGCCCCCCATGAGGCGCGCCAGGCGCCGGGAGAGGGACAGGCCGATGCCGGTCCCGGGGATCCCCTGGCGGTCCGCGCTCAGGCGCTCGAAGGGCTCGAAGACCCTCGAAAGGTCCTCCGCTCCCATCCCCGCCCCCGTGTCCGCCACGGAGAAGGCCACCCGGTCCCCCTCCATGCCGACTTCCACCCGAACCTGTCCCGCCTCCCGGTTGTACTTCACGGCGTTGGAAAGCAGGTTCAGAAGGATCTGCCTCAGGCGCACCCGGTCCCCCAGGACCCAGGCGGCCGCTCCGTCCCGGGGTGGCCCCAAAAGGCTCACGGAACGCTCCCTCGCCGCGGGCTCCAGGGCCCTCACGCACTCGGCCAGGATGGGCGCGGGGTCGAGGGGTTCGCAGGCCGTTTCCAGGCGTCCGGATTCCACGCGCGCCAGGTCCAGGATCTCGGTGATGAGGCCGAGGAGGTGGCGGCCCGAGCCCCGGATCGTCTCCAGCGCCTCCCGCTGGGCCCCGGTGGGCGGCTCCCTCTTGTCCGTCAGGAGGAGCTCCGAGAAGCCGAGAACGGAGTTGAGGGGCGTGCGCAGTTCGTGGCTCATCCGGGACAGGAACTCGGACTTGGCACGGTTGGCGCGCTCCGCCTCCTCCCGCGCCCGCTCCAGGTCCAGAAGGGCCGTCCGCCGGGCCTCGGCTTCCTCCGCGAGGCGCCTGGCCCCCGCCGAGATCTCCTGTCCCTTCCGCAGGAGGATCTGCTCGTAGCCGCCCCGCAGGACCTCGAAGGCGTAGATGAGGAGGGACACCACGATGTAGCTCGCGAGGGCCTGGCGAAGCACGGGAGTCGGGTACGGGAACCAGGTCAGGCCCGCCTCCGAGGCGACGAAGGCCGCACCCAGCAGGACCATGCTCGCGCCCACCCAGGCCCAGCCCATCCGGCTCCCCTTGAGGTAGAACGCCGCCGCGGGCATGCAGAACCACCAAAACAGGCCCGTGCCGGCCACCCCCCCCGAGAAGAGCAGGACCGCCAGCAGGAAAAGCGTCAGCAGGAGGCCCAGGTTCACCGAGATGCGGAGGTTTTTCTTGAGGCGGAGGTACAGGAGCAGGGCCGCCGTCATGCCGCCGAAGGCCAGCTCGATGAGACCCAGGACGGGCTGAGCCTCCCACTCGGGCCCGAAGAGGTGGTAGAGGCCAAAGACCACCATGGCGAGAAAGTTGACGACCCCGAAGATGTTGAGGTACGCGCCGCGCCTCAGCCCCGGGCTTCTCCCCGAATAGGCCTCCGCCATCGGCCGAATGGGCTCGATGCCGGGTTCGATCCGGTCCTCCTGGGAACCGGCTTCCCGCCCGCTGGCCACGGCCGACCTCCTCGCCCCGATCCCGAGAGGCGCCGCTGCAATGCCCAGGGATTCGCCCCGGGTTCTTTCCAGAATCTAGGATGTTGTCCACCAGGGGTCAAGGATGTGGTTACGACGTTCTCGGGGATTCAAGCCGCCGAGGGGGGGATGACGCCGAAACCCAACGAGAAGGCTTTAAGCCGGTAGATCCGTCCCATTCAGCCGTCGGCCCCCACAAGGGCTCGGAGGCGACTTTCACGCCAGGTGTACCATCTTCACTGAACGCTGTGTGCACTCTGGCGCCCTACTCTTGAAGCATCGAAGAGGCTCCTTGGTCTGGCCCGGTCCTCGCGCGCGTAGTAACATCCATAGAGGGCAGCGTCGTTTTCCGGGGCCGGACGGGGAAGGCACGTGCGGGAGCAAAGCCGGCTCCTTGGGTCCGGAAGACTCTATGCAGGGCCAGGACCGCGGGTTTGGGAGGGGAACGTGAAGCACGTGGTCATTGAGAACCCGGTCATCAACTCCCCCTTTGAGGAACCCTCCCGCCACTTCAGGTTCTCGGATGAGGGGATCACCAACGAAATCGTCCCCCAGAGGCGTAGGAGTTCCTATTTCATTCCCATCGCGAAGCCCCGCAGCAAGGGGCGCCAGCTCGCCTTCGAAACCGAGTGGACCGAGGACCGGATTGAAGAGAACGCCTTCATCAACCAGGTCCGAGACCGGGTGGCACTCTGGCGGAAGAAGGGGCGTTTCGGCGTCACCAAGACCACCCAGACCCTCCTGGACTACTGGACAGCGCCGGGCCGTGGCCGGAAGTTCTTCTTCTGCCAGATTGAAGCCCTAGAGACGATCATCTACGTCACCGAGGTGGCCCGCAAGAACGGGGACACCTGGATTGAGAACCGCCTGGAGGAGGGCAACCGGGACGCCAACCCAGAGCTCTACCGCATCGCCTTCAAGATGGCGACGGGCAGCGGCAAGACCAGCGTCATGGGCATGCTGATCGCCTGGCACACCCTGAACAAGCTTGCCAACCCCCAGGATGCCCGCTTCTCGGACAGTTTCCTTGTGGTCACCCCCGGCATTACCATCAAGGACAGGCTCCGTGTCCTGATGCCCAGCGACCCCAACAATGAGTACCGAGCGAGGGACATCGTGCCCCAGTCCCTCATGGAGGACTTGGGGCGGGCACGGATCATCATCACCAATTTTCATGCGTTCAAGCCCCGCGAGACGGCGGTCGCGGGCAAAGTTACCAAGAGCATTCTGGGGCAGGGAGGGGCCAGCCCATTCACCGAATCTTCTGATCAGATGGTCCGAAGGGTATGTCGCGAGTTGGGCACCAAGAAGAACATCGTCGTCCTGAACGACGAAGCGCACCACTGCTACCGGCGCAAGCCCGATGGGGACGAGATCAAGCTCTCGGTCGATGAGAAGAAGGAGGCCCGGCGCCGGGAGGAAGAGGCCCGCATCTGGATCTCCGGGCTTGAGGCGGTGAAGAACAAGCTGGGCATTCGGGTCATCTACGACCTCTCGGCCACACCTTTCTTCCTCAGGGGCTCAGGTTATTCAGAAGGCACACTCTTTCCCTGGGTCATTTCGGACTTTTCCCTCATCGACGCCATCGAGTCGGGCATCGTCAAAGTCCCGCGCGTCCCAGTGGCCGACAACTCCATAACCTCGGAGCAGCCGACTTATCGGGACCTTTGGCCGCGCATCCGCGAGCACCTGCCCAAGAAGGGCCGGGGGACCCAGGCGGTGACCGGTGAGCCCCGCCTTCCTGCCGAGCTGGAAGGGGCCCTCCAGAGCCTCTACGATAATTACCGCAAGTATTACGCGCACTGGGAATCCAACACTGAGGCGCGGGAGCGCGGTCTCACGCCTCCCGTGTTCATCGTGGTGTGCAACAACACCAATGTATCCAAGCTGGTCTTCGATTACATCGCCGGTTGGGAGAAGACGCTTCCGGACGGGACAACGGTCCTCGTCCCCGGCCAGCTCGCCCTTTTCAGCAACGTCGACGGGGGGACCTGGCTCGCTCGGCCCAACGCCATCCTGATCGACAGCGAACAGCTTGAGTCGGGCGAGGCGATGAGTGACGAGTTCAAGAAGATCGCCTTACGCGAGATCGAGGAGTTCAAGGACGACTACCGGCGCCGGTTTCCCGGGAGGGACGCCGGCTCCCTCACGGATGAGCACCTCCTCCGCGAGGTGATGAACACCGTCGGTAAACCCGGCAAACTGGGCGAACAGGTCAAGTGCGTGGTCTCCGTCTCCATGCTGACGGAGGGTTGGGACGCCAACACCGTGACGCATATCCTGGGGGTCAGAGCCTTCGGAACCCAACTTCTTTGCGAACAGGTGGTGGGGCGCGGCCTTCGCCGCATGAGCCACTGCACCGAAGCGCGGACGCTAACCGTGGATGGCCAGACCATGGCCTTCGAGGGCTTCCCCGTGGAGTACGCCGAGGTGTACGGCGTCCCCTTCTCCTTCATCCCCTGCTCCGGAACGCCGGTGGACCCCAAACCAGGCCCTACGCCTACCCACGTCCGGGCCCTGGAGGAGCGCGCCGCTTGCGAGATCACCTTCCCCCGTGTGACAGGTTATCGGTACGACCTACCGTCGGAGAAGATCACCGCCGCGTTTTCCGCTGACAGCAAGCTGACCCTCTCCACCGAGCACGTCCCGACGAAGACCGAGAACGCGCCCATCATCGGCGAGTCCAGCATCCATACCCTCGAAGAGCTGAAGGGCCGGCGTCCCAAGGAGGTCGAGTTTCTTCTCGCCAAGAGGGTGCTTGAGCGCTACTTTCGGGACGACTCCGGTAGCGTAAAGGCCTGGCTCTTCCCCCAGCTCCTGGGCATCACCCGGCAGTGGCTCGGCGAATGCCTGCGGTGCAAGGAAAGCACCTTTCGTCAGCTTCTCCTGCTTGTTGAAAACGCAGATGCCGCGGCGGATCGAATCTACCGCTCCATCGTGGCCGCCGAGGATGGAAAGAAGCGCCTTCAACCCATCCTGGAGCCCTACGAGACGGTCGGCTCAACCCGGCACGTGGACTTCGACACCACGCGGCCGACCTATGCGACCCGACCCGACAAGTGCCACGTTTCCCACGTCGTCGCCGACACCAAGTCGTGGGAACAGAAGATGGCCCAGACCCTCGAAGACATGGATGAGGTCGCCTGCTACGTGAAGAACCAAAACCTCGGGTTTGCCATCCCCTACACCTTGAACGGCGAGGAGCACAACTACGTGCCCGACTTCCTCGTCCGGATCCGAGATGGCAAGCGAGACGGCGACCTCTTGAACCTCATCATCGAGGTGACGGGCGAAAAAGAGCGCGACAAGGAGGCCAAGGTCGCCACGGCCCGCGCGCTCTGGGTCCCTGCCATCAACAACCACGGCGGATTTGGCCGGTGGGCGTTCCTTGAGATTAGCGATCCTTGGGACGCAATGAATGCGATCAGGGGTTCTCTGACCACCATACCTGGTTAACAGGAGCGGCCCATGCTGACGCGGTTAGAAGTGAAGAACTTCAAGAAGCTCGGTGACGTCCAGATTGAGCTGGGGCAAAGCGTGGTTCTCATCGGGCCGAACAACTCTGGGAAGACGACAGCCCTGCAGGCTCTGGCTCTTTGGAAGATCGGAGTCAGCAGGTGGAACGAGAAGCGAGCGGGGAAAGCCTCGCCCGAGAAGCGCCCCGGAGTGACTATCAACCGGCGAGACCTAATTTCCATCCCGATCCCAGATGCCAATTTGCTTTGGCGGGATCTTCACGTTCGCAATGTGACGCGAGAGAAAGACACATCAAAGACCAAGACACAGAACATCCGAATTGACATGACTGTGGAAGGAGTGTCTGAGGGAAGGTCTTGGTCGTGTGGCCTGGAATTCGACTACGCCAACGAGGAGTCCTTCTACTGCCGTCCCCTGCGGCTTTCTGAAGATCCGAAGCCATCCCGCATGCCGGTGCCATCAGAGGCTGGCTCGGTGAACATCGCGTTCCTCCCGCCGATGTCTGGGCTGGCTGCGACAGAACCCAAACTGGAGAAAGGGAGGATCGATGTCCTCCTTGGGGAGGGCCAGACCGCGCAGGTCCTGCGCAACCTCTGCTTCCAAATCTACGAGCGCGAAGGGTGCCATGCAACTTGGAAAGAGCTGGTCTCGAGAATTCAAGACTTGTTCGGCGTGACTATACGCCCGCCCCGCTATGTGAAGGAGCGCGGAGAAATTACGATGAGCTATAGGGACCTGGGCGGCATCGACCTCGACCTATCGGCGTCGGGGCGAGGGCTTCAGCAGACGCTTCTCCTCTTGGCCCACCTTTATGCAAACCCCGGGACCGTCCTTCTCCTCGACGAGCCCGACGCTCACTTGGAAGTGCTTCGGCAACGTCAGACTTACCAGCTCATTACGGAGGTCGCGAAAGCCCAAGGATCTCAGATCGTGGCGGCGAGCCACTCGGAAGTCGTGCTCAACGAAGCCGCGGACCGGGATGTGGTCGTCGCCTTCGTCGGCCGTCCCCACCGGATAGACGATAGGGGAAGCCAGATTCTCAAGTCACTGAAAGACATTGGTTTCGACCACTACTACCTCGCTGAGCAGAACGGCTGGGTCCTCTATCTCGAAGGGTCCACAGACCTAGCCATCCTCCAAGCGTTTGCGGAGGTGCTGGGCCATCAGGACGCGATCGAGGCGCTCAAGAGACCCTTCGTACATTATGTGGGGAACCAACCTCAGGAAGCACAGCGGCACTTTCACGGAATACGGGAGGCGAAGACCGACCTTGTCGGGATCGCCCTGTTTGATCGGTTGGATCGCGAGCCCCTTCCACAGCAAGGCCCCGAGATTCACCAATGGCGCAGGCGCGAAATCGAGAACTACTTCTGTATAGAGACGGTGCTCCTGGCTTACGCGGAACAAGGAGAAGCGGGGGATCTGTTCCTCCAAGCGGAAGCTGCGGAGCGGGTGCAAGCGATGCGGAAGGCGATTGCTACCGTCACTGATGGCCTCAAAGCATTGGATAAGCCGAACCCTTGGGGACCCGATATCAAAGCGACGGACGAGTTCTTGGATCCCCTCTTCAAAAGGTATTTTGAGACCTTGCGCATCGAGAACATGTTGCGAAAAAGCGACTACCATGTCCTCGCCCGTTTGATGCAACCTGACGAACTGGATTCGGAGGTTAGTGAAAAGCTCGACGCAATCGTCTCCATTGCTCGGCAGGCTCACCCGAGGAGAGATTGATGATGGGAAAGGGAACTTCCCGAGAGATGAATCATCCAGGCGAAATCGTCCTCTACCGGACCGAAGACGGCATGACCCGGATCGAGTGCCGTTTCGCCGATGCGAATATCTGGCTGACCCAGGCGCTGATGGCGGAGCTATTCCAGGCCACCGTGCCCAACATCAACCTCCACATCAAGAACATCCTGGACGAGGGGGAGGTTCCGCACGGGGCAACTGTTAAGGATTACTTAATCGTTCGATCGGAGGGGGGCGCCCAGTCGAACACTCGGATACCCATTGTCGCGCTTGAGGGGGAGCTTGCATGTACTTGATGTACGTGGATGAGAGCGGCGACTGGGGGATGGGAGCCACCTCCCCGACGCGAACGGTCATCCTCACGGGGCTGGTCGTGCACGAACTGCGCTGGCGCGCCGCCTTGGACAAACTGATCGCCTTCCGGCGGAGCATGAAAACTCTTTACGGCCTCCGGCTCCGGGACGAGATTCACGCCGGTGGCTTCATCAGCCACCCGGGGCCCACGGCCTATATCCCGCGGCACAACCGCCTGGCCATCCTGCGGGCGCTGGCCAACCAGCTCGGTTCCATGACGGAGTTCACCGTGATCAACGTCCTGGTGGACAAAGCAGGGAAACCGCAAGGGTACGACCCTTTCGAGAAGGCCTGGGGTGCGCTCATCCAGCGGTTTGAAAACACGATTCTCCACCGCAACTTTCCGGGTCCCGCCAATGCCGACGAGAGAGGGATGCTCTTTTCGGACCATACCGACGACAAGAAGCTGACGGCGCTTGTCCGGAGGCTCCGCCACCACAATCCCGTGCCCAGCCAATTCGCGGCCGCGGGGGCGCCCAGCTACCGTCAGCTCCCCCTCGTCACGTTGATCGAGGACCCCAACTTCCGCAAGTCCGATCACTCCTACTTCATCCAGGCGGCGGATTGCGCGGCCTTCCTCCTGTACCAGGCCATGACCCCCAGCGCCTATATGAGAAAGCACAGCGGGCGCAACTATTTTCAGCGGCTTTCGCCGGTCTTGTGCCGGGTGGCGGCGCCAAAGGACCCTTTGGGGGTGGTGAGGCTATGAAAAGAACTGAGGGCCTTTCGGCCCCCGGGGGAATCCTACTGCCCGTACGAGCCAGGGGTCAGATTCCACAGACAATATAGGTCCCTTTGCCGCAAAAGGCAAGGGGCTCTGAAGCCCGTCAGATCGACAGTGAGGCTGCCTGGGTTGGCGAGACGCCAGACGGCCAGTGCGGGAGATAACGCATGGCGAAGAAGACGAGCAACTCGGTTCCGGTGTCGAGCGTGAAGCACAAGGACAAGCGGGTGAACATCCCGACGCAGGAGCTGCGGGACTTCGTGGCGTCCGACGAGAGCGCACCGAAGGCGATGCTCTACCCGCGCGACCCGAGCCTCGACCCCCAGCTCGTCTGGAGGGGCAAGGACGACCAGGACCGGCAGGACCTAGAGGTCCCCGTGGTGCCGGTCTACATCCAGGTGTAGAAAGACGCCCTAGATTGGCCTCTTGAGTGACACGAACCTTTACGATCT
>CAZPSH010000028.1:0-36182 GCA_964589625.1 uncultured Thermoanaerobaculia bacterium
TCTGGGCGCTCCCTCCCGGAGCCCACGTGAACGCCCTCTCGGGCCTGGACGGAGGCGTGGGCCTCTGGGTGGACGCCTACAGCCAGAGCTTCAAGGTGGTTTTCCTCCTCGGCGCCATTCTGGCCACCCTTTTGTCCTTCAAGCACTTGGACGTCATGGCCGCATGGACGGGGGAGTACTTCACCTTCATGACCTTCTCCGTCTTCGGCATGATGGTCATGGCCAGCGGGGCCGACCTCCTGACCCTGTGGGTGGGCCTCGAGACCATGGCCTTGGCCGTGTATGTCCTGGCCGCCTACCTGCGGCGCGATGAGAAGAGCGTGGAGGGGGCCACCAAGTACTTCCTTCTCGGGGCCATGTCCTCGGGCCTGTACCTCTATGGGACGTCCCTGATCTACGGCGTCACCGGCACCGTCCACCTCTCCGCCGTGAAGTCCTTCCTCGCCCACCGGATTCAGGCCGGCGGACTGGAGTCCCTCGGCTTTCCCCTGGCCGCGGGGGTCGTGATTCTCGCCGTGGCGCTCCTCTTCAAGGCCGCCCTGGTTCCCTTCCACTGGTGGACGCCGGACGCCTACGAGGGCGCGGCGACTCCCATCACCGGCTTCATGAGCGTGGCCCCCAAGGCCGCCGCCTTCGCCATGGCCATCCGGATCTTCGCCGCGGGCCTCATGCCCCTCTCTCCCACGTGGACGGGTGTCCTCGGCGTGGTAGCCGTCCTCACGATGATCTGGGGCAACGTGGCGGCCATGATCCAGGACAACGTGAAGCGCATGCTGGCCTATTCTTCCATCGCCCACGCGGGCTACGTGCTCATCGGCCTCGTGGCTTCGGGTCGCATGGGAACCGACCAGGGAATCGAAGCGGCCCTTCTCTACCTCCTGGTCTATGCCTTTATGAACCTCGGCGCCTTCGGCCTCATCCTCTACCTTCAGAGGGAAGGCAGCGCCGGAGACCGCATGGAGGACTTCGACGGTCTGATCCACCGGAGTCCGTGGGCCGCCGTTCTGATGATCTTCTTCCTCCTCTCCCTCGGCGGCATCCCTCCCATGGCCGGATTCGTCGCCAAGCTGATGATCTTCTACGCCGCCGTGAGCGCGAGCCTTTATCTCCTTGCGGTGGTCCTGGCGGTCACGAGCGTGGTGTCCCTTTATTACTACTTCCGGCTGGTCTACCGGATGTTCCTGAGGGACCCGGAGGCGCTGCCGGCCCCCCGGGCCGGATGGACCCTGGCGACGGGCCTTTGGCTCTGCGGGGTGGCGACCCTGGCTTTCGGGGTCTACGGACAGCCCCTCATCACCTGGGCCGCGCGCGTCTCGCTCCTCGGGCCCTAGGGTCGGGGCATGGCGTCACCGCTCCGTCGCCTCGGCGTTTACCTGGAGCTCGTGTACACCTTTCCGGTGACGGTCCTGCTCGGGGCGGGCGGGGGCTACCTCGTGGACCGCTGGGCGGGCACCGAACCCTACGGCGTGCTGGTGGGCTTCGTGCTCGGCCTGGCGGCCGCCTTTGCCTACCTCGTGAGAATGCTGGGCTCGCTCAAGGAAAAAGGGGGGAATGGTGGAGATGGCGGCGTTTAGGCGGCGCTACCTCCGGATGGCCGCCGCCGGATGGATCGCCGGCGCCCTGGTCCTGGGAGCCTTCGTCTCTCCCCGATCCGCCCTGGCTTTCGCCGTCGCCTACGCACTGGTGGCCGCGGATTTCCTCTGGATGGCCAAGTCCTTCGGAATCCTTCTGGGCGAGAGGCTTCCGACGCGCTCCGAGTGGGCGCGCCTCGCCCTTGGGATGGTCCTGAAGACCCTCTTGCTTGCGGGGGTCCTGTATGCTATTTTGAACGTCCTGCCTCGGGAATCGCTGGGGGTGGTTCTCGGGATTGGGGGGCCCTTGATGCTCCTGGCCTTGGCCGGAGCCATGCGGACACGAGGCTGACCATGCACGAACTGGATTCCCTCCTCACCATGCTGGTGAACGGGCTGGTGCACCGGCACGTCCCGGACTACTTCGTGATGCTCGTCTTCGTCATGGTCCTCTCCCTGGCGGTGGCCTTCGTGGCCACCCGCCGCCTGTCGGTGGAGAAGCCGGGGGTCCTCCAGCAGATCCTTGAACTCGTGACGGAAGTGGTGGGAAAGTTCCTCGACGACATCATCGGACACCACGGGCGGAAGTTCATGCCGGTGATCGGCACTTTTGCCGTGCTCATCCTCCTGTCCAACCTCATCGGCCTGATCCCGGGGTTCATGCCCCCCACGGGGAGCATCATCGTGACCCTCTCCCTGGCGCTGTGCTCCTTCGTCTCCTACAATTTTTTCGGCGCCCGGGCGGCCGGCCTCGGCTACCTCAAGCACTTCATGGGGCCCATCTTGCCCATGGCCTTCCTCTTCTTCCCCATCGAGGTCGTGAGCCATCTGGCTCGGCCCATGTCGCTGGCCATCCGTCTTTTCGGTAACATCTTCGGCGACCACCAGGTGGGAGGCGTCTTCCTTCACTTGGTTCCCTTCGCCGTGCCCGTGCCCTTCATCCTGCTGGGCATTTTTGTCGCGTTCGTCCAGACCCTGGTCTTTATCCTGCTCTCCATGATCTACATCGCGGGGGCGGTGGAACACCACTGAGGGAAGCTCGGTAGCGAAAGGAGGAAGTCCGTGAGGAAAAAGGCACTGACGATTCTGGTGGGAGCTCTGCTCCTGTTGTTGGCGGCACCGGCCTTCGCCGAAGAGGGTGGCGCCGCGGCCGCGGGTATGGGCAAGGACGCCCTGGGCGTTCTGGCCGCCGGATTCTCCATGGCTTTCGCCTCCGCCATCTGCGGTCTCGCCCAGGGAAAGGCGATCTCCGCGGCTTGCGAGGGCTCGGCCCGGAATCCCGGCATGGCCGACAAGCTGCAGATCATGATGATCATCGGTCTGGCCTTCATCGAATCCCTGGCCCTCTACACGATGGTGATCATCTTCGTGAAGATGTAACGAATCACCGGGGAGTCCCGCCCGCGCGGGACTCCCCGAGTCTTTCCTCAGTGCGCACGACGCGTCCCGCCCCCGTCCCGCTCTCCCTCCATCCGGTGCTTGTGTGCCCCACTCTCGGGGATGCCGAGTCCTTTCTCCGTAATGCCGTGGGGGACCGCCGTCCCCTGTTGTGCACCGAGACCCGCCTGGTCCCCATTTTGCGAGACACCGTCGCCGGCCTGGAGCGGATGTTCCCGGGCCTTGCACGGGCCCACATCCGGGGAGGAGAGAGGAACAAGACGCGCCAGGAGAAGGAGCATCTGGAGGACGCCTACCTCGCGGCGGGGCTCGACCGCCAGGGGATCGTTCTCGCCTTGGGCGGCGGAGTTGTGACGGACCTGGCCGGATTCGCCGCGGGGACCTTCATGCGCGGCGTTCCGTTCGTGAACCTTCCCACCACGCTCCTCGGAATGGTGGACGCTTCCCTGGGCGGGAAGGTGGCCGTAAACACCCCGGGAGGGAAGAACCTCGTGGGGCTCTTCCACCCCCCGGCGGCCGTCTGCGCCGTCCTGTCCACCTTGTCCACCCTGCCGCTTACGGAGATCCGGTCCGGACTCGTGGAGTGCCTCAAGCACGGCCTCATCGCCGACGAGGGCCATTTCGAAGCGGCCGCGTCCGCCCAGCCCGGTCGCCTGGCCCGTAATCCCCTCGCCTTTGGGGGGTTCGTGGAGCGCTCCATCCGCATCAAGGGGGCCGTGGTCGACGGCGATCCGGAAGAGCGCTCCGGTGGGCGGAACCTTCTCAACGCCGGCCACACGGTGGGGCACGCCATGGAGCGCCTTTCGAATTTCCGCCTTCGCCATGGGGACGCCGTGGCGGCGGGCCTTTGCTGGGAGGCCGCCCTTTCCGTGGCGCAGGGGTTTGCCGCGCCCGCATTCCTGAGCCGCGTCCTGGCGGCCGTGACCCGACTGGGTTTGAACCCCATGCGTGACGCCTGGTCGCCGCGGGACATCCTGGACGCCGCACGGGCCGACAAGAAGAACGCCGCCTTCCAGGTGCGGTATATTCCCCTTGGGGACGTGGGCCGGCCGGCGCTCCCTGAACCTTACCTGGCGGCCGTCAATTCGGGTGACCTGCGGAAGGCCCGCACCCTGCTCGGGAGGGCGTGAGGTGGAGATCCTTTACGGCATCCACCCCGTGGCCGAATGCCTCAAAGCGGCGCGGCGGCCGGTCCGGAAACTCTGGGTGACCAGCGCGGACCGCCTGTGGGACCTGGCCCGGGCCGCGGGGGCCGAGCCATCCGTAAAGCCTTTCTTCGTGAACCGGGAGGCTTGCGACCGGCTCTGCGGGTCCCCCCACCATCAGGGCGTGGCCGCCGAGGTTGGCGACTTTCCCTACACGGACTGGAAAGACCTGCTGGAACCGCCCGAGGGCGCGTTGGTGGCGGCCCTGGACAACCTCACGGATCCCCAGAACGTGGGGGCGATCCTGCGCAGCGCCCTTTGCGCGGGAGCCACCGGCGTCACACTCCGGAGCCACCACGCGGCGAGGATCACTCCGGCTGTGGCAAAGGCCTCGGCAGGGGCGTGCGAGCACCTCCGGGTGGCCTTGGTCTCCAACCAGGGGATGTTCCTCAGGGCCGCGGGCGAGGCGGGGATGGTCCGCATCGGCCTCGACGCCTCGGGGGCCTCCCTGTGGACCGCGCCCGTCCAGTGGGAGTCGGGAGCGGTCCTCGTCGTGGGCGCGGAGGGGCGGGGGCTGTCGCGGCTCGTGGGCGAACTCTGCGACATGAAACTCAAGATTCCCATTGCGGGGGAGTTTGACTCCCTCAACGCCTCGGTGGCCGCCTCCCTGGCCCTCTTCGAGGCGGCCAGGCGAAGGACCCCGCGATGACGGCCGTTTCACCGGCTGGGAGGCCCGCGGCCCCCCCCTTTCCGTGGAGTCCCGATGAGCGGACACGACAAGATCGCGGTGGTGGATTTCGGAGGCCAGTACGCGCACCTTATCGCCACGAAGGTCCGCCGCTTGAAGGTCCTTGCCGAGATCCTCCAGCCCGAGGACCCCGCCGAGCGGTTCGCCGCGTACAAGGGAATCATCCTCTCCGGAAGCCCGGCCCTCTCCTCCCACGATGAGGACAGCGCCTACGACAAGGCTATCTACGACCTGCCCGTCCCGATCCTGGGGTTCTGCTTCGGCCACCAGGAGATTGCCAAGCACTACGGGGGCCAGGTGGAGCACGCCCAGCGCGAGTACGGCCCCGCCACCCTGCGGATCCGGGGCGAAAGCCCCATCTTCGCCGGTCTCGAGGCGGAAGAGATTGTCTGGATGAGCCACGGCGACACAGTGACGGTCCTGCCGCCGGACTTCCAGGAGATCGGGGCCTCCATCGTTCGAGGGGGAGAGCCGCACCCGAACGCGGCCATCGCCCATGAGGGGTTGAAGCGGTACGGCTTTCAGTTTCACCCCGAGGTCGACGACACGATCCACGGGGACGAGATGATCGGGAACTTCGTCCTCAAGATTTGCGGGTGCCGTCCGGACTGGACCGTCCAGCGCTTCGAGGAGGAAGTCCTGGAGGAGATCCGGCGCCAGGCGGGGGACCGGACCGTCTTCCTCCTCGCCAGCGGGGGGGTGGACTCCACGGTCTGCGCCGTCCTGCTCGGGAAGGCCCTGGGCACCGACCGCGTTCACCTTCTCCATGTGGACAACGGGCTCATGAGGAAGGGAGAGAGCGCCGCTGTCCTGGCTGAATTCCGCCGCCGCGGCTGGGGAGGGAACCTCCACTTCTGCGACGCCTCGGCCCACTTTTTGAAAGCCCTAAAGGGGGTCGTGGCTCCGGAGGCCAAGCGGCGGATCATCGGCGACACCTTCCTGGAGGTCTTCGAGGAGAAGGCCGCCCGGCTGGACCTCGGGGACTGCCTCCTGGCCCAAGGCACCATCTACCCGGACACCATCGAGACGGGCGGGACCCGGCGAGCCGACGTCATCAAGACCCACCACAACCGCGTGCCCGCGGTGGAAGCCATGATCGCCGAAGGGCGGGTGGTCGAACCCATCAAAGACCTGTACAAGGTGGAGGTCCGGGAACTGGGCGAGGCGCTGGGGCTGCCCGAATCCCTCGTCTGGCGCCATCCCTTCCCCGGTCCAGGTCTGGGCATACGGCTCCTGTGTTCGGACGGCGAGCCCGTGTCCCCAGAGCCCGGAGCTCCCGAGGCCCTCGCCCGCCTCTCGCGCGGGGCGGGAATCGGGGCGGGGCTTCTACCCATTCGGTCCGTGGGCGTGAAGGCCGACCTCCGCTCCTACGAGCACCCTGTCCTGATCTGGAACGCCCGCCTTGATGAAGCGGAGGCCCTTGCCGCGCGGATCTTTCAGGATGTGCCCGGCGTCAACCGGTGCGTTCTCGACCTTTCGGGAAAGGGGTTTTCCCGGGCCCGCCCCCTGTCCGCAACGGTCACCCAGGAGCGCTTGGACCTCCTGCGCGAGGCCGATGCCCTCATGATGGAGGCCCTGCGGCGCCACGGTCTGTATCGAAAGGTGTGGCAGTGCCCCACGGTCCTGGTTCCCCTCGAGGTGGATGGGGAGGGCCGGGAGTTCATCGTGATCCGGCCGGTCCTGTCGGAACGCGCCATGACGGCCCGCCCCGCCCTGCTCCCAGAGGCCCTCCTCCGGGAGCTTCTGGGCTCCCTCTCCGCCTTGCCGGGGACGTCGGGCGTGGGCCTGGACGTGACGACCAAACCGCCGGGCACGATCGAGTGGGAGTGAGGGCGAGGCCGGACACCAACGCCTCCGGCTCCGAAAAGGGTGAGCCCGGCGCCCGGTGAGAATTGAACGCCCGCCTGCATTCAGAGTCTCAAGGAACTTCTAAGGGGGGGCCGTGATCCGGGAACTTTCAAGGCCGTACCCATCCCGCCAGGGTCAGCCCCGGATCCGTGCGATCGACGGGGCCATCTTCCGCCACGTCTACTTCGCGGACTGTCGGACCTGCTCGTTCTGCATGGACCAATGTTGCTCCTGGGGGGTGGACGTGGACGCGGCCAACATGGCCCGGCTGTTCGCCCACGCGGAGCCCCTCGAAGCGCGCACCGGCCTTCCCAGGGAGCGGTGGTTCGAGTCCGAGATCCGGGCGGACCCGGAGTTCCCTGGCGGCCGGGTGGGCCGGACGCGGGTCGAGAACGGCGGGTGCGTCTTCCTCGACCGGGACCGTGGTGGCTGTCACATTCACGCCTACTGCCTCGAAGCGGGGCTGGACGTGTACGGCCTCAAGCCCCTTGTCAGCGCCCTGTTTCCCCTGACCTTCTCGGAAGAACTTCTCGTTCCCTCCAGGGAGGTGGAGGAGGGGACCCTCGTCTGCCTGGGACCCGGGAAGAGCCTGTACCGGGGATCGCGCGGGGCGTTGGAATACCACTTCGGAAACCCGTTCGTCGCAGAGCTGGACCGGCTCGAACGCTTCCGGGCGGGTCCGGAAGGTTGACCGTGGAGCGGACCCGCTACCCAGAGAGATCGGCGCGATCCATCGGGCGGCCTTCGGGAACCTTTAGCGGCTCGGCCTTGGACATCATGCATAGGCATTGACTCGGCGGGCCGCCTCAGAGAAGTGTACGGGTCCTCCATCGAGTACCAGGGACCCCGCCAGTCCTGGCTCTGGGGGCTCCTGTACACAGGTCGACAGGCCTACCGGGGCAGGGAGTTCGGCCACGACAACCTGCGGCTGAACGGGAAGTTCAAACCCACAGGAAACCTAATTCTGGAATGGAACACCTTTTACGGCGACGATGTGGACTACTCGATCGTGCGCCAGGCCAGACGATTTCGGCTGAACCCCGAGGTTCGCGTGACGGCGGGAAGGCGCTTCAGGATGGCCCTCGGTCACGTCTACGAACGACTGTGGGTCCCGGAGGGCCTCCTCTACCGGGCCCACCTGACGGAGTTGCCCGCCGTTTACCAGCTATCGCGTGAACGCCCAGACCGGCCTGTATCTGGGGTATTCGGGCAGATACCTCGGGACTGCCCAGGTGGGGCTGACCCAGACGGACCGGACGGTCTTTTTCAAAGTCGGCTACGCCTGAGTCATGTAGGAAAGCGATTGCGGCGGGCGAAACGAAGAGGAGGCCGGGTCTGATGCCCCGGCCTCCCCTTTGAGCGCCCCCCCGCGTGTGGCAGGGATTACTTGACCTGCATGGAGGCGTTCCAAACGGGCTTCCCTTTGCACTTCACCTCGGCCGCCCACGTCTGGGAGATCTGGTCGACGACCGAAGCGGGGAGGGGGCAATAGTCCATTTCCTCCGCCAGCTTCCCGCCCTTGCGCAGGGACCAATCGAAGAACTTCAGCATGGTCTGGGCCCGGTCCATGTCCGGCTGGTCCTTGTAGATGAGGATCCAGGTGGCGCCGACGATGGGCCATGTGTCCTTGCCGGGTTGGTCCGTCAAGATCACGGCGTAGTTCGGTGTGTTCTTCCAGTCGGCGCCGGAGGCGGCGGCCAGGAAGGAGGCCATGTTGGGGGCCACGAACTGGCCGTCCCGGTTCTTCAGGAGGACGGTGGTCAGGTCGTTCTGCTTCGCGTAGGCGTATTCCACATAGCCGATTCCGCCGTTCACCTGCTTCACGTAGGCGGCCACGCCCTCGTTGCCCTTGCCACCGAGGCCCACGGGCCAGCTGACGGACTTGTCGTTGCCCACCTTGTCCTTCCACTCCTTGGACACCTTGGAAAGGTAATTGGTGAAGATCCATGTGGTTCCCGATCCGTCGGCACGATGGACCACGACGATGTCCTTGGCGGGGAGCTTGACTCCCGCGTTCAGGCCGGCGAGTCGGGGATCGTTCCACTTGGTGATCTTTCCCAGGAAGATGTCCGCAAGCACATCCGGGGTCAGGCGGATCTGATTCGAGGCGATCCCCTCCAGGTTGACGATGGCCACGACGCCGCCCATCACCGTGGGAAATTGGAGTTGGCCCCGCTGGGCGAGGTCCGCGTCCTTCACCGGGGCGTCGCTGGCCCCGAAGTCCACCGTCCGGTTGTTGATCTGCTGGATGCCGCCTCCCGACCCGATGGACTGATAGTTCAAGCCCACCCCCGAGAGGTTCTTGTACTCGTAGGACCATTTGGCGTAAATGGGGTAGGGAAAGGTCGCTCCGGCGCCGTTCAAGGTCCGGCTGCCCTGGGCGAGGGTCCCCATGGCCAGAGCCGCCAACACTCCCGCAATCCACAGCTTCTTCATCGTCTCCTCCTCATAGGACCGTTCTCATGGAAGCCCATTTTCGGGGGAGCAGGTGTCTCAAGCTTGGCGAACGCTTTGCGAATTCGAAGCAATGGGGGGAAGTCAGACTCGGCCCAGCCCCGCAAGGCGCTCGAGGACCTCCGCTTCCATCTGGGCCCGCGGGCGGGACAGGGCGTGCCCCACTTCCGCTGAAAGGAGGAGCAGGGCCTTCTGGTACATCTTCTTTTCGCGGAAGGAGAGGGGCTTCCGGGCGTTGAGGACGTAAAGGGCCTTGAGGACCTTGGCAATGGATGCCAGGTCTCCCTGGGCGAGCATCTCCCCGTGGGCCGAGAAACGCTCCCGCCAGGAGGAGACGATGTCCGCCGGAGACCCCGACAGGTAGGCAAGGGCCTCCTCGGCCTCCCGGGGCGTGGACGGGCGGCGCAGGCGGACTTCCTGGACGTTGTCCATGGGAATCATGACCTTGGACTCGCTGTCCGCCTCTCGGACGAGAAGGACGCAAAACACGCGCGTCCGGCCGTCCATGGTCCGCTCCTGGATCTCCTGGACCTGGCCCACGCCGTAACCGGGGTACACCAGGGTGTCCCCCACCGAAAACCACACCTTACCCTCGGCCGCCATGCGCTAAATATAGCACATTCAAGGCCAGAGAGGTAGCGCGTTGACCCTCCCCACTCGCGAGCCGTATCCTGCCTCCATGCGGCGCTCTACGGTCCCTGCCTGGATTTGGATTTTTTCGGCCCTCCTGGCGGCGCCCCAGGTCTCCATGGCTGGGGCGCCTGAGACGGACGCCCGCTTCGCCGAGACCAGCATCCGGATCCTCACTATGGGCGAAAGTCAGGCCCTGCGGGAGGCCGGGGCCTTCTCGGCGCACCTTCCCCTAGGGAAACCGGCCGAATTGCTCCGCCGCCTTCAGGTGGAGAACGCCTCCCGGAAGTCCCGGCTCGACCTGGGCCTCCGCCTGTTGGTCAGACCCGTCCTGGGGGAGGACGGCATCCTGAGGCTCCTCCTTCTCTCGGAGTCCACACCGAAGGGCGGGGAAGTGGTCAGTCGAGCCCGGGAGATGGCCTTTTCCCACCCGGGCGAGCAGGTGATGGAGGCCTTCGTGGACCTGGGTACCGGAACCCGCGTGGTGTATTCCGTCTCCGCGTCCCTCGACGAGGCGCCTCCCCCGGCTCGAACCCCCCTTCCGCCCATGGGGTTTCTCGTGCGCGTGGAGAAATGGATCGGCGCCCACCGGGTGGAGTTGGAGGCGCTTCAGCTCCAGTCCTTGGAGGGCCAGCCCGTGAGCCACCACTACGAGCGGCGGGTGCCCCGCTGGAGCGATGGCGCGCCCTCCGGGGGTGAAACGGACTGGACCGAGGGCCTTCCGGTGATTCAGCCGGGGGAGGAGGCGCCCCAGCTCAAGGCCGGCCAGAGCTTCTCCATCGCCGTGGACCCCGGGCCGGAGAGCCGGAAGAAGGAAAGGGACAGGAAGAAGGCCGCCGAGGCGCTGGACCTGCCCGCCCCCGAAGCCCCCCAACGGAGAGTCGTGTGGGAGACCGAGGCATACGACCTTACGCTGAAGCCTCTGTCCATCGAATCGGGTCGCCTCCGCATGAAAGTTGAAGTGGCGGGCCGGATGCTTTCCACGGCCAAGGAGCCGCTCCCCCCCCTCTCCATCGAGGACGAGAAGAGCCTCCTCGCCGGGGAGCCCGCCCCCTTTTACCTCACGCGGGAGGGCGCCGAGGGCCCCATGGGCTACGTCGTCTGGGTGATCCCCAGGTGGGAGGAAGCCGCCGCCTCCGGGACCTCACCCGCGGCCCCCTTGAAGTAGGGATTTCAGATGACCCGTTTTCGGCTCTGGCTGCGAAGGCTCCTCCTCCTTTTCCCCGGCTTCTTGGTCCTCGTCTTCCTTCTCCCTGAGGCGAAGGGGGAGGAACCGCCTGCACCGTGCGGGGAGGCGTTCCGGAAGGTTCTCTCCGCCACCCGGGGCGCCGCGGGCCTCCGAGCCGAATTCCGCCACGTCCTCCGATCCCCCGCCCTGAACCAAAGCGAGGCGGAGGAGGGTACGCTGGTCTTGGCCGAGGGGGGGCGTACGCGCTGGGAGTATTCCAGGCCGCCCGGCAAGCTGGCCGTTGCGGACGGAAGGCGATCCGTCCTTTATCTGCCGGCGGAGCGACAAGCCTTCGTTCGGCGGATGGACGCGGGCGATGCCCCCGTGGCGCTGAGACTCCTCTCGGGCGAGCGCGACCTTGAGCGGGAGGTGGCCTGCGAGGGAGTGGAACGGCTCGGCCGGCTCCTGGTTCTGAAACTGGTCCTAAGGGACGCCTCCTCCGGTGTAAGGGACTTGGAGGTGGCCGCCGATGCGTCCACCGGAAGGTTGAGCCGGGTCTTCTTCCGGGACGCCCTAGGGAATGAAATTACGCTTGAGTTGTCGGACGTCGAGCCACTGGACCGGGTGGACCCGTCCCTCTTCGCCTTCGAGCCCCCACCGGGTACCGCCATCCTGCAGGGACCATGACTTCCCGCAGGCCACGTCTCCGGCCGGTCTACTCTGAGCGCCCCGCGGGACGGATCAGCGCGAGAAACTCGGCGCGCGTCCTCGCATCCTCAAGAAAGGAGCCCCGCAGCGCGGACGTGGTGGCCGAGCTTCCCTCCTTTTCCACGCCCCGCATGACCATGCAGAGATGGGTCGCCTCAAGCACGACCCCCAGGCCCCGGGGCCTCAGGGCCTGATTGAGCGTGTCCGCCACCTGCTCCGTGAGCCGCTCCTGGACCTGGAGGCGGCGGGCAAAGTGGTCCAGGATCCTGGGGATCTTGGAGAGTCCCATCAGGTGTCCGGCAGGAACGTACGCGACGTGGGCCTTGCCGAAAAAAGGCAGGAGGTGGTGTTCGCAGAGGCTGTAGAAGGGGATGTCCTTGACCAGGACCATAGTCTCGGACGGATCCCCGAAAACGGCGCCTTCCAGGATCGGCTCCAGGGGTTCCCGGTGCCCCCGGGTCAGCTCCAGAAGGCTCTCGGCCACCCGTACCGGTGTCCTTTTCAGGCCGGGACGGTCGGGATCCTCCCCCAGGGCCGCCAACAAGCGTCGGACCGCATCCTCCATGGTGAACCACCTCCGCCCGGCCATTCTACACTTCCCGAACCCTTGGGCGAGCGCCCTCCGGGAGACGCCGAAAGGTGCACCGGGAGTGGAACGGCGTTTTCGGATACGGTTTCGAGTGGAAATCGATGTATGTCTGTGCAAGGAAAGGAGGACATGGGGCGAGGTGCGATATCCCCCAATGAGACGTGAACGCAGTATTCGGCCGCGTGGAATGGACTTGACAAGAAGGGGCCGGCGGACTACACTTGCTTCCGGAAAAAGAAAACGGTGAGAGGAATGCCGATTTACGAATACGAATGCGAACTGTGCCGTCGGCGATTCGAGAGAATCCAGAAGCTCTCGGATCCCCTGGTCACGTCCTGTCCGAACTGCGGCGGATCGGTGCACAAGATGTTCTCCGTTCCGGCACTCCAGTTCAAGGGCTCGGGATTTTACGTGACCGATTACGCGCGCCCCGCGGGAGGGGGCGCGTCCTCCGAAGGCACCGGCTCGGCCCCTGCAGCGAAGCCGGCCGAGGCCGCCGGAGGCAGCCATGCTTAAACCCCACCTGAGATTCTCTTTCCTGACAAAAAGGGCGCCACGGGCGACCTCCTTCCTCAATCTCATCCCCACCTAATTCGAACCCTACCTCAACCATCACTCCCCGGCCGGAACTCCGGCCGGGGGGCCCACCTTTTCACCCCTCCTGTTGCCCGAATCTTCTCGATGCCTGGCTCGGATCTCGCCCATTCGCTACAGCCATGGATGGCAAAAAAGGGGCGCCCGAGGCGGGGGCCCAGCTCGTAGGGCTCCGTCTCGTTGATGCCGGAGGAGTCCTGTTGTAGAATCAATGGTTTAAGGAGGACGCCGTGGGCGTGGATTGGAAGACCACCCTGAACCTTCCCAAGACCGACTTTCCCATGAAGGCCAATCTGGCCCAGCGGGAGCCGCAGCAGCTCGAGGCTTGGAGAAAGGCGGGGATCTATGCCCAGATTCAGTCCGCCCGCCGAGGGTGCCCGGTGTACTCCTTCCACGACGGCCCCCCTTATGCCAACGGGCGTATCCACCTTGGCCACGCCCTCAACAAGGTCCTCAAGGACTTCATTCTCAAGTCCAAGACCATGGAAGGCTACCGGGTGACCTACCGGCCGGGTTGGGACTGTCACGGCCTGCCCATCGAACTCCAGATCGAAAAGGAGAAGGGTCGAAAGGTGCGCGAGGAGGACATCCATACCTTCCGCCGCCACTGCCGGGAATACGCGGAGAAGTTCATCGCCATCCAGCGCGAGGAGTTCATTCGGTTGGGGATCTTCGGGGACTGGGACAACCCGTACAGGACCATGGACTATTCCTACGAGGCCTCCATCGCGTCGGCGTTTCACGAGTGTTTCCAAAAGGGGTACGCGTACAAGGGGATGAAATCCGTCCAGTGGTGCATCCACTGCGAGACGGCCCTCGCCGAGGCGGAGGTGGAATACGCCGAGCACCGGTCCCCCACGGTTTTCGTCAAGTTCCCCGTGGCGCCCGGCCAAGAGGGTTCCCTCCCCGAGTGCCTGGACCGCCCCGGGGTATCGGTGGTCATATGGACCACCACCCCGTGGACCCTCCCGGCCAACCTGGCCGTGGCGTTCCATCCCGAGTTCTCCTATGTAGCGATGGAGTGCGGGGGGGAAACCCTCGTCGTGGCCGAGGCGCTGGCCGAGGCCTTCCTCCAGGAGGTCGGCCGGGAGGGAAAGGTAGCGGGGAGGTTCAAGGGCGTCCGGATGGAGGGCCTGCGGCTGAAGCATCCCTTCCTGAACCGGGACTCGCTCTGCATCGTCGCGGACTATGTGACCTCCGACACGGGGACGGGGTGCGTGCATACGGCCCCGGGCCACGGCCAGGACGACTACCTATCGGGAGTCCGCTACGGCCTTCCCATTCTAAGTCCCGTGGACCGCCGCGGACGGTTCTCGGCCGATGTGGAGCACGTTGCCGGGATGAACGTCTTCGACGCCAATCCGGAGGTCGTCAAACTCTTGGAGTCCCGGGGGGCCCTCCTCAAGGCCGGGACCATCACCCACTCCTACCCCCACTGCTGGCGTTGCAAGAACCCTCTCATTTTCCGGGCCACCGAGCAGTGGTTCATCTCCATGGGACACAACGATCTTCGGGCGAAGGCGCTGAAAGCGATCGACGCCGTGGAGTGGGTTCCCGCCTGGGGTCGGAACCGGATCCACGCGATGATGGAAGGCCGGCCTGACTGGTGCCTCTCCCGCCAGCGTCGCTGGGGGGTTCCCATCGCGGTGATCTTCTGCGAGTCCTGCGGGGAGCCGGTCCGGGACGCGCGGTTCTTCGACGCCGTCCGGCACGAAATCTCCGCCCGGGGAGCGGGAGTCTGGTACGAAGGGGACCCCCGCCGATTCCTGCCGCCGGGCTACGCCTGCTCGAAGTGCGGGAGTACGGCCTTCCGGCCCGAGACCGACATCCTGGACGTCTGGTTCGATTCGGGCGTGAGTCACAGGGCCATCCTCGGGCACGACCTGGACACCCCGTGGCCATCGGAGGTGTACCTGGAGGGGAGCGACCAGCACCGGGGCTGGTTCCACACCTCCCTCCTCACAGCCCTCATGCTCAAGGGGGCGCCGCCTTACAAGAAGGTGATCACCCACGGCTTCGTGCTCGACGGAGAGGGCCGAGCCATGTCCAAGTCCATGGGGAACGTCATCTCCCCGGAGGAGGCCCTGAAAAAGCACGGGGCCGAGATTCTGCGCCTGTGGGTGTCCATGGTGGATTACCGGGACGACGTCCGCTTCTCCTGGGACATGCTCCAAAGGAACGCCGACGCCTACCTGAAAATCCGGAACACGCTCCGGTACCTGCTGGGCAATCTCTCGGACTTCGTCCCCGCGGATGCGGTGGCCCATCCGGACCTTCCGGAGATGGACCGGTACGCGCTGGTCTTGCTGGACCGGGTCATCCACCGGGTACTCAAGGCCTACAGGGAGTTCGCCTTCCACCTCGTCTACCACGAACTTCTACATTTCTGCACGGTGACCCTCTCGGCCTTCTACCTGGACGTGCTCAAGGACCGGCTCTACTGCAGCGCCGCCGCGTCCCCGGAACGCCGCGCCGCTCAGACGGTTCTCTACCGGCTGGCGGATGCCCTGGTGCGTCTCATGGCGCCCATTCTGCCCTTCACGGCCGAGGAGGTCTGGTCGTACCTCCCGGACCGCGAGACGCCCTCCGTCCACATGGCCCGGTTTCCAGAAGCCTCCAGCCGCGGCGACGAGGCCCTGGCCGAACGGTGGGAAAGGCTGAGGGCCGTCCGGGAGGCCGTGAACAAGGTCCTCGAGGAGGCCAGGCAGCGAGGGGAAATCGGCAAGTCCCTTGAGGCGGAGGTGATCCTTCGCCCGGGGATCGAGGAGGAGGCCGAATTCCTGCGCAGATACGCCGGCGTGCTTCCGGAGCTGTTCATCGTCTCTTCCGTGCGCCTGGAGATCCCCGACACCCAGGCCTCGCCGGTAACCGTGTCGAAGGCCAGCGGCGAGAAATGTGAGCGGTGTTGGACCATCACCTCCGCACCCGTGCGGTGCGGGGAGGCCGCGCTTTGTCCCCGGTGCTCCGCGGTCACCGGCAACCGCGCCTGACATGGCCCGGTCTCTTCCCCTCACGGCGGCGGCGGCCATTCTGGTCCTCGATCAGGCCACCAAGGGTTGGCTGGCCGCTGCCCTTCCTTTCGGAGGGGAGCGAACCGTAACGCCGTGGTTCTCGCTGGTGCACTGGCACAATCCGGGGGGGCTTTTCGGGATGTTGGACCGTTTGCCCGAGTGGGCGCGCCTAGCCGTATTCCTGGCCATCCCGCTTCTGGGCGTGTCCCTGCTCGGCTACCTGTATTCCAAGAGCTCTCGCGCCCTGGATCGGTGGTTGCTCGCGGCCATTTTGGGCGGCGCGGCGGGGAACCTCCTGGACAGAATCCGGCTCGGCGCGGTGGTGGATTTCCTGTATTTCCACATTCCCGAGGGACCGGGCTGGCCCGCCTTCAACGTGGCGGACGCCGCCCTCTCTACGGGGATCCTGGTGTTCGTGGCCCTCACGTTTCTGCGCCCGGAAAAGGAGAAGGACTTTGCATCCGATCCTCTTTCACATCGGTGACTTCGCCGTCGGCACGTACGGGATCCTCCTCGCGCTTTCGGCCCTCGCGGCCCTGGGGCTCGGTAGGATGCTTTCGCCGAAGGCGGGCCTGGACCCCGAGCGCATGACAGACCTCTTCGTCTACAGCCTCCTCTCTGCCTTTGTGGGCGCGAAGGTGGTCCTGGTGATCGGCGACTTCCGCGCCTTCTCCGCCGATCCCGTCGGGTACCTCCTCGAAAACCTGCGCTCCTTCGGGGCCTTTTACGGCGGATTCCTGTGCGCCGCCGGAGTGGCGGCCTTCTACCTGCGGCGCCACGGGATCCCCTTCTGGCCGGCGGCGGACGTGACGGCGGTCTGCCTGTCCCTGGGGCAGGCCATGGGCCGCTGGGGCTGTTTTTTCGCCGGGTGCTGCTACGGGAAACCCACCGATCTTCCCTGGGGGCTCGTGTTTCCCGCCGTACCCACGTGCTCCGACGGGACCCACATCCACCCTTGGCCGATTTACGAGAGCCTGGCAGACCTGGCCATCTTCGCCGTCCTGTGGAGGCTCTTTCACCGCAAGGGCTTTTCGGGCCGTGTCTTTCTCACCTACGTGCTTCTTTACGGGACGGCACGCTTTTTCCTCGAGTTCCTGAGGGGAGACAGCCTGCGCGGTCTCTACTTTGGGGACGCACTGTCCCTCTCGCAGATCGTGGCCCTGGGCGCCGTGGCGGCCGCAGGGGCGGCGTGGACGTTCCGCCGAGCGAGAACCCGGGAGGCCTGACGTGCCGCGCCTATCGCTCACGGCGGATGGCCCGGCCCGCCGATTGGATGCCTACCTGGCTTCCCGGCTGAAGGAAAGGGGCCTCAGCCGGTCTGCCCTGGGCCGCCTGTTGGAGGCGGGCAAAATCCTCCTGGACGGCAAGGCGGCCAAGCCCTCGGCGGAGATCCGGGCGGGTCAGCGGGTGGACCTGGACCTTCCCGAGGACCGGCCTTTCGAACTGGTCCCGGTGGAAGGCGCGCTGACGATCCTCTACGAGGACGAATCCTGCCTCGCCGTAGACAAGCCGTCGGGGCTTGTGACGCATCCGGCCAAAGGCCACTGGGACGACACCCTCGTCAACGTCCTCGCGGGCCGAGGGGTCCGACTTTCCGCGGGGGGCGGCGAGAGCCGCCCCGGGATCGTCCACCGCTTGGACAAGGAAACGTCGGGCGTGCTTTTGCTCGCCAAGACCGAAGGGGCCCGCCTTGCTTTGATGGAGCAGTTCAAGGCGCAGAGGACGGAAAAGGTCTATTGGGCGCTGGTGTGGGGACGCCTGCCCGCAGAAGAGATGGAGGTCGCGCTTCCCATAGGAAGGGACCCGCGCCGCCGGACCCGCATGGCCGTCGTGTCCGAAGGAAGGGAGGCGAGCACCATCTTCCGGACTCTGGAGGTCCTGAGCCACGTCAGCCTCGTGGAGGCGAGTCCCCGGACGGGCCGCACCCATCAAATCCGGGTCCACCTCTCCCACCTCAAGCACCCGGTGGTGGGCGACGCAGTCTACGGGGGCCACCCCGAGAACGGCCTCCCCTCGGTTCCTCTCCGCAATCGCATTCGAGAGGCCGGCCGGTTCTTCCTTCATGCCCACCGCCTCACCTTTGATAGCCCCGCCGGAGGCAGGATTACGGTCCTCTCGCCCCTTCCCCAAGAGTTTCAAGACCTGCTGGAGGCCTTCAGGCGCCATGGATAAGACCCTCACGCTCATCGGCTGCGGTAAAGCGGGACTCTCGGTGGCCCTCGCGCTCCGGGGGGCGGGCTGGACGGTGGCCGCGTGCGCCTCGCGCACTGCCGAATCGGCGCGCAGGGGGGCCGAGTGGCTCGCGTGCCCGGTTTTGCAGACCCTGGACGATCTTCCGGAGGAGGGGCTCCTCCTCCTGGGAGTCCCCGATACGGCCCTGAAGGACGTGGACCGAGCCGTGGCCTCCGCGGATCCCAACCTTCGCGGGAGGGTGGTCCTGCACCTGAGCGGAGCCCTGCCCGCCCGAATCCTGGAGGCGTGCCGGCTCCGCGGGGCGAGCGTGGGTTCCATCCACCCCGTGATGACCCTTCCCGATCCGCTCACGGGGGCCAAGAACCTCCGCCAGGCCACCTTCGCCCTCGAGGGCCGCCCCGACGCCATGACCGCCATGAAGGCCATGGTCCGGTCCATGTCGGGGAAATCCTTCTCCCTTTCCCCGAGAGGAAAGACGCTCTACCACGCGGCGGCCGTCGTAGCGGCGAACCACCTCGTGGCCCTCATTGCGGACAGCCAGGAGATGCTCCGCCTGGCGGGAGCGGACCCGTCGGTCTCCCTGCCCGCTTTTCAAAGCCTCATGGAGGGGACCGTATCGAATGTCTTTGCCAGCGGTCCGGTGGCGGCGATCACCGGGCCCATTGAGCGGTCCGACCAGGAGATCATCCGCAACCACCTCCAGGCTCTCAAGCGCTGGCCGCACTTGAGCGACCGTTACAGGGCCATGGCCTTGGGAGCCCTGGACCTCGTGCGGGAGAGGCATCCCGAGCGGCGAGAGTCCCTCGACGCCCTTGAAAAGGCGCTGTCCGGGTGGCACAGTAGCCCGTGAGGGACTAGGCCATGGCCTTTTTCAACTACGCGACCATGCAGATGGCGGCCAAAATCGTCTACTACGGCCCCGGCCTCTGCGGAAAGACGACCAACCTCCAGTACATCTATAACAAGACTTCCCCAAAGAGCCGGGGCGAGATGGTCTCTCTCGAGACGGAATCGGACCGCACCCTCTTCTTCGACCTGCTTCCGCTCGAAGTGGGAGTCATCGCGGGATTTCGGACACGGTTCCAGCTCTACACCGTCCCCGGCCAGGTCTTCTACGGAGAGACCCGGAGGATGGTGCTCAAGGGGGTGGACGGGGTGGTCTTCGTGGCCGACTCCCAGGTTCCGGTCCGAGAGGCCAACATCGAGAGCCTTAAAGACCTGGAAAAGAACCTCCACGAAATGGGGATCAATCTCAAGGACATCCCCATGGTGTTCCAGTACAACAAGCGGGACCTCTCCAACCTCTTGCCCATCGAGCAACTCGAGGCGGACCTCAATCCGTTGCACCGTCCCTCCTTCGAGGCGAGCGCCGTGAACGGGGCGGGAGTATTCGACACCCTCAAGGGCATCAGCCGACTCACCCTCCAGTCCCTGAAAGCGAAACTCGTCAGGCCGTCGGAGACACCCGTGGCCCAGCCCAGGGAGATCCCTCCGCCCGCTCCGGTGGCCAGACCCGCGGCACCCCCGGTCACCGTCTCCCGCGAGGCGGGTCCCGCCCGGGTTGCCTCCGTCGCGGCGGCGCCGGTACCGGAGGTGGAGTTCGCCACGCTGAAGACCCGGGCCAGCGATACGGAACTGGCGCGCACCGCACCCAAGGTCAAGACCGTGGCCACGACCAGCCGGCGGATCTCCGTGGAGCTGGACCGGATCCGGGACAGCCTCCTGACTCCAATCCTGACGGCCACCAAGCCCCGGGTCAGGGACCTGGCGCCGGCCCTCGACGAACTGGCGCGGACGGGGCGAAGCGCCCCGCCGGCGGACCTCATTCTCGACGTGCCCGAGTCGGCCCTCGGAGGGTCCGACGAGGTCAGCCTGCTGCTGGATTTCGGGAAGGACTCCGCGGGAAGGCCCGTGTCGGTGACTGCCGTGGCCGCCCGGGAGCTCTTTCAGGAAACGCCCGAAGGCTGGGTCCTCCGGGTCAAGCTGGTGGCTAGAAAAGTTTGAAGCGCCTTTTTCGCCGCTCCTCCTCCAGCGCCACGACCCGCTCCGTCAGTTCCTGGATTGCCTGGTGAAGCTTCACGTTCTCCTGCACGAGGCTTTCGAAGACGTCCAGGAGCAGATCCAGGTCCCTTCTGAGGCAGACTGGGTCCAGCTCGGAAATGAGCGTCTCCCGGACCTCCTTGAGCGGGCGGCCCAACTCGTGGGTGAGGTGGTGAATGCGCCGCAGCCGCTCCACGTCGTCCGGCCGGTACCTCCGGTGGCCCCCCGTCGTCTTCCGGGGGCGGAGGTACCCCGCGAACTCCTTTTCGTAGAAGCGGACGGTGCTTACGGTGAGGCCCGTGGTCCGGGCGACCTGGCCGATCGTCAACGTGGCCTGGTCTTCCCCCGACTCCTGGGCCATGCGCCCCTCCTGCGGACCCCACCACATTACTCAAAGCCCGGTGGCGGCCGCAAGGGCCGCCGTCCTCCGGGCAGGACACGGGCCGGAAAAGGGAACGGTATCCAACGGACAGCGGGAGAGAGCCCGGGGCCGGGGACCGCCTCCCCTCCCGATACCCGTTGTCTCTGGAGGGGTCGGGTCGGGAAGGGGGATTCTGGTACGGACGTTGCTACAATGAATCATGTCCTAAGAACGGAGGTCGACCATGCGCTACAAGCTCTTCACCTTGGGCCTCGCGGCCGCTGCATTTTTCACCGCCCTCCTGGCGGCGGACCCGTCGGTCTCGAAGGTATCCACCTACGGATTCGCGGGCCGCAGCGGAGATGCCACACTGCTCGTGGACATGGACGCGGCGAGGTACCGCGGGGGGGAGAAGTACATCCCTCTCCTGATCTACCTGGGCCACACCGAACGGAAGACCCTCCACGCGGACCGGACCACCTTCACCCTGACGGACCCCTCCGGGGTGAAGCACCCCCTTCCGGCACCCGAAGTGGTCACCGAAGGGTACGGTCCTAACCTCCTCTCCAACGACTACACGTACATGGGCCGCCTGCCGGACTACGGCTCCATGCTTTTCCTGGCCAACGTCCAGATCCCCAGGGTGGCCTTTTTCGCGAACCCCTCGGGCCCCCCGCGGATCCTGTATGACAAGGTCGAACTGCCCAACCGCACCTTCTTCATCGCGCTCCTCTACTTCCCCAACCCGCAGGGGAAGGCCTCGGGAACCTATACGCTGACCTACGACGACCCCGAGAGCGGGACGCGAATTGAGGTGCCCTTCACCATTCCCTGGGCCCATTGACCGGCGGACCTCCGGGACGGGGCCGGGAGCGATCCCGGTCCCTTTCCTTTTCCCAAAGGGTTTGTGTGCTATAATCCGCGTCCCTTAAGGCGGGGGAGATGGGGACTCTGTACGTGGTGGCCACGCCCATCGGGAATCTATCCGACATCACGTTGCGCGCCCTGGAGGTGCTCAAAGCGGTGGACCGGGTCTACTGCGAGGACACGCGTCACACCCGAAAGCTTCTCACCCACTTCGGGATCTCCAAACCTATGACCTCCTACTTTACGGGAAACGAAGGCGGACGGACCGGAGAGGTTCTCTCCCGGCTCGAGGGGGGGGAATCCATTGCCCTCGTGAGCGACGCGGGGACTCCCGGGATTTCCGACCCGGGCTACCTTTTGGTCCGGGCCTGCCGGGAAAGGGGGATCCCCGTGGTTCCCGTTCCCGGCCCCTCGGCGCTCGCCGCGGCCCTCAGCGTCGCGGGGATTCCTGCGGACAGGGTCCTCTTCCTCGGGTTTCCCCCCCGGCGGAAGGGCGAACGCGAGCGACTTCTCGGCACTCTGGCATCCGATCCCTCCACCCTCGTCTTCTACGAAGCCCCCCACCGGGTGCGCGCCTTCCTGCGAGAGGCGGCGGCCCTGTTGCCGGGCCGCGAGTGCGTCGTGGCACGGGAGCTCACCAAGCGCTTCGAGTCGGTCGCCCCCGCCTCCTCGCCAGAGGACGTGCCGGAGAAGGGCGAATTCGCCCTGCTTTTCGGGCCGCCCGCCCCCACACGGAGGGCCGGTCCGGACGAGCCAGGGCTTTCGGAGGAGGTGGAGGCTCTGGTGGCCGCCGGCCACCGGGAAAAGGAGGCCATCCGGGAGGCGGCCCGAAGGCGCGGCATGAGCCGGCGAGAGGCGTATTCTCTTTTGAAAGTGAGGCCCCGTGAAGATCCCTAAGGGCTCCCTGGATTCCGCCGCCGCCGCGCTCCTCGCCGCCCGGCGTCTCTGGCTCACGACCCACGTCAAGAGCGACGGGGACGGCATCGGCTGCGAACTTTGCCTCCTGAGGGCCCTGAAGGCGATGGGGAAGGAGGCGAGGGTCGTCAACGACACCGTGGTCCCCAAGGCCCTCGGGTTCCTGCTCGCCTCTCCGGACGAAATCCAGGTCTACGACCCCGCCGCCCACGACGGATACCTGGACGAGGCGGACACGGTGGTCGTCCTGGACGTGGGGCTGACCTACCGCCTGGGCCGCCTGGAGCCTGTCTTCAGCCGAAGCCGCGCCGTCAAGGTCTGCCTCGACCACCATTCGGAATGCGACCACGGCTTCGACCACGTCCTTTCCGACACGGGTATGGGCTCCACGGGGGAGATCCTGTACCGCCTCCTGAGGGCCATGGGCGTGCAGCTGGACGCTTCCATGGCCTCGCCGCTCTTCGCGGCCATCAGCATCGACTCGGGCTCCTTCGCCTTCGAGCGGTGCACGCCCGAGACCTTCCACGTGGCGGCCCGGCTGGTGGAGGCGGGCGCGAAGCCCTACGCCATCCACCGCGGCCTGAATTGGCAGCGCCGACTGGACGAGGTGAAACTCGAAGGGGAGGTGATCCAGAACCTCCGCCTCGACGGCACCGGCCGGATCGCCTATTCGGAGGTCTCCCGGGACATGCTCCGCCGCTACCAAATCGATCCCATGGAGATGCCAACGGTAGTGAACATTCCCCTGTCCGTGGCGGCGGTGGAGATCGCCCTCCTCTTCGTGGAAGTGGAGCCCTGCACCGTCACCGTCTCGGCGAGAAGCAAGGGGTTGGTGGCCATCAACGACCTGGCCCAGCGCTTCGGCGGCGGCGGTCATCCCCTGGCGGCGGGCTTCTCCCTGGCGGGTCCCCTGGAGGAGGTGAAGGCGCGGGTCCTCTCTGAAGCGCGAAGGCTGCTGCGGGGAACCGCCCGGCTCTGCGGCCAGGGTTGACCGTGCCGCCGACGACCGGGAGGACCTCCTTTCGGTGGCGGACGGAAGCGTGAACGTGTTGAAAGGGCGCCCATGGACGTGAAGGCGAATCTCCGAAAGGGCGCGCTGCTGAGCATGGGCCTGGCGGCGCTCGTGGCCCTGGGCACCGTCGGCTACATCTTCCTCGAGGACATGACCCTCGTGGATGCGCTCTATACCACGGTGGTGGTCCTCTCCACCGTGGGCCTGGGCGCCTGGAAACCCATGGGGGAAGCGGGTAAGCTCTTCACCATCCTCCTCATTGTCGTTGGGGTGGCGGTGTATTCCTACTACCTCACCCGGTTCTTCGGATTCGTGGTCGAAAGGGGCCTCGTCGTAGCCCTGGAGCGTAGACGGATGAACAAGAAAATCGAGCAAGCCACCGGTCACTACGTGGTATGCGGCCACGGGCGCATCGGGTCCGTGGTGCATTCCGAATTCGCCTTCAAGAAGATCCCCGTGGTGATCATCGAGAGGCGCTCCGAGGAGGTGGAGCGCCTCGCCGCGGAGGGTGTCCTCGCCATCCAGGGCGACGCCCGGGAAGAGTCGGTCCTGCGGTCCGCGGGCCTCCAGCGGGCCAAGGGGCTGATCGCCCTCCTCCCCGACGATCCCGACAACCTCTACGTCATTTTGACGGCCCGGGACATGAATCCGGGGCTGGTCATCTTCGCCCGCGCCAACGATCCATCGGGGGAGCGCCGGCTTCTCCAGGCGGGGGCCAACCACGTCATCAGCCCCCACCGGGAGGGAGGCAAGCGCATCGCGCGGATGGTATTGAACCCCAACGTGACGGACTTCATCGAAATGGCCACAGAAAAGCAGAACCTCCACCTCCAGATGGAGGAGTTCACCGTCCGCCCGAACGGCCCGCTGGTTGGGCGGACCCTCACCGAGACGGGACTGCTCAAGCGCCACCGGATCCTGGTGGTGGCCATCAAGCGGGCCGACGGGGCCATGACCTTCAATCCCGAGGGAAACACCGAGATCCATGAAGGGGACGCCCTCATCGTCCTCGGCCCCGGCATCCGGGAGGATCTTTTCTGACTGGCGCCGGAGGCCCGTCGCGCGTATTCTGATGCTCTTGGAATCACGGGGGCCGGCCAGCCGCCCGTTCGCGAAACCACTAGGGAGGTCGCCATGTCGGACATCTTCATCCTCTCGGGCGCCCGCACGGGCATCGCCAAATTCATGGGCGCGTTTTCGCCCTTTTCAGCCCCTGATTTGGGGTCCTTCGCCCTCAAGGAGGCCCTCCGGCGCGGACAAGTGGGGCCGGACGAAGTGGACGAGGTGATCATGGGGATCGTCCTGCAGGCCGGAGTGGGCCAGAACCCCGCCCGCCAGGCGGCCTTGAAGGCGGACTTTCCCGTCTCCATCCCGGCCTTCACGGTCAACAAAGTCTGCGGATCGGGCCTGAAGACCGTCATGCTGGCCGCCCAGGCGATCAAGGCCGGCGACGCGCGTGCGGTGGCCGCGGGTGGAATGGAATCCATGACCAACGCCCCCTACATGCTCAAGCAGGCGAGGACGGGCCTTCGCCTCGGCTCGAGCGAGGTGCTCGACTCCATGGTGGCCGACGGGCTCACCGATGCGTACGACGGCCAACACATGGGATTCACAGCCGAACTCGTGGCCTCGGAATACGGGATCGCGCGGGAGGCCATGGACGCCTATTCGGTGCGCAGCCACCAAAGGGCGGCCGCCGCTTGGAAGGCCGGGAAGTTCGAAGCGGAGACCTTCCCCGTGCTGATTCCGCAGAAGAAGGGGGAACCCGTCTCCTTCCGTCAGGACGATGGCATCCGGGGGGACGTGGGGTTGGAGGCCCTCGCCAAGTTGAGGCCGGCCTTCAAGAAGGACGGCGTCGTCACGGCCGGAAACGCAAGTCAGATCAACGACGCCGGCGCGGCGGTGGTGGTGTGCGACGGGCGCTTCGCCGAGAAGAAGGGCGTGGAGCCCCTGGGCCGGATCGTGGCCTACGGGACGGCCGGTCTGGAGCCGCGCTGGGTCATGATGACCCCCGAGCCCGCGGTCCGGCTGGTCGCCGAGAGGGCCGGCTGGAAGCTGGATCAGGTGGACCTCTTCGAACTCAACGAGGCCTTTGCGGCCCAGTCGGTGGCCCTTCTCAAGGTTCTTGGGATCCCGGAGGAGAAGGTCAACGTCCACGGCGGAGCCGTGGCCCTGGGCCATCCCATCGGGGCCTCCGGGACTCGCTGCCTCCTCACCCTTCTCCACGCCATGAAGGACCGCGGCGCCAAGCGCGGCATCGTCAGCCTCTGTCTCGGAGGGGGGAACGGCGTGGCGATGGCGGTGGAGCGCGTCTAAGGAACAGCAGAAATCGAAGGCGAACCTTCGAGGCAGGTCGAGGGGGTCCGGGAGAACGGGGAGGTTCCCCCGGGCAGGGGACTGCCCGCGTGAGGGCAGGGGCGAAAGGCGGAAGGGGCAAGGGGAATTTGGGATTTGGAAATGGGGATTTGGAATTTGACAACAAAGGCGAAAACGAGATCCGTGGGGCGGGCGCCCTCGCCCGCATTCCTCCGGGTCCTCCCAGTCCCCCAGTCCCCCAGTCCCCCAGTCCCCTAGTCCCCTAGTCCCCTAGTCCCCTAGTCCCCTACTTTCCCAGTCCCCTCGTCCCGATCGGAGCTTGAGGTTCTACCCCTCCTTGCCGACCTCGGCCTTCTTGGTGTTCAGGTCGAGGGTGGCGTCGAGGATCCAGGCCTGCACCTTATCGTCGGCCTGTCCGATGGGGATGCACAGGACCTCCGGGAGTTCGTAGGAATGGAGGGCGCGGATCGTCTCGCGCACCTGAGGGAAGAGGCTCTCCCGGGTCTTGACGAGAAGGAGGTACTCCTCGTCGTCCCAGATCTCCCCCTTCCACCGGTAGATGGACCGGATCTTCTTGATGATGTTGACGCAAGCCGCGTGGCCCTTCTCCACGAGGGTCTCGGCGATCTGGATGCCCTGGTCTTCCGATCCGACGGTAGTCATCACGAGGACGATGGACTCCATGGTGCTCCTCCCCGCGCCAGAATAGGAACCCTCTCCCCGGGTGTCAAGAGAAGTCCCCGCGTTGTGGGGCGTAAGGGACGAGGGTACACTCGAAGTCATGGACGGCGCCGAAGCGGCACGCCGGCTTGCGAACCACCTCACACCTTCCCAGGGTCGGCTCCTGGCCTCCCACTGGGATCGCCTTCCCCGAAGAAGGACCGCCGTTTCGCTTCTGGAGCGGTGGGCCGAGGGTCCCGGCCTCCCCAAGGAGGACCTCCCCTTCCTCCACCTCCTCTACCTGGCCACAACCAGCGAGACCCTCTTCCTCGGTCTCTTGCGCCGCCCCTCGGAATGGGCGGGCCTGTCGGCCCGGGTCGCCCGAGCGGACGGCCGCGGCCGGGAGGATCTCGAGGAGGCGCTGGCACGCTTCTTCCTCCTCCGGCGGGGGACGGAGCCGGCCGCGGTACTCTCCGCCTTTCGGACCCTGGAAACGGCCCGCATCCTCCTCCAGGACGTCCTGGGCATCCTGGACGCCGAGAGCGTCACCCGCGACCTGAGCGCCCTCGCCGACGTCCTCATCGCCCGAAGCTTCTCCCTCACCTTCCAGCCCCTGAAGGAGTCCCTGGGGCAGCCCCTCCACGCCGGCTCCGACTCGCGCCCCGTGCCCTGTCCCTTCTCCGTGTTCGCCTTGGGAAAACTGGGGGGGCGCGAGTTGAACTACTCCTCGGACGTGGACCTCGTGGCCTTTTACCGCGCGGAAGGGGAAACCGATCGGGGGGCGAGCAACGGCGCGTTCTTCAACGCCTGGTTTCAGTCCGCCGTGTCCCTGCTCTCGACGCCGACTCCGGACGGCCCCTGCCTGCGGGTGGACACGGCGCTGAGGCCGAGGGGCCGGGACGGGGAACTCACCCTTTCCTTCGACGCGGCCCTCTCCTACTACCGTGAATGGGCCGACCTGTGGGAGCGGCAGGCCTGGATCAAAGCCCGGGTGTGCGCCGGCGACGAGGAGGCGGGGACCCTCTTCCTCCGGCGGATGGAGTCCGTGGTCTACCAGGAGTATTCGTTTGCCGGCATCGCCGAGAACAACCGGCGGATGCGGGCCAAATCCGTGGAGGAGCTTCAAAAAGCGGGGCGGTCGGAGGCGGACAGGAACGTGAAGGAGGGGCCGGGAGGCATCCGGGACGCCGAGTTCTCCGTTCAGGCCTTGCAGATGGCCCACGGACAAAGGGATCCCTGGGTTCGGGAGGGCCAGACTCTCCTCGCCGCCACCAAACTCCAGCAGAAGGGCCTCCTCTCGGCGAGCCTCCGTTCCGATCTCGGCGTAGCGTACCTCCTCCTGCGCCGCGCGGAGCACTGGGCTCAGGTTCAGAACATGCGGCAGACCCACCATCTCCCCGAGGATCCGGAGGGTTGGGAGGATCTGGCCCGGTTCCTCCGTCTCCCGGGCGGGGGCGCGGCCCGAAGGGCCGTGGACGAGGCCCGGAGCACCCTTTCGGCGCTCATGGCCCGCGTTCTGGCGGAGCTCCGGGAGGGCCAGCCCGAGGGCGACGAAGTGGCCCGTCTCCTCTCGACCGAGGGGATGCGTGAGCTCCTCGCCGCCGCCGGCTTCTCCGACCCGGACCGCGTCCTGCCCTACCTCTCCGCCCTCTACGAGGTCCTGGCGCACCACCTCCGCGGAGCCCAGCGCCGGCAGCACTTCCTGAGAATCCACTACTCGCTGGAGCGGGAGTTCCGCCGGGCGCCGGATCCTCACCGGGGACTCGTTTCCCTTTCGAGGTACGTCTCCTCCATCGCCGGGGAGCCGCGCCTCGCGGCCCTTCTTCTCGACCATCCCCGGACGCCGCGGCTCGCCTTCCGACTCATGAGCCGGAGCGCTCCGCTGGAGGAGGCCCTCGGGCGCTGGCCGGACCTCATCGAGGACCTTTCCTTCGAGAGAATGCGCGCCGTGGAAACCGAGGTTCTGGATATGGGCGGGCGGACGGAAGAGCATCCGGACGATCTGCGCCGGTCCCAGAAGCGCCTCTTCTTTCTGGCTCGGGCCCGGGAAATTCTCATGGGCGACGGGGTCGCCTGGTCCCGCCGGATCCACACCCGGATTGCCGAAAGCCTCGCCTCGAAAGTGTTCTCGTCCGCCTTGAGGAGGACGGAGGCCGCCGAGGGCCTTCCGCCGAGGCTTTTGGAGGGCCGCTTCGCCCTTCTGGGGCTGGGACGGCTGGGGTCCCGGGAGATGCAACCTCGCTCGGATCTGGACCTGGTCTGCCTAAAGTCCGGGCCGTGGGCGCTTCCGGAGGATCCCGACCGGTCGGCGCGGATCGAATCCCGCCTCGTGGGCGCCCTTACCGAGGGCTTCACGGCCGTGACCCGCCACGGTGCCCTGTACGACGTGGACTGGCGGCTGAGGCCCTACGGCGAGTCGGGCCCTCCCGTCGCCTCGCCGGACGCCCTGGGGAACTACTTCGCGGGGCCGGCGCGCCTGTGGGAGCGCCTCTCCTACCTCAAGGCCCGCCCGGTGGCCGGCGATGCGGACCTGGGCTGGAGGGTCCTGGAAGAGGTGTGGGGCCTCATCGGGAGAAGAGGGGCATCCGGCGCGGAGATCCAGGACCTCCTGAGGGTTCTCCAGAAACTCGGTTCGGCGGCGTCGGACCTGGAGGGTGCCTTGAAGTTCTGGGAGGGCGGCCTCTGGCACGCCGACCTCCTGGCGGGGGTGACGGCCTTGAACGAAGGGCGCGTGCCCGCGCGGGGCGCAGGCTGGGACCCCTTCTCGGGCTTACCGGGGGACCTCTCCCGCGCACGCCACTTTCAGGACACCCTCCTCCACCGCGTTCGGGTTCATTTCGAGCGGCCTCCGTCCATCCCTCGACTCCGACAGGGCCTGACCGACCTCCGCGTCCTCTGGGCCGCCTCGGCCCTTTCCCTGGAGGAGGGCCCACCCCCGGAGAGCCTGGAAGCCGAATGGCGTCAGATGCGGGGGGTCGTCCAGGATGCATGGAGAAATCGGAAAAAGGGTCGTCCGCCGCCGGGAGCGGGACGGCTTCCCGGAGCTACGGGGTAATCGGAGGGGCATTCAGACGTGTAAGACTATGGGTCGCGCCGCAGGGCTAGCACGGTAGCTACTTGGGATCCTCCCCGGAAGAACCGCCTACCCGCTCCCGAGAATCTCCCGCGTCCGCCGCTTTCCGGCTTCTACGCCGGGCTGGCCGAAGGGGTCTACCTCGAAGAGGGCGGCGGCGAAGATCGTGGCGGCCATGAAGACGAAGAAGGCCTCGCCGAGGGAGGCGGCGTCGGCCCCACCCAGGCCGTAGCGCGCCACGGGAAGGCCGGCTTCGCCGAGGGCCCGCGCCGTCCCCTCGCAAAGGGCCCGTTGGATGGCGCCCACGTTCGGCACCGAGGCGGGAAGTCCCGCGAAGGCCCGGGCCTCGGCCGAAAGGGGCGGACCGGGGGAATCCTCGGAGAAGACCAGGAGCCAGCGGGTGCGGGGGCCGTCGGCGAAGAGCTGGAGGAGGGAGTGCTGGTCCTCGCTCCCCAGGCAGGCCAGGGGCGTCGGTCCGATGCGGTGGCCTCCCTCTCCGCCCACCGTTCGGCCCAGGGACTCGCCCCACAGTTGCTGGACCCACCGGGCGAAGAGGTAGGGACGCTCGCCATAGCCCCACAGGTCCACTTCCTTCAGGCCCTGGGCGTAGAACTGGACGAGAAGGAGGGCGAGGGCGAGGGCCGGGTTCCGGCTGCCTGCAAGGAGGAGGGACTTGTCGGCGCCCAGCCGGGCGCCCGAGAGGACCGCCGATGGGTCCACACCGTCGAAGGCCGCCGGTAGAAGGCCCACGGGCGTCAGGACCGAATAGCGCCCGCCCACGGGGGGAGGGATGTCCAGGCGCGGGATTCCCTCCGCCTCGGCCCAGCGGTGGAGGGGGCCGTCTCCCGCGGAGGCCACGAGCACCGTCCGCTGTCTCCACTTCTTCGGGCAGGCCTTGCGGAGGGCCTCGAGGGCCAAGGCCGCGTTGACGAGGGTCTCCAGCGTCCCCCCCGACTTGGAGACCACGCACAGGGCCGCCCGGTCCCACGGGACGGCTTGGAGGCGCGCGGAAAGGGTGGCGGGGTCCAGGCCCTCGAGGAAGCGAACCCGGCTCCGCGGGCCGGCGCAGAGGACCCGGGCCCCCAGCGAGGAGCCCCCGATGCCGGCGACAACGAGCACCTCGGCCTCTCGACGAAGGAGCCGGGCCTGGTGGCGCACGGAAGCCTCGAGGGCGGAGTCGCCGGGGGTGTGGCGAAAGGGGTGCTCCTCGTGGCGCGTGAGGGCGAGGACCGTCTGGCGGAGGCCCTCCAGGGTGGGTCCCATGCGGTCGAAGAGGTCCGGCGCGAGGTGGGGCGTCGGGCCGTCGAAAATCCCCCCGAGGTCGAGTTCCGGCATGAAGGGAGTATGAACCCGTTGGCCCTCCCCCTTCAAGCGGCCGGGGGCGGTCCCCCTTGCTTTCACGGCCTGAAAACCTTAGACTTTTCCCTCGTTTGGCATCGGGGGGGATCCCGCTAAGGAGGAGCCGCATGGTCGGAATCGTGGGATACGGGGCGTACATTCCCCGCTACCGGATCAAGGTGGAGGAGATCGCCAAGGTCTGGGGAGCGGACGCGCCCAGCTACAAGAAGGGTCTGATGCTGCGGGAGAAGGCCGTCCCCGGTCCGGACCAGGACACCATCACCATCGCCGTGGAGGCCGCGAAGAACGCGCTCCGCCGCGCCGGCGTGGAGGCCGCCCGGATCGGCGCCCTCTACGTGGGCTCCGAATCGCACCCGTACGCGGTGAAGCCCACGGGCACCGCCGTGGCCGAGGTCCTCGGCGCCGTGAACGACTGCCACTGCGCCGACCTGGAGTTCGCCTGCAAGGCGGGCTCCGAGGGCATGTTCCTGGCCTACGGCCTCGTGAAGTCCGGCGAGGTGGAGTACGCCATGGGCATCGGCGCCGACACGTCCCAGGGCGCCCCCGGGGACGCCCTCGAGTACAGCGCGGCGGCGGGCGGGGCGGCTTTCCTCATGGGCACGAAGAACGTGGTGGCCACGGTGGATTGCCAGTACTCCTTCATGAGCGACACCCCCGACTTCTGGCGCCGGGAGTACATGCACTACCCGCGCCACGGCGGCCGCTTCACGGGCGACATGGCCTACTTCAAGCACGTGCGCGGCGGCGTCGAGGGCATCCTCAAGAAGGCCGGGGCCAAGGTGAAGGACTTCAAGTACATCGTCTTCCACCAGCCCAACGGAAAGTTCCCCGTGAAGATGGCGAAGGACCTGGGCTTTACGGACGATCAAGTGAAGACGGGCCTCCTCGTTCCGACCCTGGGCAACACGTACTCGGGCGCCTCGCCCCTCGGCCTGTCGGCCATCCTCGACGAAGCCAAGCCGGGCGACCACATCCTCATGTGCTCCTTCGGATCGGGCGCGGGCTCCGACGCCTTCATCTACACGTGCACCAAGAACCTCCCCAAGGTCCAGGGCAAGGCGAAGAAGACCCGGGACTATCTGGACAAGAGCCCCTTCTACCTGGACTACGGCACCTACGTGAAGTTCCGCCGGAAGATCCGGAAGAACGTGGAGGACTGAGCCCATGCGCGACGTTGCCATCATCGGGATCGGCATGACGGACTTCGGGGAGCTGTGGAACGACTCCCTGAGGGACCTCTTCGTGAAGGCCGCGCTGGAGGCCATCGCCGACGCCGGCGTGGACCGCGTGGACTCCCTCGTCGCGGGGTGCATGACGCCTGGCCTCTTCACGGGCCAAGAGCACCTCGGCTCCCTCCTGGCCGACTACCTCGGCCAGGGCCCCATCCCCGGCACTCGGGTCGAATCGGCCTGCGCCTCCGGGGGCCTCGCCCTGCGCACGGGCTTCATGGAGGTGGCTTCGGGGATGAGCGACGTGGTCCTCGTGGGGGGAGTCGAGAAGATGACCGACGTGTCCGGCGCCCAGGCCACCTACGCCCTTGCCTCCGCCGCAGACCAGGACTACGAAGCCTTCCACGGGGCCACCTTCCCGGGCCTCTACGCCCTCATCGCCACGGCTCATATGCACAAGTACGGCACCAAGCGGGAAGACCTGGCCCAAGTGGCGGTGAAGAACCACGACAACGGCCTTCTCAACCCCCACGCCCAGTACCGCATGAAGATCACCGTGGACCAGGTGATCCAGAGCGTGAAGGTGGCGGACCCCCTCAACATCCTCGACTGCTCTCCCATCACCGACGGTGCGGCCTGCGCGGTCCTCTGCCCCCTGGACATGGCGCGCAAGATGCGGCCCAAAAAGCCCGTCGTGAAGATCGCCGCCTCGGCCCACGCCACCGACACCATCGCCCTCCACCAGCGGGAGGATCTCACCTTCCTCAAGTCCACCTACGAGGCGGCCCAGAAGGCGTACAAGATGGCCGGCGTCAAGGCCGCTGACATCGACTTCGCCGAAGTGCACGACTGCTTCACCATCGCCGAAATCTGCGTACTCGAGGCCCTCGGCGTCGTCAAGAGGGGCCAGGGCGGCAAGGCCACCCGGGACGGCCTCACGGCTCGGGACGGAAGGTTCCCCGTGAACCCCTCGGGCGGCCTCAAGTCCAAGGGCCATCCCGTGGGCGCCACGGGCGTCGCGCAGATCCACGAGATCGTATCCCAGCTCCGCGGGGAGGCGGGGGCCCGCCAGCTCAAAAAGGCGAAGCGCGGGTTGGCCCAGAACATGGGCGGCTCCGGAGGGAGCGCCGTCGTCCACATCCTGGAGGTGCTGTGATGAACACGCCCGCAACCGTACGCCGCAACACCCCCCAGCGCTACCGCATGGAGGCGGGGAAATGCGCCTCCTGCGGCAAGGTCTACTTCCCCCCGCGGGTGGTCTGCGCCTGCGGCTCCAGGAAGTTCAAGGCCTACACCCTGCCCGCCGAAGGAAAGGTCGTCGCCCACACCGTCATCCGAACGGCCCCGCGCGGCTTCGGGGACGAGGCTCCCTACTGCATGGGCATCGTGGAGCTGAAGGACGGCACGCGCATCCTTTGCCAGATCGCCGACTGCGAGCCCGAGCGCCTGAAGGTGGGACTCCCCGTGGCGCTGGAGTTCCGCAAGATCCAGGAGGCCGGCGAATCCGGCGTCATCGCCTACGGCTACAAGGCCGTGCCGGAGAGGTAGCGAATTTTTCGGCGAGTTCCACGCGCGGGCGGGCGCCTCGGAGCTCCCGCCCGCTCCCTTTTTCGACCCTGCCCGTCTGGAGCGCCCCCTCAGCGAAGCCGGAGGTAGTTCTGCCAAATGGCGGGGCGATCGAGGAGGTCGGCGAGTTCGCGGAGCCTGGGTTCGAGGTAGGCGGTGTCGAGGGAGCCGCGCCGGACGGCGAGGACGCCGCGCAGGTCTTCGAGATCCTTGGGCCGCTCGGAAATGGCCTTGTGCAGGATGAGGTCCTCGGCCGAACAGAACCGGATGGGCCTATCGGCCACCTCCCTAAGGACCGCCCGATCGATGGCCGCGCGCTCGTAGGGCAGAAGCGCGAAGAGCACGTCGGCGCGGACCCCGTCCACGTCGAGCGGCAACACACGGGTCTGTCGAAGGAAACTCAGGGGGTCGGGCACCAGGGGACGAAATCGGGCGCACATCCCGTCCACGACCTCCTCCAGGTTCGGTTCGTCTACCCAGACGGTGACATCCACGTCCAGTGTCGCGCGGGGCACGCCCCAATGGGCCACCGCGATGCCTCCGATCACCATGTAGGGAACCCCGGCCGCTGTCAGCGCGTCGTGCACCCTTCCGAGGGCGGCCTCGAGGGCGCTCATGGTTCCCCACCGAGCACGGCCAGGGCGGCGTGGAGGGTGGCGACGCCCTCGTAATCGGAGGGGCGTCGGGGGCCGGGAGGACCCGGAGCGAGCAGCCTGAAAAGTGCGTCGAGTTCGGGGAGAACGTTCTTCGGCGCGGGGGCGGGAGGCTGCTCACGCTCCCAGGCGGCGAACCGCTCCAGCGCGCGGCGTCGGGCCTCGATGCCCTCTCGGCTGAAGAGCCCGGACGGTTCCATGAAATCCTCCTATCCCATTGTAATTTAGCGCGTTGGCCCCGGCAAGGCGGGCCGGGGAAAGAGGGGGATGCAGGGTCGGTCCGGGTTGGGTCCAGCCCGGCACCCCGATGTGGCCTCCCCTACGGACGCCGTCCCTCGGCGCGTCTATCTCCCAGCCCCTTGACCGGGCGGTGGGGGGGGGCTATCTTTGGTGCACGGTGTTTGCGAAACGCGAAAAGGGAGGGGAGGATGGGAGTAAGCTTCGTGCGTGGTTTGAGATTGGGGTTGGCGGTTGGTTGGACCCTTTGGGTTTGCACGGCCGGGAAAGCCCAAACCTTACCGACCGAACCGCTTCCGACAGCGCTCACCCCGTGGGTTTGTACCGAACCCACCATTCCCGACTATGTAAAATGCAAGGACCATCCGAAGGTGGAACTTCTGACCTTCGATTTCTTCACGGGGTGTTACGACATTCAAGACGGGCGCCCATTGAACTGTCAGAACACCTGGATCGAGTACTTCTCGACCGAAGGCGTAGCACCGGAGGCCATGGACTACTGGACGGGAGCCCACCTTCACTCCAGGATGGAAGGAGATCCGGTGAATAGCCTCGGCGGGCTGTGGCTGGATTTCATGGATCGCCCGGCCCTCGCGACGGGAAACTGGGAGACGGATTCGATGACACACTCTGGAAACGTGCGCATTCCGGAGGCCTCCGGCGTGGTCCGCACGTTCATCTACTGGGTTGCACCGCGGGGGTATGCGTGCGTAACCGATGTGATCTGGGAGCGGGACCCATCCGATACGACATGCCGCTCCTGCATGGGCACGCTTCTCGTCGAGGCGCACGTGGATGGTCTGGAGCCCCTGCCCGCGAGCGAATGGTACTATAAGGGCTCCGACCCACAAGGTCATACCCAAGGCAAGCAATTCTACGCCGTGCCGCAGATGATCCATGCGGTTACGGAGCTGGCGAAAAGGTACCGGGAGTGGTACCACGACGAGCACGATCAGTGGATCACTGTGTCCTACAACGATCTCAGCCTGGTGTACGGTGGAATCTACGACTACGACAGCGACAATCGCTGGGATTGTCCGCATGCCCTCCATCGAGTGGGCACGTCGGTGGATGTAAACACAACGTGTTGCCCGTGGATCAGTAAGGAAGACATGGACAGAATTGCAAAAGAGCTCAACCTGCGGCAGTGCCATAAGAAGGGTTCCAAAATTCATTACGAGCTCGAGCCATGCAATTGCTGAGGAGGGCAAAAATGAAGGGCAAATCGGGGGTGGCCTTTTTTCTGCTCTTACTCTTCCATGCGGCCGGTGGGGCGCAGAATGTGCCTCCGCTTCCCACCTTTGAGGGGCTTTCGGTCCGTGCCTCCTGCGCAGCCCTTGCAGGTGGACTGTTTAGCTACGAGTATCTTGTGACGAATCCGGTGGAAAACACCGTCGGTCTGTGGACGGTTGAATTATCATCGGGAGTTGAAGAATGGGAGATCTCTAACAGCTTTGGTCCGCCTGGATGGTCAAAGCGCACATGGGGTCGCCAATACAATCCCGATCCGTTGATTGCGCCGCTAACACCGAGTATGGAGTGGAACATCTCAAGTTCCCAAGTCGGGAGACAGCCCGGTGATACGATCCCTCCCATGGGCTTTACCGCCCCCGCTCCGCCCAGCATCCGCGAGATTTGGATCAGGCCATGGCTCGATCCTTGGTTCGACGCTTACTTCGAGGCAACAGGCGAAGAGGAGTTCGAAGGCTCTGTAGCGCTGGAAGACAGCTATATTCGTAAGATTCCCGGCCTCGGTCCCCTCTCCGTCCCCCCCGGTACCTTCGAGCACTGGAACGTGTTTCTCTCGGACGTCGAAAAGGCGGGGACGCTGGGGTGGGTGAGCGACGCCGGGCTTCTTTCGGGAATCCGTGCGGACCTTGCGGCGGCGCGGGGTGCG
>CAZPSH010000029.1:0-2435 GCA_964589625.1 uncultured Thermoanaerobaculia bacterium
GCTCGATTACGCCATATCCGTCAAGCTGAACCGTGATGGGATAGGTTACGCTGGCGCTGTAGGTCCCAGAGGAAGACGTCGCGCTGGCGGTGATTTGCACCGTCTTGCGGCCCTGCGAGTCGGTTCCCATGTCACGCTTGCCGAAGGTCGGGGTAAAGCTGCTGCAACTGCCCTGCTCGGCATGGCAAGCGCCAACGTCGACGTGAAGGCGATCGTAATCCTGCGGCCCGACGACAAAGGTCTCGAGCGTGTGGACGTCGCCGTTGGCGGGGTACGTTTGTGGACAGTTGGTGCCGTTCTTGAGGCAGTTGGTCGTGCTGGAAGTGGTCATAATCGATGGGACGTAAGTGAACGACGCTGCGGGGCGCGATGGGGGCGCTTCACCGTCGTCTTTGGTTGCAATGAGAGGGACGACCGCGCCGGCAGAATGTGCGGGGGCCCATGCCGTAAAAGTCGTGCCCAGGGTGGGATCGGGGGGGTCCTGCCATATGGGGCCAAACATCGTGTAGTTTTTCTTTGTCCAACAACTGGTGTCGCCCTGAGTTCGAAGGGCCTTGATGCGGTATAGGTTCTGGCCCATGAACACCTTCCGGTTGGTCGCGCCGGAAACCGGATGGAATGCGGTGTCGCTGGCCTGTGACCCGTTGTCGGTGTAACCCACGGTGTTCGCGTAGAGATACCCTGTGCCGGTGCCGCTGAAGACTGGAGGGGGTGGCAAAGCAAAGGTCATTGTACGGGTCAGGACGCCCATAAAGGGACGCAAGTTTCGGCCGATCGATGGATTGTCACTGCCCCGCAAGGCCGGCATCCCCTGCGAGTCCAGTACGCCGGGATTGAAGGCATCGGGATTCAGGATGACGACCGTAGCCGGGGCGCTTACGTCCAAACACGGCGTGCTGTCGCTACACACCGCTGGCGCGCCGTCGCCGGTCCAGTAACTTGAATGCGTGGAGGGGCGGGGGCAATTGAAATTCAAGAGATTGGACCGCTTGACGCGCACCTTGGCTGTTCCTTCATAGGGATTCTCTTCCGCTTGCGCATAGATAAGCGGGAGGATCACGTAGGGAGAGTTGGCCTGGAGGGGGGCACATTGGGAAAGGTCCTTTCGCCATTTCTGGAATGTCCGAAGCCCAGGAGCGGTTATTGAGAATCCCGCCCCTTCGCCGCCGAGGATGCTTACCGTAGGAGAAGACTGCATCAACAGCGTAGCCTGGATGCGATCCGGGAAACCGTACCAAAATCCCGTTTCGTTCCCCAAGGCATCGCAGCCGTAATTTGGGGTAAAGCCCTTCTCTCCGTGCTGCTTGACCTTGATGCGAGCAGGGCCGAGGTAGTTCTTGGTCGGCGAATCAGGGACGGTGCAGGTGATCTTATACCCTCCGCCGAATGGGACGACGCTCACGTCCGTCGCGCTTTTTACTGTGGTCGTTCCCTGGATCACAAACTTGACCTTTACGTCGTTGTCCAATGAGGAGTACCCGGTGGCCAGGAGGGTAAGCTGCTGATGGCCTCCCTGGTAACCGCATGAGCACTGGTTGGGCAGGTCTCGGTGTACCGAGCCCAAGACTTCCACGGAGTGATTGGGCGTGCTCTCGAATTGCATGTCCCCATCTTCGTCGACTACGGGAGGGGGAAGTTCTGGGTCGGGCGGGTCAGTGGGCAACAGCATCGCGATGGAAGCCGTGGTTTGTGGGGCATAGGTCAGCGAGACATCATCGATATCAAATGTGCTTGAATTCCTGGGGGACTGTGAGCCCACTTCAAACCGCAACCAGTAGTCGCTCGTGGGTGCGAGGTTGAGCTGTTGCGGAGTGAAGCGAAGGGCGACCGGAGCCCATCCTTGGGTTCCCGCGGTGGCTCTGAAGCTGGCGAGCGGAATGGCTTGACCAGAGCCCATGTCGACAAATTCTACTGAGAGTAGGTCCTGGGGCTTCGCATTGTCGGACTTCCAATAAAAGCTCAGTGTGGCACTGCCGGCGTAGGCGCCAAGGGCGCCCACGAACTGATCAAGTGAATCGCTGGCCCTTGGTACTCCCCCAAGTCGGGCAATGGCCACCCCGCCATGCGCCGATTCGGGTCCTACCCTTTGAATCAGCACGCTGTCGGTCTGCGAGGACTGGTCCCAGTAGAGAAACGACCCCTCTTCGAACCCGCCCGATTGGATCACGTTCGTTTCAGCGCCATCTTGGCCCCACACGCCGCTCCAAGCGCCAAGTGCCACGATCAGCACAAGACAAGAGAAAGTATAACGCCATTTGTAGGGCAGCATTAGGGCCTCTCTATAAGAGGTCCCTATTTTTCCCTGCTTCCTGTCCTTCTTCTGCATCGCCAACCTCCCTTGCAACGCACTTCCCCCGGCCCCCCGTGGGCCGCGGTTCGGAAGTTGGCCCGTATATTGGGGGGGGGGGGGGGGGGGGGGGGGGGGGGGGGGGGGG